>JAKAHR010000026.1 GCA_021825365.1 Nitrospirota bacterium | reverse complement strand
CTTGACGGCCTCGCCGCCTCGGTGATACCCTTTCCCATGGTGGTGTCTCCTTTTCCTTGTTGTTTGGTCGCAACTTGAAAAGGATACACCGCCTTCTATCTATTTACACACTTTTTGATTGTAGCCCGACATCTCAAGTTATAACTTAAGGGACGGGAATCCTTGATGCATAACGCTCGGACGGCATCTCGCGGGCCTCTGTCGAAGAGGTGAAACAAGTTGGTCGCATCTGGTTGAAATTATTAGTATTATTGGGTGCTTAAAAAACAGGCAAAGTGCTCCGTTAAGCGAGTTTAATGCGTCTGTTGCCGGTTTTTCTGCCTCAACTAACAGGTTATTAACAAATGTTGGTAAAATACCCGTTCATAAGACCGGCGGTCTCAGCCGAATACCCGCAGTCTTTTACCGCAGGTTGAGTTCCGCAACTGTTTTTCTAAGAAACAATGAGAGGTGGAGCATGAAGATATTTGATCTGCGGAAGGCCGCGCTTGAGTCTGAAGAAGGGGAGACCGTCCTTGGCGCAAGGCAGACAGGCAGTCATGCCTGCTATATGATCTACGGACGTCTGGCCCCCGGAGAAGAGGGCCGGCTGGTCAGGCCGGGCGCGGGGCATGAAGAGATCGTCCTGTCGGCGAAGGGGGGTCTGTCCGTGTCAGGCTATTTTACCGGGATGCTGCCGGAAGGCTCGGCCCTTCATCTCTCCGGCGACCAGGAGTGCCGTCTCGAAAATCCCGGGGAGACGGACGCTGTCTATATCATCGCCGGCGGCCATGCGGAAGGAGGGCACCACTGATACCCGGCGCCGCGCAACCGGGCTGGCCTTCTCTGACGAGTGAGGGGCACCGCCTGCCCCGAGGTTATTTTCCGGCCAGATAGGCGATGACAGCCTTCTTGATGGTGAAGTGGTCGAGGGGGATAGGCGGGACGTTCCTGTTGCCGGGGAGGGCGAGGATGTGTATGAACCTCACCCTGTCTGCCTTCTTCCTCATGATATCCCTGATCTCCTGTTTGCCCGCGACCTTTGCTGTCTGTCTGAACCCGAACCCCCGGGCGACCATCTCGAGGTCAACGCAGGCCCCGGTGAGCGTCGGCTGGCTGCCGGTCGACCCGTACGAACCGTTGTCAATGCAGACGATGGTGAGATTAGGCCTCCCGAAGGCGGCTGCCGTGGCGAGAGTGCCGGGGTTCATCAGGATGCTGCCGTCTCCGTCGATCACGACCACCTCCCTGTCCGTCGCGAGGCTGATGCCGAGGCCGATCGGCGTTGTCATGCCCATGCTCCCGAGCATGTAAAAATGAGACGGCTGGTGTTTGATGTGGAAGAGCTCCTTTGAGGGGAACCCGAGGTTGCAGACGACAACCCTTCCTTCCAGAAACGGGGCGATCGTCTCGAGGACCCCGAACCGGGTGAGGCGGGGGCGCTGATGCCCTGTCTTCGGGCGGGCTGCCGCATGGGCAACAGGACACAGGGCGGCAGGCGGCTCGAGACTGCACGATCCCTCCCAGACGGCGGGGCTCATGAGGAAGGCGTGGAGCCGGTCTTTCCGGTAGACTTCATCGAGTCTCTTCCGGATGCGTCCAAGATCAGACCTGGCCTCGATGAGGGTGAAGGGGATGCCCGCTCCCCTGAGCAGCTTCGGCAGCCCCTTCCCCATCGGCAGCTGCGCCTGTATCTGTTCCCGGTAAACTCCCCGCCGGCTGATGAAGAGGGCGAGCGGCAGTTCATAAAAAGAGGTGAGCGACAGGAGGGCGTTTATCATGTTCCCGATCCCTGAACTCTGAAGGAACAGGGCGGGTCTTCTGCCGGCAAGGGCGGCGCCTGCACAGATGCCGACGCCTTCCTCCTCGCGCGTCAGCGGCACGTGGGGAAATCTTTCTGCCACCATCACGAGGAGTGACTTGATCTTTTCGCAGGGCAGGGACGCGGTGAAATCCACGCCGCTTTCCCGCAGGGCCGCTATCAGCTCTTCTTCAGGATATCGCATACCAGGTGTTCTATCTCCTCATCCGTCACCTTTTTCGAGATAAAGGCGGGTTCCACGTTATACGTCTTTTTTTCCCTGCCGACGATCATCTCCCCGCCGCCGGTGATGTTCAGCAGGACCACCTCTTTCTTCCCGACCGCGCCGGTCCTGACCGCCTGGCCGAGCGCACTCACCGCGACGCCCGATGCAGGGACGATATCGACACCCTCCAGGTTGCTGAAGAGCTCCATGGATTCGAAGACCTCCCGGTTCGTGACCCCGTACATCTTCCCGTCCGTTGCGGCGAGTGCATCGAAGACGCCGCCCTGTACGCTGTAGGCAGGATACCTGGTCGACAGCACGCGGGTCGATATCTGGCCGATGAGTTCCGGCCTGAGGTCCTCCGGGGCGAGGTCCCTGCTGCGCCTCTCCCACGCCTTTGTCATGGGAGCAAACGGCAGGTTCTGCGCAAGATGCAGCCGCGGGAGCCTGCCCCCGAACCGGCCGTCGCGGAGCAGCCGCTCGCACATCTCCCAGACGCCTATCCCCCCGGTGCCGCTGCCGACTGCCTGGAAATAATGATCGGGAAGAGAGCCGATCTTAAGGACCGCCTCGAGCATCGTTGAGCCGAGACCGTCGCGCTTTGCGACGTTCTTTACCCCCCCTTCGAAGGGGAAGTTCGCGATGGCGGCGATCCTCCGGGCGACGTCGATCGCGTCGGAGTAGTCGCCGTCTCCGACCGCAAGCGTCGGCACGGCAGAGGAGCTTTCGAGGTACCACATCTCCATGAGGCACATCCTCGGCACCACGATGATGACCGGGAAGCCGGATACGACCGACAGATGGGCAAAGGCGCGCGCCGTATTTCCCGCAGAGGCGACGACAAGCCCCCTGACCCTGTTTTCGACCGCGTTCTGGAGGACGACGGCAGCCTCGAACTCCTTGAAGGTGCAGGTCTCGATAAAGGCGCCGCGGGAGGGCCAGTACCCGTTGAAGTCGATGTAGAGGTTTTCGAGCCCCAGGTGGCGGGCGAGCCATTCGGAACGATAGACGAGCGTGCCCGGCTGATCGAAGGAGGGCGTGTGCACCGGAAGCCAGTTGAACTTCCAGATGCCGCTGCCGCAGTCTCCCCTGAAGGGCACCTGATATTCCGTGACCAGCAGGGAGTTTGCGCAATGCTCGCAGAAGGTGCAGTAGGTATCAACGAGCACCTTGCCGCACTTCCTGCAACGTATGGTAAAGTGGCTCACGTCAGCACTTCCGGTCCGGAACATGCCGTGCAGAAGGCCCGAAGCATCCGCGAAATCCGCATGCCCTAGAATACCAGTCCAGCAAGCACATTTCCCAGTCCCTATCTTCTTTCCACCAGCCCTGCAAGGAGCTCCATGATATCGGTGATCCTCACCTGTTTGTCATGACCCTGCAGCGCCTCATTCACCTTGGCGTAACACGCAGGGCAGCTCAGGATGAGCCTGTCAGCGGATTTTGCAACCGCCTCGTCTATCGCGAGCCTGCCCGTCGCGATCGCGTTGTCATGGAAGACCTTCCGCGCGGCCCCCCCCGCCCCGCAGCAGCGCGACGCGAGGCCGTGGCGATCGAACTCGATGAGTTCGGCGCCGGGTATCGCCCGGAGCACTTCCCGGGGCTCATCGATGACCCCGACGCCCCTGCTCAGGTAGCAGGGGTCGTGATAGATCAGCCGCTCCCGAAGCTCTCCCGCGATGCGGAGCCTGCCGCTGCGGAGAGCCTCGGCGGCATACTGGGTGATGTGTCTGATCCTGAACGGCAGGTCTTTTCCAAAAAAGATCGGCCAGTCCCGGGACATGATGTTGACGCAGCAGGGGCAGGAACAGACCAGGGTCTTCACGCCCCTTTCCTGGTAGGCGCTGACGAGCCTCTTCGTGAGGTCCTCCAGGAGATCGTGCTGGCCGGTGATGAAGAGCGGGAAGCCGCAGCAGACCTCCTCTTCAGGGGGGAGCATGGTGAAGGGTTCGCCTGCTGCGCTAAGGACACTGACATCTCCCCGCACCATCGGCTGCGCCTCATAAGCCCCTGTGCAGCCTGCATAGTAGGCGATCTCCGCCTTTTCTGAAACAACAACCCCTTCGGGGAACCAGGGGGCGAAGCGTTCGGCTGACGGCTTGCTGTAAGGGTTTCCCGTTTCCCGGATCGCACCCGGCATCCCCGCCTGGGGACCGAGCGGGCCGAGGCCCCTCCGCACCATCTCCTTCCGGAGCATCGGCCAGAGCCGCTGGGTGGAGATGCCCACGGTGCAGTGCCGGCTGCAGGCCCCGCAGGTGGTGCATTCGAAGACAGCGTGGCTGAAGTCCTCGAGCAGCTTCCGGTCGATCTCGCGGCCTCCGAGGAGCCTGGCCCCGAGGCCTTCGGTCGCCCTGATGAACTCCCTGAAGAGGCGGATCTTCTCGGGCGGAGAGATGAGGGGGTTCCCGGTCACCTCCTGCACGGGGCAGAACTTCAGGCACTCCCCGCACTGCGTGCAGGCGTCTATCTCGAGCAGCTGTCGCCGGCTGAGACATCCGGTGAAGGTGTCTTTATCTTTCATGCATCACCGTCCTGAGTTCATCTTCCCTGCGGCGGGCATCCAGCGTGACGAGGGGGGCTGCCACCATATGAAGGGGGAGGAAGGGCAGCAGGAACAGCACGAGGCTGAAGTGCGCGACAAAGACGATGCTCTGCGGCAGCGCTTCCGGCCTGAAGGTGAACAGAGCCAGGATGTACGCCTTGATCTCCGCCAGGTCGGGATGGATAAAGACCCTGAGGCCGAGGCCGCTCAGGCTGATCACCAGGGCGGTTCCCAGCAGAAAATAGTTGTACACGGATACATACCGGTTCTTCCCTGATGATGTCCTCAGAATAAGCAGCAGGATGAGCGACAGGGGCAGCAGGTATCCGGCAACGAGTCCAAAGGGCTGCAAACAGGTGATACACGCGGGCACCGGATTGAGAAAATACCGCATATGACCCAGGAAGACGAGCAGGAACGAGAGGTGGAAGGTCCACGACCCGATCCAGAGCAGTTTGTTCTGGCTGAAGAGCCTTCTTAAGAAGAGGAGGTCAAGCGCGGTGACGGCCACCGTATTCGGACGGATGCGCACGGCATACGCCGGTCTCGTGAACGCCTGTTCCGACGCCCGGACCCACAGCAGGATATGGAAGAACAGCCGGCAGATGAATGCGGCATAGACGGCATAGGCTGCGCATGCAAGGAGGACCCCCATCCGTATCAGGCCGACACCCCGGCCGCCCCTCTGCAGGAGGCTCTTTTTTGAGTTGCGTGCGACGTATGCGGTGCGGCAACGGCTGCCATGGAAGGCATGGATTCTCCTGTGCGGCCTCTATTTCCTCTCCTGATCCTATTATAGCCTCATCAGGCATAAACCTGATCTCATGGAGCAGACCTTCCGCCCTGTCCATCAGAAGACTTTAGTCCGGCCGCGATCGTATCGAAGGTGATCTCCGGGCAGACGGAACGGACCAGCATCTCGTTGAGGTGAAATACCGGCAGCGATGAAGCGGCTGCAGCGGCCCCTGCGGAGAGACCCATGAGACAGGTCTGGCAGGGCGTTACCACAGCCTCCGCTCCGGCAGCCTCCGCCTCCCTGATTCTGGCTGCCGACATCTTCTTCTGCAGATCAGGCCGGGCAAGCTTCAACCCGCCGCCCATGCCGCAGCAGGCGGAGAAGGGGCCGGACCGCTTCATCTCGACGACGTGCAGACCCGGGATCGACCCCAGGACCTTCCGCGGCTCTTCATAGATGCCGTTATGCCGTCCCAGGTGGCAGGGGTCGTGATAGGTGACGGTGAGGGGCACTTCATGCCTCGGCTTGAGACTGCCCTCCCGGATCAGCCTCCAGAGGAATTCGGTGAGGTGCAGTACCTCGACGGACGGCGGGAGGATCCCGCGGTAGTCGGAATGCAGTCCCTTGAAACAGCCTGCGCAGGAGACGACGATCGTCCGCACCTTCTTTCCGGCGAGCATCTCCGCCCGCCGTGACGCCTCTGTCCTGAATTCGTTGTCTCCCATGCGCCGGAGTTTGCTCGCGCAGCAGGGCTCATCAGCCCCGAGGATCGAAAAACGCACACCCGCCTCCTGGAGGAGACGGGCGGATTGAACTGCCACCGGCTGCATCGTCTCATCAAAGCTCGCAGTGCACCCGGCAAAATAGAGGACCTCCGACTGCTGTTCGCTCCATGTCGGGACAGGGCCGAGAAAGAATCCGGCCCGAGAGGCCCGCTCGGCCCACAGCCCCCTCTGCGCCCGGGGTTTGCCATATGAATTGTCGTACTCCCGGATCGTCTTCAGCTGTTGTATCTGCGCCTCGGGCTGCAACAGTCCGGAGTTTGCCAATGCCAGGCGTGCCTGCTCCCACAACTCCGGCGTATTGATGCGGATTGGACAGACGACATGGCACTGGCCGCATGCGGAGCAGGCGTAGAGACCATCGAGCAGGGCCGCCTCATCCGAGGGGGAGGCGATCCCGCCCGCCAGCTTCCTGATCCTGCCGAGCTTCCCGCGGGATGAGATCTCCTCACGCGGATCGTGCGGGAAGACGGGACACCACAGAAGGCACTCCCCGCACCGGGAGCAGGCCTCGATCTCGATCAGCTGCCTCCGGGTAAGTCCCGCTGCTATCTTGTCGGCCTGTGGCCCTTTATCCCCGGCCAATAGATATCCTTTCTCCCCTGTTCTTCGGAGGCGTTCAGTGCGATGACAACAGGGGCGAGCAGGCTGTGCATGAGTTTGCTCTGCGGCAGGTAGAGGAGCAGTCCGATGCCGCTGAGGGAATGAATGACCCAGGCGGCTGTCAGCCACTGACCCGCATCCATGGAGTCGATCGCAAGGAGAGGCGCGAGGGAATACGCAACAAAGGAATACCGGGCCATATCATGATGCGCCTGGCCGAGACGGAGCGCCTCAAGGAGGAACCCGCTGATAACGAGCCACAGGAGAAAGACGAGGAGAGTCCCGTCTCCCTGGTCATTGAGGAGTTGGTGCGGCCGCATGATGAGACGCCTGATACCGGCTGCGGTCAGTCCCAGGAGGAGGCAGAGTCCGAAGAAATCCCCCCATACCTTTGCCAGCGCGTGTCCGCTTCCCCGCAGGAAGAATTCCCGAAGGCCCCCGGCGATGCCGATCGATCCCGCGATCGAGAGGAAGAAGAGGAAGAGGGAGAGGGCCGCGAGGCAGAGAAAGCCCCAGAAGATCAGCAGGTGGATCATCCAGCGGGTGAAGGAGAGCCCGAGGAGCTGCCTCTGGAGCAGGACCTCCATGAGCCATATCCGCACGCTGCCGAACGTCCAGTTACGGCCGGAGGACTGCGGTTGTCCCCGTTTCCATGAACTCCATTTCAGCCAGAGGGAACGGTCCATGTATGCGTGGGCGAGGACAGCGCAGACCCAGAAGAGGACCCATGGCTTGTAATAGGTTATTTCAGGCATGGGGCGACGTGCCTCAGCCGGCGGGCAGGGGGTATCCCGATACTCCCCGGCGGGGGCTATTCGTCTTCATCTTTCATGAAGACGATCGTCACGTCCCGCGGCACCCCGAGGCCCGCTTCTACCTCGAGAGCCTTGAGGACCGCGCTCGGTACGGGGCAGGCGGCATGCCTGAGGCATGCCGCGCCTTTCTTGTAGACAGGGTTGTCTGGGAACTTCTTGAAGGCATCGGCCAGCGTGAGGCTGGGGAGCGTTTCCCCGAGCTTCCGGGCCATCTCGCAGTCACTCGTGATCAGCAGCTCGAAGACGTCCTTCCCTTTCCTGTCGACCTGCACGACGACACGCATGCCGCACTGTCCCGGATCGACCCTCACCCGTGCCATCGGGAAACGCTATCCCTTGATGCCCGGGGCGACCAGAGACTTCTGCTCCTCGAGCATCTTCTTGAGGTTCGGGAACTTGTCCTTCATGTGCGGGATATGCATCGCCTGCATGAATTCCTTCTCGAAGGTCGGCTCCGTGGCGATCTCGACGAACTCGACCCAGCGGGCGCGCTCGTCCGCCTCGATCCGCTTGGCCTTGTTCAGGAGCGCCATCCTCGCGCCGTCGCCGGCGGCATTTCCGACGACCACCACCTTGTCGATCGGCACGTCGGGGAACATGCCGAGCATGAGAGACGCCTCGCGGTCGATATGGCTGCCGAAGGCCCCGGCAAGCTCGACCCGGTCGAGCCTGGTGACGCCCATCTTCTGCATCATCAGCTTCGCGCCGGTGTAAAGGGCGCCCTTTGCGAGCTGCAGCGCCCGCACATCGCCCTGCGTGACCGTGATGTCTTGGTTGATCGACGTCTCTTCGGCCCAGGCGAGGACATACTCGGGCTTCCCAGTCACATCCTTCCTGATCCTGCTGGTGCCGAGGTCCATCACGAATTTCCCGGTCCTGTCGATGACCCCTGCCAGGAACATCTCGGCGATCACATCGATGATGGCGGAGCCGCAGATGCCCTTTGCGTTGATCTTCCCCTCGATATGGGTATGCCAGTCCGCCTTGCCGATGACCTTATACTTCGGCTCCCTGGTCTCCGGGTCTATCTTCACCTTCTCGATCGCTCCGGGGGCGGCCCGCATGCCGAACTTTATCTGCGCGCCCTCGAAGGCGGGGCCGGTCGCGCAGGAGGTGGAGCATACCCGGTCCCTGTTGCCCAGGAGAAGCTCGCCGTTGGTGCCGATGTCGATGATGAGGACCATGTCGTCCTGGAAATACTGTTCCTGGGCGATCAGGACGCCGACATTATCGGCCCCGACAAACCCCGCCTCGATCGGCAGCACGTGGATGTAGGCTCCCGGGTTGATCCTCAGCCCCAGGTCGCGGGCCTTGATGTCCAGGGAGCGCTGCACCGCCGGGATGAAGGGGGAACGGCCGATGTAGACCGGGTTCAGCCCGAGGAATATGTGGTGCATCGCCGTGTTGAAGACGATGGTGAGGTCATCGATCGCAACTCCCGGATGGGGGCCGTCCTTCTTCACCTCGGCGACCACCTTCTCGATGATCTCGTTGAGGCCGGTGATGATCGCGTCCTGCATCGTCTTGAGGCCTTCGGGATTGGTCATGGCGTAAGTGATCCGCGACATCACGTCCTCGCCGTAGGGGACCTGCGGGTTCATCATCGATTCGGTGTTCACCACCTTTCCGGTCGAGAGGTCGCAGAGGTATCCGACGCAGGTGGTGGTGCCGATGTCGACGGCGAGGCCGTAGCAGACGTCCACGTGACCCGGCTCGACCTTGATGATCTCCCTGCCCATCCAGACCGTCAGGGTTATCGTCCATTCTCCCTCGCGCAGGGCGTCCTGCAGCTGGAGCAGCACCTCGAAATTGAACTGCAGGTCCTTTATCCCGTAGGTCTCCTCCATCGCCCTGACGACCCGCTCATAGTCGCCTGTCGTCATGTCGTGCAGCGTCGGGGCGGTCAGTGCAAGGGTGTATTTCTTCACCGCCGGGTCGAGGGCGATCGAGAGTTCCTTTGCCGCCTTTCGCACGACCTGCTTTCCCGCCCTCGAGCGTTCCGGCACGAACACCTTGAGGTCCCCATGGATCTCGCAGGAGCAGGCGAGCCTGATGCCCGGTCCGTCTTCCGGTTTGATATGCTTGAGCTCATCGGGGGTCGGCTCAAAGGGGGTTATGTGTTTCATTCCGGATTCGAGGTTGTCCTTTTCGAAATACCCTTCCTCTATCCTGACCTTGCACTTCCCGCAGACCTTCTTGTCTCCGCAGAGCGCCTCGAGGTCAACGCCCAGGCGCTGAGCGGCCTTGAGTATCGTTGTCCCTTCCTCTATCTCTCCCCGCCGGCCTGCCGGCTGGAATATTACCTTAAACGTACGGCCCATCTATCCATTCCTCCTGTTGTCGTAGTAATGATATCGGTCAACAATGGTTGCTGTTTCCGGCCCGCCCGGATGACCTTCCCCTTCTTCCCTCCGCGACGGGGAGGGGAACCGGGAGGCGGTGCCTGCCCTTCCCAAAGACGCCGGGATGGCTGCACCGGCAGGACCCTCCGGTCATCCCGCCTTCTGCTGCTCTCCTCCATTGCGCGAATACGGGCAGACGGTTACGCAGAACCCGCAGTTCGGCTTTTCCCTGAGCGACGTCCGGCCCGACTTCAGCGACCTGCACTTGTCGTACGAGACGATCTCGCGCATCGGGTCGCCGAGGGACCAGAGATGGCCCTGCACCGCACCGGAGGGGCAGTGGCGCACGCACAGGTCGCAGTCTCCGCATCGGGAGGAGACATAAGGCCGGTCGGTCGCCAACGGGGCATCCGTCAGGACCGTGGCCCAGGTCATCTTCGAGCCGTACCGCTCGTTGATGAGCAGGCCGTTTTTGCCGATCCAGCCGAGGCCGGCGCAGGTCGCCGCGGTCTTGTGGCAGAAGAGTTTATAGAGCTTCGAGATCATCTTGCCCATCCTCCGGTCCGAGTCCGGCGGGATCGACAGGCTCCGGTATCCCTTTGCCCGGAGCCACCCTTCGGTCAGGGCCTGGAGACGCATGAGCAGGTCGACGGTGTCCCGGGTGAGGCCCCGGTTGACCGCGATCGCGATGCCTCTGCCGAGATGCATGATCTCCTGCGACAGGGCCCTCCTCACGTCTCCGACTCCGACAAGCGTGGCCCCCTCTGCCTGCAGAAACTGCTTCAGCGGGTCAGCGTCCACGGCAGCCTATTTCTTCTGTATCTTTTCGTCCCTCAGCTTCTTCAGGAACGCGACCATCTTGATCGCCTCTTTCAGCGCGTTGCTGGCGTCTTCTGCGTACCCGTCGGCGCCCCACTTGTCGGCGAGCTCCTTGGACGTCGGCGCGCCGCCGATCATGATCATGCAGTTGGGGTTCTTCGCCTTGATCTTTTCGATGACCTTCGGCATGCCGACCATCGAGGTGGTCATCATGGCGGACAGACACACCAGCTCGGAATCCGTCTTGAGTTGCTCGTCGACGAACTTGTCGAGGGGCACGTCCCTGCCGAGGTCATAGACGGTGAACCCGGCGACGTCGAACATCATCTTGACGAGGTTCTTGCCGATGTCGTGGACGTCGCCTTCCACCGTGCCGATGACGACGGAGCCCTTCACCCCGAGGTCCATCTGCTTGCAGTGGGGCTTCAGGATGTCGAGGCCCGCGTACAGGGCGTCGGCGCACATCAGGATCTCCGGCACGAAATACTCCTGCGCCTCGAAGAGCCTGCCGACCTCCTCCATGCCCGAGACGAGGCCGTCGAAGATCGCCTCGTTGGCGTCGAGCCCTTCGGACACCGCCTCCTGGGCCCCTTCCCTGCAGGCGTCCTCATCATACTGTATTACACCGGTCCTGAGCTTCTCATAGATCTCTTTCTTGCGAGCTTCGTCAGCCATTACTTTTTACCTCCGTATGTTTTAACTTCGTCAATCATTGCGGTCATGTTCTGGGGCGGCACCGTCGGCCATATGTCGCAGCCCGGCCAGACGGCGCTGACGCCGTCGTCGATGCACTTGCGCATCGTCGAGCGGACGAGGTCCTCGGTGCCGGATACCAGGACATTGTAGGGGTCGAAGTTGCCGAAGATGAGGGCGTCGCTGCCGAGCTTCTTTCTCGATTCGGCGACATCATTCTTCTGCTCCACGCTGATCGCGGTCGGCCCCGCCTCCATCATCGCGGTGACGATATCGTTCGTCTTGCCGCAGATATGCAGGACCGAGAAGCCGGATATCGCCCTGATCACCTTCTGCAGAGGCGGCAGGATCAGGTTCTTGAAGACCCTCGGGCTCAGGACGTCGCTGGTGGCGCCCATTTCCCTGACGGTGATGTAGTCGACGCCCGCCTTCTCGTACTCCTTCGCGACGATGACGAGGGCGTCGGCCATGACATCAAGAAGTTTCGCGACCTTGTCGGCCTTCTTGAAGGAGAGCTTCAGCAGGTCGTTGAGCTCCATGATCTGTCCCGCGAGCGTGAAGGGTCCGAGGACGTACGAGCCGACCGCCACGTTGTCTCCGATGTCGGCCTTCAGCAGCCTGATCGCCTCTTTCAGCAGGGGTATCCGGCCGCGCGTCGCCAGGTCCTTCGGCACCGAGATATCCATATCGTCTTCCCCGTGTATCAGCTTCTCCTTGATCGTCGGGTAGAGGATGCCCTCGGCGTGAGGGTAGACATTGATGATGCAGCCCATCGCCTCGGCCTCGACGCAGAGGTCGACCGGGACGACGCCGCATTCGTAGCCGAAGAGCTTATAGGTTGTCGCGGCGGTCTCCGCCATCTGTTTTGCGTCAAGATGGATGCCGGCGAACCGGTACCCGAGTTTGTTGATGCCGGTCTCGGTGATGTTCCCCATGCCGCTGAAGCAGGGGACCCTGTCGATCGCCTCCTTCTTGAACAGTTTCAGGACTCTCTCTCGTGAATTCATGAACGGTAAATCTCCTTTCCGTATCCTCTGCTCTTATTTTCCTTTTTTCCTCGAGCCGCCCTCCTGCATCTTGGCGATGAAGTCCGCGAAGTGCTTTCGGATGGGCAGGTCCGGGTTATCGAAGATGACGCCGCTTTCGTCGTACACCAGGGTCGAAAGCAGGATGTGCGCGCTGGCGACGGCCGGGAAGACCCGCGGCGCGGTGACGGCCGGTCCGCAGAAGTTGAAATCAGACCAGAGGGCCGAGGCCATTCCCTGGACGACCGCGTCCATCGCCCTGAACCCGTCGAGCCCCCACTTTTCCTTGCACTCCTTCCACATATGCGTCCCGTTGGAGTACGCGCCGCCGCAGGGGAGGCCGTGCTTTTCCTTGATCAGCCGGTTGGCGACGAGGGAGAAGGAGGTGGACGGCATGTTCATCACCGAGGTATCGACAATGACGGTCTGGAACGAGTCTGCGCCCTGGCCCAGGATCGACTCGAGGGATTTCACCCTGCCCGCGGGGGTCTGGTCGGCATCGTCGTACGCCTGAACGACCACGTGCCTGATGCCGAGGTCCTTCAGCCGCTTCACCTGGCCGGGGATGTCCTTGTCCCACGGGGTGATGCTGTTGTAGAGGAACTTGTCCTGCACGCCGAGCTTCGAGACGTATTCCGTCGCCTTGGCCCGCTGCTCCGCGACCCACATGTCGATGCCGAACGGCATGGACGTGTTTTCGAGATAGAAATCGATATATAGTTTTGCCTCTTCCGGGGTGTTGGCGACCATGGCGACCATCGCCGGGACGCCGGTGGCCCCGGATATCTGCTCCATCTGGCGGAGCATCTCCTTCGTCCTTTCGCGGTCGAAATTGCCTTTCCGATCGGTCTTCGTGACACTGTCTTTATTGTGAAACAGCGATGCGATCATCAGCGGCGGGTTTTCTCCCGGCTGGCCGCCTATCTTGATGCCGTGCAGGCTGTAGACCTTCTGCTCTTTCTGAAATCTGAACATCAGCTCTCCTTTTCAGGGAATTGTGCTAAAATAGGCTATCGTTTCACTGGGGGCTGATCTTATTCCCGCGAATAGGACGCCCTCTTTTTTTGTGCCCCCCGTCCCCCCGGATGGGGGGACGGGGGAGGGGGGCGGCGACCTAAAATACCCCGTGGTCGAATCTCGGCTGAGGCAGGTATTCCCATGTCTCGCCCTTCCGGTACTTCGCCTCGATGTCAAGGCATTTCAGGGCATACTCAAAGGCATAGGGGATGCCCGGGCCGCCCGGGACAAACCCGGCGAGGATCATTCCCACGGACGCCGCCTCGAATATCTCTCCGGTCGTTGCGCCCGAATTGATGGCGGGTATCACGTGGATGATGCACCGCGGCGAGCAGTAGGCGACTCCGCCTGCCATGAACATGAGCTCCTTCACCTTCTTTGACAGGGCGCCGTCGCTGAAGATGCTCGCATAGAAGTCGGCAAAGGTCCTGCCGGGTTCCGGGGTGACGGTGTTGATGATCTGGAACATCCGGGGGACAAAACCGCACTGCTGCTTCATGTAGGCGTTTACTTCCTCGACTGTCATCTTCTTGTCTGCCATCTTTCTTTCCTCCCTTGCATTTTTTCCCGGCCCGGGGGCCAGCATCTGCTTGATGAAATCAAACAATCCCATGTTTTCCCTCCCCTTTTCCAGGGCTTATTGACGCCTGTAAGCGACCTCACCTCCCTTCGCTGAAACAACTACTCGGAACCTTATCCTGTCAGTACTTCCAGTTGAAGGCTGCATCATGGAACGCCTTCAGGTTTTCGAAGGGGATCGTCGGCGGGATGTCACAGCCCGGCACGAGCACGAACCCGCCGTCCCTTCCGGCGACCTCGATCACTTCCCTGCAGGCAGCGTCCACCTCGGCAGCCGTCTTGTTCAGCAGGACATGCACCGGGGCGACGTTTCCGCCGAAGCACATCTTGCCGAAGAGGACCTCCTTCGCCTTGGCGATGTCGACCTTCTGGTCGAAGAAGATGACGCTGCAGCCGGTGTCGATGAACTGCTCGATCCGGTCGCTGGTGTTGCCGCATATATGAAGGATGGTATGCGCGTTCTTCGACTTCGCCCAGTCGCTCATCTTCTTCAGAGGGGGGACGGCAAACCTGGCCATCTGCTTGGGATTGATGAGGTCGCCCGATGCGGTGGGGTCGGCGATGCTGAGGCACTCCAGGGAGCCTTCTGCAACGAGCGGCTCGTACAGGTGGATGAGGAGGTCGGCGCAGAAATTCACCATCTTTTCGACGAATGCCGGTTTCTTGAAGGTGTTCTTCATGAACACCTCTTCGCCCACGAAGCGGGCGGCGAGGGTGAAGGGGCCCCAGCAGGTCATGGTCACGAGGTACTTCTTCCCGATCTTCTGCTTGACGATCCGCGTCGCCTCCAGGACGTTCTTGAGCACCGGGTCCCTGAAAAGGTCGTCCATGTTGAGCTTGTCGATGTCCTCCTCGGAATGGACGAAATGGGCGGTGAGGTCAGGCGCGCCGATCTCCCGGTACTTGATCCCGGCCCCGAAGGCCGCGCCGAGGGAGGAGGCGTGGAAGTTGTTGTAACCCGAACCGACGTAGACGACGTCGCTCCTGATCTTCTCCGCTTCCCTGATGCACATGTCCGCCATCTTTGCCGCATCCTTGCCGAGTTCCTCAAACGAAGAACCGTAGTCCTTGATGCTCCACATGCCGCCGCCGAAGAGCGTGACCGGGACCCTTTCGGGTCTGCCTCCCTCGAATGCCTTTAAGATAATTTCGCGTGGTTCCATCTGTTCCCCCTTCTCTGGATTTAGTGAACGCTGTGCATGCCGCCGATGCTGTGGATCGTCCTCTTGAACTTTTCGAGGTCAATCGGCGCCTCGATGCTCAGGACGTCCGTGTCCATCTGGTCATACCCGACGAAGATGACGACGATCTTCGGCAGGATCGTCTTGATGATGCGAATGGCGTCCTCTACGGAAAGCCCGAAGGGCTCTGAGTCCATGATGACCGCTGCATATCCGCCCTGCAGGGCCATCTGGACCGCGGTCGAGGGGTGCTCGGCGATGTCGACGCCGAAGCCCTCGTCGCGCAGCATCCCGTAGAGACTCTTGATGAGGATGCGGTTGTTCGTGCATAAGAGGATATTGATCACGGCGGTATAGGGTCAGCAATTCCGGTGCCACGGAAATGGGCCGCGCAAGCCGCTGTTTCTGCTGGATTGTCCCTCCGGTGCCCCCATTCCCCGTTGAAAATTGCCCCACGCCTTTTGGGGAAATATTACCCATGGCGCGGCGGCCGCTGATTCCCGGAGACAGCGATGACCGGGTCCGTGGAGCTGAAAGGAGCACGACAACACATATTCTTCTTCTCTACTGCAGCGCGGCCGTGACGGTTATCTCGCCGGAGACCGGAGTCGCTTTCACCAGGCTGTCTACGACAGGGCAGTGGGCTATCACCTCCCCGGCGAGTTTCTTCAGCTCTCCCGGGTCGTCCGGGCTTTCGATCCTGAAGGTGTATCTCAGGTCCCTGAACCCTGCCTCCACGTCATCGATCATGAAGAACCCCCTCAGGTCGAGCGTGCCCTCGACGTCAACCGAAAGGGAGGTGATACGGTATCCCTTATGCACGGCGAATTCGTAGAAAGCCGCCTCGATGCAGGCAGCCATCGCCGAGAGGAGGAGTTCGATCGGGTTGGGGGCGAGGTTCGTGCCTCCGGCCGCCTCCCCGTAGTCCGACTTTACGATATGCTCCCTGACGGAAGATTCGGTATAGAGGCCGCTGACGTGCCTGGAAGATGCCTTGGGCCTGTAGATGGCCGACTCCGGCTTCTTCTTAAAGAACTCGAGGCGGCGTCCGACGATTTCCTTCAGTCTGGTGTTCTGGTCTTTCTCCATGCGTATCTCCTCCGGTCTTCGGGTTTGTCTTTCATCATACTACGTTCCGGCATCGTCTCCAATCCCGCCTATGATCCTGCTCATGGTGTTGCCGTCACCCCGAACGGTAGGATAAGATAACCATATAGATTGGACAAGGAGGCTATCATGCTTGACAGGGCGAAGGTTGAAGAGGTCATAGAGAAGGTGAGGCCGTTTCTGCGGAGGGACGGGGGAGACGTGGAACTGGTCGAGGTGACGGAGGACAACGTGGTGAAGGTGCGCCTGAAGGGCTCCTGCGGCCATTGCCCCATGTCGACCATGACCCTCAAGAGCGGCATCGAGGCGGAGATGAAGAGGATGATCCCCGACGTCAGGGCCGTCGAGGCGGTCTGAGGCTGCCGGCTGCTCGGCCGTATTCTTCAGGTCAGTCTGCTTTGAGCCGAGGGACCTTTGAGACGCTTATCTTTTAGCCGGGGAGCCGGCGGATAGTGAAGACCACGGTTGTCTGTGGTCTGCTGGGCTCCGGCAAGACCACCTTTATCCAAAATTACATCAAAAGCTCGAAGGAGCGGACCGTCGTCCTTGTCAATGATTTCGGAAAGGCGGGGATCGACGGCGAGATATTCTCAGCAGCCGGCATCGAGGCGATCGAACTGCCGAGCGGCTGCGTCTGCTGCACCCTGAAGTTCGACCTCATCACCACCATACAAAAGATCATCAGGGAATTCTCCCCTGAACATCTCATCATCGAACCCAGCGGCGTCGCAGCTCCCTCCGGCGTGCTTGAGGCGCTTGATTCCCTCAGGCTCTCCGGCGTGACGGTCGTCGGCATCATCGATGCGACGGAGTTTGCCGAGATGCACGAGGCCGGGATGTTCGGCGGCTTTTTCCAGGACCAGATCAGGAACTCCGACCTCCTTCTCGTCAACAAGGTCGATCTCGCCGATGCCGGCATGGCGGACAGGACCATCTCCCTCGTCGGAGGGATGAACCCGGCCGCGGTGATACTCCCCACCGTCAATGCGGTCCTGGATATCCCGCTTCCGTTGCCTGAAAGACGCAGCCGGGAACTGGCGAACCTTCCTTCCCATCTGAATTTTGATACGGTGTCCGTCCGGGTTGGCGGTCCGGTTCCCTATGCGGATGTCGAGTCGCTGTTCAGGGAGTTTATCGGCGGAAGATACGGCGCCGCGGTACGGGCCAAGGCGCTCGTGCAGACGTCGGAAGGGCCGTACCGCTTTGATCTTTCCTTCGGCAAGGTCGACGCTGCCCCCTTTGGCAGCGACATTTCCGAAGGCCGCCTCGTCGTCATCGGCCGGGAACTGGACAAAGAAGGCCTGCAGTCGGTTCTTCAACCTGCTCCCTGATAGGGGGGCCGCCTGCCGGGAAGCAGCATGGCGATCGCCACTGCCGGTAAGGGCATCCGGCCGTTATCAGCATCCACGAAGACCCGCAACTAAGAAGTTGACAATGACTTGGGTGGTCTGTTAGCTTAACACTGTTAATATCAAATTACGATGTTAGGACGGGATTGATGGGCGTCACGGAAAAGAGAGCCAAGCACAAGGAAGCGTTTCGGAGGGAAATCCTCGACTCAGCGCGCGAGATATTCATCAATGACGGGTACGACGGGTTTTCGATGCGAAAACTTGCTGAAAAGATCGATTATTCGCCGACGACCATCTATCTCTATTTCAGGAACAAGGATGATCTGCTCTTTGCCATATGCGAAGAGTTCTTTGCGCATTTCCTGGCCGAATTGAATCGTATCAGATCGGTTTCCCCGGACCCTGTCGAGACCCTTCATCAGGCCTTTTTTTATTTTATCAATTTCGGGCTGAAGAACCCGGATCAATACAAGCTGATCTTTTTTACGAAGAGTGTTTACGGAACCCGGGAGGAATTATTCGAAAAGGAATCCATGGCGCGAAATACCTACTTCGTATTTAAAGAGATCGTGCAGGACTGCATTAGCGCCGGCAAGCTGCGTGAGATAGAGGTGGATGTGATCGTGGATACGTTGACCGTCGTATCTCACGGCGTAGTGGCGAAGAATATATATTGCGCCAATTTCCTGAAGGAAAGAAGCGACAGGGTAGCCCATACGCTGATCGACGTATTGTGGCGGGGATTGCAGAAGTAATATGGGCCAGGTGACCGCAACGGAGTTTCAGCCGGCAGACAAGGGTGCCCGGTTTTCATTATGCTTATCATTCTTCTCATGACCGCCCTATGGGTGCTGTTTGCAGCCGGTGTGCTCATCAGTATAAAAAAGGACAAATGAGCCGCGAGGCTCATTGACATACAAGATGGTTTCAGAAACGGGAGGAAACTGACATGACGCTTACGGAGCCGTTTATGCTACTCACGAGAAAAGCCGGGATGATTGCGGCTATGGGAATACTTGCCGGATGCCTTATGGCAGCCGGTTGCGGAAAGAAGAGCTCCACCGCAAAGGCGGGGGGCACACCACCCGAAGTGGGAGTCGCTGTGGTGAAGCCGCAGCGTGTGGCGCTGACCACCGAGCTTTCCGGCCGGACCTCCGCCTACCTCATTGCCGAGGTGAGGCCCCAGGTAGGAGGGATCATCCAGAAACGCCTGTTTACGGAAGGTACCGACGTCAAGGCCGGTGAGGTGCTCTACCAGATCGACTCTGCTTCCTATCAGGCGGCCTATAACAGCGCCAAGGCGGCGCTTGCGAGGGCTGAGGCCAATCTGATTCCCGTCCGGCTCAAGGCGGGCCGCTATCAGGAGCTTGTTAAGATCAACGCAGTCAGTCAGCAGGATTGCGACGATGCAAGCGCGCAGCTGAAGCAGGCTGAGGCGGATGTAGAGGCCGGCAAGGCGGCACTCGAGACAGCAAGGATCAACCTGGCCTATACCAGGGTGACGGCTCCCATCTCCGGACGAATCGGCAGGTCATCGGTGACCAACGGCGCCCTCGTAACCGCCAGTCAGTCCGCCGCGCTTGCCACGATACAGGATCTAAGCTCCATGTATGTAGACGTCACCCAGTCGAGCGCCGAGCTGCTGCGGCTGAAGCAGAACCTTGCCAGCGGCCTCATGAAGAGCAGCGGTCCAAACCAGGCACGGGTCAAGCTGCTGCTTGAGGACGGCAGCACCTATCCCCTGCCGGGCACCCTGAAGTTTTCTGAGGTGACGGTCGACCAGAGTACCGGATCCATTACGCTGCGGGCGGTCTTCCCGAACCCGAGGCAGACGCTGCTGCCGGGTATGTTTGTCCGAGGCATCATCGAGGAAGGGATCAGCGAGCAGGCGATCCTCGTTTCGCAGCGGGGGGTCACCCGCAACCCGGCCGGCAATGCCATGGTCATGGTTGTGGGAGCGGAAGAAAAGGCGGAACCCCGGGTCATCAAGGTCGTCCGGACGATCGGCGACAACTGGCTCGTCAGCGAAGGGCTGAAGGCGGGCGACCGTGTCATCCTGGAAGGGCTGCAGAAGGCCAGGCCGGGAACTCCGGTCAAGGCCGTGCCGTTTGGCAGCAAGGCCGAGGGAACCCCCGCCGCTGCTCCGCAGGCAGCGGGAAAGAAATAAGGGAGGCGCCTTATGCCCAGATTCTTTATAGAGCGTCCTATCTTTGCGATAGTAATCGCGATCATGGTCATGCTGTCCGGCCTGCTGGCGATCAGGACCCTTCCGGTCTCCCAGTACCCGCCGATCGCTCCGCCCCAGATCACGATTAATGCGCTGTATCCCGGCGCCTCCGCGCAGACCGTTCAGGATACGGTCACCCAGGTGATCGAGCAGAAGCTCAACGGCATCGACAACCTGATCTACATGTCATCCGCCAGCGATTCCGCAGGCGCGGTCGCGATCAACCTGACCTTTAAGGCCGGCACTGACCCGAACATCGCCCAGGTGCAGGTGCAGAACAAGCTTCAGCTGGCCACGCCGCTTCTGCCCCAGATCGTGCAGCGGCAGGGGATCCAGGTGGTCAAGTCCACCAGGAACTTCCTGATGATCGTCGGGCTCGTCTCGGAAGACGGTTCGCTGGACCGCAACGGCCTCACCGACTACCTGGTCTCGAACGTCCAGGATATAGTCAGCCGCCTCGAAGGTGTCGGCGAGCTGCAGCTGTTCGGCACCCAGAACGCGATGCGGATCTGGCTGAACCCCGCAAAGCTGAACAACTACCGGTTGACCACCAACGACGTGATTGCGGCGCTGCAGGCCCAGAATGCCCAGGTCTCGGCTGGTCAGTTCGGCGGCGCCCCGGCCAGCGCGGGACAGCAGCTCAACGCGACCATCGCGGCCCGCACGCTGCTGCAGACCCCGGAGCAGTTCGATGCCATCATCCTGAAGACGAACCCTGACGGTTCCACGGTAAAACTGAAGGACGTAGCCGAGAGCCGGATAGGGACGGAAAATTATGAAATCGAGTCGTTTTATAAGGGGAAACCGGTGGGAGGTATGGCGATCCGGCTCGCAGCCGGTGCCAATGCACTCGAAACGGGCGATCGGGTCAAGGCCAAGATGGAGGAACTGTCGAAGTATTTCCCCGCCGGCATGAAGGTGGTCTATCCTTACGACACCACGCCGTTCGTCAGGATCTCGATCGCGGAAGTCGTCGAGACGCTGATCATAGCGGTCTTTCTGGTCTTCCTCGTCATGTTCGTCTTCCTCCAGAACATACGGGCCACCCTGATCCCCACTATCGCCGTCCCGGTGGTGCTGCTCGGCACCATGGGCGTCCTGGCTGCAGCCGGTTTTTCGATCAACACCCTGACGATGTTTGCCCTGGTGATTGTCATCGGCCTTCTGGTGGACGACGCTATCGTCGTCGTTGAAAACGTGGAGCGTATCATGTCGGAGGAAGGCCTGTCTCCCCACGACGCCACGGTCAAATCCATGGGCCAGATTACCAGTGCCCTTTGGGGTATCGCCACCGTCCTGACGGCGGTCTTTTTGCCGATGGCCTTCTTTGGCGGTTCGACGGGCGTCATCTACCGGCAGTTCTCGATTACGATCATCTCGGCCATGATCCTCTCGGTGCTGACGGCGATGATCCTGACACCGGCGCTCTGCGCCAACCTCCTCAAGCCGGTCGGGAGAGGGCATCACTTCGGTGAGACCGGCTGGTTCCGGTGGTTCTTTAAATGGTTTAACCGGCTGTTCGAAAACAGAAGGGCGCAGTACGAGCGGATCGTCCATCGCTCCTTCAGCAAGCCGGTTCGCTACCTGGTGATATACGGCGCCCTCGTCGCCACCATGGCGTTTTTCTTTCTGCGTCTGCCCACCGCGTTCCTGCCGGATGAGGACCAGGGGTTTATCGTCTGCCAGATCCAGCTGCCTGCCGGCGCCACCCAGGAACGGACCGTCCAGGTCATACGCCAGATAGAGAAGCATTTCCTTGAGCAGGAGACCAGGACGGTGGAGGCCATCATCACCGTGGCCGGGTTCAGTTTTGCCGGTCGCGGCCAGAATATGGGACTGGCATTTGTGAAGCTGAAGGATTGGCATCTGCGCGAGTCCGCCGACCTGAAGGCCCCTGCCGTCGCCGGCCGGGCGATGAAGGCATTCTCGCAGATCCGTGACGGCATGGCCTTTGCCTTTTCCCCCCCGGCGGTTATTGAGCTGGGACAGGCCAACGGCTTCGACTTCCAGCTGCAGGACCGCGGCGGCCTGGGACATGAAAAACTGATGGAGGCGCGCAACCAGCTCCTTGGCATGGCGATGCAAGACCCTAAACTGATCGCCGTGCGCCCCAATGGTCAGGATGACTCGCCCCAGTTCAAGCTGGATGTCGATGATGTGCGGGCCGGCAGCCTGGGGGTCTCCGTGGCTGATGTCAACAATGTCCTTGCAACCGCCTGGGGCAGTTCCTACGTTAACGACTTTATCCAGAACGGCCGGGTCAAGAAGGTCTATCTCCAGTCCGAGGCCAGGTACCGGATGCTGCCTGAGGATATCAACAGCTGGTATGTCAGAAACAACGGCAACGAGATGGTACCGTTTTCAGCCTTTGCGGATGCCCATTGGCAGTACGGCTCGCCCCGTCTCGAGCGATATAACGGCATGCCATCGGTCGAGATCATGGGACAGGCGGCGCCGGGGATAAGCACCGGTGAGGCGATGGCTGAGATGGAAAAGATGGCAGCCCAGCTTCCGGCCGGGATCGGATACGAATGGACCGGTCTCTCCTACGAGGAAAAACAGGCGGGGAAACAGGCCCCGGCCCTCTATGCCATCTCGCTTCTGGTGGTGTTTCTCTCCGTGGCCGCATTGTATGAGAGCTGGAATATCCCCTTCGTCAACCTGCTGATGCTGCCGCTGGGCCTGGTAGGAGCGGTCACGGCGGTTACGCTGAGGGCGCTGCCCAACGACGTCTATCTCCAGATAGGTCTGCTCACCACCATGGGGCTTTCGACCAAGAACGCCATCCTGATCATCCAGTTTATCAAGTACCAGATGAATCAGGGCCACGAGCTGATGGAGGCCACCCTAATGGCGGTGAAGATCAGGCTTCGTCCGGTCATCATGACCTCGCTCGCCTTCTTCTTCGGCACACTGCCTCTGGCACTGACCAAGGGAGCCGGTGCCGCGGCCCAGAACGCCATCGGCACCGCCGTGACGGGCGGACTTCTGTCGGCCACGTTCATCGACCTGGTCTTTATTCCCTTTTTCTTTGTGATGGTGTCGCGGTTGTTTGCCCGGTCAAAAAACAGGCAGGAGTCAGCACCCGAGGTTGCGACTGCCGGGGAGGGACAGTAATATGAACAGACGATTCGGAGCATTTCATAGAATGAAATATTGGGATAACCGTGAGGGGCGAGGGACCAGGCTCGGCGCCGCAATTATCGCCCTTGTGTTGCTGGCCCTTTCCGGCTGTGCGAGCATGGCCCCGAAATATGCGCGGCCTGAAGCGCCTGTTCCGTCCGAATGGCCGAACGGCCAGGCCTACAGGGACAGCGCAGTCAGGCCGGACGGCAAGGCTGTTGCGGACGTCACATGGCAGGAGTTTTTTATCAATGAACAGCTGCAGAAACTGATCAGCCTTACGCTTCAGAATAACCGTGACCTGCGTATCGCGGCGCTCAACATCGAAAGGTCGCGGGCACTGCATGGGATCCGGCGGGCCGATCTCTTCCCTACGGTCAACGCCGCCGGCAGCGCCGTGGAGGCGCGGACGCCGGGCGTGCTCTCCTCCACCGGGCACGCCATCACAACACACCAGTACAGCGTCAACCTCGGGTTCAGCGCCTACGAGTTCGATCTCTTCGGCCGCGTGCGCAGCCTTAAGGACGCTGCGCTGGAAGAGTTCTTGTCGACCGAGGAGGCCCGCCGCAGCATGCAGATCAGTCTTATCGCCGAGACGGCAAGCAACTACCTGACCCTTGCCGCCGACAGGGAGCGGCTCAAGATCGCCCGGGACACCTTTGAGGCCCAGAAAGCCTCGTTCAACCTTATCAGGAGCCGCTTCGAAGCCGGTGTCTCCTCGGAACTGGACCTCCGTCAGGCGCAGACCAGCGTCGATTCGGCCCGGGCGGATATCGCACGGTTCACGGGTCAGGTGGCGCAGGATGAAAATGCGCTCAGCGTAGTCATCGGCTCGCCGGTGCCGGCCGATCTCCTGCCGTCCGGCCTCAGTGAGATTACCGCTGTGAAAGAGCCTGGCGCGGGTCTGCCTTCCGACGTCCTGCACCGCCGGCCTGACATCATGCAGGCGGAACATCTCCTCAAGGCTGCCAACGCCAATATCGGCGCGGCGCGTGCGGCGTTCTTCCCGCGCATCAGCCTCACGACGAGCGTCGGCCTATCGAGCGATCAGCTGTCCGGACTCTTCAAGGGGGGAACGGGAACGTGGATGTTTGCACCGCAGATATCCCTCCCGATCTTCGATGCAGGGCGAAACCGTGCCAACCTGAAGGTGACAGAGGTCGACCGCGACATCTTCCTTGCCCAGTATGAAAAGGCGGTACAGAACGCCTTCAGGGAAGTTGCCGACGCCCTCGCGCAGCGCGGGACCATAGGCGATCAGATGGACGCACAGCAGTCTCTGACAGACGCCACGGCCAGAAGCTATTTCCTATCGCAGGCGCGCTACGAAAAAGGCATAGCAAGCTACCTGAATGTGCTCGACTCGCAGCGCTCCCTGTATAGTGCGCAGCAGGGGCTGATCGCTGTCCGCCTTTCCCGGCTCACCAATCTGGTAACGCTCTACAAGGTGCTGGGCGGAGGGTCGGGAGAGTGAGACAGGGACGCATTCAACAAGAAGGGGCAGGCTGCCCCTTCTTGTTTCCTGGTACAGCTGAGTGAAGGCCATGTGACCCCATGACCTGTTCGTTAACGGGGAATAAGCCCACAGCTTCAAACGGAAAGATGCAAAAAAAGAGATTGGGGATTCAAAAAAGGACTTTTTCTACAGACTCGTTAGACGCCAAGGAGACATCATGACAGTCATGCGTATGGACAACGTCGGCATCGTGGTGGCAGACATCGATGCCGCCATTGAGTTCTTCACTGAACTTGGTCTCGATCTCGAGGGGCGTGCCACAGTTGAAGGAGACTGGGCAGATGGCGTCACCGGGTTGCGCGGCATGCGCGTCGAGATTGCCATGATGCGTACGCCGGACGGTCACAGCCGGCTCGAGCTGTCCCGCTTCCTCGCGCCGCCCGTGGTCGCCGATCACCGCAGCGCCCCAGTGAACGCTCTCGGTTACCTACGCGTGATGTTCACCGTGGAGGACATCGACGATACGCTCGTCCGGCTCGGCACACGCGGCGCGAAGCGCGTCGGCGAGGTGGTCCAGTATGAAAACATGTATCGGCTCTGCTACATCCGGGGTCCCGAAGGGATTCTCATCGGGCTCGCCCAACAGCTCGGGCAGCAGACTTCCCGAGAGAATCCCATAGGACGTAACCGTTGAGAACTGAAGAAGTGGCGTCTAACACGTATAAGGCTCTGCTAAGTCAAGGGACAAGCGGTTCCAATCGGGAATCAGAAGAAGAAAGGGATGGGACATGGCATCTGGACAATAGGTCTCACTCATCGTTGCCACGGTCTTTCCTTCACCGACCAACACCCCTTCTTGAGTTTGCTCCCTATTTCCGGTAGACTCCTCTCATTACCTCTTTTTCCAGGAAAGGATATTCCATGCATAATCTGTTCAAACGAAATGCTATTTGTCTCCTGGCCTGTCTATGGCTATTGATTGCTATTACCCACGCTGCCGCCAAGGAAGGGGGCAGGGCCTCGGGCACATTCCAGAGCGGTGAAATGGTGATGGAGGTGAAGGATGCCTACGCCTTCCTGGGGAAGCCGTCTCTCGGCGGCAAGGAAAAGGTGATCATCGTCGTGGTGAGCAACCAGGGCTTTGTCAAGGCCGCGCTGGACGAATACTGGGACAGGAAGACCTCTCTGGAGCGCTATTTCAAGGACGAAAAGACCGGACTCGTCTATCTTGAGTTCAGCACCGACGGACGGTATCGCGGCCTGTCCTACTACTTCGGCTCGGGAAATGGGTGCGGCTACTGCGCAGACAGCTCGGTGAAGTCGACGGTACGGCTGAAGGACAATAAGATGACCGGCAACCTCAGTTTCCCCGAGGGCAAAGATCCAAACCGCTGGTTCGAGATATCGATCGATGTGCCTGTCTCAAACGACGACCACGGAAAGGCGCAGGGTCCTGGCGGTGGCGAGCCGGGCAAGGCGTACCTCGCCTATCACCGTGCGCTAGCGGGTAAGGACCAGCGTGCGATCATGGCGCTGCTGTCGGAGGAGCGGCGGTCGGCCTGGACAAAGGCGGAGGGCCAGGGACGGGGAGCCGCATTCCTGGAGTTTCTGCGGGCCGAGCATCCCCGGGACGTCCGCGTGACCGCTGCATATGTCAAAGGGGACAAGGCGCTTCTTCTTCTCGAAGGGAAGGGTGAGGCGGGGAAGGTGATCGGGGAGGCCCAGTTCTCGAAAGAAAAGTCTGCATGGCGGTTTGACGAGGAGACCCTCGGCCCCGCTGCCGAGTAAGGCCTGTCAGCGGAGATCGAACCTGTCCCTCACCGTGCCGGACGAGTCGATGACCTCCGCGAATACGGCTGCGCCGTCGACGACCACCCGGACAAAATGATAGAAGCCGCCTTTGTCCTGGGGGGCCACCGCTATCCTGTCCTGAGGGCGTCGACGATATTCATGCGCGCAGCCCTGAAGGCGGGGAGCACTCCTCCGACAAACCCCATGACAAGCGAAAACAGGATCGACTGATACACGATCGGAAAGGTGAGGGTGAAGGAGAAGGCGAGTTCCGAGAAGGTCTGCCAGTTTACGGTCGAGATCGTGATGAACTGCATGAAGGAGGCGAAGAGAAGCCCGATGAGCCCGCCGGTCAGGCCGAGGAACATCGATTCGAGCAGGAATGCCGCAAGGATATTCCTCCTCTGGTAGCCGAGTGCCCGCAGTGTCCCGATCTCGGCTACGCGGTTCGCCACCGCGGCGTACATGGTGATCATCGCGCCTATCATCGCGCCGAGGGAAAAGATGACGGTCAGGGATATCCCCAGGACGCTCAGGAACTTGGCCATCATCTCGGACTGGTCGGAGTAGTATCGTGTCTCGCGCTTCGCCTCGAGGGTGAGGCGGGGATCGTTTTCGATCAGGTCTTTCAGTTCAGCGAACCGGCCGGAGTCCGCCAGCTTGAAGAGTACCGAGGAATACGAAGGCCTGCGAAAGGCCTGCATCAGCTGGTCGGCGTCGCCCCAGATCTCCGAGCTGTACCCTGTCCTTCCCGCCTCGAACAGCCCGACGACCCTCCAGTCCTGCATCGCAAAACGGATCGTCTCGCCGATGCCCGCCCCCCGGAACCTCTTCGCAACGCTCTCGCCGGCGATCACCTCCGCAGAGCCGGGTTTCGGCATGCGCCCCTCCGCCAGTTTCACCTGGGGCCTCAAGGCGAGTGAAAACTCCCCTATGCCCCTGATCGTGATGTTCGAAGGCTTGTCGCTTCCGCGCTTGGGGAGGTTGATGATCACCACCAGCTCCTTAGCGAGAAAGGGCTTGCCGCCGGGGCCGATCGCGATCCCGGGCTCCGTCTCGACGACAGAGGCCTGGAGCCGGTCGATGCCGCTCTGCATCTCCGACTGCGACGCCTTGCGGATGACGACCACATTGTCGTATGACCCCGTTTCGATGAGCGTCTTGCGCAACCCCTCGGCGAGCATCAGGACCGAGGCAAAGACAAAGACGACGAGCGCCATGCCCCCTGCGGTGAGTATCGTCGTGAGCCTCCGCGTCCAGAGGTTCCTGAAACTGTAGGAGACGGGTATCGCCACCTAGCCGATCCTCCGGAGACCGTCGGCGATGCGTATCCGTACCGTCCGCCAGACGGGGAACAGGGCCGAGACGACCGCGATGGTCAGCCCGGCAGCCATGTCCATATAGATGGTGCTCCGGGCTACGTTGAAGACGGGGAAGTACTGGCTCAGGTAATCGCCGAAGGCCTGTGCAGCGGGGAAGGTGAGCCCGATGCCGAAGGCGGAGCCGATCGCCGCAATCACGAGCGACTCCCCGAAGATGAGCCCGCCGATATGCCACCCGCCGAACCCGAGGGTCTTCATGACGGCGTATTCGCCGATCCTTTCCCTCACCGTCATCGCCATGGTGTTCGCCATGACCGCCATGATGATGAAGATGACGATGTAGGAGACGAGGCGTATCACCACGATGATCGCCTCGGTCATCGAGATGAAGCTCAGCTGGAATGCCTTCTCCGTCTCCGTGACGGTCTCGGCGAGGGAGTTTTTGAAGAGCCTGTCGATCGCCACGGCGACGTCGGCGGCCATGTCCGGGCTCTTCACCCCGACGAGGAACCAGCCGACCCGGTCGGCCCGGTAGGGCGCGGTCTTCCTGAGGGATTCGTTGAGGTAGTCCCAGTGGAAGAAGAACTGCGTCTCGTCCGTGCCCTTCTGGGCTCCGCGGTAGATCGCGCGGATCGTAAAATCCCAGTTGCCGGGAAAGATCGTCCCCCTCAGCGTCACCGTGTCACCCAGCTTCCAGCCGAATCTCTCGGCCGTCTTCCTGCCGACGACGGCCGCCTTCCGGTCGCGGAAGAAGGCGTTCTTCTGGTCATTCGGCACGAGGAATTCAGGGAACAGCTCCATCGCCGTCCTCGCCTCCGTCGCGAAGCTGGGGAAGAAATTCTTTTCGTCTATATACACCCCGCCGAACCAGTCCGAATACCCGACAGCCGTCACGCCCGGCACCTGGCGGATCTGCTCCTTATAGGAGATCGGAAGGAAGAAGACGAGGGAGACCGCATTGCGGGTGATCAGCCTCGTCGCCGAGGAGGCCTCGACGCCCGCATACCATGCGCCCACGACCGTCCGCAGCATGCCGAAGGCGAGGATGGCGATCGTGATGCCGAGCACCGTCAGGGTGGTGCGGAGCTTGTGGCGGAAGGCGTTCTTAAAGAGGATTTTGAGAGAGAACATGGTCGTTCAGCACGCCCTTTTCGAGCTGTTTGATGATATGCGCCTTCCCTGCCGCCCGGGGGTCGTGCGTCACCATGATGATCGTCTTTCCGACCTCATGGACGAGCCTCTCCATGAGCTCCAGGATCTCCTCCGCGGAGCGGCGGTCGAGGTCGCCGGTCGGTTCGTCGGCAACGAGGATCGTCGGGTCGGTGACCACGGCCCGGGCGATCGCCACCCTCTGCTGCTGGCCTCCGGACAATTGGGACGGGTAATGGTCCACCCTGTCGGAGAGGCTGACGGCGGCGAGGGCGGTCGCGACGTGCTCCCTCCTCTGCCTGCGGGAAAGGCCGGTCAGCAGGAGCGGCAGCTCGACGTTCTCGAAGGCGGTGAGGACGGGTATCAGGTTGTAGAACTGGAAGATGAACCCGACGCTCGTCGCCCGCCATGCGGCCAGCTCCGTTTCGGAGAGGGTGGTGATGTCGACGCCGCCGACCCTGATGGCGCCCGAGTCCGCCTTGTCGATGCCCGCGATCAGGTTCAGCAGGGTGCTCTTCCCTGAACCCGAGGGGCCCATCAGGGCGAGGAACTCGCCCTCCGGTATGTCGAAGGTGATGTCCTGGAGCACCGGCACGACCTGGCTGCCGCGACGGTAGGACTTGAAGACGTTTCGTATCTCGACGATGATCGGGCGGGTATCGGCCATCTAGTGCTCTGCAACTTTTATCCTTGTGCCTGACTTCAGCGCAGGGGATGGTTTGATGACCACCTTGTCGCCCGGCTTGAGTCCGGCGGTTATCTCGGTCATGTCGCCGATCCGCGGGCCCGCGGAGACCGGTGTCTCGAAGACGCGGTCAGCTTTCAGCAAAAAGACGGAGGCCCTGCCGTTCTTCGTGGCGACGGCGGACGAGAGGACCGCAGTGCGGGGCTTCTCTTCGGCTGCCGAAACCGGCCTCTCAAGGAATGCCACCTTTGCGCTCATCTCCGGGAGGATGCGATCGTCCCTGTCGACGAAGGCCACCTTGACCAGCACCGTCGCCTTTGTCCGGTCAGCGGTCGGCACGATCATATGCACCGAGCCGCGGAATCGCGTATCAGGGAGGGCATCGAGCTGGATCTCGCAGGGCTGCCCTTTCCGTACCTTTTCGATATTCGATTCAGAGACATCGACCTCCACCTGCAGAGAACCCATGTCAGCGATCGAGACGACGGCGGCCTTCGCATTCGTCGCCGCGCCGAAGGGCGTGACCATATCGCCGATATCGGCGTTTTTCGTCAGGACGACGGCGTCGAACGGGGCGCGGATCAGGGTGTATTCGATCGCAACGTTGGCTGCCTGGAGAGCGGCCTTTGCCGATGTGACAGAGGACTCGGCGCCGCCGACGGCTGCAACGGCCTTCTTATAACGGGCCTCCGCGGCGTCGAAGTCAGTGCGGCTGATGAACCCCTTGCCGACCAGTTCCCTGCTCCGCCTGAACTCAAGGTCAGCGTCATGCAGTTCCGCCTTCGCCTGTTCACGGTTTGCCCCGGCCGCGTTCAGGTTCGCAGCCGCCTGGTCCCTCGCGGCGACTACATCTTCGCTTTCGAGCCTTGCGAGCACGGAGCCCCTGCTCACCCTGCTTCCCTCCTCAACCAGGAGTTCGACCAGACGGCCCGTTGCCTTTGACGCCACGGCCGCCTTGCGCTGGGCGACCACATAGCCGCTTGCATGCAGAAGGGTGAAGGCCTGCGAGGGATACGCCTGCGTGACGCCAGCCGTCTCGACCGTGACGGCCGGGGTGAAGATGCCCGTGACGTACAGAATGACCACCAGAACAACCGCGCATCCGGCGACGATCCAGCGGAAGAGCCTGCGCTTCGTCCGCGGCTGACCGGCTGCAACCGTCTTGTCTATCCTCAGCCTTGAGAGATCTTCCCCTGCCACCCCTTACCCCTTATAGAATGATTTCCGCCGTGAGACTCGGATTGCGATATTATAGCAAATCCCCGCTTGCAGGACATGGTACAATCTAGTGCAACAGGGGGGCGTGCATTCCCCTGATCCGGCATGTAACAGGGACAAATAGGGAAGCCAGTGAAGATCCTCGCAGCAGACATCGGCGGGACGAACAGCCGGTTCGGCCTCTTCGAGACCGAACCTGACGGCGGTCTCCGTCTCGTCCGCTCGCATTGGTACAGGACGGGGGACGCCGCGTCATTCGGGCAGCTGATGGAGATGCTCCGGGAAGGCGGCCTATCGCTTAAACCCCAGGAGGCTGATATCAGCGTGATGGCGGTGGCCGGGCCGATCGAAAGACAGGGCACCTACAGCGCTCCTCCCCTCATCCCGTGGGCCGTGGATATCTCTGATGCCCAAACGCGTCTCGGCTGCAAAAGGGCACTCCTGATCAATGACTTCATCGCCCAGGCATACGCCTGCCGTTCGCGGGTGGGCGAAGAGGCCCGTGAGATACTTGCCGGCACGATTTCTCCGGGGGATGCTGCCGGGGTCATCGGCGCAGGCACCGGCCTGGGTAAGGCCGCCCTTGTCCCGGTGCAGGGAGGCGGGTTTGTCGCCGTGCCCTCGGAAGGCGGCCACGCCGCCTTTCCCTTTGTCTCCGAGGCTGAATGCGGGTTCATGCGGTTTCTGCAGCGGGAACTCGGAACAGGGTACCCGACGGGAAACGACGTTGTCTCCGGAAAGGGGCTCAGCCTCATCCATCAGTTCCTCACGGGCGAGAGGCTCGATCCGCGGGATGTTACCGCCGGGTTCGGCCCGGGGAGTGAAACGCTGGCGTGGGCAGCACGCTTCTACGGGAGATCGTGCCGCGACTATGCCCTTGAGGTTTTGGCCCGGGGGGGGCTCTACATAGCCGGGGGGGTCGCCGCGAAGGCTCCGGAGCTTGTCACCCATGAGGCCTTTGCAACGGAGTTCCGCGATTCAAAGACGATGTCCGGGATACTTTCCCGGATACCGGTCTTCCTGATCACCGACGAGGAGAGCGGCCTGTGGGGGGCTGCCGGCTACGGTCGGCAGGTGCTGAAGAAGGGCGAGTGCCAAACGACCGCCTGAGAAAGGGCGCTGTCGCCCTGCTGATAATCGGGCTTGCCGCCGCATTCTACTATCTGCATCTCGACCGGTACCTTACGCTGGCGCATATCAAGGCCTCCCAGCATAAGTACCTTGAGCTCTACGAAGGCCGCCGGGCGGCTGTCATCGCCGGATACATGGCCGTATACATCCTGGTGACATCCCTTTCGCTGCCGGGCGCTGCGGTGATGACCCTCGCCGGAGGCGCTCTCTTCGGCCTTGCAACAGGCACGATCGTCGTCTCTTTTGCGAGTTCCATCGGCGCGACGATCGCCTGTTTTGTGTCGCGGTTTCTCCTGCGGGAGTGGGTCGAGGCGAGGTTCAGGGACCGCATCAGCAGGATCGACAAAGGTCTTCAGGAGGAAGGCGCCTTTTACCTCTTCACCCTCCGGCTGATGCCCGTCTTTCCCTTCTGGCTGATCAACCTGGCGGTCGGGGTGACGAAGATGAGGCTCACCACCTTTTACTGGGTTTCACAGGCGGGCATGCTCCCGGCGACCCTCGTATATGTGAATGCAGGAAGGGAACTCGCCAGGATCGACTCGGTACGGGGGATCATCTCCCCTTCACTGCTGGGGTCCCTGGTCCTTCTGGGGCTTTTCCCCCTTGCGGCTAAGAAGGTCGTCTCCTGGCACCGGAAGAGAAGGCGGATGCTGCCCTGAGATGCAGGGCACTCCCCTTACAAAAAAAGGTCCCCGATCCGGGGACCCGAAGCGTATCCTTGCATGTATGTCGTCTTCTCAGGCGGCCTTTCTGAGGATGGTGTCGATAACTTTCTCCTCGTCCCGCAATGCCGCCTTCCATGTCCGGTTGTCTGTTTTCGCCTTTTCGTTCTTCAACTCGTCCTCGTAGACCTCAAGGGCGTGTCTCAGAATCTCCCGTTCCCTCTCGTCAATCTCCAGTACCATGTGTCACCTCCTACCTCCGAAATGACCTTCCGCCTCCTCCAAAGGAGCCGGGCGTAAAGGAATGGACCATCGCCCCTCCGCCTGAGGGGGCACTGAAAGACCGGTAGCCTCCTGACGGCGCGGAAAACGACCTTGCCGCAGGGGGCGAATAGCTTCCGGCAGGCGAATATGCTGCATGACTATGACCTCCGCCTGCGTATCGGTAAGACCCGCCGCTGAACTGCGGTCCGGAAGCTCCCCCCGCATAACGCGGCGAGGCGAGCGTGCCCCCGACTGCTGAACCGGTCATGCCGCTGCCTCTGAACGGGGCTGCCTTATAGGTTCCGCCGGATGGCTGCACCGGCATGGTCCCCCGGTACCGCAACGTGGCCGGGCTGCCACCCTGCACCCCAGGACTATGTACGCTGCCTGCGGCAGAAGGTCCTGCCCATCTGCGGTTGTCGGAAGCCGGGGAGCCTGTAGCGGTGATGCTGCCCGCAAACCCTCGGGATTGCATCGCCTGCGTCCCGGAAGCACGGAATGCCCTCGGCCTGTCGTTGCCGGCAAACGTGCCACCGTGAGCCCTCTTTGCCGGGTCGATACTGAAGAACCTGTTCCTGTTGTGATCAAAAACATGGTTCGTGAAATGGTGGCGATGGTGATGAACGTCAAAGTCCACGAGGACGAAGAACCCCGGGAACCAGGCATCCCACCACCAGAACGGATATCCGACCCATGTGTACAGGTATGCATAATCCGGAGGCGGCGCATAGTACGTTACTACGGGCGGACCCTCGTCGTAGTAATAGTTGTTTATTACCGCAGGGTCAGGGGGAATCGCCTCAGCGGTGTTATCCCCGGTATTTCCCTGAGTGTCCGGACGCACCGTAAGACTATACTCGCCCATCGCTCCCTGAAAAGCCGTAAGGGCATCGTCCTTTGCCATGGAGATCCTCTGCGCCTCGGCAGCAGCTGCGACCGCTGTCTGCAGTTCTCCGACAATATCAGGCGTTACCGGATAATCGGCGACCCAGCCGTTGCGCGGGGCGACGCCGGCCGCTGCAAGCAGACTCTCTGCCTCAGCCTCGTTCGTCGTAGTCCCTATCTTCAGCACCTCAGCCAACTTCACCGCAACCGTGCCTTCGCGCACCAGCGGCTGCGATATCGGCGGGCTGTTGCTTCCTGCCTGGTCAGACAGGCCACTGGCGACTGCAGGAGCCAGGCTGAACGTCATTAATACTATCAACAGAACAACCAAGCCTTTCATTTGTCTCACTCTCCTTTCTCATCAAGAGAGAGATCGCACCTGTCCTTCTCACTACATCTTATTGCGCGATAAAGAGTTTCGCAATAGCTAAACAGAGGCCGGAACAGCCTAAATGCAGGGTTATTCCCGCCAATGTGATGATTGCTTGTCAGCACAACGCTGAACGTCATTTCTCTCGATCCGGCTCGTGCTTCGTCAGCCTCACGCCGCACCCCTGCATTGCAAAGCTCATCCCCATTTAGTAGAATGTGGGCGTCAGAAAAAATCCAGACAAGAAGAGACCGGTCGGACGTGGTGAGACAGGCTGCGCCTGAACCCCGCACGACCGGAAACAGGGGGCGCTCATGCTCGGCAGGAAGAATCCGCTTCAGACGGCCTCATGGAAAAAGCTGGCAGGCCATTATGAATCCATGAAGGCTGTCCAAATGAAGGAGCTGTTCGAGCGGGACCCGGCCAGGTTTTCCCGGTTTTCGACGCGGTTTGAGGATATCCTTCTCGATTATTCAAAGAACATCATAAACGCCGAGACCTTCGGCCTGCTGACAGAACTTGCGGCAGAGGCCGGGGTGCAGGAGGCGATCGGGAAGATGTTCGCTGCAGATACGATCAATGAGACAGAGGGGCGGGCGGTTCTCCACACCGCCCTGAGAAACCGCTCGAACACGCCCGTCCTCCTGCAGGGACAGGATGTGATGCCGGCGGTGAATGCCGTCCTGAGGCAGATGGAGGTATTCTCTTCGCGGGTCATCTCAGGGGAGTGGAAGGGATATTCCGGCAAGGCGGTCACCGACATCGTCAACATAGGCATAGGCGGCTCTGACCTCGGCCCTGTCATGGCGACCGAGGCGCTGAGGCCGTATCGCAAGCCCCACATCAGGACGCATTTCGTGTCGAATATCGACGGGACGCATATGGTCGAGACTCTCAAGGGCCTTTCTCCCGAGACTACCCTCTTTCTGGTCGCCTCCAAGACCTTCACCACGCAGGAGACGATGACGAACGCCCATACCGCCCGGAAGTGGTTCCTTGATGCCGCACGGGACGAGCGGTTCGTGAAGAATCACTTTGTCGCGATATCGACGAACCGGGCGGCTGTCGAGGAATTCGGGATAGCGGCTGAGAACATGTTCGTCTTCTGGGACTGGGTCGGAGGCCGGTATTCCCTCTGGTCGGCGATCGGCCTGTCGGTCGCCTGCTCGATTGGATTCGAAAACTTCGCGGAACTTCTCGATGGCGGCCATGCGATGGACAGGCATTTCCGGGAGACACCCTTTGAAAGAAACATGCCGGTGATCCTGGCCCTCCTGGGCATCTGGTACAACAACTTCTTCGGCGCAGAGACGGTGGCGATCCTGCCGTATGACCAGTATATGCACCGGTTTCCCGCCTATTTTCAGCAGGGCGATATGGAGAGCAACGGAAAGGCGGTCGACCGGTCGGGTCACCACGTCGCCTACCAGACAGGCCCGGTCATCTGGGGAGAGCCGGGGACCAACGGCCAGCATGCCTTCTACCAGATGATCCATCAGGGCACAAAGCTCATCCCCGGCGACTTCATCGCCCCTGCGGTCAGCCACAATCCCACAGGCGACCACCATGCCATACTGCTGTCGAACTTCTTTGCGCAGACGAGGGCCCTGATGGCAGGAAAGTCGTATGACGAGGCTGCCGCGGAACTCGGGAAGGCGGGGGTGAGCGTCGGGGAGATCAGGAGGCTCGCGCCTTTCAAGGTCTTCAGCGGCAACCGGCCGACCAACTCCATCCTCGTGAGGAAGATTACGCCCCGGACACTCGGCAGCCTGATCGCCCTGTACGAGCATAAGATCTTTGTGCAGGGCGTGATCTGGAATATCTTCAGCTTCGACCAGTGGGGCGTGGAACTGGGCAAACAGCTTGCACAGCAGATCCTCCCTGAACTCTCCGGAGACGGGCCGGTCACCGCTCACGACTCTTCCACCAACGGGCTGATCACCACGTTCAAGAAGATGCGCCGGGATATATCAGGATAGGCCGGCCGGATGAACAAAAGGAGGGGTGCGGCTGCCGCACCCCTCCTTTTGTCTTCGGGTGGGGCGCCTTCTCAGCGGTTTACATATCCGGGAGGAAACGGGGCATAGCGGCCTTCGTCCCACAAGCGGTTGCGCTCCTCTGCCCAGCATCTCAGGATGCCCTTCCGGCAGAGCGCCTCGCGCCACTCGTACTTGATGAGCGTCTTGAGGAAGGGTGCGCCTTCCGGTTCGAATGCCACAGTGACGGTCGGCGAATACCTCTCGTCGCCGAAGCCTGTCCCCGCCTTTCCGCTGCTCTGGCTCCGTGCCTCCTCACGCGCAGGCGCTCCGGCTGCGGGTGCAGGGGCCTGCAGCGACTTTTCCTTCAGATGTCCGTAGCGCACCCTTTCACGGAATGCCGCCACTGCAATGACCCCCATGGCGGAGGAGTCGGCGAAGGTCCTCTGGGAATAGGAATCTGCCGCATCCGTAAAATAGAACTGGTGCGTTGTGTCCTTGCCGGTCCTCCAGCCGTCGAGTCTTTCGCAGGAGTAGGGGCCGACGATATACATCGCCTCGCCCGCTCGGAGGTTTGACGCCTTTCCATTGATAATATTCCTGCCGTCAACCGCTATCACCACGCCGACCCTGTCTGCGGTATTGTTCCGGATGACGATAGTGTAGTTTTGCCCCTTCCTCGCCTCAAGGTATTTCTTGAAGACGTGGGTGTCGCCTGCCTGATAATCCTTGTGGGGTATCGTGTGGAGAGTCTCCCCTCCTTCGGCCACAACGTCCACCTCTACGTTCCCTCCGCCATGGGCGAATCCCGGTGCTGCCGACAACAGCCAGATGATAGAAACCAGGGCGACAACTGCCTTTTTCATGTTTCTTCTCCTTTCTGAAAGTGGTTCTTACCGACTGAGACAACACGGGGATGATATTTGTTCCCGGCGGCAGCACCCCTTTTCAACATGCCTGGCGGGTATGGCATGATATAACAACAGGGTGGAGATACGTGTATTCCGTTTGTGATGAGATCGTTCGTATTGTCAGAGGAAACTTTTTATGACGGTTGCTTGTCTTACTATATGACTGAAGCGGCGCACGACGAAGACGGGCCGCTGGTATCGCTCTGCAGAAATGGTGATACAGACGCCTTCGAGGCACTGGTGAAGAGGCACCAGAAGAAGATGCTCAATATCGCCTATCGGATGACCGGAAGCTATGAGGACGCCTGCGAGATAGTCCAGGACGCCTTTGTCTCTGCGCATAAGAACATCACCCGGTTTGAGGAGCGGTCCCGGTTTTCGACCTGGCTCTATACGATTGTGGTAAACCAGACGCGCAACCACCTGAAAAAGGCGGAGACCGTCGCCTGCCGCAGGGAGGTGTCCCTGGATGACCCTGTCCGGTCCGAGGAAGGCGGCGTCTGTCTGGAGCCGGCCTCGAAGGAGCCGTCCGTCCTCGACACCCTCGAGCAGCGGGAGGTGCAGGCCCGGGTCCAGCAGTGCATCAATCGCCTGGATGAGGAGTTCAGGGAGGTCCTTGTCCTGCGGGACGTACAGGGATTCGGCTACGAAGAGATAAGCTCCCTGCTCGGGCTTGCGGCAGGCACGGTCAAGTCCCGGCTCTTCAGGGCGCGGGAATCAGTCAGAAAATGCCTGAAGAAACTGCTGGGGAGTCCCTGATATGGATTGCGAAAAGACCAGACGACTTCTGCATGACTATTTCGAGGGTCTCTCCTCCGCCGGGGAGAAGACCCTTGTCGAGGAGCATCTTGCCTCCTGCGCCGACTGCCGGAGATTCCTCGAAGACCTGCAGCGGACCGTCCTGAGCGTAAAGGGGCTGGATGAGGTGGAGCCGCCTGCCTGGCTGACGCAGAAGGTGATGGCCCGGATCAGGGAGGAACAGCCTGTCAGGGGGCATCTCCTGAGCCGCCTCTTCGGCCGTTTCTCCGCGGGAATACCGGTCGCTGCCGCCGCAACAGTCGTTATCGCGGTCTTTGCGGTTGTTCTCATGAGGAGCATGCAGCCGGAAATAGGCCGCCGGATGCGGCCCGCTGGCGAGGAGGCGCAGCAGGCCCCCCCTCGCGAGGCCCCGGCAGTCACCGGATCACCGGCAGGGAGTGCGGCACGACGGAAGACGGAAGCTCATGGAGAGATCAAGGGCAGGGATGTATCAGCCCCGGGTCAAAAAGACGCCGCTGAGAAGGCCGCTCCGGACAGACAGGAATCAGCCCCTGAACCCCAAAGGCTCTCTGAGTCGCATGAGCGGGCAGGGAGCGGCGTTGCCCCTGCCCCCCCTGCGGCAGGAAAGGCTGCGGGCGCATTGCGGCAGGCCGAGATGCCGGGAGAAACCTCCGCGCCGGCGGTCGCCCCACGGGCTGATTCAGAAGGTTCGGGTGTCCGAAAGAAGGAGATGAAGGCCGGCCGGCCGGAAGGCTTGACCTATGAGAGGTCGGTGGAGCAGAGGCATGCCGACGGCAGCCCCGAGACGGTTGTGACCTACGAGGCGTCCGGTGGCGTGAGGAAGAAGATCATGGAAGAACGTTTCGACGCACAGGGCAACAGACACGGCGTTCAGACAGCCTATGACCCGGCCGGCAGGCCCTGGGCCGAGGTCAGGTACGAGCACGGCAGGGTGGACTGGATCCGGGAGTATGACGCCGGGGGCAGGCCGAGGCAGGGAACGTCCGGCCGCCCGTGGCCCTGGCTGCATCCCGGCCTGCACTAGAGATCCTGCGCCGCCGTCTGCACACTGTTTCCCCTGGATACAATATTCCGGTGAGGTCCAGCCCTCATTCTCATAACACCTTGAAAATAAAGCATGCATTTCCGGGCATCATAATTGCTCCTTATCTGCAAGCGCTGAGCATTGCGCATACGGGAAACCCCTGCGTCAGTCTGCAGGAGGAGAGGGGGCCTATGGAATTGCCGGAAAAAACCCGCAGCGAGGAACGCATGGTGAAGGAAATATGCTGCAACTGCAGCTATGCGATCCCGCCGAAGGCGAAGCGTCTTTTCGTATGCAAGGCAGGCAGGATCAATGAGGTGAACAGAGAGTATAACGTGTGTCCGTATAAGCTGCGCCGATATGTGGCGTAGCCTTCTGAACGTGGGACAGCGCGCCTGAGGTCCGTAAGACGGGGCCGGCGGGCGTGTTTCTTCCCGGAGCTTCCCGGAACGGCCGAAAGGGCAGAAAGATGTCATGAAAGCGCGAGAAAAGAAGAACTCCGAGCTCGACGATTTCCGCCAGAGAAAGATCAGGGAACTGGAAATGCAGTCCGCCCTGCAGAAGAAGATTGGGGAGCTGAACGCCCGGCTGGCCGCGATCGTCGAATCGTCCGATGACGCGATCATCGGAAAAGACCTCAACGGCATCATCACGAGCTGGAACAAGGGAGCGGAAAGGATATACGGGTACACCGCGGAAGAGGCGATCGGCCGTCCCGTCTCCCTGCTCGCCGCGGCCGGGCAGGCCCCTGAGGAGGCGGATATCCTGGAACGGATCCGCAGCGGTGAAGTCGTCGAGCCGTTCGAGACGTTACGGGCACGGAAAGACGGCAGGCAGATCATCGTGTCCCTGACGATATCTCCGGTCAGGGACGGTTTCGGCGGAATCATCGGAGCCTCAACGATAGCGCGGGACATAACCGGGCACAAGCAGGCGGAAGAAATCATCCGCAGACAGGCGCAGACCCTGGACCAGATACAGGATGCCGTCGTCACCACCGACCTCAACGGCCTTATCAACGGCTGGAACAGGGGCGCCGAAAGGCTGTTCGCCTGCACCGCGAAAGAGGCGATCGGCAGGCATATCTCCTTCGTGTATCCCGAGGACCTGCACGAGTACCTCAACCTGGAGATCATCGGGCCCCTCAGGGAAAAGGGGGAACTCAAGCGCGAGGTGCGCCTGAAGAGGAAGACGGGCGAAGAGTTCTGGGCCCTTCTCCTGCTGTCCCTGCTGAGGGACGAGCAGGGGGAGATTATCGGGATGGTCGGCTCCTCAGTCGACATCAGCGAGCAGAAGGACGCGGAGGGAAAGATCAGGCGCGGCCAGGAGGAATGGGAACAGACCTTCGACGCGATTCCGGACATGGTGGCGGTGATTGACGACAACCATATCATCACGAAGGCGAACCGGGCGATGGCCGAAAAGATGGGTATCGCCCGCGAAGAGATCATCGGGAAATTCTGCCATACCGTTTTCCACGGCATGAAGAAGCCGCCTCCGTATTGTCCCTACGATATGGCCGATACGACCGGCAGGGAATACTATGAGGAGATATTCGAGGAGAGGCTGCAGGGGTATTTTCTTATCAGCGTGACGCCGATCGGCTCACCGGAGGGCGCGGTGAAAGGCTTTGTCCAGGTCTGCCGGGACATCTCCGAAAGGAAGAAGATGGAGGAAAGGCTCCGGGAGGCCGCGATAACGGACGCGCTGACCGGGCTTCTCAACAGGCGGGGCTTCTTCGCCCTTGCCGAGCAGCAGCTGCGCGCCGCCGGCCGCAACAGGAAGGGCCTGCTGTTGCTGTACCTGGACATCGACAACATGAAGGAAATCAACGACAGGTTCAGCCACAAGGAAGGCGATCAGGCGCTGATGGACACGGCGGCCCTGCTGAAGAGCACCTTCCGTGAATCCGATATCATCGGACGCATGGGAGGCGACGAATTCGCCGTGCTCCTGACGGATCCCTCGGGGCCCGGCATCGAACGCGTCATCTGCGGCCACGTGCAGGGGCAGCTGCGGCATCACAACGCGCAGGGAGGCCGGCCGTATCCGCTCTCGCTGAGCATGGGCACCGCCTACTACGACCCGGAGCGGCCCTGCGACATCGCCGACCTCCTGACCGCCTCGGATGCGATGATGTACAGGGAAAAGAAGCGGCGTAAGGCCGCGGGTCTGTTATTCCCCGGCGTGGAAAAGCGTCTGCATGACCGGGTGCCGGTCGACAGTTCCTGGTGGGCGGAGATCGAGGGGTTCGGAGCGGCCGACATACGCAATGTCAGCTCCGCCGGCTTGTGCATCGCCACGGCAAGAGAGATGACGCCGTACCGGACGTTCAGTATGAGGATACATACGCCGGACCAGGGCGAAGTCAGCCATGAAGGAATGGTGATGTGGACCCAGCCGTCGAGGGCCGGTGTGAAGAGCGACGGCAAGGGCTTCCCCTACGAATGCGGGATAAAATTCATCGGCCTGGCCGCCGGCAACAAGAATGCCGTTGCGTATGCGGAAAGCTGATGACCGCGGCGGCGCCTCCTGCAATCAGGAACATGAAGGGGATTGACCTGCCCTGATTACCCCTCTCAGACCCCTCCCGCTTTTTCGTCACGATGCCAACCGAATGTCGGTCGTGTCCACGCATCTCCGGAAGCCGTATCAAATCCGGGCGATGTCCGCTATAATGGGGAAAAAGAACGCGCCTCCCGGACGACGCGGCCGGGGGCAGAGGTGATCATGGCAAGGGTCCTCGTGGCCGACGACGACAGGCATAATGCACGGATGCTCGAATGCATCCTGAAGGAATACGGGTTTGAGGCGACCATCGCCGCCAACGGGGTTGAGGCCCTGAAACTGGCCAGGGAGGACCCTCCTGATCTGATCGTCAGCGATATCCTCATGCCGACGATGGACGGCTTTGCCCTCTGCAAGCAGGTGAAGTCGGACAAGTCCCTGCGGCATATTCCCTTTGTCTATTACACCGCGGCCTACACGGGCGAGAAGGACAGGCAGTTTGCGCTCAGCATCGGGGCCGAGAAGTTCATCGTCAAGCCGCAGAACCCCGCGACGCTCGTGGCCGAACTGAAGAAGGTCCTCGAGACACACCGGCCGCGCGGAGAGGGCTCCCCCGATACGGCCGGCGGAGAAATGGAGTTCTTCCGGCAATACAACGAGGTCCTCTTCCATAAGCTCGAAAACGAGATGGTGGAGCTGGAACAGGCCAACCAGGCGCTGGAGAAGGAGGTGCAGGAGCGCAAGAGGGCTGAAGGCGAACTGCAAAAGACGAACAGCCGTTTTTCCGAGGCGCAGCGGATCGCCCGCATAGGGAGCTGGGAATGGAACATGGAGACCGGCGAGCAGCTCTGGTCCGATGAGACATACCGCATACTCGGCTACTCTCCCGGCGAGATTATCCCCTGCTTCAGGGAATTCTCCGGCCTCGTCCATCCGGAAGACAAGCCGGCGTTCGACAGGGCGCTCGATACGGTGTATGAAGGACAGAATGCCATCGGGGCGGAATGCAGGCTTTACCGGAAGGACTACGGCGTCATCCATGTCCTCCTGCAGGGGGAGGCGGTCTTTGACGGCTCCGGAAAGCCGGTCAGCATGATCGGGACCGTCCTGGATATCACGGAGCGCAAGAAGACCGAGGAAAAGATCAGGGCCGCCCTCGCTGAAAAGGAGATTCTCCTGAAGGAGATCCACCACCGGGTCAAGAACAACCTGCAACTCGTGGCGAGCATGCTCCAGCTGCAGGCGGGCTACATCGAGGACGGGAAGGCGCGACTGCTCTGCGAGGAGAGCCAGAAGCGCGTTGAGGTGATGTCGCTGATACATGATCAGCTGTACCGGTCGAAGGACCTGGCCCGGATCGACTTCAAGGAGTATGTCGACGAGCTCTGCGCGAACCTGATGGCCCTCGTCCCGCAGGCCTCGGACCGTATCCGCCTGCAGGTGGACATCGAGGGGGTACTGCTCAACGTCACGAGGGCGATCCCCTGCGGTCTGATCATCAACGAACTGGTATCGAACGCCCTCCGGCACGCCTTCCCGGAGGACAGGACGGGCTCCATCGACATCCGCATGCGCAGCGGAACCGGGGAGGAAATTACTCTGGTCGTCCGGGACAACGGGGTCGGCTTCCCCGCTGATATTGATTACCGGAACACGCACTCCCTGGGAATGAGACTCGTAGTCGCCCTGGCGGGCCAGCTCGACGGTGTGTTAGACTTGGACAGGACGGAGGGGACCTCGTTCACCCTGCGCTGCGGCGTCTGAACACGGCAGGGAAGTCGGAAGATCATGGCAAACGAAAAGATATTGATCGTGGAAGATGAGGGAATCGTAACCCTGCATATCAGGAATACGATCGAGCGGCTCGGGTATACGGTTGCGGGCACTGCCGCCTCAGGGGACGACGCGATCATGCAGGCGATGGAGAAGAGGCCCGACCTCGTGCTCATGGACATCGTCCTGAAGGGCGTTGTCGACGGGATAGACGCTGCCGACAAGATCCGCGCCCTCTTCAGTATCCCGGTGATCTACCTCACCGCACATACCGATGAAAATACGCTGCGGCGGGCCAAGATCACGGAGCCTTTCGGTTACATCGTGAAGCCGTTCAGGGAAAGGGACCTGCTTATCGCGATCGCCTTCGCCCTGTACAAGTCAAAGATGGAGGCCGAACGGAAATGGCTGTTGCAGCAGCTGGATGATGCCCGTGAAGAGGTGATGACCGTGCGCGGGCTGCTCCCCCTGTGCTGCTCCTGCGGGAAGAGACGGCAGGACGACGGCTATTGGGACAAGGTCGGGGAATATATGAAGGCGGGCGCAGGGCCGGATTCCGGCCATGGCATGTGCCCCGAATGCGCGTCAATAGAACATTCCGGCGGGGCAGACACGGGAGATTAATGACATGGCGGCATGCCGTTGAGTCGTTCGCCGCAGCAATGGGGACAGGGGATCGTGAAAAAAGCGAAGATCATGATAGTGGAAGACGAAGCCATCGCAGCGATGAATCTGCAGATGCTGTGCGAGCGGTGGGGCTATGCCGCCTGCCCCCCGGTCTCCTCGGCCCGGGAGGCGATGGCAGTCGCCGACCGGGAGAGGCCGGACCTCGTCCTCATGGACATTGGCATCAGGGGCGGGACGGACGGGATAGAGATCGCCCGTGCGATCCATTCGAGGCTCGGCCCCACCTCGTTCATCTTCATGAGCGGCTATGCGGATGACGATGTCAGGGAAAGGGCATCTGCCGTCGGTTCTTTCTCGTACCTGGTGAAACCCCTGGATTTCCGCAAGCTGAAGAAGCTGATCGACTCACTCCTCGCCGGGAAGAAGTGACGGCAGCCGGCTTCTCCCGCGGGGCGATCCCTGCTTCCTAATCGGAGATCACGCTCTTTAACAGGTTCCGGGGCCGGTCGATGTCATGTCCCTTCAGCACGGCGACGTGGTACGCGAGGAGTTGCAGGGGGACGGTCGAGACGAAGGGGATGAAGGCCGGGTGCGTCGCAGGTACCGCAACGACCACGTCCGCCACGTCCTGAAGGGCGGCCGGAGCGTCCGTTACGGCGATGATGCGGCCTCCCCTCGCCTTCACCTTCTCCATCGTCGACAGGATGCCGTAGTCGAGGCTGTCCATCGGGGCCAGGACCACCGTCGGGGTGCCGGATTCCACAAGGGCGAGGGGGCCGTATTTCATCTCGCCTGCCGGGTATGCCACGGCATGGATATATGCCACCTCCTTCATCTTCAGGGCGCCCTCGAGCGCGACGGGATAGTTTATCCCCTCGCCGAGGTAAAGGATCCCCCTCGAATGCGCCAGGCCGGCGGCTATCTCCCGGATCTCCTCGTCCTTGCCGAGCACTTTCCGTATAAGGGCCGGGAGTACGGCGAGGAATGATTTCAGGGTCTGCAGTTCCACCTCAGGGAGCTTCCTGCGGTAAACCCCGAGAGCGATGCCGACGAGGCAGAGCGCCGCGATCTGGGCGGTGAAGGTCTTCGTGGCAGCTATCCCGACCTCCCTGCCTGCCCTCGTGTACAGGACCGAATCCGCCTCCCGGGCGGCCGTGCTCCCGACGGCATTGCAGATCGCAAAACTCTGGATCCCCTTTGCCTGTGCGCTGCGCTGGGCGGCGAGCGCATCGACCGTCTCGCCGGACTGGGTGATCGTCACCAGGAGAGTGCCCTTTGTCAGGATCGGCGCCATGTGGCGGAATTCCGATGCCATGTCGACGCAGACCGGGATGTGGACGAACTTCTCGATGATGTACCTGCCGATGAGTCCGGCATGGTATGACGAGCCGCAGGCGACGATGTGGAGACGCCTCAGACTGGTGACGCAGTCGGCTATACCCAGGGTGTCGACGAGGCTGCCGAGGTCCTCCACCCATTCACCGAGTGTCTCGCCGAGCGCCTCGGGCTGTTCATAGATTTCCTTCAGCATGAAATGCTCATATCCGTCTTTCCCGGGGGCGGACGGACTCCGCGCCCCGGCGGGGGGCCTGACCTGATCCGGCCACACGTTGTCCACATCTATATACCCGATGCTTCCGCACATGACCTGCACCTGTTCCCTTCTTCTCCGGCTGCGCCGTTGTCGGCGCGGGCCGGTCTATTCGACGGTAACGCTCTTGGCGAGATTCCGGGGCTGATCAACATCGCATCCCCGCAGCACGGCGATATGGTACGCGAGCAGTTGAAGGGGCACCACCGTGAGAAAAGGGGAGAGTGCCGGGTATGCTTCCGGCACCTCGATGATATGGTCGACCTTGTCCGCGAAGAATTCCGGACGGTCGCTCACGACGATGACGCGCCCGCCGCGCGCCTTTACCTCCTCGATGTTCGAAAACATCTTTTCCATGAGCCCGTCGCCCGGCGCGATGGCGACAACGGGGAGCCCGTCCTCGATGAGGGCGATGGGGCCGTGTTTCATTTCACCCGCAGGATACCCTTCGGCGTGGATATAGGATATTTCCTTGAGCTTCAGCGCTCCCTCAAGCGCGATCGGACAGTTGATGCCCCTGCCGAGATAGAGGAAATGATCCGACCGGAAGACGAGACCGGCGAGGTCCCGCAGCGCATCGGAGGCCTTCAGCAGGTGGTCGATGAGCCGGGGAATCTGTTCGAGGCGGGAGGGGATGACGTCCCACTCATGGTGACGCAGGGTGCCCCGCGTAATGCCGAGCGTCAGCGCCAACAGGGAGAGGAGCGTGACCTGCGCAGTAAAAGCCTTGGTAGAGGCGACCCCGATCTCCGGGCCGGCCCTCGTATAGAGCACCGCGTCGGCCTCCCGCGATGAGGTGCTGCCGACGACGTTGCAGATCGTAAGCGTATGGGCCCCGAGGCGTTTTGCCTCCCGCTGCGCCGCGAGGGTATCCGCTGTTTCGCCGGACTGGGTGATCGATACGAAAAGCGCACCCTTGTCGACAAAGAGCTGCTTGTAGCGGTACTCCGATGCGATGTCCACGTCCACGGGGAGATGGCTCAGCCCCTCAATAAGATATTTGCCGACAAGGGCGGCGTGATACGACGTGCCGCAGGCGACGATCTGGAGGCGCTTCAGGCGGGTGGCGGCCTCAGGCGTCAGGCGGCAGGCATCGAGGAGACGTTGCGGCCTCCGGAGCCATTCTGAAAAGGTGGCGGCCACGGTCCGGGGCTGCTCGAATATCTCCTTCAGCATGAAGTGCGGGTGTCCCTCTTTTTCCGCCATGGACGGGGTCCAGTCGATCTCGACGACCCTGTTTCCGATCGATACGCTCCCCGCGTCTTCCGCAGCTCCCGACGAAGAGACCTCGATGCTGTCCTTTGTCAGAGTGCATATCTCGCCGTCATCGAGGAACACTACCTTCCGGGCATAGGGCAGGACGGCCGGGATGTCCGAGGCGAAGAAATGTTCATCAGCGCCGAGAGCGACGACGAGAGGGCTGCCCCTGCGCACCGCGAAAAGTACGCCCGGTTCCGCCCCGCTCATGATCCCCAGGGCGAAGGTGCCCCGGAGGTGCGACATCGTCGTACGGATCGACTCCCTCAGGCTGAGGCCCGAGCGCACATACTGCGCGATCATGTGCGGGATGACCTCGGTATCCGTCTCGGAGAAGAAGGTATGCCCCTGGTCCGCCAGCATCGCGCGCAGCTCGCGGTAGTTTTCGATGATCCCGTTATGGACAACGACCACGTTGTCCGCCGAATGGGGATGGGCGTTCCGCGTACACGGCACGCCGTGCGTGGCCCACCGCGTATGGCCGAGGCCTGTATGCGCATGCGGGAGGGGCGCCGGCATGATCTGCCGGAGGTCGTTGATTTTTCCCTGCGTCTTGAATATCTCGATGCCCCCGCCGTTTTGAAAGGCGACGCCGGCCGAGTCGTACCCCCTGTATTCGAGTCTCTCGAGACCGTCAATCAAGATCGGCAGGGCGTTCCGTTTACCTGCGTATCCTACAATGCCGCACATGGTGCCCTCCTCGGGGAATAGCGGTTCCCCGGACCTTCTGCTTTCATGAAGCAATATCGATGCCGCTGATCTCGCAGCAGAGGTTGTTCAGCGTGATGTGCGGACAGCAAAGGCTTTTTAGCGGACTGTCCCTGCCCTGGCGGGCGGTCCTGCTTGACATTTCGGCGAAAATCACTATGATGAAATGAGGGGTATGTTTCTTTTGGCGCCAGCGCGGTCCGCGCGAAACACGGTAGGGTCCTGGTCCTTCTGCTTGACTTTTGGGCCAGTTGGGATACAGTTACCACAGATAGGTGTTTCGATCGGGGACAGAGTATTTACTTGGGAGAACCATGAAGCCATTATCATTTTGCACTGACAGGCAGCTCTCCATTACCGCATGGGAAAAGGCTATCTCAAGGCTCCTGGGAGGGTCGACGGCGCCGGTCGACGGCAGGAAGTATTACGAAGTCGTGCCCCGCATGATTGTCGATAATGCCGATGCGGTCGAACTCGCCATCAGTTCGATGCAGAGCGTCGACCTGAAGGGATGCGTCATCAATTATTCTTCCGATCGCAGCGGCCACCTGCTGTCGGACGTGAGGATCGAGCCCGTTGTCGCCGGCGGAGTCGCCACCGGCGCAAAGATCGTTCTTTCCAACATCTCTCTTACCCCCCTGTCGGGAAGACTTCGGGAGGTGTGGAACGGGTCCGACCGCAGAAGGGCGACCGCAGAGCTTGTGCACGGGATGAGAAATTCCCTGAATACACTCAAGGGAGCGCTCGTCTATGTCGGCGAGAGATACGCGTGCGAGACCGCCCTCATGGAGTTCTGGAAGATCATGGATGAAGAGATAGAAAGGCTTTCCGAATTCATAACCCGCTTTCACAAAGTCCCGCGGGTGGAACTGGGCAGGACTCCGACGGACGTCAACGCGATGGTGAAACGGATCGAACGCCTCTCGCGTTTCCAGGCGGCTGTCCGTAATATCATCTGCTCGTGTGAGTACGGCGACATACCCCCGGTGCACGTGAACGCCCTCTTTGTCGAACAGGCGGTCCTGCACATCGTCAACGAGCTCTTCGACGCGATGCGCCCGGAGGAGAGGCTCTGCATCAGGACGAGATGCAGCGGATCCGCCGAAAGCCCCCAGGTCATGATAGAAGTCCTGAGCAACGCCGTGCGGGTCCCCCGGCATAACGGGATTGCGTCGCGGTCGGGCGCGGACTTCGGGGAAAAACTGGCTGTTCTGCGGATCGCCGACGAAACGCTCAGGCGCCACGGCGGCCGCATCGTTATCAGGAGTACCCCGGAAACCGGTACCGTCGCACGCTTTTATTTTCCGGCAGAGGATGGAAAGGAGTTGCATCACGATGGATGACAAGACAGGCAAGGTACTGGTGGTAGACGACGAGCCCAATGCGGTACGGGTATTGTCGGCGATACTGGCGGAGGAGGGGTACCGGGTGGTGGGGTCGAGCACGGTGGAGCGTGCGATCCAGGAGCTGGG
>JAKAHR010000025.1 GCA_021825365.1 Nitrospirota bacterium | reverse complement strand
CTTGAACTCCTCGGTGTACTTCCGGTTCGACATAGATCAGCCTCCTTCTTTGCTTCCAATTTTACCTTAATGGCTGTCTACTAAACCGGGGGAACTCCAGATGGAGGTGTAAAAGGCAGTCCTGTGCATTCAGAAATTCCTTTCTATGATGAACAGGGGAAACTAACGATGAAACCTGATATTACGCTTTTCAATCCTAGAGGTATGAGCATAAAGCATGGCATGTCAATTCGTGAAAAAGACGGAAAGTTAGCCTTCGGAAAGCTACCAAGCAAGGGATTTGAGTTTGGGGGCAAGGCTATAGTTATTGAGTTGAAATTTATTAAGGCAAATAGCGGAATATCAGCTAAAGATGTAAAGAATATTGAGGATGACATCAGAAAAATACAAAGATTAATGGTTAGGCATAACCGTCCCGAAGAAGATAATAACATTTTGGGAATAGTAGGTGTCTTCAACAAGACAAACAGAGTTATTGATAGCTTTGCCAGCTTGCTTGAGGAGTTTCATGCGAGGAGAGATTTAAGAATTATTTATGGAACAGGAAATATACAGCCTATGGATAACACTATTGAAAATTGAGAGAAAATACGGCACATGAAGGTGTTACGAGATTGTTATAATCAGCTTCATCAAATATTGGGGCAGGATATTGAGCCTTACGAGTCTGTTGAACTGGTAGAGCAGTATCGCAGATTCTGGAAACCCGATACGGTTAGAATCATCCTCCTTGCTGAATCCCATGTATTTACAACTGAGTCAGATAGAAGCATTCCTTTGCCCACTATAGCCCAGCTTCCAGAATATCCGACCGAGTACGCCAAATTCGTGTATTGCCTTGCTTACGGGGAAAGAAATCTAACGGGGAACAAGCTCCATCCAAAAAGAGACGGTACTCCTCAGTTCTGGAAAATCTTTTTCAGTTGCAATAGCCATGTTACAGATAAGAATGACTTCAAGCCGATTTTATCAGGCACACCAAGGGATGCCAATCCAGAGCATGTCATCTGCATAGGAAAGGGAGTGGCAAGCGTCTTAGAAACTGATTTGAGAAAATTAGTTGGCAATCGGTGCAGGGTTATACCACAGCCCAATGCTCATCTTTCTTCAGAGGAACACATGGAGAACTTTAGGCGGTATGGGGAGATATGCGGTAGGGACTAAGTTTGTTCATGCAACTGCCATGCAACTGAATTTAGGGGGTTTTAGAAGGTGAAATCCTTTAAAATCAAGGGAGGTAATGGTCGGGGCGAGAGGATTCGAACCTCCGACCCCCTGCTCCCAAGGCAGGTGCGCTAGCCAGGCTGCGCTACGCCCCGAATCAATTACCTTACTGAATACGAAAACCAAATGTCAATTTCAACCGGCTCCCGTTCCGGAAGGCCTCCGCAACCGCTTCGGGCCGGCGGTTGCTTTTGCCGCCTGATTCTTTTTATCATTCCCGGGAGGGCGCACCGGCGCCGCAGGGGGCTGTTATTTCATCGATCATTATTGACGGGTACAATCTCATAGGCACCGCGCACGGCGATCTCGCAAGAGCGCGGGACGACCTGATCCGAAGGCTCGCCGCATACCGAAAGGCGAGAAGACATGACCTTACCGTGGTCTTCGACGGCTGGAAGTCAGGCGGCCGCAACGAGGAGACGCTCACCGCCGCAGGCATCCGGATCATCTACTCGCGTCTGGGAGATACCGCCGATGCCGTCATCAGGCGGATCGTCGGCAGCGACCGGAGGGAATGGATCGTGGTGAGTTCCGACAGGGAGATTGCATCCAGCGCCTGGGCGGCGGGTTCGGTCCCCATCCCCTCTGACCGCTTCCTGCGTGCGCTGGAATACGCCACCGCAGAAGACCCCGGGTGCTGCGATTCCGCAGATGACGAAGACACTACCCCGGCGGTCGGCATGAAGGGAAGTCCCCGGATGCTCTCCAGAAAAGAGCGGGCCGTGCAACGGGCGCTGAGCAAACTGTGATCAGGAGGCTTCTGTCCGGCAGGCCGGCCGACATCCTCAATATCTGCTTCCTGTCCTTCCTCACCGTCCTCACCCTGGTCTTTCGTCAACGGGTGGAAGGCCCGGTTCTCCTGTTCGGGCTCTATCTGGGGCTGATCGGGACACAGGCGGCCCTCATCGCGCTGAAAGACAGGGGGAAGGCGCTGCGGTTCGTGTATGACCTTGTCTTCCCGACTGTCTCCATCCTTGTTATCTTCGACAGTCTCGGCAGGATCGTGCATGCGATAAACCCCCGGGACATCGACCCTCTCCTCATTCGCATCGACTATCTGCTCTTCGGCTGCCACCCCACGGTCGCGATTGAAAAGATGATGTACCCCCCCCTGACGGACCTCCTGCAACTAGCCTATTCGAGCTATTACTTCCTGCCGATCATCCTCGGCGCGGTGCTCATCTTCCGGCGAGATCCCGCCTTTGACCGGGCGCTGTTCTTTATCATGCTCTGTTTTTACCTTTCCTATATCGGCTACCTGCTCATGCCCGCCCTGGGGCCGCGCTTCACCATGAACCATCTGCAGGCGCGCGACCTCGAAGGATGGATCGCGGCCGGCCCTATCCAGGAACTCCTCAACCGCCTCGAGGGTGTTAAACGTGACGCCTTCCCCAGCGGTCATACCGGCATCGCCCTTACCGTTCTCTACCTCGCCTTCCGCTTCGACCGCCGGCTCTTCCGGTGGTTTCTCCCCCTGGTGGCGGCACTTATCGTTGCGACGGTTTACTGCAGATACCATTATGTGGTAGATGTAATAGCAGGGGTAATGCTGGCGCTGATAACGCTGGCCCTCGGTGAATGGGTTTATGGATACAGGGAACAAAGAAACGATTCTCATCGTTGAAGACGAACGGAAGATAGCCGAGATCATCAGGGCCTATCTCGACAGGGAGGGCTACGTGGTGCGGCTTGCGGCCACCGGCGCGCAGGCGCTGGAGCTGTTCAGGGAACCCTTTGACCTCGTCATCCTGGACCTCATGCTCCCTGATATGCAGGGAGAGGAATTGTGCCGCATCATCCGCGAAAGATCGGATGCTCCCGTCATCATGCTCACCGCCAAGAGCGGCGAGGAAGACCGCATCCGGGGGCTCGGCATCGGCGCCGACGACTATGTCGTAAAGCCCTTCAGCCCCCGCGAGCTGGTGGCAAGGGTGAAGGCACAGCTGCGCAGGGCGGGCAGGACAAAGAGGCGGGGGATGAGCTTCAACAGGGGGGCGCTCACCATCGACCTGGAGACGAGGGAGGTCCTCAGCCAGGGGGAGCCGGTCGTCCTGACCCCGACGGAATTCAAGATCCTCCTCTCCCTGGCGGAACGTCCCGGAAGGATCTTCTCCCGGGAGCAGCTCCTCAACATCGCCCAGGGGTATGACTTCGAAGGCAGCGACCGGACGATCGACGCCCATGTAAAGAACCTCCGCCACAAGATAGAACAGGATTCGAAGGAACCCGTCTTTATCAGGACCGTCTACGGCACGGGATACAAATTCACGGGCTCTCCTGATGAGGACTAAGCTCTTCCTCGCCTTCTTCGCGGTCATCGCGATCGCCCTGATCTCAAACCTCATCTACGAATACTTCATCACGCGCGACTTTGGGGAGTATGTCAGGGGCGCCCGTGAGGACAAGCTGTATTGGGTCCTTGCCGCCGTCGAAGGGAGTTACCGGGAAGACGGATGGGATCAGCGGTCGCTCCACGAGGCGGCCCACTGGGCGGTGATGCTCGGGTTCGATGTGAAGATAGAGGATGCGGGCGGGAACACCCTGATAACGTCCCGTGATGTCGTGGAGATGACCGCCCCGTCGATGAGGCGGAGGATGCAGGGCATGGTTGACCTCGACTCTGCCCGCGGCGAGTTCGAATCGTACCCCCTCTACATGGAAGGGAGAGAGATCGGCACCATGCTCGCACGGCCCCTGATGAGGGTGGGAAGCGCCAGCGAGAAGGAGATGAGGTTTAATCGCCGCGGACGAGAGTTTCTCTACATCTCCTTTGCCATCGCCGGAGGCGGGGCTGTCTTTCTCTCGGTCATCTTCATCCTATTCCTGTCCCGCCCCCTCAACCGCCTCAAGGATGCGGTCGAGGCGCTCGGAAGGGGCGATTTCAGCATCAGGGTAGCGGACGGCTCCGCCAGGGACGAGGTGGGCAAACTGGCGGGGAGTTTCAACTTCATGGCAGAGGCGCTCCAGCGGGAGGAAGCGCTGAGGAAGCACCTCACCTCGAACATCGCCCATGAACTGCGCACCCCGCTTGCGGTGATGAAGGCGAACGTGGAGGCGATGATCGACGGAGTGGTGGAAGACCGGGACACCGGCCTCGAACATGTCCGCATGGAGATAGAGAAGCTCATCATGCTGGTAAACGGCATCGAGGACATCACGAAGGCCGAGGCGAGCTTTTTTGCCGAGCGCCACTTCACCGGGGTCGACCTCCCCGTCTTCCTTGCGGGCATGCTCTCGAAACTGCAACCCCTGGCAGCAGAGAAGGGACTCCGGATGAGGCTCGTATCCGAACGCCCCCTTCACGTATTCACCGATGCCGACAAACTTGAAAGGATCCTCCAGAACATCCTTGCCAACGCCATTCGCTATACGGAGAAGGGCGGCGTCTGGGTCGATTACGGAAGCGAGAAGAAGATGTACTTCGTCGAAGTGAGGGACTCCGGGGAAGGCATACCCTCCGACAGACTGCCGGACGTCTTCAAGAGGTTCTACCGGGGCTCAGGGTCAAGCGGCATCGGGCTCGGGCTTGCGATCGTCAGGGAACTGGTGGATGTCATGGGAGGGAGAATCGACGTGAAGAGCGCTGTGGGAGAAGGGTCGGTATTCCGGGTATGGCTGCCCGTAAGAGACCGGACATAGCGATCCCCTACCGGCAGACCGGCAACGGGATCACCATCGAGGTGAGGGTGGAACCCCGCTCCTCGAAAAGGGGGATCGTCGGGGTGCTCGGCAACATGCTGAAGGTGAAACTCACCGCCCCCCCGGTCGAAGGGGCTGCCAATGAACAGCTTATAGAGGTGATAGCGGAGACTTTGGGCGTCAGGAAGTCGGACGTGAGGGTCATCCGGGGCCAAACGTCCAGGAATAAGGTGGTCGAGATACTCGGCCTGCGCGGCCTGTAGCCGCTGCCTTCATATTTTCTTCATGACTGCCGGGTATCGTGTAGATGAGAAGGTTTGGTACTGATGTTCAAATATATCATAGTCATCGTTGCTGTTCTGATCGTCTCGTCGATCCTGCCGCTGTATGCTGACGATAGCCGGGTAACGCCTTACGGCGATTACTGCACCGATTGCGCCATGTACGGTGCGTGCAGGGAGATCATCCAGCGTGACGAGGCGGTGCGGGTCCTGTACAAGTATTATCAGGACAGGGGATACCGGGTGGGCAATGTCCTGCACAGGGGAAGATTCATCCAGGCGGTCATCTACAAGGATGACCGGCAGGTCGACCGGGTCCTCTTTGACCGGAAGACAGGCAGGCTGCGGTCTATTTATTAATCCCGCGCAGGGCATTTCAGACTGCGCAAAAAAATCTCGCGGGGAATCAGGAAAGGAGAACGCAATGAAAAGGATTTTTGTTCTGGTGGCAGTGGCGGCGCTGATGCTCGGGTTTACGGGCGTCTCACGGGCTGACACGTGCGGATGCGGCATGGGCATGGGCATGGGCATGGGTATGATGGGCCAGGGTATGGGCATGGGCGGCATGAGGATGGAGAAGTCCGACCATATGATGATGGACAGGATGTCTGCCCTGGGCCTCGACGAAAAGCAGACCATCGAGGTGAAGGCGATACACCTGAATGCAAAAAAGGAGTTCATCAGGAAAGGGGCCGACCTCCAGGTCATGCAACTCGATCTCAAGGAGATGCTCGCAAGTGACCCGGTGGATCTGAAGGCAGCAGATTCGAAGGTAAAGCAGATCGAGGGGCTTCGCGCCGAACTGAAGATGCTGCATATCAAGGCCCGCGAAGAGGTGAAGGCAAAGCTGACCCCTGAACAGAGGAAGAAGTTTGTTGCCATGGCCGGGATGCAGCCGATGTGCGGAATGGCAGGCGGATGCGGCATGAGGGGCATGAGAGGCAAGTGCGGAATGATGATGCAGCACGACATGGACGACGACCATGAAAAGGGGCACGATGACACGCCCGCAGGCCCGGGCGCGCACCAGCACCACTGATCAGGAGCCGGCCGGACTGCACACTCACTATCTCCCGGCAGCACGGGGCCTCAACCCCTGGCAACAGCGGTTGAGGCCCGCTTTTTTGTCATGCGCCGCTGAGCCCGCTTCGTTTCTCCCCGCAAGAAGGTTTCCCCTGTCTTTTGGGGCTTCTCACGTTTTATAATAGAAGACAATTTCAAAGGGGGTGTCGCATGTCAGTAGTAAAGCAGGGCGATGTCATACGGATTCATTTCACCGGAAAACTCGAGGACGGGACTGTCTTCGACTCTTCGGACGGGGGCGCATCCCTTGAGCTGAAGGTGGGCAGCGGTGAATTTCTCGCAGGACTCGAGCAGGGTGTCCTGGGCATGAAACCAGGGGAACAGAAGACCGTACGCATGAATGCCGAAGACGCATACGGACCGCACCATCCTGAGCGGGTTTTCCAGTGGGACAGGGCTCGGCTGGGAGAGATGCAGCCCGCCGTCGGCCAGCAGCTCCAGCTCTATCGCGCCGACGGAGCGCCGGTTATCGTGACGGTGCTGGGCCTCACGGATACGACGGTCACCATGGATTGCAACCATCCCCTCGCAGGGAAAAACCTGGTGTTCGATATTACCCTCGAAGAGATCGTTCAGGAATAGGTTGTTCGCCGTCTGCCTGAATAGCCTGCGGCCGTGAGCCGCACAGGCTGCTTCTTCGCAACGACGTTTCCGCTGCCATGTCCGAACGGATCAACCTCAAGGCGCTGTCCAAAGACGATGTCCTTCGCTTCGTCGAAGAGGCAGGGCTGCCGCGCTTCCGAGCCGGCCAGCTCCTGCACTGGATCTATCAGAAACACGCCTCCTCCCTCGGGGACATCACCGAGTTTTCACGGGACCTGCGGGGGCGACTCGAAGAGACCGCCTATATCAGTTCCCTGGCCATTGCCGACAGGCAGCGGTCTTCCGACGGGACCGGGAAATTTCTCTTCGGCCTCGAAGACGGCCAGACGATCGAATCGGTCCTTATCCCTGATGAAGACCGCCTCACCCTCTGCATCTCGTCCCAGGTCGGCTGCGCCATGGGCTGCCGGTTTTGCCTCACCGGACGCCTGGGCCTCCTCCGGAACCTGCGGGCCTTCGAGATCGTTGACCAGGTCGTGGCTGTCAACCGCATGATAGGGCCCCGCCGCACGGTCAGCAATATCGTTCTCATGGGAATGGGTGAGCCCCTGGCGAATTTCGACGAGGTCGTTGAGGCGCTCTGGAGGATCACCTCCCTTGTCGGCATCTCGAAACGGAGGATAACCCTGTCGACTGCGGGACTCGTCCCCCGGATGAAGTCCCTGGCCGAAAAGGCCCCCGAAGTGAACCTTGCCGTGTCCCTCAATGCGACGACGAACACGATACGGGACGAGATCATGCCGGTGAACCGCAAATATCCCCTGCGGCAGCTCCTTGACGCCTGTCGTGCGTATCCCCTCAGCCCGCGAAGGAGGATCACTTTCGAATATGTCTTGCTCGGCGGCATCAACGATTCGGTCGCCGACGCGGCCCGGCTGGTGAAGCTGATCCGCGGCATACGGTGCAAGATCAACCTCATACCATTCAATCCGCACGCGGGAGCGGATCTCCGTCGTCCTTCCGTGGAGCAGGTCCTCGCCTTCCAGAAGGTGCTGACCGATCATCACCTGACCGCCCTTATCCGGGAGAGCAGAGGCCAGGACATCCTCGCTGCCTGCGGCCAGCTCAGGGCCGGGCATTAGCCGTCACCCGGTGGTGCAGTCAGGACACCGCATGTCCTAAATCGGCGATATGGGGTATAATCATCATATTCTGTGCATGGTCGCGCTTGCGGCAAGGAGGTTCCCACAGGTGAAAACAACGGCAGTCGCTGTATGCCTCGCCCTACTGTGTTCCTGCGCGACCATGGGCTCGGGGGAAAAAACGCAGGAGGCGATAGCCCACTATAAGATCGGTCTCTCCTACCTGAACGAGAATAAGGTGCAGCAGGCCTTCGTGGAGATGCACAAGGCCCTCGAACTCGATCCCCATAACAAGGAGGTGCTGACCGCCATCGGCATCATCTACCTTCTTCACTTCGATGACCCGCAGAGGTCGGTCGAGTATTTCGAAAAAGCGGCAAAAGAGGACAAGGACTTTTCCGAGGCGTACAACAACCTCGGCTATGCCTACGAAAAGATGGGCAGGTATGACGAGGCGATAGCCTTTTATAAAAAGGCTCTCTCCAACCCGCTCTATCCCACGGCAGAGAAGGCGTACATCAACCTCGGCAATGCATACTACCGTCTCAAGAAATACGACTCCGCGATCTCCGCCTTCAGGGAGGCGATCAAGCGGGCCCCGGACCTGGGCATCCCCTACCTGCGTCTCGCCCTGTGTTTCAACAGCCTCGGCAGATACGGAGATGCGGCAGCGGCGATAAACCAGGCGATCAGGCTCGAGCCGGCATATAAAGGCAGCCGGGAGCGTGCTTCGGAAGACTTCACGGCCAGGAAGCTCAGGGCGAGCGGGTTGGACGAGCAGGACCTGAGAGACTACCTGGAGATACTCAAGTATTAGCATCCCCGTATCTCTTTCGCATCCTTTGCCCCGGTTGACAGGACAGGTATTTCGACGTATCATGGAATAAATTTTTTATCCTTACATGACAGGAGGGATTATGCGGAGGATTGTTCTATTCTTATTAGTCGCATTGTTATGTTTCCCTGTTGCATCCGGGGCTGAGATCCGTGAAGGCAGTTTTGAACTGGGACCGTTCCTGGGTGTCTACGGGTCTTCACCCGATTTTTCGAACAAGGCGATGTACGGCATGCGGGCCGGATACAATTTTACGCCCCACTGGGGCATTGAAGGCGCTTACAGCTATGTAGAGTCCAGGGCCACGCTGTACCAGGCGGATGCGCTGTACCACTTCTCTCCGGAAAAGGCCCTCACCCCTTTTGTCTTTGCCGGCATCGGCGGGGCAAACAACAAGCCTGAAGGCAAGGACGCACAGGGCAGGTTCCTCGCAGACATAGGCGCCGGCATCAAATATTATTTTGCCAAGGACGTGGGCCTGAGGGCGGATGTCCGCGATGTCATGACCAACTACCACAATCTCGCGGTGACCGTCGGACTTACCTTCGCCTTTGGCGGAAAGACTCCGAAGGCGGCACCCGCCGCTGCTCCTGCGCCCGCTCCGGAGGCTCCCAAGCCGGCACCGAAGGCCGAAGCGCCGAAGCCTGCGCCTGCACCGGAGCCTGTGGCTGCCAAGCCTGCACCAGCGCCTGAAGCCCCGAAGGCGGAGCCGCTAAAGATCATCCTTGAGGACATTCATTTTGATTTTGACAAGGCGACTCTGACCGCTGCTGCAAAGGATATCCTCGGGAAGAACGTACAGACGATCAAGGCCAACCCGGGCATGAAGGTCCAGATCGAAGGCCATGCCTGCGCCCACGGCCCGGAGAAATACAACATGGCCCTGAGCGAGCGGAGGGCGAATGCGGTGAAGGAATATCTCGTCAAGGCCGGCATCGATGCCGGCCGGCTTTCGAGCATAGCCTACGGTGAAACCCGGCTTGCCATGCCCGAGACCCCTACTGCCAAGAACAAGGAATCGGTGGAGGCCCGCACCAACAGGCGGGTCCATTTCGAAGTCATCGTTAAGTAGAAGAGGTGTTGAAACCCCGGCCGCCTGAGGGCGGCCGGGGAAATCTGTATGAAGTATCTGCTGTGGTGCCTTTTTGCCGTACTGCTGTTGAGCGTAGTTCCGCTGTCCTGCGTGCCGAAGGAAGAGATCATGCCTGCGCCGCCGCCTCCTGCTCCTCCTCCGCCTCCGGAGCGCCCTGTATCGCTGCCGGAAGAAAGGCCCGCACCTCCTGTCCGGACAAAGGATGTCTTTTCCTGCGCGGAGAATACGGCATCCGTATTCAACGGCTGCGGTCTCGACGTCTTTCCCTTCGTGCGGCCGGTTCTATTCGATCTGGACAACGACGGAAAGCCCGAGATGATCATCGGGACAAAGGATGGGGGTCTGCTCCTGTACCGGAACGAAGGTCCCCGGGAACGGCCATTGTGGAAGCCTGTTGAAGGGTATTTCAGGGGCATACGGGCAGGGGCCTTTTCATCTCCTGCAGTCGGGGACATTGACGGAGACGGCAAGATCGAGATGGTCGTGGGTACCGGCGGTTTTTCGTCCGACTCAGGCAGGGTCCTCTTTTACCGGAACAGGGGAACTCCGTCTTCCCCTGTCTGGGAGCTGATGGACGCACCGGCGATACGGGTGGGCAATGACGCCACGCCGGTGCTTGTCAGGAACAACGGGAGGCTCGACCTTATCGTCGGCAATTCGACCGGCAGTCTGGCGTATTACCGGAACATGAGCAGTGACAGGGGGGTGCTCTTCACGCAGGACAGGGATTTCTTCAGGGGGATCAAACTCGGGATGTACGTGGCGCCGGCTGCCGTGTCCGTCCGCAACAGGATAATTGTGATCGCGGGGAATGACATGGGCAAGATGCACCTGCTCGAAAGGTCCGCAGGCAGAGGAGGCGCCTGGAAGAAGGGAAGCCTGCGTCTGCCGGTGGGGACCTTCGCAGCTCCCACCTTTGTGGATGGCTCCGGTCCTGACGTGAAGGACCTGGTCGTCTCCGACAGCAACGGACAGCTCTACTACTTCAGGAACCGCACCGGCAAGTACACCGACTGGGAGGAAGAGAAGTCCTTCTTCTCCGGCCGCATCCTGCCGGGGCCTGCCTGCACCCCTGCCCATGGAGAAATGGACGGCAGGCCGGTGATGGTGCTGGGCAATATCTACGGGGAACTCCGACTCCTCGAATATCTTCCCTCGGGAGAAGGTATTCCCTGGAAGGAGCGGCCCGGGTTTTTCAAGGGTATCAAACTCTCCGGATTCTCCCGCGGCCTCCTGACCCGCTGGCAGGGTGATTACCTGCTGATCACCGGTCAGCAGGACGGCATACTCAGGGCATTCCGCAATGTTGCTGCAGCCGGGAGACCGTCCTGGGTCGAGGTGAAGGGCTTTTTCAGAGATCTCCCGAAGTTCGAGCACGCCTCACCGACGGTCTTTGACCTGGACGGTGACGGCAAGTGGGAATTGGTCGTGGGAGATGCCTCCGGAAGGGTCCGGGGCTTCCGGTACCGAAAGGGAACAGACGGACAGCCTGTCTGGAAGGCGATGGAGGAGAGCTTCCGACAGGTGCGGGTCGACCGCTTCGCGACTCCTGCGCTGTACCGTGATGGGGAAAAGATATATCTCCTCGTGGGTGAACAGGACGGAAGGATACGCACCTTCACCGCCGCCAGCGGCCCCTCCGGGGGGATCATCTTCGCCGGGGACGACGACCTGCCCGGAATCCGGGTCCGCAACCACAGCAGCCCCTCGGTGATCTTCAGCAACGGCATGATGGACCTGACGGTGGGGGATTATGACGGGAACATCAAACACTTCGCATGCTTCAGGACAACGGTCCCTGCGGGAGAGAACTGACCCCGCCCTACCCCTGCGGATACATCTCCTTGTATACCTCCGGATACAGTTTCTTCATGCACTCCGGGCAGATAGAGTGGGTAAAGTCCATATCGAGGCAGGTTTTGAAATATCCCTCCAGACTCTCCCAATAGTTTCCCTCATCACGGATCTTCTTGCAGTTGGCGCAGATGGGCAGAAGGCTCCTGAGCTGCAGGAGCTCGTTGATATTCTCAAAGGTAAGAAGTACAAAGGTCCTGCGCTCGTATTCAAAGGGCGCGGCGGTCACCAGCAAATTCACTTCCGTAACGGCGCCCTCTTTCATCAAGGTGAGCATCGTCCGCCGCCGGTAGGTCGTTTTGCCCTGGACAGCGCTGCGCACCGAATTCCTGATCACGCAGTCCCTGCAGGCGTCGCTCAGGCCGCACCCGCCCTCCTCTGCAGCGTGGATGCAGTCCAATGATTCCCCTGCCCGCTGGTCATAAGCCGCCTCCAGGGTGATGTCGAAGGCTGCGGCAGCCGCCTTGTTCATCATCTGGATCTTCACGTCGCTGTCCGCAATCAGGACAGGGACGGGTATCGCGTCGAAGAGCTTATGGAGAAAGTCGGCCCGTTTGTAAAATTCCTTCTTATTCATGCTGCATCCTGTTTGTATGATATACAATGTTAGAAGGAAAAGCACCTGCCGGGTTGTTAGTGATATAATTAAATATATATGAAACTATTTAGGACACAGGAGGCTGCATGAAGCAGGACGTTGATATCACGGTCTATTCAGCGCCCGACTGACACGACTGTCATGACCTGAAGGTGTATCTTTCGGCAAAAGGCGTCAGGTTCGCAGACAAGAACGTGGCAAACAGGGAGGACCGGGATGAACTCATCGAGAAACACGGCAGGATGGCGACGCCAACCCTCGTGATAGGAGACAGGGTCTTCCTCGGCTTCCGGCAAAACAGGGCTGAGATAGAAGCGATCATAGAGGGAGTGGATGGAGGAGACAATGCCCGATAGCGGCACAACCATGAAAAGCAGGATCGACCTCCCGGTTTCGGGGATGTCGTGCGCCTCGTGCGCGGCGAATATACAGGAGGGCCTCGCAGGCCTCAAGGGAGTATCAGGCGCCTCGGTAAACTTCGCCGCCGAGAAGGCGACGGTGTCCTATGACCCGGCGGTCGTCTCTGTCGGCGATTTCATAAAGGTGGTCAGCGACCTGGGCTACGGGGTGATGGTGTCGAAGATCGTCCTTCCCATAAAGGGGATGACCTGCGCTGCCTGCGTTGCTGCGGTGGAGAACGCGCTCCGGCCTCTCGACGGCGTTGTCTCGGCCTCCGTCAACTTTGCCACGGAAAAGGCGACTGTCGAGTATTTCCCTTCCCAGACCGGCATACGCGAGTTCAGAAAGGCGGTGCAGGAGGCCGGGTACGAGGTGGTGGAGGCTGAAAAAGGCGAGGACATCGTCGAGAAGGAGCAGCGGGAGCGGCAGCAGGCCTACCGGACTCTCAGGCGCAAGGTGATCATCGGGGCGGTCCTCGCGGTGCCTGTCTTCATCCTCATGCAGTGGGACATGGTCGGCCTGTCGGGTATCATACCCATTCCCCAGCGTATCAATTTCCTCCTCCAGCTCATCATCGAGACCCCGGTGCAGTTCTGGATAGGCTGGCAGTTCTATACCGGCGCCCTGACCGCCGCCCGCCACAGGACAACGAACATGAATACGCTGATCGCCGTCGGCACGACGTCGGCCTACCTCTACAGCGTGATCGCCACCTTCTTCCCCTCTGTCTTCCTGATCAGGGGATACTCGGCAGGGGTGTACTTTGATACCGCCGCCACGATCATCGTGCTGATCCTCCTGGGCAGGCTCTTTGAGGCAAAGGCAAAAGGCCAGACCTCCGAGGCGATCAAGAAACTGATCGGTCTTCAGGCAAAGACTGCGCGGGTGGCCAGGGGCTCAACAGAGGTGGACCTCCCGATCGAGGATGTCGAGATCGGCGACATCATCGTGGTGAGGCCGGGCGAGAAGATCCCGGTTGACGGCATCATCAGGGAAGGGTACTCCTCGGTGGATGAATCCATGGTGACCGGAGAATCGATCCCCGTCGAGAAGCATGCCGGAGACGCGGTGATCGGCGCCACCATGAACAAGACCGGCACGTTTCGGTTCGAGACTACACGTGTCGGCAGGGATACCATGCTCGCACACATCGTCGAGATGGTCCAGACCGCACAGGGCTCCAAGCCGCCGATCGCCCGGATGGCAGACCTCATCGCGTCGTATTTCGTTCCGGCGGTCATCGCCGTTGCAGCGGTCACCTTTGTCGTGTGGTATCTCTTCGGTCCTGCTCCTGCCTTTACGTACGCTGTTTTGAATTTCATCGCCGTGCTCATCATCGCCTGCCCGTGCTCCCTCGGCCTTGCCACGCCCACATCCATCATGGTCGGCACCGGCAAGGGTGCGGAATATGGGGTCCTCATACGGAGCGGGGAGGCGCTCGAGACGGCCCACAGGATAAACGCCGTTGTCTTTGACAAGACAGGCACCCTCACCAGAGGCAGGCCGGAGGTGACGGACATCATCGCAGAGGGGATGACGGATGACGATATCCTCCTTTATGCGGCCGCTGCTGAGAAGGGCTCCGAACATCCCCTGGGTGAGGCGATCATCAGGCGCGCACGGGACAGGGGCATCGGGATCAAGGGCGCCGAGAGGTTCGAGGCGATACCCGGCCACGGCATAAAGGCGGTCATTAACAGCAGGGCCGTGCTCCTTGGCAATGAGCGGCTGATGACTGACGAGAAGATCGACACAGCCGGCCTGAGGGATAAGGCACTGAGGCTTTCCGGGGATGGCAAGACCCCCATGTTCCTCGCCGTCGACGGCCGGGCCGCGGGGATCGTGGCGGTTGCGGACACCCTCAAGGACGAGGCGGTGGCTGCCGTGAGATCCCTTCGACGGATGGGCATCGAGGTCGTCATGATTACCGGAGACAACCAGCGCACGGGCGAGGCGATAGGCCGCCTCGCGGGGATTGACAGGGTCCTTGCCGAGGTGCTGCCCGGGGAAAAGGCGGAGCAGGTGAAACGCCTCCAGGCCGGATCGAGGGTCGTCGCGATGGTGGGCGACGGGATAAACGACGCCCCTGCCCTTGCGCAGGCTGATGTCGGAATCGCGATCGGCACCGGGACCGACGTCGCGATGGAGGCGTCGGACATAACGCTCATCAGCGGGGACATCAGGGGTGTGGTGACCGCGATCGCTCTTTCCATGGCCACCATGAGGAACATCAAGCAGAACCTCTTCTGGGCCTTTGCCTACAATGTCATCCTGATCCCCGTCGCCGCCGGGGTGCTCTTTCCGTTCTTCGGCATACTTCTCAACCCCATGCTCGCTGCGGGCGCGATGGGCTTTTCCTCGGTCACCGTGGTAACGAACGCCCTGAGGCTGAAGAGGTTCAGGCCGGCCGCCTGAGGCTTCATAATTTTTCACAGTCGGGGGGATAAAATTCACAGGTTCTTCGCAGGGATATGGTTTAATGTAAGCAGGAAATGGAATAACCATGAAATGGAGGACACCATGATCAGGCATCTGGCAGCATTGGCTTCTTTACTGGCTTTCTTTCTTGTGTTACCGGCCGTATCCTCTGCCGAGGGACTGGGCGAGATGCGTATCAGCCTTCTGGAAGGGGATGTGCAGGTACGGTCGGCCGATACGGAGGACTGGATTCCGACGTCCGTGAATTATCCTGTGCTCGAAGGCGACAGCGTCTGGGTCCCTGAAGGCGGAAGACTCGAGATACAGCTGCGCAACGGCACCGCAATCAGGCTGAATGAGCAGACGGCGATGGATGTGCTCAGGGTGGAACCGGGCGCAACGCAGCTCTATCTGTCGAGCGGCCAGGTCTTCGTCAATTTCCGCGGCCTCAGAAAAGACCTCATGCAGATAGATACTCCGGTGTCGTCTGTCCGGACCTACAACAAGGCGGTATTTCGCGTCGATGTCTCGCTTAACGGGTTCACGGATGCCTCTGTCTATCAGGGGGTCGTGTATGCGGAGGGAAGGGGAGGAAAGACCAGGATCTCCGCAAACAAGATGGTATCCATCGAGGATGACGGGTATTCCGAGCTGACGGTTATGGGCCCGGCTGATGACTGGGAACGGTGGAACAGGGCCCGTGACAGAAGATACTCCGAGCGGCTTTACAGTTCCAACTACCTTCCGGACGAGCTGGACGGATACTCCAGCGACCTGGACGAAAACGGCAAGTGGATCAATGTCCCTGACTACGGCTATGTATGGACCCCGACGGTGGTCGTCTCTGCCGGCTGGGCGCCTTACCGGCTCGGCAGGTGGGTCTGGCTCCACGGTGATTATGTATGGATATCCTATGAGTCATGGGGCTGGGCACCATACCACTACGGCAGATGGGCCCACGTCCCCCGTTACGGCTGGTGTTGGGTGCCGCCCCGCCGCGGCTCGGTCTATTGGGGCCCCGGCTATGTCGGCTGGGTTCACACGTCAAATGACATAGCCTGGGTGCCGCTTGCGCCCGGCGAGCTCTACTACGGCCACGGCTATTACGGCCCCAACAGCGTAAATATAGTCAACATCAATATCCAAAAGACGGTGGTCTACAAGAACGTCCACATATCGAATGCGGTCAGCGTGGTGAACACGGACACCTTCATCCACGGGAGAGGGGCACCCCGGCCTGCTGGAGAAAACCTCTTCATTAACCAGAAGGCCACCTTCGGTGCGCCGCAGATAAAGCCGGTGCGGTCGATGATGATGCCGGTGGTGAAAGAGGTCCCGAAGGCCAAGCTGCCGCCGCCCAAGGTCCAGAGCCAGGCCTCGGAGGCCAAATTCAGGGAACTGCGCGAGACCAGACCCGTGGTGAGACAGCCGCAGGGCTCTCTGTTCGGAGGAGGCGCCGCGGGACAGGCAGCCCCTTCGCGTTCTTTCCGAGAGACGCCGCAGGCAGGACCCAAGACTCCGGCTGTACAGCAGGCCCCCTCAGGCCAGGCGGCAAAGCCGGGCGACCGCAGCCGCTCCGGAGGCTTCATCCAGACGCCTAAACAGCAGGGTGGACAACAGCAACCTGCGCCCGCTCAGAAGCCGGGGGCTTCAGGAGGTTTCATTCAAACGCCTAAGCAGCAGGGTGGACAGCAGCAGCCTGCACCCGCCCAGAAGCCGGGGGCTTCAGGAGGTTTTATTCAAACACCGAAGAAGCAGGGTGGACAGCAGCAGCCTGCACCCGCCCAGAAGCCGGGAGAGCGTTCCGGTGGCTTTATTCAGGCGCCGTCAAAACAACAGCAGGGCGGACAACAGCAACCTGCGCCTGCCCATAAGCCGGGGGCTTCAGGAGGTTTCATTCAAACACCGAAGCAACAGCAGGGTGGAGGGCAACAGGTGACGCCGGCACAGAAACCGGCGGCTGTGCAGAAGCCGGCGGCTGCGCGCGGCAAAGAGACCGAGGCCCCTGCAAAGGAGAAGAAAGAGGAACAAAAGTTCAAGGAGTCTCCGTCCGAGAGAAAATTCGGCCCATAACGGCCTCATGCAGAAGGGCGGCTACGCGGAGGACAGCTTTTCCGCTGCCGCCCTTTTTGCCTCTTCCATCACCCGAAGAAGAGGGACGCCTTTTTTCCGTGCGATCGCCCTGCAGTCTTCATATTCAGGCATGAACTTTTCGCCCGCCTCCGCATGGGATGATATCTTCACCCTCACCGTGCCGTAGCGTGTATCCACCTTCCTGATAACCCTGCTCATCACCGCACGGCCGGCCTCATAATACCGGAGGCCGATCGAGGTCGTTTCCCGCAGGATCAACGCGATCAGACCGTCTCTCTTCTCCCTGACGCAGATGACGCTCAGCAGGACCCCCGGACGCATCTTCTTCATCATCAGCGGCGTGAGGGAGACATCGAGCGCCCCCGCCGCGAACAGAAGGTTGCCGAGATGTTCGTAGACCTGCGGATTCATGTCGTCGATATTCGTATCGATGACCGTCACGATATCCCCGGATGAGGACAGCGAAGATTCTCCCGCCAGTATCCTCAGGACGTTCGGAAAACCTTTCGTGTCCCTGCTGCCCGCACCGGTACCGATATGATCAGGGATAAGCTCAGGCATCGGCCGGAATCCCGCTGCCAGAGATTTCAGCAGAGCTGCCCCCGTGGGAGTCGTCGCCTCGTGCGCTGCTCCGGATGAATATACCGGCACTCCCCTGAGGAGTTCTGTTGTCGCGGGCGCAGGCACGGGCAGGGTTCCGTGAGAAGTCCTGACCGTGCCGCTACCCGTGTTGACCGGCGAGCAATACACCCTGTCGATGCCGAGGAGCTTCAACCCGATGACGGTACCGAAGATGTCGACCATGCAGTCGACGCCGCCTGCCTCGTGCAGATGGACCGAAGAGAAGCCCTCGCCATGGACCCGTGCCTCTGCCTCAAAGAGATGTCTGAACACATCGAGCCCTTTCTCCCTGAGGTCTTTCGGAAGAGTGGAGGCAGAAACAATCTTCTCGATGTCCTTCCAGCGGGTGCCTGCGGTTGCGGATCGTACGGCCGGGGCGGTGAGGCGCACGTCGACCTTGGTGGCCGCCAGCCCGGACCGCATCACCTTTCGCGCAGAGAGGTTGTAGCCGGCCACCGGCAGCTTCTTCAGGCCCTTTGTCAGTTCCTTCAGGGAAACGCCGGCATCCACAAGCGCGCCGAGGCACATGTCCCCGCTGATGCCCGCAAAACAGTCAAAATAGGCGACTCTCACGGTCTTTCCTCCTGGCATGGTAATGCCGCGATTTTTATAGTCTATATGTTGACGCTATTTTTTTCTACGCCAGGGCAGACCCTGCAGCCTCAGCACGCAAGGGGGAGATGGATACCCATACAAGGCACAAATCGCGGATGGCGGTGTATAATGAGAATAACACTCAGGAGAGGCGATCACATGAGACGGATAGGATTTATGGCAGCCATCCTCACGCTTCTGGTATCAGCGCTCGCAGCGCAGGCTGTTGAAAAGAAATGTGAGTTCTGCCACGAAAGTCACCACGGCACCTATGTTCTCCTCAATAAGAATATAGACGCACTCTGTTCCTCATGCCACGCCGAAAGGATGCAGATCGGGGAGCACAAGGTCGGCATGAGCCCTCCCCTGGTCGTACGCGACCTGCCCCTTCAGGCAGGGAAGATGGGCTGCACGACCTGTCATGACCCCCATGGGAAGGGCATTTCGATGCTCAGGATCGAGCCCCCTGATCTCTGTGGCTCTTGCCACACGAAGTAATACGCAGGTTTCTGCATACGGTGTGTCCTCATTTCCCTGATCAGATCTGCTCCTGCCTCCATCCCTGACCACATCAGTCGGTTCATAGTTTCTACATAATTAAACTCTATACTGGTTAGTAAGGAGAAGTTATCACTGGCTGACAGGCCGGACGATATACTGGACGTAGTAACCAATGTTGGAGGAGGAGAAGCGTATGATGAAGAAGATTGTTTTATTTCTCGCGATAGTGATGGTGGCGGTAATTTCTGTACAGGCAGAGGCTGTTATGGGCAACCCGATGATGGGCCCCGGGACCGGCAGCGGCGCTGCGATGATGACCAACACCGGAGGATTCGGCATGATGAACGGCATGGCAGGGGCGCCCATCGTGGCGGAAGACGGCACAGCATATGTTGTCACCCATAACCCCTCAACAACCCCGGGGACCGTACCGAGCAGCGCCTCTTTTGAATCAAAGATCAGCCAGATCAGACCCACCGGCGAGATCGACACCCTGATTCTGAAGGGAATCGTATCAAGGCCCGTGGTATACGGAGGCATGTTCATCGCTACCGCCTCCCTTCCCGACATGAGCAATTTTAATATGATCGGGAACCTGGGCAGCGCGCCGGTCGCACAGCAGTCGACCCTGTATGCGGTTCCGGTGCCTTTCACCTCGTCTTCCGTGCCGGTGGCGGTATCACTCGACGGGGACTTCGCATCCGTACCCGTAATCTCAAACAACAAGATCTATGTCGTGACTACGGACTTCGGAAATGCGATGATGTCCGGCAATACGATGTTCAACGGGATGTACGGCTCGTATAACTTCAATACCGCGACCGCACACTCTTATCTTTACATCGTCAATTTCGACGGCACCCTAGCCTCAAAGATTACCATCCAGTAATAATAGCCTCTCAACATCCTGCAGCGCTGAATCTTCCGAGTCAGCGCTGCAGGATAAATCAGGGAATAGAGAGACTACCTGCCGGCTGTAATGGCGGCGCAGAAATGTTCATAGATCCGGCTGGCGGAGGAATCAGCCGTCACCTTCAGCCGCACGACCCCGGTCCCGGCGGAGGAGAAATAGCGGATAAGGGGTTCTGTCCGCTCACTGAATATCTCAAGCTTCTTCCTGACAAGGCCAATGTCGTCGTCCGGCCGCCCTGCCCTGTCTCCTCCTGAATTCCCGCTGATACGGACAAGGACATCTTCAGGCGCACAATCGAGCACGAGCAGGCCCCTGAAGGTGACGAGCCGCTTCATATCCTCCGCCTGGCCCTGATGGCGGGGCAGACCGTTGAGCACCAGCAGATCACCCTCCTGATACCCCTTCTGCTCCATGAAGTGCAAAACGATCTTCTCTGCGATCGGGAAATGCTCATCCTCCAGGAGAAGCCCCTTCTCCAGCACATCCCTGATGAAGGAATGCTCCCGGCGATCAAATCCCTTCGGAGGAGAGCCTTCCCGGGCGATTGACCGCAGCCGGCTGCCGAAGTCGAAGTGCAGGCACCGCGTACCGTTGATGCCCTTCTGCTCAAACAGATCCCCCAGCGGGGTCTTGCCCGCCCCGGTCGGCCCGATGAGGAGAAGCGCGTCAGCAACATCATTTATGAGCTTTTTATGCATGGCCGACCGCTGCTTCCACTCTTCATTGTTTCTTCAGCGCCCTTTCGACCGTCCTGATCGCGCAGAACTCTCCGCACATGCTGCAGACCTCGGTCTCGGTCGGCGGGACCTCAGCCCTCCACTCCTTCACCTTATCGGGGTTGAGGCTCATGCTTATCTGCCCGTTCCAGTCGAGGGCCTTGCGGTACCGCGCCATCTTGTTGTCAGCGTCCATCGCCCCCTTCACGCCCTTGGCGATGTCGGCTGCGTGGGCGGCGAGCTTCGAGACGATCACGCCCTCTTTCACATCCTCCAGGGTCGGCAGCCTGATGTGCTCCGACGGTGTCACGTAGCAGAGGAAGTCAGCCCCCGCAGCCCCGGCAACGGCCCCGCCGATCGCAGCGGTGATATGGTCATAACCCATGCCGATATCCGTGACGAGGGGACCCAGCACATAGAAGGGAGCGCCCTTGCATATCTCCTTTTGTATCCTGACGTTCATCTCGACCTGGTTCAGCGGAACATGCCCCGGGCCTTCGATGATCACCTGCACGTTATGTTCGACGGCAACGTCCCTCAGCTCGCCCAGGGTGAGAAGCTCCTCAATCTGCGTGCGGTCTGTCGCATCCGCGAGACAGCCCGGCCGCATGCCGTCGCCCAGGCTCAGGGTCATGTCATACTTCCGCGCTATCTCGAGCAGACGGTCGAACTGTTCAAACAACGGGTTGTCCTTTTCGTTGTAGACCATCCATTCAAGGAGAAAGGAGCCGCCCCTGCTGACGATATCGAGTATCCGCCCTTCTTTTCTCAGCCGCTCCACCGCCTTCATGGTGAGCCCCGAATGGACGGTGACGAAGTCAACACCCGATTCGGCGTGCTCCTCGATCACGCCGAAGAGGTCGTCTGCGGTCATCTTCGCGATCGCGCCTTTCTGTTCAGCTGTCCTGACGGCAGCCTCATAGATAGGCACCGTGCCTACGGCGATGGGAGCGCGCTTGAGCATCATGTGCCTCAGCTCCCTGATCGGCCCGCCGGTGGACAGGTCCATGACGGCGTCAGCCCCGTATTTGACGAGCACGTCGAGTTTTTCCATCTCACTATCGATGGAGATGCGGTCTTTCGAGGTGCCGATATTGGCGTTGATCTTCGTCCGCATGCCCCTGCCGATGCCGATCGGCGTTATCGGATGGTTTCTGTTAATCGGTATGGTGCTGACACCGGAGGCTATGTCCTCAGAAAGCTGTTCAGGGCTCAGCCCCTCCGCAGCAGCCACCCGGCGCACCTCATCGGTGATGATCCCCTTTTTTGCAACTTCCATGCGCGTCATGTCATTAACCTCATGAATTCTCCTGCACTCGATTTCACGTCATCCGGCCCGAGAATGGCCGATATCACGGCCACCCCGTCAGCCCCGGCTTCCCTAACTTCAGTAATCTTCTCCTGCGTGATCCCCCCTATCGCAAAGACAGGGACAGCCACGGCCGCCTTCGCCTGCACCAGGACATCCGTGCCGAGGGGCGGTCCGTACCGCAGCTTCGAGGCCGTCCTGTACACCGGCCCCAGGGTCACAAAATCCGCACCCTCCCTCTCGGCGTCCCTCGCCTCAGCCACGCTATGAGTCGAGACCCCGATGAGCATCCCTTCACCGACCACCTTTCGAGCCGCTCCGGCAGGCATGCTCTCCCGCCCCAGATGGACTCCGTCGGCAGCTACTGCCATCGCCACATCTATCCTGTCATTCACCAAGAGCCTCGCCCCGTGGCGGACGGTGATCTCCCGGAGGCGGTATGCCATCGCCAGCATCTCTCTCAGCGGGAGGTCCTTCTCCCTCAGCTGGACCGCCCTGATCCCTGCCTGAAGCGCGGCCTCTACGGCCTCATAGAGCAGCGTCGCCCCCGCGAAAAGCCTCCGGTCAGTGATCAGATAGACTGTAAACCCCGGGGCACCCGCCACCCCGTCACACCACGCTTTCAAGCCAGATAAACATGATGTTCTCCGCAAAAAAGGTGAGCCCGGCCAGGACCCACATGGTGCGCTCCACCGCCTTGGGCCCTGCCTTGATGAGGAGCAGCGCCCCCGCAAGGAGGGCAAACCATCCGGCTGATATCCACTTCAGGTTCCAGGGCGACACCCAGAGCACCAGCAATGATATGAACACGCCCAGAAAGATGAACGGCACCCACAGATACGCCCTCTCCACCTCTTTCCTGGTCATCCGCCGCGCCCGCAGGGCGGCGAAGATATAGACCTGCCACCAGGAGCCCATGAAGAAGAAAAGGACCGCATAGCGGTCGAACCGGGCCAGGGGCACGTTCTGCAGCGGAAACGATTTCGACTCCACCGCCCATATGGTAAAGACGAATATCGCCGGCAGAAAGGCCATGAAGAAGAAACCCAGTGTCTCCAGGACAAAAAACCCCAGGGGCGTCTCCTCCCCTCCCTTCTTCTCCTCCCGTGCTGCCATGAAGAATTCCATGCCGAGCATTACCGGCACGACCAGATACGCCAACTGCTGATACCTGTACGCCTCCATCCCCTCGCACCTCCCGTTTGTTGGCTGTCTTTTATCTATTTATTCAGATGCCTCTTCGGCATCCGCCAACTACATCGTGTGGGGACTTCCTAGAGCAGCATTCCCTCGATGGGGCTGCTCGCAGTTGCGTAGAGCTTCTTGGGGATCCTCCCCGCCCGGTACGCAAGCCTTCCTGCCATGACCGCGTGCTTCATCGCGTCCGCCATGGCGATGGGGTCCCGGGCACCCGCGATGCCGGTATTGATCAGCACCGCGTCGCAGCCCAGTTCCATGGCGATGGCAGCGTCCGACGCCGTTCCCACACCGGCATCGACGACCACCGGCACTTTCACCGCCGTCTCGATGATAATACGAATATTATAGGGATTGCGGATGCCGAGTCCCGAGCCGATGGGGGCGCCCAGGGGCATGACCGCGGCGGCTCCGGCATCCTCGAGCCTCTTCGCCATAATGGGGTCGTCATTGGTATAGGGGAAGACGATAAAGCCTTCCTTTGCAAGGATCTCGGTCGCCTTCAGCAGACCGATCGTGTCCGGAAACAGGGTCCGCTCATCCCCGATCACCTCGAGTTTGACGAGGTCGGAAACACCCGCCTCCCGCGCGAGCCTCGAATAGCGGAGGGCGTCCTCAACCGTATAACAGCCGGCGGTGTTGGGAAGTATCTTATACTGTCTGGGGTCGAGATAATCGAGGAGGTTTTCCGACTTCCGATCGGTTATGTTGACCCTCCTGACCGCGACCGTCACGACGTCCGCACCCGAGACATCCACGACCTTCTTCGTCTCCTCGAAGTCCCTGTACTTGCCGGTCCCCACCCATAGACGCGACCTGAATTCGATCCCCCTGATTACGAGTCTGTCTTCCATCTATCCTCCGCCCACAAAATTCACGATCTCCACCTCGTCCCCGTCGTTCAGCCTGAAGCTGCCGTATTCGGCCTTCTTCACCACCGTGAGGTTCACCTCGACGGCGACCCTGCCGGGCTGCACCTCAAGCGATTCCAGGAGCGCCCCGACCGTGGCCGCGTCCCTGATCTCCCGTATTTCTCCGTTGACTTTCAGGCGCATAAAATAAAAAACCGTATCCCTCCGGGATACGGCCGGCCTGCTTCTCTTCCCTGTTCCCTACGACGGAATTGTCCGTATCAGGTTCAAGGGGTCTCTCTCGCAATACGAGAGACTCTCAGGCGTTATCGCCTCCCCCAAGGGTCAATCTAAGTATAGTGCAGGGGTTCGCAGCCTGTCAATCGGGAGGATATCGCCCGTGCCGGCAGACATCCCCGGTTACGGGATCTCGGGCGGCACGGCCATGTGCCTGATGATCTTGCCCTTGACGAGGTAGATCACCATCTCGGCGATGTTGGTGGCGTGGTCGGCGATGCGTTCGAGATACTGTGCAACGAAACTGATCTTCATCGCCCGCGTCACCGTAGTCGGGTCCTGGACCATGAAGAAGGCGAGTTCCTGAAGGACCGCATGCTTGAGGTCATCCACCTCGTCGTCCCGTATGATAACGTCACGCGCCAGCCTCTCGTCGCGCTGCACGAAGGCATTGAGAGCGTCACGCGTCATCCCCTGGGCGATCTCCCTCATGCGCGGTATGTCGATATAGGGTTTGAGGACCGGTTCATCGTTGAGCGCCAGCGCCCTTTCCGCGATGTTTACCCCAAGGTCTCCCATGCGCTCCAGGTCGGTGGTTATCTTCATGGCGGTGGTTATGAACCTGAGGTCCACTGCCTTCGGCTGCCTCAGGGCTATGAGCCTGATCGCCTCTTCGTCTATCTCAACGTCCAGGGTATTGACAAGACGGTCATTGTCGATCACCGAGATCGCCAGGGCGTTGTCCCTCTCGACGAGGGCCCGGACCGAATCTTTTATCGCATCCTCGACAAGGGACCCCATCTTCAGGAGCTTTTCCTTCAGATGCTGAAGTTCATCATCAAACACGGTCATCAGCCGAACCTCCCGGTGACATAGTCTTCTGTGAGTTTCTCGGAGGGCGCAGTGAAGATCTTCTCTGTGGTGTCGAACTCGATCAGCTCACCCAGCATCAGAAAGCCGGTCTTGTCCGAGATCCTCGCCGCCTGCTGCATATTATGAGTAACTATAACGATAGTAACCTCCTTTTTCAAGACCGCAGCCAGTTCCTCGATCTTCGAGGTGGATATGGGATCAAGGGCCGAGGTGGGCTCATCGAATAACAGCACCTCGGGGTCCACGGCCAGGGCCCTGGCTATGACGAGCCTTTGCTGCTGGCCGCCCGAAAGCGCATAGGCGCTGGCATGGAGCTTGTCCTTCACCTCGTCCCATAACGCGGAATGTTTCAATGCGCGCTCAACCCTTTCGGAAAGCTCGTCCCTCTTCCTGATGCCCTTCAGCTTGAGTCCGTAGGCGATGTTGTCGAATATGTTCATCGGAAAGGGCGTGGGTTTCTGGAAGACCATTCCTATCCGGCTACGCAGGCTTATAAGGTCGGTCCCGCTAGAAAGAATATTTTCCTCCTGGAAGGTGACCTCACCCTGATATCTGTTGCCGGGGTAGAGATCATGCATCCGGTTGAAGCACCTCAGAAGCGTAGTCTTGCCGCAGCCTGAGGGACCAATCAATGCCGTCACCTCATTCTTATGGATCGAGAGATTTATCTTCTTGAGGGCATGGACATTGCCGGAGTAATAAAAGTCCAGGCCCTTCACCTCGAGTTCTAAGGTTCCGGCCACTATTTGTACCTCCATCTGATGAGAAGTCTTCCGCTTATGGTGAGGACAAGGATGAATATCGTGATCACAAATGCAGCCGCCCACGCCTGGGCATGCCAGTTGTCGTACGGACCCATGGCGTACTGGAATATGGTGACCGTCAGGGATGAAACAGGCTGTTTCATATCCAGAGAGAAGAAGGAATTGTTGAAGGAGGTAAAGAGTAAAGGCGCCGTCTCTCCCGCAACCCTGGCGATCGAAAGGAGGATGCCTGTAAGGATGCCCGTTGCGGCTCCGCGATAGACGACCTGCGTGATCACCTTATAGTACGGCGCTCCAAGGGCAAAGGCGGCCTCCCGCAGGGTCCACGGCACCAGCGAGAGCATATCCTCTGTGGTGCGCAGGACAACGGGGATCATGATCACCGCAAGGGCGACAGCCCCGGCCCAGCCGTTGAAGTGGCCCACCGGCTTTACCAGCACCGCATATATGAATGTGCCTATAACGATGGAAGGCACGCTCACCATGATGTCGGCAAGCACGCTTATGATATGGGATATACTCTTGCCGCGCGCATATTCCGCCAGAAATGTGCCGCCCAGCACCCCCACCGGCACACCGATCAAGGTGGCTCCGGTGGTTATCAGCAGCTGGCCCACAAAGGCGTTTCTCAGCCCGCCCCCTTCGACTCCCGGAGGCGCGGGATCGTTTAAGAACAGCGTGGGGCTCAGGGCCTTCAGGCCGTGCACCAGCACATCACCCAGGATAAATACCAGCCAGAAGAGGCCGCCTAGGGCAGCCAGGGTACTCAGTGCAAGGGCAGCAAATCCCTCCGCCTTTCTGAACTGTTCCCTCGTCATCTCGTGTACTTCTTTTCGGCCCTCAGCAAGAAGAACTTCGCTATGGCCAGCGTGACGAAGCTCATCACAAAGAGGACGAGAGCGAGATAAAAGAGAGATGAGAGATAGATGTCCTTATCCGCCTCCGCGAATTCATTGGCAAGGGTGACGGTGATCGTGGCGGCGGCATCCAGCAGTGACGTGGTGATCCTGTGGTCGTTTCCGAGCACGAAGGCTACAGCCATGGTCTCGCCAAGCGCCCTGCCGAGGGAGAGTACGATTCCTCCGAAAACGCCGAGCTTGGAATAGGGCAGCACGACGTTCTTGACCACCTCCCACTTCGTGGCGCCGAGGGCATAAGCTGACTCCTTCACCACCTCGGGTGTGAGATTGAAGGCGTCCCTCGAGATGCTGGCGGTAAACGGGATGATCATTATGCTGAGGATCACGCTCGCAGTCAGAATATCTATGCCCATCGGCGTTCCCTGAAAGAGTATGCCCATGAGCGGCAGGCCGCCAAAGACCTTTTGCAGGAACGGTTCGATATATCTGCTCATGATAGGAGAAAGAGTGAACAACCCCCACATGCCATAGATGATGCTTGGGATGGCGGCGAGCAATTCAATGGCGGCGCCTATGGGGCCCTTCAGGAAATTCGGGGATATCTCGGTGATGAATATGGCTATGCCTATGGCTATCGGGATCGCGATGACGAGCGACAGCATGGTGGTGACGACCGTCCCGTAGATATTGGTCAGGGCTCCGAAGGACTCTCTGACAGGGTCCCAGTCCGTCGAAACCAGAAACCTCCATATGCCGAACTTCCCTATCGAGAGGGAGGACTCCGAGATCAGTACGATAAGGATGCCGATGATGAGTACGACAACCGAGAAGGAAGCGGCGCCCGTGATGATGGAAAAGAATGTATCAACAGGGTTTCTTTTTGCAGTCCTCGCCATCTGGTGTCTTGCCTCGCGCGATTATTATTAGAAAGGTCGCAGGACAGGCAGACTGCCTGCCCTGCGACCGCTGAACGTGCTAGAGGATGCCGTTGGCCTTCCAGTACGCCCTGATCTTGTCCTTCAGTGATTTCGGCAACGGAACGTATACGAGTTCCTTTGCCTTCTTGTCCCCGTTATTGAAGGCCCACTCATAGAACTTGACGACCTTCCTGTTGGCATCGGGCTTCTCCCTGGCAAGGAGAATGAAAGTAGCTCCGGCTATGGGCCATGCGTTCTTGCCGGGGGCATTGACGAGCCAGAGATTGAAATGCTTCTTTGGATCGAAGGTGCCGGTTTCCGCGGCATCCTCAAAGGTATCGAAGCTGGGCTTCACAAAATTACCCGAAGAGTTCTTCAGCAGGGCATATGCGAGCCTGTTCTGCTCCGCGTATGCAAACTCCACGTATCCGATGGAGTTGGGGGTCCTTTTCGTATAATTGGCGACTCCTTCGTTGCCCTTGCCGCCTATACCCACCGGCCACTTCACGGAGGTGCCTGCGCCGACCTTATTCTTCCAGTCTGGGCATACCTCGCCGAGATAGGTGGTGAATATGGCGGTCGTTCCCGAGCCGTCAGACCTGTGGACGACCATGATTTCGCCATGGGGCAGGCTGAGTTGAGGGTTCAGGGCCTTGATCTTGGCATCATCCCAGAATTTTATATCGCCGAGGTATATCTTGCAGAGTGCATCCGGGTCAAGCCTCAACTGACCCTCCTTGACACTCGGAATCGTCACCACCGGCACGACGCCGCCCATTACCGCGGGGAACTGAAGAAGGCCGTCCTTGTTCAGCTGTTCAGGCGTGAGGGGGGCGTCGGAGGCCCCGAACTGTACCGTCCTGGAGGTGATCTGCTTGATGCCGCCGCCCGAACCGATAGACTGGTAATTAAGCTGTATTCCGGTGATCTTGTTATAGTCAAACGCCCAGGCGGAATAGACCGGATACGGGAAAGAAGCCCCCGCGCCGTTAAGGGTCTCTGCCGCCTCCACATGTGAGAATGACATCATCAGGGCAACTGCAATAAGAAGCTTGAGAAGCGTCTTCATGTTTCCTCCTTTGTTCATAGTTAGAATATACCTCTTTTGTTACAATTGTGTTACAGAAAGGTTAACATTGCATTACATGCACTTCAGCACCCTCCTTTCACTTATTTCCTCCGGAGCGCTTCCAGAAGCCTGGGTCTTCCCGACACTCTCATATGAAGCATGAAAATGAAGAAATCGGCTCCCCAGACTTACATACCGTCGTGACAACATGATGAAGATTGCGGCGTCCGGTGCTGAAAGGATCATGCCTTACGATATCACGCTGAATGTTACATGATTATTAAAAGGAGTTTACATTATAAAGAAGATATCCAGGATGCTCCAGGAGTCGATCGTTCTTTCAAAAGAGGTCTTCGTAATGCGACTGCAGACACCTGGAACAAAGGCCGTGTGAATAGATAATACCGTTCGCTGCAACGCCGGGGTGTTCCTGTCCTTTCCGGATGCCTTTCTCGCATATAATCCCATGGCATATGGAGCAGATCGTAATGATACCCTGGGCAGACCTTCGCAGGCCGGCACAAGGCGATGCTATGGCGTCATGATCTAAGTCGTATGGCCCGAGGAACGCCCCCAGTTCCCTGTCGTATGCCTTGACGTGGTCACGGATCCAGTCCTCGATCATCTTGACCGTCTCGACGGAGAGCTCATACGAACCGCTTATACCCAACGATTGTATATTGCGCAGTTCTTCCTGCATCCCCTGAAGCTCTTCCGCAAACCTGGCATGTTGCTCCATGTGCTCGCCTCTTCCGGCATAATCGTGTGGCACCATATATTGTTCTTCGAGACAGAAGTTGAGCCTTGTATAGTCTTCAAGAAAGGCTAGGGTATCCTCGATAATGAATCGGCACACGCCCATCCTTATGGCCGAGCGCAGATTGTCCAGTCTCAAGACCAGGTCGAGGTGTCCATCATCGATTACCGGCACACCGGTCCGCAGATCTTCCCTGCAAGGCATCTGCATATCAGCTCCCCATCCCCTAACGCCGATGCCCTACAGGGAAACCCGCCTGGCAAGACCGTCGCTGCGTGCCGGCGCTGCGACCATTCCCCTCATGTAAAAAGGGCATTTCCTGTGCCCGCCGGTGCGGCAGTATTCCGAAAGCTCAAAGAGACTCGGCGTGTAAGGCGCCTCAAGGGCAGAGCATTCCGATCTGTTTCTGCGGGCGATGAGGTGAGAGCATTTCATGCTTCCGCCCTCATTATCGTCAGATGTTGCATCCTTCGTTCTTCCATCTTCCCCACCTTCCTAAGGGGGCATTTCACGTGATTGCCTTCGCAGAAGTAATGCCTGAAAAGGCGTGCGATCGGCACACCCCGTCTGCAGCGGGAGTGGTCGGACAGAAACTCCATGCACTTCATTTTGCGCTCCTTTCACTGTCGGCTCTGCACATTCCCTGGTTCGTCCCTATTCCTATGTTAGGGTATCATCCAAGTGTTAAATGATCATGTCGCTGATGTTAAGTTTAGATTAAGGCACTGTAATGAAGCCGGCAAGGGCCCCGAATATCGCGGATCCCTCGCCGGGTCAGCAGTCTGCGTTACTTCACCTTGACGAATATGGGGTTTGAGTAGAACCAGAGATCAGCATAGGCCTTGGCCTTATTGTTCTGTCCGGCAAGCTCATCCTTAAGCGGGTTGCCGTCCTTGTCCGTCTCATTTGGGGTATTGGGGGCCAGGTTCGTTCCGCGCAGCCTCAGGTAGATGCTCTTCTGGACGCCTGAGATGACGAAGCTCATGGTCGTATAACCCTCCGCGTCGACTGTCCAGTCTGATGCCGTGAAACTCTTGATGACTTTTGTCGAGGAGTTAGTATCGCTCGTATATTTCGCGTCTCCCGGCTGAATGATGCCGGTCACATCTCCGCTTATAAGATCGACATGATGCACCGAAGGCTTGTCTCCGTTGTTGTTCCTGGCCGGACTCTTGAACCTTACCTTGATCAAGAGGTTACTTCCTTTTGAGGCAGTGAACTCTTCGCCCATTGTTGCAGGAGCGGAGCCCAGGGCTGACACCGTAAAGTCGAGGGCGTTGATAAGGTCGCCGTGGACTGCGAAGGCATTACCGGACCTCATGGCGTCCACCACCGACTGGGCGGATTTGTCTTTTGCGTAGATGTAGGTCTTGCCATACTCACCGGGCCAGAAGTCCGCATCATCAGCAGAGCTGTGAAAATCCGAATTCACGAACACAAAGAACCTTCTGCCCTCACCAAGGAGGCTGTCCCACAGGCCTCCGACCCTAGCGATCATGATATCCGCGCCCCCGTAGGTCCTGGCCTTGTCGGTCTTTGCCTGGTCCACGGTGGTATTGCCGGCATCGGTATAGAAGGTACTGTCATATCCGCCGCGAGCCTTCTCCTTCTGGTGCCCTGGAATGCCCTCGAATCCGAACGCCACATGAGGAGACGCATTATTGAAGTCGCGTATGTCCGAGGCCTTGTATTTCTGCTTCCGTGAAGGATGGTTCAGCAGGAAGTAGCTGGTCTCTGTATAATTCTTCTCCAGATAGGCAGCTCCGGCCACTGCGTCGGCATGGGTGGCGTTTTGTTTGACAAGACCCTCGCCTGCCCGGCTCTTGTCGGCGTCGGCGCCGTCAAACTGGTACTCGAAGTTCGCGATCGGTTTCCCATCCGTAACTGCGACTATGCCGACACTGGCGTGCTCGTGGGTCGGGACATTCCACTCGACGCCCTGGATGAGGGTCTTGTCCTGATGCTTCGACTGCAGCCCCCCCTGGCCGAACAGAAGCGGGTAAGAGAAGTCCCTCAGCGACTGCCATCGCCACATGAGCGGATTTCCGCTGCTGTCCTTCGCCGTATCGCCGAGGATGGTCACCTTGGAGGGATCCCAGGGATTGCCCTGGGTATCGCGGCCATAGGCGCCGCCGTGTTCGGAATTCATCATATAGTCCAATCCGTAAACGTCAAAGGCATGGCCCACCACGTCCTCCTCCTTATGGCTGCCGTCGGTAAGAAAGGTGTGGGTGTGGAAATCCCCTGTTATCCATTTGCCATCATTTGCCGCTACCACAGGGTCGCTGCCGCCGCATGCCGCCACGGAGACGGCCATCATCAGCGCAAGCAACAAACTCAGAATCTGCTTCATTGTTCTCTCCTCCCTTTTTTGATGGATTATGGGCGATCATCGCCCCGTGGAATGTATTCTATGCAGGGACTGTTAAACGGTTATGAGGATGGTATTAAGATTTTGTGAAGCCTATGAAAAGCCGGGCTTTGCACACAGAACCGGCGGTCCTGTTCCCGCGACGGTCATAAAGACCGGAATTATCCCTTGACCGAGCGCAGCTCCGCCGTTCTCTTACCCTGAACGGCGTCGAAGTCTTCAACTATTCGCTCATATGCTTCCTGTATCAGGTGTGACGATATGAGGAAATCCGCGGTCGCCCGGTTGCAGGCGATGGGAACATTGTAGACAACAGCGATCCTCAGGAGCGCCTTCACATCGACGTCATGGGGATGAGGCTCCAGGGGGTCCCAGAAGAAGATCACCATATCGATCCCCCCCTCCGAGATCTTCGCTCCGATCTGCTGGTCTCCGCCCAAGGGGCCGCTTTTGAAACAGTGCACCGGAAGCGACAGGGCCTCAGACAGGAGATTGCCGGTAGTGCCGGTTGCGAAAAGGGTGTGGGTGGAAAGCACATCCGCATTAAACAACGCCCATTCCATGAGTGCCCTTTTCATGTTATCGTGAGCAACCAGGGCGATTCTTTTCGCCTTTTGCATGCCGACTTTCCGCATATATTCCTCCCTCTTCGCTTACGACCGACATGCGGCCCGGGCACTCACATGGAATACCGCTGTTTCCTAATTCCGCGACAGGAAATCCGCCACCTTCTCCCTGAGTCCGTAGGTGTCTCCTTTGCATATGTATCCCCTGACGTTATGGAACCTGACCATCTGCCGCAGGCTGTCTTCATCGTTGGATGAATAGAATACGATCGGCGCGTTGGTATGGAACCTCATGAGCTTTGAGAGGGTGTCGCCCGAGAGCCCGGGCATGTTGACATCCAGCAGGATCAGGTCCGGCTTAAGTATCTTGGCGAGGTGCGTAGAGCCGAAGGGCTGGTTGTGGGTGTATATGGCATGCCCTTCCGTCTCGAGGATTTCCTTCACCGTCAGCAGATGTTTTGCATCGTCGTCAATTACGAGAATCTTCTTGCCGCTTGACTTCATTGTGTTCCTCCCTGTGATTCGATATGTTCTTTTTCACCGGCAGCGTAACCTCGAATCTGGTACCCAGCCCGAACTCACTTGCAAGCCGGATGGAGCCTCCCATCATGTGAAGCAGGTTCTTCGTTATGGTGAGTCCAAGGCCAGTGCCTTCATGGCGCTTTGTCGAGACGTCCCCCACCTGGCTGAATGCGCCGAAGAGTCGCTCGATGTCCTCCTCCCTTATGCCAATCCCTGTGTCCGCCACACCTATGACCAGAGCATCGCCGACACTGCTCAGGTTGATGATAATGGTCCCCCGCTCCGTGAACTTGGCGGCATTCCCCAGCAGGTTCGTCAAGATCTGCTTTACCTTGACGGGGTCGCAGCTGACGGTCAATTCCTGAAAGCCTGAGTCGATGCGGACATCAACGGGCTTTGATCCGAGCAGGACCCTTGTGGTCTCTGCCGCCTCCCTGATGGTCCTCATGATGTCGAAATCCTCGTTTATGATCTCCATCCTGCCGGCCTCGATCTTCGACAGGTCCAGTATGTTGGTGATGATCGCCCGCAGATGCGTGGCACCTGACATGATGAGGCTGAGCCTGTCCCTTACCTGGTCTACGTGGCCTTTTTCGCAGGACATCTTCATCAGCTCGGCAAGGCCGATTATGGCATTGACCGGTGATCTCAGCTCGTGGGTAACATTCGCTATGAACTGCGACTTTATGTGATTGACCTTCTCGAATTCCTTTGCCCGCTCGTTCGCCATCTCGCGCTGGACTATGCTGTTTGCGAGGAGGCTGCTCTGCTGCAGTATCATGTGACGGACGGGCAGGAGCCCCTTGTAGTAGCCTTCCTCATCTGTGATGATGAGCTCATCGTAGACGTCTTGTGACGGCCTCGCCAGCGCCCTGTCGATAGCGACGTCCAGGCGCTCGTGTTCGCACACGTGAAGCGGCTCGGCGTCCGCGATCATGATAACAGGCTTCCTCCCGTAGAGTTCGAACCCGTATCTCCGGAAGACGGAAAAGAGCAGCTTGGTCCTTGTCACCAGGCCAACCGCCTCCCGTCCGTCGACCACGGCCACCGCGTCCACGTCGGGAGACTCGAAGAATCTTTCTACCACTCTTCTCACCTGCAGTGCCGGATGCACGCAGATGTCGGTGGTTATCAGGCTGCCTACAGAAGGAGAATTGTCATGTATGCTCTGTTCCATGCCATTTCAACTTTCTTCTTCCATTATGTAATCCACTGTTTCATACTTCCTATTATCAGCATCTGCCGTTAAGGAATTGTGACGCCCGCATTAATATTTTATGTCTGGTTCATGTGTCTGCCGGCACTCAACCCCAACGGGACATTCATAAACGCATGCCTCGACGGCCTGGCCAGATAGTATCCCTGTGCCAGATCAATGCCGCATCCTGTCACGATATCCAGCTCCTCCCTACGCTCTATCCCTTCGGCGATGACCTTTATCCCCATGCGGCGGCAGACATGGGTCACGGATTCCACCAGATTAAATTTGATCATGGTCTTGTCGATCTGCGATATGAAATGCCTGTCGATCTTGACGAAGTCCGGCTCTATGATTGAGAGCATCTTAAGCCCGCCATAACCTGCCCCGAAATCGTCAATCGCTATCTTATACCCCTGATGCTTGTAATAAAAGATGGCCTGCCTGAACAGGTCATAATTGTGTATTGCGCTTTCCTCCGTGATTTCGAGGACGATCTTTTCCTTGGGGATACCGTATTCCTCTGCCAGAGAATCAGTTATCCCGGGCCTGTGTTCCGGATCCATGAGGGTCTCGGGGCATATGTTTATGAAGATCAGAACCGCCCTGCCCTGAAGACCTTCACGCGACGTCTTTCTGAGAGCGCTGCTCCTGCACGCCACATCGAGTCTGGATACTAGGTTCTCTTCCTTTGCCGCCGCAAACAGGCCGGCGATATCGTATGAATGCCTGCCGCTGCATCGTGTGAGCGCCTCAAACCCGTACACCTCTGCCTGCGTAATCGAGTAAATGGGCTGAAAGAACGTCTCGAAGGCGCCCATGTCGATAAGGGTAAGAATTGCCAATCTGTCTGTTCTGCAGCCCTGGCTGCCCATGAGTTCATTTATGGTCTCCATGCCGGCTCCTTTTCCAATAAAAAGGTATTTATATCTTTGTTGGCGTTTTCGCTGGGTGTGGCAGGGATCAGCGCCCTAAAATCGCTTCAAACTGAACCGCTTCGACGGAAGTTCGGCATTTCCAGCGACCAGGGATATTTTGCCATCAGCGGTATTACAGGGTGATGACGATTTCGTTATCTCTCCGTGAAACCTACGGAGGGCCCGTGGCGGGCAGTCGGTGATGGAGGGAGGACGGGTCAGGCGTTACCGCGCATCGGGGCAACAGATGTCTTGATCTTCAGGTCCGGTCTTCGTTGATCCAGGACTCGATCCTGGCCCTGATCTGATCGCGTATCACCCTCACCTTCGCAAGCCTTTCTTCCCGGGTCCCTTCTACGGCGGAAGGGTCCGGAAAATTCCAGTGGAGCCTCCTGGCATAACCAGGGAAGACGGGGCATCTGCCGCCGCTGGTCTCGTCGCATACGGTGATGACGTAATGAAACAGCCGCCCTTGCCTGATGAAGTCGAAAACTCCCTTTACCCGGTTCATCGAGATGTCTATCCCGATCTCCCCCATCACATCGACGGCCAGGAGATTCAGCGCGCCGGGCTCCATGCCGGCGCTGTGGGCCTCAAACCGGTCTCCCGCCAGGGAATTCAACAATGCCTCCGCCATCTGGCTGCGGCCGCTGTTGTGAATGCAAACGAAAAGGACCTTCTTCTTCTCCATGATCAATAACCGAGATCGGCGGCGAGTCGGCCGGGACAGGAGTTATGAGAGATCGTTTCCTGCAGGGATTGTTTATAGACCGAGCATGCCTCGTAATGCCTGCCCATGCATAATTTCAGCGTCACGTCCTCCATGTCCCCGATGAGTCTGTCGCCGAAACTACAGAACGCCCCCGCGGAACTGCCTTTAAGATGCGGACAAATGATGTGGCCTGTCATTCCCATAAAGTCACCTCCTTGTATATTATGAACGACGAAATATTACAGGAATGTTACAGCACGGTTAATTTGTGATTAAGGAAGTGACCGGCGGCAGGCTCATCGTCTCCTCAGGATCTTGGCGAGGAATACCGGGCAGTTGTCGTAGTTTTCGTTTGAACAGTATTCCTGCCTGTCGCGCTGGGCGATGATCATGGATGAGAGGGATGCGGAGCATATGTTGGTCTCCGCATCTCCGAACGGACAGGTATCAGGGCATGACTGCGTTCCCGGCGTTTTGAGCTGAAGTGATGACATAACACTCGTCCTTTTCTAGGGTTTTGACCACGCCAGGCGTGATCTGATTGCAGAGATGATCCCCGGCCACCGGGCCGCCGGCCCTGTTTCATGGCAAGGCGACAGCAATGAGTCTCTGCCTATGATATACCTGTTGTCTCTCCAGGCCACGGTATTGCTGACGACGGGAACAAACCATGTCAGCCCTATGACGAGATCCTTGAGCGGCGACACCAGATAGAAAAGGGGGTTCATGCCGGTGCGGAGCTTCCTGCCGATGTAGTAGTCATGGGCGACCTTGAAGGAGGACACCGCTGCGGCGAAGAAGGCAGCCATCTTTGACGCCGGCGAGATCAGCAACGGAACAAAAGACATGAAGACCGCATTGCCCGCCAGCTCCGATAAATATCTTGCACCACCGATGTGCCATCGCAGCCGCGCCCACCTCGTATGGCGGTTCAGGAACCGCCTGATGCCCCAGTATTCATTGACATTGTTGATGAGATGGCCTGACAGGACCACCTTCCTGCCCAGGTCATGGATTCTCTTTCCGATTATATAGTCTTCAGCGAGGAAGTCCCTCACCGCCCTGAAGCCGCCTATTGCGTCGAGGTCGGTCCTCCTCATGAGCATGGACTTGCCAATTACGCACGGCATCCCGAGGTATTTGTCCAGGAAGCAGACGCTGCCCACGATGAAAGAATTAAGGTGAAGGTTCTCCAGGACAGCCCCTGCCGACCGGCCGCCGACACCCCTGATCATGTTGCTGACGAGGCCGACGGCAGGGTCCGCCATGTGCCCTGTTATGGAGGAAAGATAAGCCTTCTCCACCCTGACGTTGCTGTCGCTGACCAGTATAAGGTCGTATTTAGCCCTCGCATATGCCGGGATGAGGTTTTTCACCTTCGGGTTCAGCCCCTCCTCGCAGTATTCAACCGCGATGGTTATATCGAGCAGAGGGTATTTGTCCTTTATCTTCCTTACGACCTTCCAGGCAGGATCATTCCTGTTCTGGAGCGCGAAGATGATCTCGTATTTCGGATAATCCAGGTTGCAGAAACTCTCAAGATTGTCGAAGAGGCTGTCGTCCAGGCCCTTGAGGGGCTTAAGGATCGAAACCGGGGGAAAGGTGCGGGGAAGGCTGTCGCCTTCCCCGCAGCGGGGGGTAGCCGTATATGCCCTGACCGCCATGAGCTGCAGGAGACAACCTGCAAGGCCGATCATTGCGATACCCATGAAGACAATCGTCAAAATCACTGTTAACCTCCTAGTTTCTGAAGAGCGTCAAGGCAACGCCCTTGTTATGCCTTATGCATCTTTTTATGGAATCCGTATCCTTCTCGCAGTTAAGGAGCGTCTTCCACGAGTAAAGATGCCTGGGTTTATGGAAGTCGCTGTTTGCGATGTAGGGATATTTCTTCAGGCTGATTACGTTGAATACGTCATCCCTGTTGGCTATTTCCCAGGCATCGATGTATCTGGCGTATTTTTCCCTGTTGTTCCAGAGGAAGAGGGTGTTGCGGTCGCTCGCTGCCGACATATAGTGGGGATGACAGGCGACGGTGAGGGCGTTCTGACGTTTCGCCTCCACGAATATCTCCTCGAAACTCATGCAGGCCGGGATGAAGTCATGAACGTCGATTATCAGCATATGGGCGGATTTATCAGGGGTGAGATGGTTCTTGCTGATTTCGACCCCCGGGATCACGAGCATCCTGTATTTGTCCCAGGCCCTACCGGCCTCCTCCCTTATATGGCCCATATACGCGGCGAAGTTCTCCCTGGTCACTGAATACCTGAACCTGTGGGCCAGCCTTCCGATGGGATTGTCGCCATTGACCACATGATCCGTTATCGCGATGGCATCAAAGCCCGCCTGACCGTAAAGATCGATCGTCCTCCTGAGCTCCACCGAGCCGTCGGAATAGGTGGTGTGGATATGAAAGTCACACAGCAGCATGGCCCTGACTTTTCGGATAATCTCCTATCATGCTGCTTTTATGATAAGGGCCAGGCGTTTCAGCATGATGAAATGACTGTTACATTTCGGTTAAATGTGAAGAAGTTGTATGTTCAACGTCAAAAAGACCTGTGCCTGATAAGGAAGGAATAATATGCGGCGGCGTTTGTGGGTATGCGCCTGAGCGTTCCGAAATCGACCCTGTAGAGACCGAAGCGTGCGTCGAGCCCCTGCAGCCATTCGTAATTGTCGATGAGGGACCAATAGAAATAACCCCTTATATCCATACCCTGTCTCCTGCAGCGTTCTATGGCCTCCACATGCTCTTTCATGTATCTTATCTTCTTCTGGCTGTCCTTCGTCGCGATGCCGTTTTCGGTGATAATCATGGGAACCCCGAGTCTAGCCGCATACCGAAGAACCTTTTCGAGGCCGCGCGGATGGATTTCCCATCCCAGGTCGGTCAGTCCGTGGCCGTCGATGTCGAGGTGTCTCATCTCGACCCCCATATTCCTGAGGGGATTGAAACGCATGTGTATCCTCGTATAATAATTGATCCCGAAAAAGTCAAGCTTGCCCCTGATCGGAACAGGGATGTTCATCTCTTCCCTGAAAGGAAACTTGATCCTGAGGGATCCGGTCAGAAAGGCGTCCAATAGGGAATGGTTATAGAAATATTTCGCCACCCTCGACAGAAGCTTGTCCAGCGGATTCCACTTTTTCCAAGGCGCGAGGGCCGCCATGTTATGGGCCACACTCACCCTGGCATTGGGACAGGCATCGTGAATGATGTCATAGGCGCCGGCATGCGCCCTGAGGATGTTGGCCAACGCCCTGACCCCAAGCTGGGGGCTCCTGATCGCAGGCGGGGTGCATCCCTCGAAGTATCCCGCAAGGACGAGGACGTAAGGCTCATTGAAGGTTATCCAGTATCTCACTCCGTCCATCGCCGAGACCACGCGCCTTACATAGGCCAGAAATCTGTCCACCGATGCATCTTCATGCCAGGGGAATCTCTTAATGAACCAAAGGGGATGGGTGAAGTGGTGGAGGGTCAGCATCGGCTCTATGCCGTATCTTCCGAGTATCTCCGTTATCTCGCGATAGTGTCCCAGAGCCTCCTCATCCCATCTGTCTTCACGCGGTTGTATGCGGCTCCATTCAAGAGAGAAGCGATACGCATTTACGCCGAGGTCCTGAAGGAGTGCAAGGTCTTCGCGGTACAGTTCATAATGGTTTGTGACAGCAGGCCTTTCGCTCAGGATAGTGTCCCAGGAGGACCAGTCGGCATGCGGCGAGCCCTCCAGCTGAAAGGCGGAGGTTGCCACCCCCCAGAGAAAAGGCCATGCAGCTGAATCCTTCACCCGGAGACCCCGAACAACGGACTATTACTCACTTGCCGGACGGCCTGACGCCCTCGGAGACATCCGCAAAATAGTATCCGACGCCCCTTTTTGTCCTGACAAGGACTGGATTTGAGGCATCGTCCTCGATCTGCGCCCTGATCCTGCTGATATGGACATCCACAGTCCTCGGCTCGACATACCCCTCATCCCTCCATATGGCGTTCAGGAGGTGCTCCCTGCTGAATACCCTGCCTCGTCTTTCGAGAAGATACAGGAGAAGCCTGAACTCAGTCGGACTGAGGACCACTGGCGCACCGCCCTTGGCTACGGAATAGGTCTCTAAACCTATCGTGAGGTCCCCGACCGTTATGCTGCCGACTTCCTGACTGACCTCGGTCCAGCGCCTCAGCACCGCCTTTATCCTGGCGATGAGTTCCCTGGGGCTGAAGGGCTTGGTCATGTAGTCGTCTGCCCCCATTTCGAGACCCAGAATCCGGTCGACCTCTTCGGACTTGGCGGTGAGCATTATTATGGGCAGGCCCCTTGTCCCTGATTCATTTCTCAGTATGCGGCAGAGTTCCATCCCCTGCAGCCCCGGCATCATCAAATCAAGAATTACGAGATCAAAGCCCTTTGTTCTGATCATCTTCAGGGCCTCATCACCGGCCGTCGCCGTGGTTACGTCAAACCCATCCCTGGAGAGGTTATAACGGAGCAGGTCGAGTATGTCCAGCTCGTCGTCAACGGCGAGTATCCTGTATGCCTCGGGCCTCGTCACGCCTGCGCCGTATTTCTTGATAGCATGACGAAAGTATATACGGCATTTATTACGAAGGGATGAATGGAATATTAAGATTTCGTTACAGAAGAACCTTCACCCTGGTGCCTTGTCCCTGAGTGCTCTCTATCTGCATACTCCAGCCGTGGGCCTTCACCAGGTGCTTTACTATCGCGAGGCCGAGCCCTGTCCCGCCCAGTTTCCTGGACCTGGCTGGGTCTACACGATAAAATCTTTCCCCCAGACGCGATATATGCCTGGGCGGCACGCCTATCCCCGTATCCTCCACAAACAGGAAGGTCCTGCCGCCTTCCCGGCCGATGCCGAATGTCACGCCGCCCCTGTCGGTGAACTTGATCGCGTTGTCCACGAGGTTGGTCATAATCTGGATCAGCCGGTTCCTGTCGGCCGGTATCTGTTTGATTTCATTATCGGCCTGAACCTTCAGGGAAAGGTCCTTCGAGGCCGCCTTCGCCCTGAAAAGTTCCAAGATATTCTCGAAGACGCCATCCACGTCAACCGCAGCCTTTTCGACCCTTATGACGCCAAGCTCTATCTTCGATATTATCATCAGGTCGTCAACCAGAGCGTTTATGCGCTCGCTGTTCGACTTTATGGTCTGCACAAACCTCACGGCATTTTCCCTGTCCTCAATGGCTCCGTCGAGCAGGGTGTCGGCAAACCCCTTGATCGCCGTGATAGGAGTCTTCAGCTCGTGCGACACATTCGCCACGAAGTCCTTCCTCACCTGCTCAAGCTTCCTTATCTCGGTGATGTCATGGAAGACCGCGACAAAGCCGGAAAGCTCCCTGCCGCCGTAAAAAAGCGGTGATACCCTCACCGCAAGATGCTTTTCGGAAGGCGTCTCCATGCTGAGTTCAGTCATGCCGGGCACGAGTTTCTTTCTCACATCCTCGATGAGGTCCGAAAACTCGTGGTTCCTGACCACGTCAGCGAAATGCATCCCGGCGGCTGGCACTTCTCCAAAGAAATCCCTGACGGAGGAACTGGAAAGAATCACCGTCCCCTTCGAGTCGATGATCAGGAGCGCGTCCGGCACGCTCTTGAGGATGACATTCAGGCGGTTCCTCTCCTCCCTGGTCTGCGACATCATCTCCTGCAGGGAGACGGACATGGATGTGAGGTTGTCCGCGATCTCGCTGAACTCCCCGGCCTTGTTTAGAAACAACCTCTTGTCTATCTCTCCACGCGAAAGGGACCTGGAAAAGTCGGTTATCTGCCTGAGGAGCCTTCTCAGGTGATCGGTCTGCCATACAGATACCCCCCAGGTTATGAACAGGACTATCAGAACAACCAGGATAATCTTTACCCTCAGGAGATTCACCAACCGATCAACATCCCTCAGGGGCACCGCGAGTCTTATGAATCCCCTGTCCTCCCCGCCACGCACTACCTCTCTTGCGACATAAAGGAAGTTATATTTCATGGTGTCGCTGTATCGTATCGTCATGCCGGTTCCCGAGGCCGCGGCCTGCTGGATCTCGGTTCTGGCGGCGTGGTTGTCCATGGTGGCGGATGCGTGGTCCGAGTCCCCTATGACCCTGCCGCTGCCCTGTATGATGGTGACACGGGCATGTATCTTGCTCTTTGTCTCGACGCTGAAGCCGTCGAGGTTGCCGCGGTCGAATGACACATCGCCTGCGAGCAGGTCTATTTCATCCGCAAGGGACTTAACGAGGTTGGCGATATGGTTTTCCCTGACGGCGGATGTAATGTATACCTCGGTGAAGAGTGCTGCCACGAGGATTATAAGGGCATAGGCGATGAATATGCGTCTGAAGATCCTGTTCTTCATGCGTCGGGGTCCACGTAGTACCCGATCCCCCTCTTTGTTCTTACGTATCTGGGGCTGGAGGGATCGTCCTCTATCTGTGCCCGCAGCCTCCGGACATGGACATCCACGGTCCTCGGCTCCACAAAGGCCTCGTCCTTCCAGACCGCATCCAGGAGCTGGTCGCGGCTGAAGACCTTGCCCCTTCTCTCGACGAGGTAGAGGAGCAGCCTGAACTCGGTGGAACTCAGCGCCAGGTCCTTCCCCTCCTTCGTTACCGAATAGGTCTCCCTGTTTATGACGAGACCGCCTATCCTCAAGACCTTCTCATCCGCCGCCGTCCTCTCGGACGCCCTCCTCATGACCGCCCTGACGCGGGCGACGAGTTCCCGGGGGCTGAAGGGCTTTGCCATATAATCATCCGCGCCCATCTCGAGGCCCAGAATCTTGTCCACCTCCTCCCCCTTTGCGGTGAGCATGATGATGGGGATTCCCCTGGTATGCGGATCATTACGGACGATCCGGCAAAGTTCGAGTCCCTGGATACCGGGAAGCATGAGGTCAAGGACCAGAAAATCGAACCGTTCCTTTCTGATCCTGGCGAGGGCCTCTTCACCGTCTGCCGCAGAAGACACCTCGAAGCCCTCCTTGGAGAGGTTGTAGGATACAAGCTCGACTATATCGGGTTCGTCATCGACGACCAGCACCTTCTTCACTGTCATCTTCTCATTCCCTGCCTTCTTTCCATGTATCCTTCGGCTGGCACGGATACTATCCGCCTGCGGTATTGATCTTATGCGCAAGGCAGCCGGCGCCGAACCCGTTATCAATGTTCATGACAGCGATGCCGGGTACGCAGGAGTTGAGCATGGCAAAGAGAGCGGTCAACCCCCCGAGACTCGTGCCGTAGCCGGCTGATGTGGGGACCGCGATGAGGGGTTTTCCGGTCAGCCCGCCGACAACGGACGGCAGCGCTCCCTCCATGCCGGCAACGACGATGATCACCCGCGCCTTCTTCATCCGTCCTGCGTTGTCCATCAGCCGGTGCAGGCCGGCGACCCCGACGTCGTGAACAGACCGAACCCTGCTGCCCAGGTACGAAGCGGTCACCGCCGCCTCCTCGGCGACGCCGATGTCGGACGTCCCTGCAGTCAGGATGAGGACGCCTCCCCTCTTCCTTTTTTCCCCTCCCAGGGAGATCATGCCCGAGGCGGGATGAAAGACAGCGCCCCTGATCCCCAGGCTGCGATACATCTCCTCCGTTGCCCGGGTGATGAGAAAGCCGCCGCTTCTTTGATGCAGGGACCGGGCAATCCCGACGACCTGATCCACGGACTTGCCTGCAGCGTAAATGACCTCGGGGATACCCAGCCTGAGGTGACGGTGGTGGTCCACCTTGGCAAAGGACATGTCCTCATAGGGGAGATGCTTCAGACTGTCGAGGGCCTCGGGAATGGACAGCCGGCCCTTGCGGACCGCTGAGAGGACCTTCTTTAGCGACTCGTCATTCATTTCAGAACTCGGACTTCAGCGTCCGGTTCATGAGCATGTTGACAGCCTCCGCAGGCGACTTATCCTTATAGATGACCTTGTATACCTGTTCCACGATCGGCATCTCGGCACTGTGCTTCGCAGCGAGCTCAAAGGCGGAAAGAGCCGTTGCGACCCCCTCGGCAACGCTCTTGGTCGATGCGAGAATATCAGCCAGCTTCATCCCCTGCCCGAGTTTAACCCCGACCGAGTAGTTTCTCGATAGCGGGCCTGTACAGGTGAGGACAAGATCGCCCATGCCGCTCAGGCCGGAAAATGTCCTCTTGTCAGCCCCCATCTGCTCGCCCAGCCTGCTCATCTCGACCAGTCCCCGCGTGATAAGGGCGGCCCGGGCGTTATGGCCGAGGCCGAGACCGTCGCAGATTCCCGACGCGATGGCGATAACATTCTTGAGGGCGCCCCCCAGTTCAACGCCGAGCACATCCGAATGGGTATAGACCCTGAAGTATTGGGTGTTGAAGAGCTCCTGCAGCAGGAGCCCTGTCTCAGGGTCGCGGGCGGCGAGGGTGACAGCGGTCGGGAACCTCCTGATCACCTCCCTGGCAAAGCTCGGTCCTGACAGGACGGCGCTCGCGCAGCCGGTGAGTTCATTCAATATCTGGGATACAGTCATGAGGGTCTTGTGCTCGATGCCCTTCGAGGCGGTGATGATGACCGCGTCCTCATGGATGTGTTGTATCGCGTGCGAGAAGACGGGCCGGACGAACTGCGTGGGAACGACGTTGACGATATACCGCGCCTTCTTCACCGCCTTTTCGATGTCAGCGGTCGCCTTGAGGCTGTCAGGAAGACGCACCCCCGGCAGATACGGCGTGTTGGTGCCCTGCCGGCTGATCTCTTCGGCAACTTCCGGCTCGAATGACCAGAGGGAGACGTCATACCCCTTTTCGCACAGAAGGCAGGCCAGGGTCGTCCCCCAGCTGCCCGCACCTATGACGGAGACATAGCCCATTTATCCCTTCTTTCCCTTCTCGATCTTTGCCCAGGTGTCCTTGAGCGTCACCGTCCTGTTGAAGACAGGCCTGCCGGTCGAGGAGTCGGCGTCAACGCAGAAATAACCGAGCCGCTCGAACTGGAAAGTAGACCCCGGCATGCCGTCCCTGAGCGACGGCTCCACATAGCACTGTCCCAGAGTCTCGAGGGAGCCCGGGTTCAGGTCTTCGAGAAAATTCCCGGTACCGGCGCCCGGCTCGGGTGTCCTGAAGAGGTGATCGTAGAGGCGCACCTCGGCCCCTGCCGCATGGTCCGCCGAGACCCAGTGGAGCGTCGCCTTCACCTTGCGTCCGTCCGGCGAGTCTCCGCCCCGGGTGGCGGGGTCATACGTGCAGCGGAGTTCGACGACCTCCTGCCTGTCGTTCTTCACCACCCGGGTGCAGGTGATGAAGTATGCGTATCTCAACCGGACCTCGCGCCCGGGCGCAAGGCGGAAGAACTGTTTCGGGGGGTCCTCCCTGAAGTCGTCCTGTTCGATATAGATGACCCGCGAGAAGGGGACCTTGCGCGAACCCATGCCCGGGTCCTCGGGGTTGTTGACAGCATTCAGCTCTTCGGTCTGTCCCTCGGGATAATTCTCGATCACCACGCGCAGCGGCCGCAGCACCGCCATCTTCCGCGGGGCCCTCAGGTTGAGGTCCTCACGGATGCAGAACTCGAGGAGCGCCATCTCGACGACGCTGTCCCGCTTGGCGAGGCCGATCCTTTCACAGAAATTCCGGATCGCTGCGGGTGTATACCCCCTCCTCCTGAAGCCGGCAATGGTCGGCATCCGGGGGTCGTCCCACCCCCTTACATGCCCCTGCCCGACGAGCGTGATCAGCTTCCGCTTGCTGAGCACCGTATGGCTCATGTTGAGCCTGGCGAATTCGATCTGCTGTGGCAGGGGACGCTCAAGGAGCCCCCCTTCGGCGAGACGCTCCAGCAGCCAGTCATAGAAGGGGCGCTGGTCCTCGAACTCGAGCGTGCAGACCGAGTGGGTGATCTTCTCGATCGCGTCCTCGATAGGATGGGCGTAGGTGTACATGGGATAGATGCACCAGGTGTTGCCGGTGCGGTGGTGTTCCGCACGCTTGATCCGGTAGACGGCCGGGTCTCTCATATTGATATTGCCCGAGGCCATATCGATCTTCGCGCGCAGCACCATGGCGCCGTCCGGATGCCTGCCGTCGCGCATCTCCCGGAACAGACGGAGGTTTTCATCCACCGACCGTCCGCGATAGGGGGAGTCCTTGCCCGGAGCCGTCAGGGTCCCCCTGTTCTCACGCATCTCGTCGGCGGTCTGGCTGTCGACATAGGCGTGGCCGGCCGAGATAAGGTATTCAGCTGCCTGGTACATGAAGCCGAAGTAGTCGCTGGCATAAAGGGGAGCCGCGCCAAAATCGAAGCCGAGCCACCTGACCGAATCGATAATCGAGTCCACGTATTCCTGTTCTTCCTTCTCGGGATTCGTGTCGTCGAAGCGGAGGTTGCATTTGCCGCCGAATTCCTCGGCAAGACCGAAATTCAGGCAGATCGACTTCGCATGGCCGATATGGAGATACCCGTTCGGCTCGGGAGGGAAACGGGTATGCACCCGTCTGCCGTATTTGTTCGTCTCTATATCCCGGGTTATCATCTCCCGGATAAAATGAGACGGCCTTGCTGCCTCTGGAGTGGTCATCCGCTTTTTCCCTCTTGCCCGTCGATTAGTGTGTCCGGAAATCCCGGTTTCACCGGGTCCCATGCGAGGTCTTTTTGCCGCGCATTTCGCTCATTTTACCACATCCCGGGGATCTTTAGAGGAGGTGCGGCGACAGCCGGAAGATCGTCTGTCGAGTATTGATAATTTGCCGACAGCGTGATAGTGTAAAGGCAACGTGCAAAAAGAGCGGCATACGCGGAAAGAAGGCCGCTCAAAATCTACCACCATTCAGGGAGGTGCGGCGTGATTGACAGGATTTTGAGAGTACTGATCTGCCTCGTTTTGCTGGGTGCGGCCCAGGCGCATGCTCAACAGTATCCGTCAAAGGTGATAACGATCGTGGTGCCGTTCGCTGCAGGAGGCCCGACAGACACGGTCGCCCGTATCCTGGGCAAGGCGATGAGTTCATCGCTCAAGGCCCAGATCATCGTCGAGAATGTTCTCGGCGCCGGGGGCACGGTAGCGGCCGCACGGGTGGCGACCTCCGCGCCTGACGGCTATACCCTCTTCCTGCACCATATCGGCTTTTCGACCGCCCCGTCCCTCTACCGGAAGCTGCCGTATGACACCATCCGCGACTTCGAGCCGATCGGCCTGATCGGGGATGTCCCGATGACGCTGATAGCACGGAAGGACTTTCCCGCAAAGGACCTCAGGGAGCTGATCACCTACGTGAAAGCTCACAAGGAGAAGATCAATTTCGCCAACGCAGGCCTGGGCGCCGCCTCGCACCTCTGCGGCATGCTCTTCATGACGGCGATTCAGACGGAACTCACGACCATTCCCTATAACGGCACCGGCCCGGCCATGAACGACCTTCTCGGCGGGAGGGTGGATTTCATGTGCGACCAGACGACCAACACCACCAGCCAGATCAAGGCAGGCAAGGTGAAGGTCTACGGCGTGACGACAAAGACGCGGGTCGCGTCGCTGCCGAATGTCCCGACTCTCCAGGAGGCCGGGCTGCCCGGGTTCGAGGTGGCGGTATGGCAGGGTCTGTACGCGCCCAAGGGGACCCCGAAGGCGGTGGTCGACAAACTCGCCAAGGGGCTGCAGGAGGCATTGGCCGATCCTTCGCTGAAGCAGCGCTTCGCCGAGCTGGGCACGGAGCCGTCCCCGAAAAAGAATGCCACCCCCGAGGCGCTTCGGGCCCACCTCAAGGCCGAGATAGCCAAATGGGCGCCGATCATCAAGAAGGCCGGGGTCTACGCCGACTGATTCCCAAGGCATATCGCGCGTGCGTAACCCCAAGGATTTCTGGACCGGCATCATCTATGTGGCCTTCGGTCTGACTGCCGTTATTATCGCCCGCGACTACGGGATGGGCACGGCCCGCAAGATGGGGCCGGCCTACTTTCCCGGCGTGCTCAGCGTGCTGCTGATCGTCATCGGCATCATCGCGCTCGTCCGCTCGTTTCTCAGGCCGGGAAGCCCTGTCGGCACGTTCACCATCAGGGGGCTCGTGCTCGTCGCCGGTTCGACGGCCCTCTTCGGACTCATGGCAAAAGGAGCAGGCCTGATCATCGCCCTGCCCGTGCTGGTGATTGTCAGTTCGTATGCCAGCCGCGATTTCAGCTGGAAATATTCTCTCGCCCTGGCGGCGGGACTCACCGCCTTTTGCATCCTGATATTTGTGAAGGGTCTGGGGATACCACTTCCCGTACTCGGTTCATGGTTCAGCGGATAGCGATATCTTATGGCACAGAGGTAGATAGGAAGGCGTTATGGAACTCATCGCCAATCTCGGGTTAGGTCTTTCAACGGCACTCACTACCGCCAACCTGCTGTATTGCCTGGCAGGCGTCTTTCTCGGCACCCTCATCGGCGTATTACCCGGGCTCGGGCCGACGGCCACCATCGCGATGCTGCTGCCTCTCACCTTCAACCTGCCGCCGGTTTCCGCCCTCATCATGCTGGCGGGCATTTACTACGGTTCACAGTACGGAGGCTCCACCACGTCGATCCTGGTCAATGTGCCGGGCGAAGCCGCCTCGGTGGTCACCACCCTCGACGGCTACCAGATGGCGCGTCAGGGCAGGGCGGGAGTGGCGCTCGCCACATCCGCGATCGGTTCCTTCTTCGCCGGGACGGTCGCTACCTGCCTGCTCGCCCTGTTTGCACCTCCCCTCGCCGAGGTGGCGCTCAAGTTCGGGCCTGCCGAGTATTTTTCGCTCATGGTCCTGGGGCTGCTCGCCTCCGTGGTCCTCGCTCAGGGGTCGCTGCTGCATGCGATCGGCATGGTCGTGCTCGGCCTGCTCCTCGGGCTCGTCGGCACGGACGTCAATTCCGGTGCGCGGCGTTTTACCTTCGACATCCCGCAGCTTGCGGACGGCATCGGGTTCGTGGTCGTTGCGATGGGCATGTTCGGGCTCGGCGAGATCATCCGCAATCTCGAGCGGGGGGAAGAACAGACCCAGACGGTATCAAAGATCACCAGTCTGATGCCGACGAAAGAGGACTGGAAGCGGATGGTATGGCCGATCCTCCGGGGCACGGCGATCGGTTCCGCCCTCGGCATCCTCCCGGGAAGCGGCTCGATCCTCGGCTCCTTTGCCGCCTACTCGATTGAAAAAAAGGTCTCGAAGCATTCCGCTGAATTCGGCAAGGGCGCGATCGAGGGCGTCGCTGCCCCCGAATCAGCCAACAACGCCGGCGCCCAGACATCGTTTATCCCGATGCTGACCCTCGGCATCCCCTCAAATCCGGTGATGGCCCTGATGGTCGGCGCGATGATCATCCAGGGCATCCAGCCCGGCCCCTCGGTGATCACCGACCAGCCCGCACTCTTCTGGGGGATCATCGCCTCGATGTGGATCGGCAACCTCTTCCTGATTATCCTCAACCTGCCGATGATAGGCATGTGGGTGCGGATCGTCACCGTGCCCTACCATTTTCTCTTCCCCGCGATCCTCGTGTTCTGCGGCATCGGCGTATTCAGCCTGAAGAACGCGACATTCGATATCCACCTCATGGCGCTCTTCGGGCTGCTGGGGTATGTCTTCACCAAGCTCGGCTGCGAACCGGCTCCGATGCTTCTCGCATTCATCCTCGGCCCGCTGATGGAGGAATATCTGCGGCGGGCGATGCTCCTGTCGCGGGGCGACCCGATGGTCTTCATCACCCGCCCGATCAGCGCCGCCCTGCTCGCCATCGGCGTGCTGGCGGTCATCGCCGCGAGCCTCCCTGCCCTGACCAGGAAACGCGAGGAGGCCTTCCGCGAGGAGTGAACTGACAAGCTGCCTTGTCAGGGCTGCATCGGGGAAAGGCATATTCGCTTACGCGGCCCGATTTCTGCGGTTCTAAGCTCGTTCCGCTGCATGTCGCGAAGAACCGCGACGAAAGGATGAGGTGATGCTGGAGAAGAATATCTCGCGCCGTTGGTTCTCGGCTGTTTCGTATCTGCTCGTTTTACTCCTGCTGGTATCAATGCAGTTTTCAACAGGATGCAGCGACAGCACGGCGTATGACCCTGCTGTTCAGTATGCTCATGCAGTACAGGACGCGAGCCTCTCCGGCCCCGAAAGGATTTCGAAAGACCTCACCGCCATCACCCCTTCCAACAAGAACCTGATATGGGAAAACGGTGTCCCCGGTTCGCGGGTGCTTGTTGCGGCCTGGGTGAGCCAGCGGGCAGGAGAATGCTACCTGAACCCTGATCCTGCCCAGGGATGTCTGCCTTGCAGGGTGGGAGAGGAATGTCCGAACATGACCTTTGATACATGGGTCACCGTTGTCCCGGAGATAAAGGACTTCTTCAGGAACGTCTCGCCGGACCCTCTGCGGATCGCCCAGCTCCTGGGGCTTCCGCCCACGTCATCGTATACGTCGAAGCAGCGATACATGGTAGAGTTCTGGGTCTCGCCGAAAGACCTCTTCAGGCCTTGCCCGGACCCTGAGATTTCCGATCATGAATGCCAGCTCGATTTCCCGGAAGATCCTTTTTGGGTCCTGGATGTCTCGAATAAGGTCTATGCTGATCAGAACTGCGTGCAGCAGGCTTGTGGAGTGACGGGCGAAGGGCTCTGCGAATTCAAGGACTACAAGGGCTGGTTCACCAACAGAAAAGAATATATATACTCAGGGACGAATCCGTACCCCTGGACCGGGCTCGGATACACGTATGACTGGGGTAACCCTGCCGGCCATGTCGGGCTGAGCGAATTCGTGATCCACGGCAAGACCGAGGACTGCAAAGGCGTAAGCGTGGGGATAAAGTCAGTCACGCCTACTGCAGCTTATTTTGATTGAGGTCCGGGAGGTCCTTGATTTTTACACATTAAGCCCTCTTTTTTTCAGTTAAATAGCCTGAGACATATTTGTGAATGATGCTGGATATCAGAGTTTGATAGGGAATACCCTCTTGTGCCGCGATGACCTGCACTTGATCCAAATCCTTCGACGACATTCTAATGTTTATTCTCTTGTCTTTTTGCAGTGTATTCCTTGCATATTCCTGAAGTTTCTTCATTTCCGCCTTCGGATTTTTAAGAGGCTTCCATTCTCCGCGTTCGTAGGACTCTAAAATATCTCTTTCTTCTGCATCTAATACTGTCTTTTTCATTGTTCTGACCTCACATATTTGTTCGTAGCTTTTCGGCTGGGGATAATAGTCTTTAAGAATATCTCATCGCTTTCCTGCACATAAGGAACGAGATAGGCATAATCATCAATCCTGACTGTTGCGATTTTCTGCCCGGGATATTTATTTTGATTTGGGTGTTCAACGGTTTCGAGAACATCTTCACGCTCCAACAATATAACGATCTGCTCAAAACTAACGCCTCTCTGTTCCTTCAGCCTTTCATCCTTATCATTATCCCACCGGAAAACCTTCATGCTGTATAATTACGACAATGTGTGCCTTTTGTCAATATTATTGTTGTGGCTTACGAGGGCTTTCAGAACGCTTTGTCATTTTCAATCTCAGGCCTGTGGCCCGGCGGCCTAGCTGTCATCCTCCTCTATGATATAGATCAGTAAGCTGAAGATTGCGGCGCCGGGGTCCTGATATACCGTATGCCGGTCCAAATCAGGACCGCGGCGAATACGACCCTAAGCGTGGCTTCCGGTAAGACGTGCGCAAGGAGACCGCCGGTGTAGGCTCCCGCGAGGATGCCGGGTATGAGCCCCATGAGCATGGAACTCTCCACATTGCCGAGCCGCCAGTGGGTGTATGCCCCCACCGTCCCCGCAGGGACCATGGCAAGCAGTGATATGCCCTGTGCCGTATGCTGACCCATGCCGGCCAGAAGCACCATGGCCGGCACCATGATGGTGCCCCCGCCGACGCCCATCATCCCCGAGAGAAATCCGGTAAAGAGCCCCGTGACCAGCAGGACACATGTCTTCAGCCACCCGCCTACGGCCTGCGCAGGATGGGGCAGATACGGTTTGAGCAGAAGCAGTATCGAGACAAGGATGAGAAAGCCGCCGAAGGCACGCTTAAGTTTCCATTCCGGCAGTGCGTTGGCGTAATGAGCTCCCGCCCTGGCCGTAAACATAGCCGTTGCCGCAATGAGCAGGGATGCGACAACGTCGATGGACCCCTTCTGAAAATAGATCACCGCCCCCGAGATGCCGGTGAATACCAGGGCCACGAGGCTTGTCCCATGGGCCTTGTGCTGTCCCATCTTCATGACGCCCACCATGAGAGGGATCATGATTACTCCGCCGCCGAGACCGACCAGTCCGCCGAAGAGGCCGGAGCAGAGACCTATCAAAAGAGCTCTCATGTTCTGTTCATCTCTCCTTCCAGATATAGAGGCGGCGGTTCCATTATTATTGGGCTTAACGCCGGTCATGAGGGGCACGGGGCACGAGCCTGAAGCTGACAAAAAGACGGTTAATCGCGCGTCCCTCTCGATGCCTTTGATACTCATTAAGGCCCCCCCTGAATCATACCCGAAACAGGTATGATTCAGGGACCCAAATCCATTCCCAAAGGAGGCCTTGATGAGATTTTACACCAAGCAGCACA
>JAKAHR010000024.1 GCA_021825365.1 Nitrospirota bacterium | reverse complement strand
TTAACAGCAAGATTCAGCAGGTGAAGTCAGCAGCACGAGGCTTCAGAAACTTTGAGAATTATAGAATCGCTATACTGTTCTTCTGTGGAAAGATGGACATGTACCCACAGGAATCCCAGTAGAGCCTTTTTATTGTCGTCTGCTCAAACAAATCCGGCATGAAGGTCGCAGGCCATTTTCTTGACTCACTTTTACGTACTCTGGTATGCTATTTAATCACAAAAGAGGAGTCCTGAATGGCCCGTACAAAACCCACAAAAAAAACAAAAACCAAGGCCCCGGTAAAGCCTGCGGCGAAGAAGCCCGCACCGTCTTCCAAGGTGGCCAAGGCACGGCCTGCTGCGAAGAAAACCAAGGCAGCGCCTGCCAGCCGGACCCCCCTAAAGAATCTCAAGAAAGCGCCGATAAAAGAGGTAATCGTGAAGTCATCCGTTAAAGATAAAAAGAAAAATACCCCCCGGGAAGAGAAGCTTCAGCAGATCAGGCTCCTGCTGCTCAGGCAGAGGGAGATGCTGCTGAATGAGGCTGAATCAGCCCTCAACGAGCTTCCCGGCCAGACTATTTTCCCTGACCTGGGCGATCAGGCGACTGCCGAGATCGACCGGAACTTCATGCTGCGGCTGAGGGGAAGGGAACAGCGGCTCCTGAAGAAGATCGACGAGGCGATCGAGCGCATCGACAGCGGCACCTTCGGCATCTGCGACGACTGCGGCAACGAGATCGATATCAAGCGGCTCGAGGCGAGACCGGTCACGACGATGTGCATCGAGTGCAAGACCCTCCAGGAAGAGGAAGAACGGCTCAGGGAACAATAGACCATCCCCGGGCAATAGCGATAAAAGAGGGGCGGACCCGAAGAGGGTCCGCCCCTCTTTATTGTAAGGCGGAACGAAATCGATCCCCAGGGCGATTCAGGCCCGAAACGCCCGTGTCTTCAATTCCCTCTCGGTGACATACTTCACATGTTCGTCGAGCAGACGCGAGAGCTCCATGACCAGTCCTGCCGCCGGTTTGATGCGCTGTATCTTCGCCGTGTCCCACGCAAGGAGGTTGGAGGCGAGGCTGATCACGCCGGGGGAGAGCCTGAAGGTCACGGCCGCGCCCTTCGAGCAGGCATCGCAGACGACGGATCCCTGGGAGAGATGAAAGCTCTCGGAATCCCTGCCGCATCTGCCGCACCCCTTCAGTCTCGGCAGGTAACCGACGGTATCGAGGAGCTTCAGCTTGTAGTGGAGTACCCTGAGACCTTCCCCGCAATCCGCCTCCATCGCATGGAGGGTGCTGATCAGCAGGCCGTAGACACGGGAGCACGCGTCCCGCTCCGGCATAAAGGTGAGCGTGAGTTCCAGCACCTCCGAGGCCCTGAGGAAACACTGCAGGCTCGACCTGATCGTATCAAAGGGGTGGATGATGTCCGACTGGGTCAGCCTCGGCAAGGCAGCCTCCTCCTTGCCCCAAAAGGATATCTTCGAATGGGTAAGCGGCTCGAGGCTGCTTCCGAACCTGCTCCTGGTCTTGCGCGGGCTCTTGGCAAAGGTCTTGACGATGCCGTAGCCGCCGGTGAGAAAGGTTACGATGAGATCAGCTTCGCCAAAGGGAAAGGTCTTTAAGACGATACCTTCCGTCCGGTGCAGCATTACATGATGTTGCCGAAATCTTCAGGCTTGAGGTTCTTCAGCCATTCGTCAAGCTCGTCGGCCGTCCTCGTGCCCATGATACTGTCATCGACAAAGATGGGTGCGGTCGCCCGCAGGGCAACGGCAACGGCGTCGCTCGGCCGCGAGTCGATAAGAGTCTCCTTCTTGCCGTCATTGAGATGGATAAGAGCGTAGTAGGTGTTATCGATGATCTCGGTGACCACGATGCGGGTGATCTTCACCTTCAGGCCGTCGGTGACGTTCTTGATGAGGTCATGGGTCATCGGCCTCGGGGTGACAACCTTGCCGAGCGCCAGGGCGATCGAATCAGCCTCGGGCTTGCCTATCCAGATCGGCAGGGTCCCTGCCCCGTCTACTTCCTTCAGGAGGAGGATATACATATTGCTCCGGGGGTCAAAGAGCAGACCTTCCACTTTCATCTCGACTAGCATCTACCGGTATCCCAGATCATGCAGCATGCGTTTGTCGTCACGCCATCCCTTCCTGACTTTGACCCATAATTGAAGAAATACCCTGGTACCGAGCAGGCCTTCGATTTCCATGCGGGCAAGAGTCCCCACGGTCTTCAGCATCCTCCCCTTTCCACCTATTATTATACCTTTTTGACCCTCTCTTTCAACATATATCTGCGCGCCGATGTTCACGATGCCGTCCTCCCGTTCCGTCCAGTCCGTGACCTCAACCGCTACGGAATACGGGATCTCCTCTGACGTCCGCTCCATGATCTTCTCGCGGATGATCTCCGCTGCCATGAAGCGTTCATACTGGTCGGTGAGGAGGTCATCCGGATAATATTTCGGCCCCTCCGGAAGATAGGACGCGATCCTCCCGGGGAGAAGGTCGATGCCGTCATTCTTGAGGGCCGAGACAGGGATGATCTCGCGGAAGGGATAGATCGCCCGGTACGAATCAATGACCTGGAGGATCTCCGCCTTCCTGATCTGATCGATCTTATTGATGACGAGGATGACCGGCCGGTCAACGCCGCCGAGGGAGGCGATGATCATCCGGTCCTGCTCGATGTGCGGGCCGGTCTCCGCGACAAAGACGACCACATCGATCTCCCGGAGGACCTCCCTGACGGTCGTCACCATCGATTCGCCCAGCAGGGTGCGCGGCCGGTGCAGCCCGGGGGTATCGATGAATATGATCTGCGCATTGCCGAGGTTCTTGATCCCCATGATCCTGTTGCGGGTCGTCTGCGGCCTCGGGGAGACGATGGATATCTTCTGGCCGAGGATGGCGTTGAGGATGGTGGACTTGCCGACATTCGGCCTGCCGATAATCGAGACGTATCCCGAACGGAACGGGTCGGTCAAGCGCGCTCCACTGCCGCCCTTATCTGCCGAGGGCAGCGACCGCCCCTTTTATGCGCTCCACGCCCCTCTTGATGTCCTCAAGGGATGTGGCATAGGAAAGCCTGATATATTCATCGTCTCCAAACGCCGAACCATGGACCAGCGCGACCTTCGCATCTTCGAGAAGGTAGAGGGCGAGGTCTTCCGAGGACGCGATGATGCGGTCTCCAGCCTTCCTGCCGTAGAGCTTCGAGGCATTGGGAAAGGCGTAAAAAGCGCCCGTCGGCATAAGACAGGAGATGCCCTCGATCTCATTGAGCGCGTCGACAAGATACCGTCTCCTTCGGTCAAATTCGGCCCGCATCGTGACGATAAAATCCTGGGGGCCGGAGAGCGCGGCCACCGCGGCCTTCTGGGCGATCGAATTGGGGTTCGAGGTGGACTGGCTCTGGATGTTCGTCATCGCCTTGATGATGGCGGCAGGTCCGGCGGTATACCCGATCCTCCAGCCGGTCATGGCATGGGACTTCGAGAGGCCGTTCACCACGATCGTCAGGTCCCTGACTTCCTTGCCCAGGGAGGCGATGCTGATATGCTCGGTGCCGTCATAGACAAGCTTCTCGTAGATCTCGTCCGAGATGATATAGAACTTGTGCCTCAGCGCCAGCTCCGCTATGCCTTCCAGCGCCTTTCGGTCATAGGCAAGCCCCGTGGGGTTCGAGGGAGAATTGAGGATCAGCGCCTTGGTCTTCGGGGTAATCGCCTGCCTCAGCGCCTCGGGCCTCACCATGAAGGAATCGGCGGCAAATGTCTTCACAAAGACCGGAACCGCGTCATTGAGGATCACCTGGTCCGGATACGAGACCCAATAGGGCGACGGGATGATCACCTCGTCTCCCGGTCCGTAGATCGCCTGGGCGATGTTGTACAGGCTGTGCTTCGCGCCGCTCGATACGATGATCTCCTCGCGCCGGTAGTCGAGACCGTTGTCGGCCCGGAACTTGTCTATTACAACATCCTTGAGCGCGTCGATGCCGCCGACAGCCGTATACTTGGTAAACCCGTCCCGCATCGCCCGCGCAGCTGCTTCCTTGATGTAGTCGGGGGTGTCGAAGTCAGGCTCGCCCACACCGAAACTGATCACGTCAACGCCCGCTGCCTTCATCGCCTTTGCCCTTGAGTCGATGGCAAGGGTGGGAGACGGTTTTATCTTCTTTGCCCTTTCAGAAAGCATGCATTTCCCTCACACTGAATTTTCGATATATTACCACATCGGCGGACACAGAAAAAAGGACGGGCGGGAGGCGCAAAAGCCCCCCGCCCCCATGGAGGAAGGTTATTTTACTGCCTCGTAGACCCGGCCTACCATCTCGGCCGAGGGCTTCAGTGTCCTGTCGCCTTCGGTCTTCCAGTTCACCGGACACGCCTCGTCGCCATGCTGGCCGAGATAACCATTCGCCTTTACTTTTCTGACAATCTCATCGATATTTCTGCCCAGGTTATAAAAATTGACTTCAGCATTCATGAGCCTGCCTTCCGGACTGATCACAAACGTCCCCCTGAGGTCCAGACCGTTGTCTTCGTTATACACTCCGAACATCCGGGAGACCTTCCCGGAGCGGTCTGAACCCATCGGGTATTTCACCTTTTCGAGCAGCTTCTCCTCCCGCTGCCACGCCAGGTGCACGAACTTGGTGTCCGTACTCACCGTTATGACCTCGGCTCCGGCCTCTCTGAACTGGTCGTACCGCTCTGCCAGAGCGGCAAACTCGGTCGCTCAGACGAAGGTAAAGTCAGCCGGATAGAAAAAGAGCACCGTCCACTTGTTCGCTGCCTTCATCTGAGCAAGGCTGATCTCGCCGAAATCGCCCTTCCCCGGTTCGAATGTTTCGAGCGTGAAATCAGGAACGATCTCCCCGATCCCGACTCCGCAGCAATGTTCACTCATCTCATACCTCCTTTATCCCTTATTCGTACGTTTCATTTGAATCCTATCATGCAACTTCAGCACTGCAAAGAGTCTTAATGAACAGTCGTCTCCCGCCTGAAGAACCGGTGGCCGCAGTACGCGCACCGGGTCTCATCATCACCCGCTGACCAGAGTTCCATCTCCCAACCACACGCCGGACAGGTGATAACCTGCTCGTCCTGACGGAGCTTCACGACGTACGACCCGTGCTCTTTGGTCTTGACGTGTCTAGTCTTCATGGTTCTCCTCCCCTGGTGTCTGTGCTCCTGATCCCGTCTTTTCCGGCCCGCCCTTTCTGCATGCCGGACATACCCCGAAAAACTCGATATGGTTGCCGGTTATCTCGAACCCCATGCGGCTCGATCTCGGAAGGTCTATCTTGTAATCTACCTGCACGTCCGCAATGCGCCTGCACCGGGTGCAGATGAGGTGATGATGAGGCGCTGTATTGGGATCGAACCTCTTCTTCTGCGGATCTCCGGTAAGCTCAACGACCGCGCCCTTTCCCTTGAGAGTCTCCAGGGTGTTGTAGACCGTTGCAAACGACATCGTCGGAAAACGGCCGGACACGGCGGTAAAGATCTCCTCGGCCGAAGGGTGAGACGTGTTGCCCTCAAGAAAATCGAGGATAGCCAGCCGTTGCGGCGTAAGTTTAAGACCTATGTTTTTATATTTCTCCATCTCTACCTCTTAATAATTATTCTAATCTAATTGTTATTTTTGTCAAGAAATATTTTCTACCGCAAGAAGAGCATAACTAATTATTGTTGTATGGAAGGCAGTTATGAAAGTGCGAGAAGGGACCATCCCTGCGCGCAAAAGCATAAATTCTTTGTTTGTGCCACATTCCCCTTCAAGAAAGAGCATGATTATCAATTCAGGACACTTACCATCCTTAATAGGTCTATTTTGGGATGTCCAAGGCCTTCTTGTCCTGGCCAACACGCCATCGATCACGTTTCATTGCGGCTCTGACCCGCGGGCTAACCAGTCTTATCCTCTTTTTTACTATATATTATCGATGGTTAGATGCCTTGTCACAAAAAACTTGACATCATATCATATTTGGGAGTAACTTAGTCTTGATTTGATCGTTGCCCTGTCATACTCCAGGTTGATTCATGCATCAACTGGTGGGAGGATATGCACAGGGGGCAACCACCAACAGGAGGAGGAGAACATGGATGTATTAGGGCTGAGCAGGCTGCAATTTGCGGTAACAAGCATGTTTCATTTCATCTTCGTTCCGTTGACCCTTGGCCTGTCGATATTGACGGCCTACATGGAAAGCCGCTACGTCAGCACAAATGATGAGATGTATCTTAAAATGACGAAATTCTGGGGGAAGCTCTTTCTCATCAATTTCGCTCTCGGAGTCGTCACGGGCATTACCATGGAGTTCCAGTTCGGCATGAACTGGGCAGAGTATTCAAAATACGTTGGAGATATATTCGGCGCTCCGCTGGCGATCGAGGCGACCGTCGCCTTTTTCCTTGAATCAACCTTTATCGGGATCTGGATCTTCGGCTGGAAGAAGATATCAAAGAAGGCGCATGCGGTTTCCATCTGGCTCGTTGCGATAGCCACGAACCTCTCGGCGCTCTGGATCCTGCTGGCAAACGGCTGGATGCAGAACCCCGTCGGCTTTGTCCTGAGAAACAACCGGGCCGAAATGGTGGATTTCACGGCGATGATCACCAATCCTTACGGATGGCTTAAATTTACCCATACCGTGCTCTCCGGATACGTTATTGCCGCCTTCTTCGTCATGGGCATCTCCGCCTACCACCTCATCAGGAAAAACAACCTTGACTTCTTCAGGAAATCCTTTCGTGCAGCAGCCACCTTTGGGCTCGTCAGTTCGCTCCTCGTTTTCCTGGCAGGCGATTTTCATGCCTCTTACGTAGCAAAGACGCAGCCGACAAAATTCGCCGCCATGGAGGCCTTGTGGGAAACGACCAGGGAAGCGCCCTATAGTTTTCTCATTATACCTGACACAAAAAACGAGCGGAACCATGTGGAGGCTGTTCAAATCCCGCGGTTGCTGAGTTTCCTCGCCTTCGGCGAGGGCCAGGCCGAGGTCAGGGGGCTTAAGGCATTTCCCAAGGATCTTCGCCCCCCCGTTTTCCCCACTTTCTTGAGCTTCAGGGCGATGGCGGCTTTGGGCATTCTCTTCATGGTCCTGACGGTGATCGCTTTCATCAAATCCCGGGGCAACAGCATCGAAACGAGCACGGGCTTTCTCAGGCTGATGCTCTATGCCCTCCCCCTCCCGTATCTGGCCGGCCAATTCGGCTGGATCGTCGCGGAGGTAGGCAGGCAGCCGTGGATTGTGTACGGGGTCCTGAAGACGTCAGAGGGGGTTTCAAAGGCCATTTCGCCCGCCAACGTCCTGGTATCGCTGGCAGGGTTCACCCTCGTCTACGGATTTCTGGCGGTGGTGGACATATACCTGTTGTCACATTACGCGAAGAAGGGTCCGGACAACGACCTGTCAACCCTCATCAGCCCCGCGGCCAGATAGGAGGTATTCGTCATGGAATTTCAGGTTATATGGTTCATACTCTGGGGTGTTCTCTGGGCGGTCTACTTCATGCTCGACGGGTTCGACTTCGGCGCCGGCATCCTCTCCGCATTTCTTCCGAAGAGCGAATCGGACAAACGCAAGATCCTCCGTGCCATAGGTCCGGTGTGGAACGGTAACGAGGTCTGGCTCCTCACTGCAGGAGGTGCGACCTTCGCCGCTTTTCCGACTACGTACGCCCTGATGTTCAGCTACCTGTACACGGCTCTGCTCCTGGTTCTCTTCTCACTCATCTTCAGGGGCGTATCCCTCGAGTTCAGGGGGATTATGGACAGCGAGGGCTGGAGGAAGAAGTGGGACGTCGGCATATTCCTCGGCAGTTTCTTGCCGGCGCTGCTCTTCGGCGTTGCCTTCGGCAACATCTTCCAGGGCCTGCCGATGGACGTCTCCGGCTACCACGGTTCCCTGCTGATGCTGCTCAACCCGTACGGCCTTCTCACGGGGGTCCTGTTCGTACTCCTTTTCGTGGAACACGGCAGCCTCTTCATCGCCGTAAAGACGGACGGTGATCTCAGCGAGCGTGCCGGAAGGCTGGCCGGCGGCCTATGGTTCGCACTCCTGGCGGTGGCGGTGGCATTTCTCATACATACCTACTTTGCCACGGCGCTCTATGCAAACTACCTGAATAACCCGGTGCTCTTTGCGGTGCCGATGCTCGCGGTGCTCTCACTCCTGGGAATCAAGGTCTTTGCGGCCATGGGGCAGCACCTCAAGGCGTTCTATGCCTCCTGCGCCACCATACTCATGGTCACCTTCACCGGTGTTGTCGGCCTGTTCCCCAATCTCATCCCTTCGAACCTCGACCGGAATTACAGCCTGACGATCTTCAATTCTTCATCGAGTATCTATACGCTCAAGATCATGACCGTGGTGGCCCTGATCTTCGTGCCGATCGTCATCGCCTATCAGATATGGACCTATCGGGTCTTCCGGCAGAAGACCACAGCCGATGACGTATCTGGCAAGGAGGCATACTGATAAGATATAATCGTGCAGCAGGGCAGAGAACCTCCGCCCTGCTGCATTCGACAACGGGAGAATCATGCAGATAACCCGGGAAACAGATTACGCAGTACGGTGCGTCCACTACCTGTCACGGGCATACGGCCGCGTCATCATGGTGGAGGAAATCGCACAGGAGATGTGCATCCCCAAGTCGTTTCTGGCGAAGATCGTCCAGAAACTCAGCAAGGCCGGTATCCTGCGCTCGTATCGCGGCGTCAAAGGCGGTTTCGAACTTTCCCGTCATCCCGGTAAGATCACCCTGCTGGACGTCGTCGTGGCGGTGCAGGGCAAGATCGGGATAAACGCATGCGCCGTAGACCCCAAAGTCTGCGGCTTCAGCAGCACCTGCTCGATCCACCCTGTCTGGATCGAGGTGAGGAAAAAGGTGGAGAACATGCTGAGGAAGAAAAACTTCGCCGACCTGACAGCATCGTAAGACGTTCGTCCCGGCAATCATAATGACCCATCACCATTATCAGATTGGCAAACCAAGGAGAATACAACATGGCTATTTTATGGACTGATGACCTCGCTACGGGAGTCAGCATTATCGACGAGCAGCACAAGGAACTGTTTATACGCATCAATGCCCTGCTGGAGGCCTGCGGCCAGGGCAAAGGCAAGATCGAGGTGGCAAATGTGATCGATTTCCTCGAGGGATACGTCATAACGCATTTTGCGGAAGAAGAGAGATACATGATCACGGCCAACTACCCTGCATACAGCGAACACAAGGCACAGCATGCTGAATTCATGAATAACTTTGCCCAGCTGAAGGCTACCTTCAGGGACGAGGGGCCGGGAGTTCATGTTGTCGTAAAAACCAATCACCTGGTGATAGATTGGCTGCGAACCCATATACATAAGATCGACAAGGCGCTTGCAGGATATCTGAATTCAAAGAAATGACCCTGTCTGCGAAGAGCCCGGATCGGGGATAGCCAATGAAAAAGGGACGGCGGTCAGCCGTCCCTGTCAATCAAGAGAACGCGTAGAAACTACTTTGAGGGCGCTGCCGGGGCTGCGGGTGCCGGGGCCTGCTGTCCCTGCGTCGGCGCCAACGGCCCTTGGGGGCCCTGGGGGATCGCCTTCTTCTGCTCTGTCGCTGCAGGCAGCTTTTTGACGACTGATCCGCCCCTGGTGGTCAGCACGGCCAGGGAAAAGGAAGTAAGCATGAATACAACGGCAGCGATGGTCGTCAGCTTGCTGAAGAACGTGGCAGCGCCGCGTGCACCGAAGAGCGTCTGGCTGGAGCCGCCGAAGGCCGCTCCGAGTTCAGCCCCTTTTCCGCTCTGGATAAGAACGATAAAGATCAGGAACAAACAGACAATGACATGGAAGATAAGGACCAGGGTAAAAAGCATTACTTCTCCTTCTTAAAGTGAACTATGCGGCTGAAGCTGTCCGGTTTGAGGCTTGCTCCGCCCACAAGAGCGCCGCTGATGTCCTTGCATCCCATGAGGATATCGACGTTATCAGGCGTGACGCTGCCGCCGTATATTATACGAATAATCCCGGACTTATTTCCATATACCTTGGTGAGCACACCGGCTATGAAGGCATGCACCTCCTGGGCCTGATCAGGGGTCGCGGTCTTGCCGGTGCCGATCGCCCAGATCGGTTCGTAGGCTACCACCAACTGCTCCGGCTCAACGCCCACGAGGCCCATCTCAACTTCCCTGCGAATCACGTCAAAGGTCTTTCCCGATTCCCGCTCATCGAGCGACTCGCCGCAGCAGAAGATGACGCCCAGGCCTGCCTTGCGGGCCGACTTGACCTTCTTGTTCACCACAGCGTCGTCTTCATGGAAATACTGCCGCCGCTCCGAGTGCCCGATGATGACGTGCCTGCAGCCGGCGTCAAGGAGCATACCGGGCGCGACCTCACCGGTAAAGGCGCCCTTCTCCTCCCAGAAGACGTCCTGGGACGAGAGCTGTACAGCGCTGCCCTTCATCTCCTCCGCCGCTGCCGCAAGGGCTGTAAACGGCGGGGCGATGACAATGTCAACGTCTGATGCGTCCTTGACGAGGGGGACAAAAGTCTTCATGAACTCCCGCGTCTCGGCGACCGTCTTGTTCATCTTCCAGTTGGCGGCGATGAATGCCTTCATAAGTGGTTAGTTTATTGTATTATCGGGAAGTTGTCAAGGAAAAGACAGGAAAAGACTGATATGCTGATAGAAGTGCTACCCCTCGAGACAAGGCATCGCCGTCCGGCGTCTCCCTGCTCCTCGACTAGTTAAATCGGCTCATCGCCTTTTCAACGCCTTCGGCGACGATCACACCGACCGCATCGACCGCCTTTTCGACGGCGTCGCTGATGAGCGACGCCTCAACCTTCGAGAACTTCGAGAGAACGTAGTCCTCCGTCGCCATGAAAGGGTCCCGTCCGATGCCGATCCTGACCCTCACGAAATCCCTCGACGCGATACTCTGAATGACGGACTCGACACCCCGGTGACCTCCCGAAGAGCCTGTCTTGCGGATCCGCAGCTTCCCTGTCTGAAGATCGAGATCATCATGGACCACGACGATGTTCTCCGCGGGGATATTCATCCTGTCCATCACCTTCTTCACGGCCGAGCCGCTTCTGTTCATAAACGTCAAAGGCTCCAGGAGGACGATCGATGCATCCCCCATGGAGCCCTTGCATAATCTGTAATCCGTTCTGTCCTGAAAGAGAAGCCGGTTCGCCCCGGCAAGCGCCTCGGCAACGAGAAACCCAACGTTATGACGCGTCCTGGCGTATTTCCTTCCCGGGTTTCCGAGACCGACCACGAGCCACAACGATTACTTCTCCTTCTTCTCGGCCTTTTCAGCCCCCTCTTCCTCTTTCTTGCCCTTCTTCACCACCTCGGGTTCAGCGGGCGCCGCCTCGACGGCTGCCTCTGCCACCGGAGCGGCCTCGACTACGGCCGTGACCACCGTCACGATGACCTCGTGGGGGTCGGATATAACCTTTACCCCCTCACCGAAGGTGAGATCGCTCACGTGGATGGACTGGCCGATCTCGAGCTTCGAGATATCGAGCCTGATCTTGCCGGGGATATTGTCAGGCAGGCACTCGACCTCCACCTCCCTGAGGACCTGCTGCATCATGCCGCCGTCCCTCTTGACCCCGATCGGCTCGCCCTCGGTCGTCACGTGAATCGTGACCTTGACCTTTTCGGTGAGCGAGACCTCGAAGAAGTCGGTATGGAGAAGCTCGCCCCGAATAGGGTCCACCTGGAAGTCTTTCAGAAGTGCCAGCTTCCGCTCGCCGTCGGCGAACTGAAGGTCGAACATGATCTGCTCCGCGGTCGCCGCATTGACGAGTCTGACCAGATCTTTTCTGCCGAGCTGGATGGACTGCGACCTTCCTTCTCTATAGAGAACGGCTGGGATCTTGCCATCCCTTCTCAGTGAACGGGCAACCCCTTTCCCGCTTCTTTCCCTCTTCTCCGCTGCTATGCTGATCCTTTCCATATCTCCTCCTCTACACAAATAACGAACTTATGGACGATTCTTCATGAATTCGTTTGATCGCCTCTCCCAGAAGAGGCGCTATGCTCAACACCGTCAGTTTCTTGCAGCTCTCCTGCTTGCTGTTGAGCTGTATCGTGTTGGTAACGATCATCTCGTCGATCACCGACTTATTTATCCGGTCAACGGCCACACCCGAGAGCACCGCATGGGTGCAGGCTGCCGAAACCTTGCGTGCGCCCTTTCCCTTCAGTGCGGCCGCTGCCTGGGCCATGGTGCCCGCGGTGTCGACCATGTCATCGAGGATGAGGGCGTCCATCTTGTCCACGTCGCCGATGACATTCATCACTTCGCACTCATTGGCCTTCTCCCGCCGCTTGTCAACAATCGCGATGGAACACTTGAGGCGCTTCGCAAACGCCCTGGCACGCTCCACGCCACCCGCATCCGGCGAGACGACAACGAGTCGGGCGGCATCATAATGCTTGTTCACATAGTCCAGCAATACCGGCGTTGCGTACAGGTTGTCCACCGGGATGTTGAAAAACCCCTGTATCTGTCCTGCGTGCAGATCGACTGTCAGCACCCGGTTCGTCCCCACCGTGGCGATCAGATCGGCCACCATCTTGGCGGAGATGGGAACCCGGGGCTGCACCTTCCTGTCCTGACGCGCATATCCGTAGTACGGAATTACGGCGGTTATCCTGCCGGCCGAGGCCCTCTTCAGGGCATCGATGATCAGGAGCAGCTCCATAATGCTGTTATTCACCGGCACGCATGTCGGCTGCACTACAAAGACGTCGGAGCCCCGCACATTCTCATTCAGTCTGACGAGTATCTCACCGTCGCTGAAGTTCGAGACGGTCGCGTCGCCCAACGGCATATTCAGGCACGCGGCCACCTCCCTGGCCAGAGAAATATGCGCCGTGCCCGTGAAAAGTTTCATACCCTGCAGCATCGTACCCCCTTGCCCGTCAGCCCCGCGGACCGCCAGGCATTTTTTCGTGAAACCTCTACTCCTTCATCCCGACGATAAAGACCCTTCAGGACTGGCTGGGGCGGGAGGATTCGAACCTCCACATGGGAGATCCAAAATCTCCTGACTTGCCGTTTGTCGACGCCCCATTAGCGAACAGAAGACTGTCGACGGAACCGCTCCGGATGACATCAGGGTGCTTCCTCCTGTCCCGTTTGATGAACAGCCGCGGTCAAAGTACTCACCACACTGCACCAGTGCCCTCCCATGCGGCCTGACGCAGTAACAGCCTCATCACGGTTCCCGAAAACGCCAAAGACCGTCGGCCCGCTTCCGCTCATGGAGGCGACCGCGGCGCCGCTTCTCAGAAGCGCCTCCTTGATTTCAGCGATCACCGGGTACCGTCCGGATACCGCCTCTTCAAGGTCATTGAAGACCATTTGACGCAAGGAAACAAAGTCTTTCCCGGCAAGGGATAGACAGAACAGTTTAATATCAATGACCTTTTTTGTCAACTTCGGAACATACCGGCCGTACGCCCACGCCGTGGAAACCGACAGCGGCGGCTTCACCAGGAGCAGCCAGACGGGGCTCTCCGGGTCCTGCAGGGACAGGGGGGTCAGCCGCTCTCCCCGCCCCTCGGCGAAGGCCAGGGGTCCCCGGATAAAAAAGGGCACGTCCGAGCCTATCCTGCCGGCAAGTTCAGAAAGAACCGCGACCGGGAGGTTCAGCTCCCACAGGCGGTTCAACCCCAGGAGCGTCGTCGCAGCATCGCTGCTGCCGCCCCCCAGTCCGGCTGCCGAGGGGATGTTCTTCGTCAGGCTGATGACCGCCCCGCCTCCATACCCGGCCCATTCTTTCAGGAGAGCAGCCGCCCTGTAGACGAGATTCTGCTCAGCCGGAAGGTCCATATCGGTACGGAGTTCCAGGGAGGCGGAGTGTTCGAGGGATATACGGTCAAAGAGGCTCACGCACTGCATGACCGAGGAGATATCGTGGTAGCCATCGCCCCGTTTCCGGATAACCGAGAGGAACCAGTTGATCTTCGCCGGAGCCCTGAGATCCAGTTTCATGTCGCGTCGTCCCCGGCTGCGGACAACTAACGGCCCTGTGCAGGGAGGCCGAGCTCCCGGATCTTTTTTTCGACCCGCTCCTTCAGCCCCTCCTCCTTTTCGTGGTGCAGGAGGGACTTCTCCCACGCGTCGGCAGCCTTCCGTGGTTCGTTCAAAGAATGGTAGATATCGCCAAGATGCTCGAGCACGACCGGATCGTCCTTTGTCGCCTGGGAAGCCCTCTTGATCAGTTCAAATGCCTTCTCCAGCTTCCCCTGCTTGTAATAGACCCAGCCGAGACTGTCGAGGATATACCCGTTGTCCGGCTTTGCCTCCAGCGCCCGGCCGACAAGGGACTCCGCCTCATCCAGGTGTATGCCCTTCTCCGCATACGAATACCCGAGGTAGTTAAGCGCGTCGGTATTCTTCGGGTTAAGCTCGATCGCCTTCTTGAGTTCAGCCACCATCTCGTCGAACTTGCCAAGTTTCTCCATCACCACGGCGCGGCTGAAGTGCAGGTCATCATTGTCGCGGAACCGGGCAAGGCCGCCGTCGAGCACCTTCAACGCCTTCTCATACTCCTTCCGCTGGATATACGCGGTAGCAAGGTATGAATACACCTCAGCCTTGTCCTTTTCGAACTCGAGGATTTCCTCATAAACCTTTATCGCGTCTTCGTCGCGCTTGAGCCGCGTGTAGACGAAGGCCAGGTGCAGGAATGCGTTGATATTCCTGGGTTCAGCAGCCAGGATCGTCTTCAGCTCTGCCGCAGCCTCCTCGTTCCGCTCCGTCTCTTCGAGCACCAGGGCGAGGTAGTATCGTATGGCACTGTTGTCCGGCCGCGCCTTCAGGGCGAACCTGAACTCCTCGAGCGCCCGCTGGTGCTGCCTCTCCTCGAAATAGAGCAGGCCGAGCCGTACGTGCACGTCGATGTTCTCGGGCTGGCGTTTACTCAGCTTCTGAAACTCGTCAATCGCCCTGCCATACTCCTTCTGCTTGAGATAGACCTGGCCGAGCCGCTCGCGGGCCTCGCCGTTATGCGGGTTAAGTTCTATCGTCTTTTCGTACTTCTCCGCAGCGCCCTTCAGGTTCTCGCGCATCTCGTCGATCAGGCCCAGCTTGAAGTATGCGGTGTCAAGGTCCGGCCTGATTTCAAGAGTCCGCCTGATATATTCCTCCGCCCTGACATAATCTTTCTTGTCGATATAGATGGAACCGAGATAGTCAAGTGCAACGAAATCATCGGGGTCCTTCACCACGATCTGATCGAATGTCTTCACCGCCTCGTCGAGGTTGTCCTTCGCGTAGTACAGCCTGCCGAGAAAGAGGGCCGCGTCCCGGTCTTCCGGATCCAGTTCCAGGATCCTTCTGCTGACCCGGATCGAATCATCAAGACGCTTCTGTTCATAGTACACTTCACCGACTATCATCAACGCCGGCAGGTAGTCGGGCTTTTCCTTCACAATCGCCTCGGCCTCAGCCAGGGCGGCGCTGAGCTTGCCGGTGCGGTACAAGACCATGGCGATCTGGGTCCTCAGGTACGGGGATGCAGGATCAGATTCGAGCGCCTTCCGGTAATTCTCGATGGCGCTGTCCCACTGGGAATTGATATAGGCGTCATAGCCGAGGATATAGTAGTAATCAGCCTCGCTCGCATGGGGAGGAGGAGCAGGCGTTTCAGCAACCCGCGCCTGCTTCGGGGCGCAGGAAGACAGTATCACAAAGATCGCGCAGGGCAGGACCCAGAGCGCATACGCCCACCGGAATTGCTTCTTGCGAAGAGGTGATAGCAACATTTTTTTATTATGACACAAAAGAGGATGCTGGTACCATCAGGGAGGGCATCCGGACATCAGAAAACGGCCTGCCACAGGAAGCGCCGTCGTCCCTCATCCTCCGGCATCAGGATCGGCCCCCGAATTCCTTCAGGAGCATATATACCGCCGAAAAATCGAGTCCCTCAAGCCCTCGGGAGAATGTCATGCCGTACACCTCCTTGGCGACACTCCCGGTGAACAGCGGCCTCTTCAGCTGCCGTGCCAGGTCCTGGAGATAGTGAAGGTCTTTATAGATAAGCGACGAGGAGAATTGCGTTGAAAAATCATCAGTAAGAAGCTTGTCTTTCTTTGCGCTCAGGACGCCGGAGTTGCCCGCCCCCGCGGCCAGAATATCGATAACCCGGGCCCGGGAAATTCCAACGTCTTCTCCGAAGGCGACCGCCTCGGCGAGACTGGCCATGAGGCAGCCGAGGACGAGATTGTTGATGAGCTTCATCCTCGTCGCCAGCCCGGCTTCTTCAAGAAAGAAGATTGTCTTGCCGATCTTCCGGATCAGCGGCAGTGCCTTCTCGTAGGCGACCTTCCCTCCGGATATGAGGACAGTCAGGTTGCCCTGCTGCGCAGGAACGACGCTGCCCAGGACCGGGGCCTCCAGGTAGGAAGCCCCCGCCTCGGCCATCAGCCGGTGAAAATCAGTCACCCGATCGAAATGGTTGGTGGTCGTGTCCACCACAATCTTCCCCTGACAGTCTGCCTTGAGAAGCCCTCCGGGTCCCGACAAAACAGCCTGCACCGCGTCACTGTCAAAGAGGTTGATGAAGACGATATCAACTGCGGAGATGAGGCTGGCAGGACTTTCAGCGAGCCGGCCCCCGAGACCCTCCGCCTTCTGAGGAGTCCTGTTCCATATGCCAAGCTCAACTCCCTCAGCCATGAGCCGCTTCGCCATCGCCCTTCCCAGATGTCCCAGACCGATAAATCCTGCCTTCATGGCGCCTCCCGCAAATTCACGGCAGCCTTCTTTCCTGCCCGCTGCCTTCGGCTGTTTCCGATACTACAGCATACCCCAAAAATCCCAAAAGAAGAAGGCGTTCAAGGCGCCTTCCGGGGCGAAACATGACGCCGGGGCGTCGTCGGATATCAGCCTCCGTCAAGCCGTAAATTCGTCTGGACTCCGCGCATATTTGATATATAATACAAGCGTGAAGCACGGATTGATTGCGAGGTTTCGCCAGGCGCTTATCATGCTGGGCATACTCCTCTTTGCTGCTCCATCGGCACTCTGCGTCGAAGAGGTCGTGCGCATCGGGGGGACGGGAAGCGACCTGGGCGCCATGAATATCCTGGCCGGGGCCTTCGAACGGTCGCATCCCGGCATAAAGGTGAAGGTCTTGCCGAGCCTCGGCAGCGGAGGCGGTATCAAGGCCGTTGCCAGCGGGGCCGTTGACATCGGCATCAGCATCAGAAAGTTGAAGGACGAAGAACTGAGTCTCGGGCTGACGTCTGCCCTCTATGGCAGGACGCCCTTTGTCTTTGCGGTAGGAAAGGGTGTCAGCGCCGGTGACATCACCACCGCGGAGATAATCCGGATACTCGAAGGGACCAAAAGCACCTGGCACGACGGAAAACGCATACGTCTGATCCTCCGCCCTCCGACAGATTATGAGATGACCATCCTCAGGACGGTCTCTCCCGCAGTGAGCATGGCGCTGGATAGCGCTCTGGCCCGTAAGGGCATGCTGAGCGCCCAGACCGCTCAGGATTCTGCCGATCTGCTCGAAACGACGCCCGGAGGCCTCGGCTTTACCAATCTTGCCCTGATTCTCGCGGAGAAGAGATCAGTCAAAATGCTTTCATTCAACGGAGTCTATCCGTCTGTCCGGAACGTTGCAAACGGCAAATATCCGCTTTCACACGACCTCTACTTCGTCGTCAAGCCGCCTGCCCGCGGGGCCGCCGCGCAATTCATACGGTTCGTACAATCTCCTGCGGGCAGAAAGATTCTTGAAGCAACAGGGCATGTCACAATGCCTGAAAACCGGTAGACGCCATCATGAGGAAGTCATCGACACGCGTCATTACCTGGCTCTCGGCGGTCATCGTCAGTGTCGTCGTATTCGTGGTGCCGGCAGCGTATTTCATGGTCACCTATAACTTTGCGGCCGGCAGCCTCCAGATGGAGGCGGAGATCACTGCATCGCTCATCTCTCCGCTTGTCAGCGCAAACCCTGAATTCTGGAGATATGAGCAGATCAGACTTGAGGGCTTTCTCGGACGGCGGCCTGAAGGACGGGAGCCGGAGATGCGCCGCATCTTCGATGATCAGAACAGGGTGGTTGCGGTAAGCTCCGATCCCATCAGCCGCCCCTTGCTCACCCGCTCGGCGATGCTGTATGATGCCGGCTCATCCGTTGCCAGACTCGAGATATCCCGTTCCCTGCTCCCCGTGGTCCTGCAGACGGGCCTCATCTCCGTCTTTATGCTTCTGCTCGGGGCCGGCGCCTTTCTGGTTATCCGCATCATTCCTATCCGCGCCCTGAAGAAGGCTGAGGAATCCCTCGACAGCGCCAATGAGTTCCTCCGGAAGGTGATGGAGAGCACGACCAACGCCATCCTCGTCGTGGATACGGACGGGGTGATCGTCCACATCAACGAACGCATATGCGAGATGAGCGGCCTGACCCCGTATGACCTGGTCGGAAAGTCTTTTTACACCCTCTTTACGCCGGATACGCGGACAGCGGTGCAGGAGAACATCGAGAACGTGGTGACCTACAGCCGGACTGCATCCCGTCTCGAAGCCCGGCTCATCGGCAAAGACGGCCGCACACTCTCCGTTTCTCTGGGAGCCGCGCCTTTTTTCCACGGGGTGAAGATCACCGGGTCCGTTGTATCCCTGGATGATGTCACCGAGCAGAAGCGCGTTGAGGAGGAACTGATACGCGTCCAGAAGCTCGAGTCCCTCGGCGTTCTCGCCGGCGGCATCGCCCACGACTTCAATAATCTCCTGACAGGCGTTCTCGGCAACATCGAGATGGCGCGGATGTTCCTGAAGCCCGAAGACAAGGCATTCAAGCGGCTGATCCAGGCTGAAAAGGCCTCCCTCCGGGCAAAAGACCTTACCCAGCAGCTCCTCACCTTTTCGCGGGGAGGCGCGCCCGTCAGAAAGGCCCTGGCGGTCGGGGGCCTGCTCCGCAGCTCGGTCGAGTTTTCGCTCAGGGGATCAAATGTGACCTGCTCGTTTTCGCTGCCTGACGACCTGTGGCCGGTTGATGCCGACGAAGGCCAGATGAACCAGGTCATCAACAACCTCGTCATCAACGCGGTCCAGGCGATGCCCGCGGGCGGAGCAATCGAGGTGAGCGGCGAGAACGTTCCGGCTGGCAGCATCGAAGAGCCGGGAATAAAGAAGGGCAAATACGTAAAGATAACCGTAAGCGACTCCGGTCAGGGCATGTCGGGGGAAGTTCTCAGCAGGATATTCGACCCGTATTTCACGACCAGAAAGACCGGAAGCGGCCTCGGCCTGACAACCGTCTTTTCGATCGTGAAGAGGCATGAGGGCTTTATACGCGTGGAGTCCGAGCCGGGGAAGGGGACCTCCTTTCACCTGTATCTTCCTGCGGCAGGCTCGGCTCCTGCCGTTTCCGGCGTAAGCGTCGAGACGCTGCATGGGAAGGGGAAGATACTCCTTATGGACGATGAAGAGGTGATCAGGGATGTCTCCGGGGAGATGCTGCGGGAGATGGGATACGACGTGGTGACCGCGCGGGACGGTTCCGAAGCTCTGAGCCTCTATCACACGGCAAAGGATTCGGGAAAGCCCTTTGACGCGGTCATCATGGACCTCACCATCCCCGGCGGCATGGGCGGAAGGCAGACGGTGGAGCAACTGCTGGCGATGGACCCCTCTGCGAGAGCCGTCGTCTCAAGCGGCTACTCCAGCGACCCGGTAATGGCCGACTACCGGCAATACGGTTTCCGGGCGGTCGTTACCAAACCCTACAAGATGGATGACCTCTGCCGGACGATTGAACAGGTCATCTCGGATTAGGCGTTCCCTCGCGGACGCGGGGAAGTCAGGTAAACTTTCGCGCCTCAGCCGGTGAGGCCGTCGAGGACGTTCTTCTGGATCGGCCCGTAGGCTGTCAGGGAAAAGAGTTCCTTTTGAATGAGGCGGTGCGCAAGGTCCTTCACCTCCGGGAGGCGGACCCGGTCGACTGACTGAATGATCTCATCCGGAGATATGTACCTGCCGAAATAGATCTCCTGACGGGCGATATTCTGCATGCGGCTGCTGGTCGACTCCAGCCCGAGGATAAGATTACCCTTCAGGTGCTTTTTTGAACGCTCGAACTCGGTCTCGGTAAGGGTATCCGGCAGGGCGAGCATCTCCTCCACAATCACTTCCGCCGCTTCCCTGATCTTCTTCCTGCTCACCCCCGCATAGACGCCCCACAACCCGGTATCGACATACGAAGAGGTAAAGGAATAGACCGAATAGGCGAGTCCCCTTTTTTCCCTGATCTCCTGAAAAAGCCGGGAACTGACGCCCGCTCCGAGGATCGTGTTCAGGAGGAAAAATGCATACCGTTCCTCGCTCACCTGGGACAGGGCGGGGACCCCGATGCAGATGTGGGCCTCCGACAGATCCTTCGTAATGACTCGCGAGTCCTGCCTGAAGTCCGGAGCGCCGCCCTTCTGCGGCTCTGATCCGCGACGGAGAGTGCCAAACCGCCTGTTCAGTATGCCGATAAGTCTCCCGGTGTCGAAATTGCCGGCGCAGGAGATGACGATGTCCCTCGTGCCGTAATACTTCTTGATATGCGCCACGACGTCGTCCCGGGTGAAGGAGGCGATCGTCTCCCGCCTGCCGAGGATCGTCTGGCCGAGGCCGGTCTGGCCCCACACGGTCTGGTTGAACAGATCATGGATATAGTCGTCCGGCGTGTCCTCGACCATCTTGATCTCTTCCTTGATGATCTTCTTCTCTTTCTCGAGTTCATCCTCGGGAAATACCGAGTTCACGAAGATATCGGCGAGCAGCTCCAGCCCCCTGTCGAGGTACTCGTCGAGCACCTTGATATAGAAGGCGGTATTCTCCCGGGAGGTGAAGGCGTTGAGGTCGCCGCCGATGGTATCAATATCCACGGCGATGTCCTTGGTCGTCCGCTTGCGCGTGCCCTTGAAAAACATGTGCTCGAGAAAATGGGAAATGCCGTTCTGCTCGGGATGTTCATTGCGGGATCCCACCTTGACCCACACGCCGGCGGAGACCGATCGGACGTTTCCGATAGGCTCCATGACTACGGGTATGCCGTTTTCGAGGTATTCCTTTGTAAACATGATCCTGTCCCCTGGAATGAAAAAGGGGATTCAATCATCCCCTTGAATAATGGTAATCTGTATCAGCCGCTGTTTAGCCGGCCTTGGAGCTCTGCTCGTGCAGGGCCTCTTTGCGGCTGAGGCGGATCCTGCCCATCTTGTCTATCTCGATCACCTTCACCATCACCTCGTCGCCCTCATTCACCACGTCCGTCACCTTGGCGACCCGCTTGTCGTCAAGCTGCGAGATATGGAGGAGTCCCTCGGTCCCCGGGATGATCTCCACAAAGGCTCCGAAGTCCATGATGCGCTTCACCTTGCCGAGATAGAGCTTGCCGAGTTCGGCCTCCGCGGTAATGTTGTTGATGATGTCGATCGCCTTCTGGGCTGCCGTGCCGTCGGATGCGGCGATGTTGATCAGGCCGCTGTCGTCGATGTCGATCTTGACGCCGGTCTGTTCGATGATGCCCCGGATGACCTTGCCGCCGCTGCCGATGACGTCGCGGATCTTGTCCTGCTTGATATGCATGGTGTAGATCCTCGGTGCATGCATCGAAAGGGACGGCCGGTGTTCGGAAAGCGTTTCCCGCATCTTCCCGAGAATAAACAGCCTCCCCTGCCGCGCCTGTTCCAGGGCCTGTTCCATGACGCCCCGCGGGATGCCGCCGATCTTCGTGTCCATCTGGAAGGCGCAGATGCCGTTCTCCGTCCCGGTGACCTTGAAGTCCATGTCTCCCAGGTGGTCTTCGAGTCCGAGGATGTCCGTCAGGACGACAAACCGGTCCCCTTCCTTGATAAGACCCATCGCGATGCCCGCCACCGGCGCCTTGATCGGGACGCCCGCGTCCATAAGGGCGAGGGTGCCTCCGCAGACCGTGGCCATGGAAGATGACCCATTGGATTCGAGGATGTCCGACACGATCCTGACCGTGTAGGGGAAATCCGTTTTCGACGGGATCACTGCCTTGAGAGACCGCTCCGCCAGTATGCCGTGGCCGATCTCCCTCCTGCCCGGCGACCGGAGGGGTTTCACCTCTCCCACGCTGAAGGGCGGGAAATTGTAGTGGAGCATGAACGTCTTCGAGGTCTCGCCTTCAAGCGCATCGATCCTCTGCTCGTCGTCCGAGGTGCCGAGTGTCACGACCGCGAGACACTGCGTCTCTCCCCGGATGAACAGCGCGGAGCCGTGTGTGCGGGGCAGGATCCCGACCTCGGAGGTTATCTGCCTGATCTGCTGGGGGTTTCTCCCGTCAGCCCGGATATTGTCATTCAGGATCATGTTCCTGACCAGCTGCTTCTCTATATCATGAAAGACAGCGGATATCTCCGCCGCGATCTTCTTCTCTTCCGTATCGAGTTCGGCGATGATGCCCGCCCTGATCTCGTCAAGAGTGGCCTGCCGAAGCATCTTGTCGGGGATGGTGATCGCCCCCTTTATCTTGTCCAGGGCCCGCTCGGTCACCGTCTTTTTCAGTTCCTCATCGGTAACCGGCTCTGCCACGACCCGCTTCGGTTTGCCGGCCTTTGCCCTGAAATCATTCTGCAGGGAGCAGAGCCTCTTGATCTCCCGGTGGGCTATGTCAATAGCCTCGAGGAGGTCGGTTTCGCTCATCTCCTGGGCGCTTCCCTCGACCATCGCCACCGCGTCTTCGGTGCCGGCGACAACAAGGTTCAGATCGCATTCCTCGGTCTCCCGCAGATCCGGATTGATGATGAACGACCCGGAGACCCTGCCGATCCTCACCGCGCCCACCGGCCCCTTGAAGGGGATATCCGAGATGTGCAGCGCCGCGGAGGTGGCTATGATGCCGAGGATGTCGGCGATATTCTCATCACCGTAGGAGAGCACATTGGCGATCCCCTGCGTCTCGCAGCTGAACCCTTTCGGGAAGAGCGGCCTGATCGGCCTGTCTATCAGGCGGGAAGTCAGGACCTCCTTTTCGGTAGGCCTCCCCTCGCGCTTGAAAAATCCTCCGGGTATCTTGCCGGCTGAATAGGCCTTTTCCTGATAATCGATGGTCAACGGGAAAAAGTCTATGCCCTCCCGGGGGGTCTTGCTGCTGACTGCCGTGGCAAGAATAACGGTATCGCCGTACTGGGCGATCACCGATCCGTCCGCCTGCCGGGCTACCTTCCCGGTCTTGAGCGTCAGTTCTTTGCCGCGGACTTCAAGAGAAATCGTTTGTTCCATGTTCTCTACTTTCTGATGCCGAGTCTGCTGATTACCTTGTCGTACCGCTCTTTATTGACGGCCTTCAGATAGTCGAGCAACTTTCTCCGCTGCCCGACGAGTTTAAGCAGTCCCCGCCTCGAATGATGGTCTTTCGCGTGGATTTTGAAATGTTCCGTAAGATATCCGATCCTCTCGCTCAGAAGCGCTATCTGCACTTCCGGAGAACCGGTATCCTTATCATGCACCCGGTAATCGCTGATTATTTTTTCCTTGTTCCTTTCTGTAGTCACAACTTCACCACCCTTCCTCAAAAATGCTGTCGTTAAGATTAGCACATGCTGTTATATTCTGTAAAGTTTTCGGGCCTTTCCGTCGTTCCGCTATTTCATCACGGCGCCTTCACCGGCCGAACTGACCGACCGGGCATACCGCGCCAGGTACCCTTTGGTGATCTTCGGGGCAGGTTTTTTCCATGCCCGGAGTCTCCGGGAAATCTCGTCCTTCGGGACCACCAACTCCAGCCGTCTCCCCGGGATATCCACCTTTATGATATCTCCGTTACGGACGATGGCAAGGGGCCCGCCCTCCATCGCCTCGGGCGAGACATGGCCGATGCAGGGGCCCCGCGTCCCTCCGGAGAACCGCCCGTCGGTGATGAGGGCGACGGATTCGCTCAGCCCCATGCCGGCGATCGCCGAGGTGGGCGAGAGCATCTCGCGCATGCCCGGTCCGCCCTTGGGACCCTCATAACGGATCACCACCACATGGCCGGGTCTGACCCTTCCGCCGAGTATCGCCTTCATCGCATCTTCCTCGGCATCAAAGACGATCGCCGTGCCTTCGATCTTCATCATGTTTTTGGTCACCGCAGACTGCTTCACCACCGCCCCGCCGGGAGCGAGGTTGCCCTTCAGGATGGCGATGCCTCCCTGCTTATGGTGCGGTTTGTTCAGGGGGCGTATCACCTCTTCATCATAGACCTCGGCAGCATCGGCTATGGAGAAGACCGTCTTCCCGCTCACCGTGATATTGTCGCGGATCTGCCCGCGGAGCCTCTTGAGAACGGCAGGGATGCCGCCGGCATTATCCAGGTCCTCGAGGTAGTTCTTCCCGCCCGGAAGCATGTCCGTGATATGCGGAGTCTTTACCGCCAGGCGGTCAAAGACCTCCAGGGGCAGATCGATCCCCGCGTCATGGGCGATCGCGGGTATATGAAGAACGGTGTTGGTGGAGCCTCCGAGGGCAAGGTCGACCATGATCGCGTTTTCGAACGCCTTGAGGTTCATGATCTTGCGGGGCGTGACATTCTTCCTGACGAGCCGGGCGATAAGACTGCCGCTCTCAAAGGCGATCCTCCGTTTCTTCGAGGAAACCGCGAGGGCGGTAGCGCATCCGGGGATGCTCATGCCGAGCGCCTCGGTTACGCATGCCATGGTATTGGCGGTATACATGCCCTGGCACGAGCCGGCTCCCGGACATGCGCACATCTCAAGCTCCGCCAGCTCTCCGGAACTGATGAGGCCCTTCTTGAACTTGCCCACGGCCTCGAAGGTGTCGCTCGTGAGGTTCAGCCTCCTGCCCTTAAAGCGGCCGGACATCATCGGCCCGGCGGTCACCACGATGGAGGGGATATTCAGCCTGCCCGCTGCCATGAGCATGCCCGGCGTTATCTTGTCGCAGTTGGTCAGGAGCACGAGACCGTCGAGACGATGGGCCTCTGCCACGCTCTCTATCATATCAGCGATCAGTTCCCGCGAGGCGAGGGAGTAATGCATACCGCCGTGCCCCATCGCAATGCCGTCGCAGATGCCGGGGACGCCGAAGAAGAAGGGGTAGCCCCCTCCGGTGTGCACGCCCTTTTCGATGAAACGCTCAAGATCCCGCATGCCGATATGGCCGGGGATGAGATCCGTAAAGCTGGTGACGACGCCGATAAAGGGTTTGTCCATCTCGGACCTGGGAATGCCGGTGGCATACAGCAGGGCACGGTGAGGCAGACGCTCGATTCCCTCTTTTATCGTCTTGCTGCGCATATATTATTCCCCCTTGGAGCGAGGGCGCCGTCAGGACGCCCTGCCTATTTGGCTAGGGGCCGCGGGCTCTGCCCGCGGCCCTGATTCAGTCGTTTGTTATGCTACGCTGTGGTCTTTTCTGTAATCCCTGATGATCTCGGCCATCTTGTCTTTTTTTGCGAGTTTCTGCTTCTGGATCTTCTTCCGTTCGACCTCTTCTTCTGCGGTGAGATAGACCTTCCTGTCGATATCCGCCAGAACACCCTCAAGGCTGTGATGCTCCTCAATCAGTCTCCGGAACTCTTCACTCTCTTTCTTCAGGGTCTCGACAATTTCTTGTTCTTTCAACTTTTCCTCCTTATTGGGAAAAATTATTTAGAAACGCGGAATTACGCAGTTCCTGACCTTCGACTCGCCTGGTTTTGTACAAAAGAACAGACCGGATGGACAATTTCCTGGACAACACTCTGAAGTTTGGGCACTCTGCGATCGATCCTCATGCCGTATATAGCTATAGGATATACCTTTCAGCCCCAATTATGCAATCCAATAGTCTGCGTTTTTCCGGATGCGAAACCCCTACTTTTCGACTATTTTCACCTTCATCTCGACCCGCTCATTCGGATTGTCGGCAGAGTCGCGCGGCTGGCCGACGATCTTGTCGACCGCATCGAGGCCTGAGACGACTTCACCGAAAACCGTGTACTGCCGGTCGAGGAACGTCGCGTCTGCAACACAGATGAAGAATTGTGATCCGGCGCTGTCCGGATTGGCGGAGCGGGCCATCGAAAGGATCCCGCGCTTGTGCGACTTGTTATTGAACTCGGCCTTGACCGTATACCCGGGGCCGCCCATGCCGTGGCGCGACTTGTCCGGGCTCTTTGAATTGGGGTCACCGCCCTGTATCATGAATCCGGGGATCACCCGATGAAATGTAGTGCCGTCAAAAAAACCCTTTTTGGCAAGCTCGATGAAGTTGTTCACGTGGTTCGGCGCCACCTCCGGAAAAAACTTCAGCTCTATCGTCCCGAATTTCGTCTCAATAAGCGCTCGCGTCTCGGCCATCTTCTTTCTTTCCTCCTTGGTAAATGTCTTTTGCCGAACCTCGGCCGGCACTGCTGCGGCAAACAACATGATGACTGCCAGTGCGGCAAGCACCGCATGCACAACCTTCATTCTACCCATCCTGCCTCCTTGATTCCTCTTTTCACGATGTCTCCAAGGGCCGCGATGAACAGGGGAAACGTGTTCAGGGATTCCACCCGCTCCAGCCGCATCCCGAGTCCCCTGGCCATCGATTTATATAGTATATCAATCTCGTACAATGTTTCTATATGGTCCGAGACAAAGCTGACCGGCACGACGAGAAGATTCCTGACGCCCTTTGCCGCAAGCTCCCCGATCATCCGTTCGGTCGAGGGCTCAAGCCACTCCACCGGTCCGCTCCGCGACTGATAGCAGAGGGACCAGGGGACATCAATCCGCCTGACAACTTCCGCGACGGTCGCCTTGATATGGTCTGCGTAGGGATCTCCCTCGTCGATGAACTTCTTCGGCAGGCTGTGCGCGCTGAAGAGGAGATGGACTCCCGAGTGGTTGTCCGTAAACCGGCCAAGCCCCTCCCGTATCCGCTCCGTCAGGGCATCGAGGTAAAGCGGATGATCATACCATGACAACACGCTATGGAGTTCGAGGGGCAGGCCCGCTGCCGCCGCCTGCAGCCGCGAAAGAGAAGACCCCGTCGTGGCAACGGAATACTGGGGATAAAGCCCCAGGGCGATGACCCGTCGTATCCCTTCCTGTGCGATTGCGGGAACAACATCCCCGATGAAGGGGCGCCAGTAGCGCATGCCGATAAAGACCCTGAAGCGGGCGGGAGAGACTGCCTGTGCAGACCCGTTGAGGGATTCCTCCAGCGCACTGGCCTGGGCCGTGGTAATCTCGAGGATAGGGGATCTGCCGCCTATCTGTCGGTAGAAGCCCTCTGTCTTCTTGTGGCGGAGCGAGGAGATGAGATAGGCGAGAGGCTTCTGCATGAATGACGGGCCGAGCCTGATGATCTCCCGGTCCGAAAAAAGGTTGAACAGAAAAGGCCTGACAGCCCCGAGGGAATCCGGCCCACCGAGGTTCAGCAGAAATACGCCGATCGTCTTGTCTCGTGTCTCAGGCATTCATGCCCCTTTCAGAAGTTCCGGCTGCGTATGGGGGATGAAAAGCGCGCCCTGCAGCACGGACATGAGTTCAGCGTCCTCGTTCATCTCCCTGTAGGTAATCAGGGCAGCCACCCTCGCCGCCTCATCCAGCAGGCCCCTGTCCAGGAGCAGCATCTCCGCGCCGCTGAGAGACGAATTCCCGATGGGGATAAACCGGTCCCTCGGGATATCGGGCAGCATGCCGATGTTCACGGCGCTTTCCGGGTCGATGCCGCAGCCGAGGGCGCCGGCCACATAGACCTTCTTTATGTCGCGGAAGGTGAGGCCGACTGACTTCACGAACACATACAGGAAGGAGAACATCGCCGCCTTGGAGAAGAGGAAGTTCCTGATCTCCGCCTCACTGATGCTGAGCCCGTCGTTACCGTTGCCGTAAATCGCATACAGCCGCTCTCCGTCCCGCTCGCGGAACCCCTCTCCTATTCCCGTAAACTTCCCCGATTGATCGATGAGCCCCGCTGAAAACATCTCGGAGACAAGATCGATGAGGCCTGAACCGCAGATACCGGTCGGCTCCCTGTTGTCCATGACATCAAGGTCAATTCCCCGGTTTGAGCGGCCTATGCGGACCCCCGAGATAGTCCCCGGCTCCGCCTTCTTCCCGATGCCGGCGACCCCGCCTTCCAGGGCAGGCCCTGCGGCCCCCGCTCCTGTCATGATCCAGTCCCTGCACCCCAGGGTGATCTCGACATTGGTGCCGACATCGATGAAGAGGACCGGCTCTTCCTCCCGGTGTACGCCTGCATGAAGAATGCCGCTTATGATGTCCCCGCCTACATAACTTCCGGCGTTGGGAAATACATAGACAAGAGCTCCTTCGTTGACAGAGAGTCCCGCCTCCCGGCCGGTGGTGAATACCGGGCCGTTGACCGCAGGCACGTAGGGAGCCACGGGGATGTTATCGACACTGAGGCCGAGAAAGAAATGGGACATGATCGTATTGCCGGCTACGGCGACCGCCACGATATCATCGGCAGCAAAATGATTTCTGCTGCAGAGCGTATCAATCAGTCCGTTTACGCCGGTGCGCAGGACCCTGACAAGCTCTTCCGTCCCGCCCATCATGGAGCGCTGGACCCTCGTCAGCACGTCTGCTCCAAAAGGGAGTTGCGGGTTCTCGCGGCCTCCCTGATCAAGCCTGTCTCCGGTCGAAAGATCAAAGAGGGATGCCTCGATGTTCGTTGATCCGATATCAAGGGCGATGCCATGGACCTTCTCCCTGCCGATATCGATCACCCTCACCTCGTCCTCCGCCTGTCCCAGGACGGCGGTCAGCTCAAAGTCTCTCCTGCGCATCTCATCCGGCAGCCGCCTCATGACGGAGAGGGGGAAAGAGACGCGGGGATACCCGGCCTGCAGCAACGCCCTCCGGAGACGGTCCCTGTCCGCGGTCTTGTCAGACGGTGAAGGGGGGTCCAGCCGCAGAGTCTGCAGCCAGGCGAGAGGCCTACGATTCATACAGGACCTTTCCCATGTCCGACACGTCATAGCCCCCGAGTTCCATTACCGACCTCCTGAACTCGGGGTCGTTCCGGATGATCTGGAGAAGGGCCGCCATCGCGTCGAGGCCGAGATACTCCGTTGGTATCGCCAGATCATACCGCTCCCTGGCGACCGGCACAAAATCCATGTCAAGGGCATGCGCGGCGGCCAGGATGCCCATCCCCGTATCGGCGATGCCGGTCAGTACGGCCGAGGCGACGCCCATATGCGTATATTCTTCACGTTCGTACCCCTTGACTGACGCCGGAGATATCCCTATCTCCCGGAGATGCTTGTCCGTGAGGAGACGCGTCCCCGCACCGGCCTGGCGGTTGATAAAGACGATGTCCTGCCGCACGAGGTCACGGAAGCCCCGTACGCCCTTGGGGTTACCCTTCGGAACAATAAATCCCTGTTCCCGGTAGACGAGGTTCATGAGGGTTATCTTTCTGCCTCCGAGGATACGCCGAAGATACGGGACATTGTATTCGCCTGTCTCTTCGTCGAGGAGGTGTGTCCCCGCCATATGAGCTTCCCCCTTTTTCAGGGCGATGAGTCCGCCCATGGAACCGACGTGGGCCGACGAAAATGAATATTGCGGATGCCGCTTCTTCAGGATGTTTGCGAGAAGGTCGAGGGCATTGTCATGGCTCCCGATACAGACGACGGTATGCTCGATCTCTTCTTTCCCCCGCAGCATCTCCACCTGCACCTCGGCGCCTGCGCCGTATCCCTCCGACATAGCGGGTATTCTCACGAAGCCGTCGGCCCTCACCAGGGACATGAGCACCCCGGCGCCGCGGCTCACGGGTGTTGCGATGAGACTCTCCCCCACCCTCCCCACCTTCACCCTCAGGAACTCCTCCTGCCCCAGGTTCGAGGCGACCTGGCGGGAAAGGCGGGCGGTCAGGTACTCGGGTGCCGGCGTTTCGAGGCCCTGAAGACGGTACACGAGGTCTTTTGCAAAAAGGCAGAAGGTTATGTATGCCGAGACAGGATATCCCGGTATCCCCAGCACCGGCTTATTGCCGACCCATCCGAGTATCACCGGCTTGCCCGGCTTTATGTTGATGCCGTGGAGGATCACCTCTCCCAGTTCTGCTACAGCCCGGGAGGTGAAGTCTTCAGACCCTGCCGACGACCCGGCGTTGACGACGACGAGGTCAGCCTGCCTGCAGGCGGAAAGAAGCGCCTCTTTGAGCTTCCCCAGATCGTCCTTCACCGGAGAAAAGCGTTTCGCTACACCTCCCCATTCGCTGACGAGCCCTGCGAGTATCCGCGAATTGTATTCGATGATATCTCCCTTCCTAAGCGGCGTGCCGGGTTCGACGAGTTCCGTGCCCGTCGGTATGATCGCCACGACCGGCCTGCGGCGCACCTGAATATCCACATGGCCTCCGGAGATGATAGCGCCGAGGTCAACCGGCCGCACCTGGTGGTTCTCGGGCAGGATTAGTTCCGTAGCAACGATGTCCTCTCCGATCACCCGCACATGCTGCCAGGGAGAGGCGGGCCGGATGATCTCGATGTACTCGGGACCTCCGGGCTCAGGCCTTACCACATTAACGTCTTCGATCATGATGACGGCATTGAAGTTGTCAGGCAGCGGATCGCCCGTGTCCACATAAACCGCCCCCTCTCCCCTGACGAGCCTTTTGGGGGTTGTCTCTGAGGCGCCGAAGGTATCGACGAACCGGACAGCGTAGCCATCCATGGCAGAGGCGTGATAAAAGGGAGCCGAGACGCGGGCCATGACCGCCTCGGACGTCACCCTTCCGAGGGCTTCTGTGGCAGGGACGCTCTCCGCCTCAAGCGGCCTCATTCCGGCAGCGGTCATCCGCTCCTGCCAGAGCTTCAGCGCCTGCTCAAGGGGCGTGTTTTCTATGTAGATGCCCTTCTTCATACGTCAGCCTCCAGGAAGAAACCGGAATGATAATCAGGTGTATTATCCGAAAATGTGCGGCGGGAAATCAATACTCGGCAAGGGAAGATTTCTCTGCGGTTCTTTCCGGCCTCTTTTTGAAAACCCTGCGGCAGCCGTCCTATGACTTGTCCCGCGAGATGAACCACTCGATGTCCGCGGTCATCACGACAGCGCCGGTCTCGTCAACTACGTCGACCGAGACGCTGAACAGTGCGCGTCCTTTTGTTTGAAGATCGGACCTGACATCAGCTATCGCCCCGGTCCGGGCGTCAGCCCGGGCTGATACACGGCCGACGGCAGGCTTGCGAAACTTGGACTGCAACCGACGGACCACGGTCAGATAACCATCGCCGTTACCCAGATGCTTCAGGATGAATGCCCCGCTTCCCGCCTCGGCAACGGCGAGCAGGGCGCCGGCATGGACAGTGCCAAGGTGGTTGGCATAGTGAGGGGCAGCGGGAAGTGAGACCAGAAAATCACTGTCAGGAGGCGAAGCCTCGATCCCGATAAACCGGTTGAACGGAAGGGCCGCCACATCGTCGTACCTATCCCCTTTGACTTCCCCGTGTGCCATGGAAGGACTATAGCCGACTGTCGGGGAGCTTGTCAACGAACCGGAAAGAAGGCCTGAAGGCCGGGGGGATACTCAGGTCAGCCGATCTTCTGCAGCTCAGCGCCCTCGCAGACCTCGGTGCGGTTGCGTCCGTTGTATTTCGCACGGTAGAGGGCATAGTCAGTGCACCGGGCCAGCTTGTCCTCGGAATCCAGAAGGGGATCAGGAAGCCCGGCGACGCCGATGCTGACCGTCAGCGTCTCCTTGAGTCCCTGGAAGGAAGTCGCCGCGACCGCCTCCCGGATGCGTTCGGCGCTGATACGGGCATTCTGACGCTCGGTATTCGGAAGGACGACCATAAACTCCTCCCCGCCGAACCGGGCTGCCGTATCCACCTCGCGGAGGCTGTTGACGATGACCGTGGCAACCTCCTTAAGAACATAGTCGCCGGACTGGTGCCCGTAGCTGTCGTTGATCCTCTTGAAGTGGTCGATATCCAGCATGAGAAGGGACATCGGAGTGGCGTAGCGTCTTGACCTCTCGAACTCCTTCGTGAGGACATCATAGAGTCTGCGCCTGTTATAGAGGCCCGTCAGGGCATCGGTGATCGCCATATATTCGACCTTGCCGAGGAGTTCCTCCAACTGCTTGTTCTTCATGCGCAGCTCATCCTGAAGCGCCTTGGTCCTGAGGGAGGCGTAGATGCGCGCGTTCAGTTCGAGTTCATTATAGGGCTTGGGCAGGTAGTCGTCGGCCCCGATCTGAAGGCCGGAGATCTTGTCCGCAAGTTCTTTCTTGACGGTCAGCATGATCACCGGGATCCCCCTGGTGCTCTCCTCCAGCTTCAGCCACCGGCAGACCTCATAGCCGTCGAGACCCGGGAGGATTACATCGAGGAGGATGATGTCGGGCCTTGAGGTCTTGACCATCTTGATGGCGTTTACGCCGTCCTGGGCTAGAGAAACGTCATACCCGGACTTCAACAGGATCTCCCGGGTCGCCTCGGCCTGAAGGGGGTCGTCTTCTACGAGCAATACGGTGGCCTTCGACAAGCTACCTCTCCTTCTGAATGATTACACAGGATACCAGCTTGCAGTGCAGTTATGCAAGTTCCGGGACCCTGCCGACGGCAGGGCGGATCAGCACTTTCAGAGGTTGCTGGCAACGATCCGCGAAACGTCTTCAGATGCCAGATGGCAATAGACAAGCAGGTTCTTTTTGCTGATCTTCGCCTCGGCCTTTGCCTTGGCGGCATGACAGACCTTCCTGAGAATATCAAAACGTTTGCCATAGTAGAGAGAAGGAAAAATGTCGTTGATATCGGCGTCCCTGAAGGGCGCGAGCTCGGCGTCGTCCACCGATGCCCTCTTCATCAGGGAAAAGACCTCCGCATGGGTGGGCCTGGCAGACGACCAGAGGGCCACTTTGAGCATTTCCTCCCATCCCGCGAGGATATGCAGCTTCGTAATACCTTCGCCTGCGGCAGAGAAGATGTCGCCGATGATATCGTGTCCAAGCGGGATGTAACAGGAGTCTGCAAGGGCAAACAGCGCCTTATGGGATTGCCGTGAAGACTCTCCCCGGTACAGGACGATCTCATTGCGCATGCGGAAACGCAGCCCTCATGGAATTTCTACTACCATACCACAAGTCCGGGGCTATGTAAAAAGGCCCCCTCCGGCCCGCAGATTGCATAGGGGATAAGATTGTCGTAGACTTGAAGAAAAAGTCTCTCTGAGACGCGAGGATGGCTACACGACCGTATGCTGACTTTTCTTAATACCCTGGGGGAATGGTTCCTCTCAATCCTCAACGGCCTGGGACATGTATTCCTGTTCCTGCTGCGCTCACTGTATACCGCTGCCCGGCCGCCCTTCAAGTTCCGGATCTTTCTCAGGCAGGTCCGCTTTTTCGGCAATAAATCCCTGCTCGTGGTCCTCATGACCGGGGCCTTCACCGGCATGGTCCTCTCCCTGCAGATCTATTACACGCTACGGAAATTCGGCTCGGAGGCGCTCCTGGGGCCGGCGGTGGCGCTCACCATTATCCGGGAGCTGGGCCCGGTCCTCTCTGCCCTGATGGTGACGGGCAGGGCCGGTTCCGCCCTGACTGCAGAGATCGGGATCATGAGGATATCGGAACAGATCGACGCGCTGGAATCCATGGCCCTCAACCCCCTGCGCTACCTGATAGCGCCGAACATCGTGGCCGCTGTCCTTGTCTTCCCCCTCCTGACCGCGATCTTCGACCTCATCGGCATCTACAGCGGGTATCTCGTCGGCGTGCAGCTCCTCGGCCTGAGTCCTGGCACCTATTTTTCCCAGATGGACACCTTTGTGGATATGCAGGACATCAGGATCGGCCTGTACAAGTCCCTGAGCTTCGGCGTCATCGTCTCCTGGATAAGCTGCTATAAGGGCTACCACACCGGCTTCGGCGCCGAGGGAGTCAGCCGGGCGACCACGTCGGCGGTGGTCACCTCCTCGGTGCTGATCCTCGTGTGGGACTATTTCCTGGGGTCCATCCTGCTCTAAGCCATGATCGAGATCAAGGGACTGACAAAATCCTTTAAAGGCCAGGTGGTCCTGGACCGCCTTGACCTGAAGATCGCCGCCGGCGAGGTCGTGGCGATCATCGGCAAAAGCGGCGGCGGCAAGAGCGTCCTCCTGAAACACCTCATCGGCCTCCTGAAGCCCGATGCCGGCACGATCCTGATCAACGGCGTTGACATCACCTCGGTGGACATACATGGATTGCGAAATGTGCGGCAGAAATTCGGCGTCGTATTCCAGGGGAGCGCCCTCTTCGACTCCCTGACCGTCTTCGGCAATGTCGCCTTCCCCCTGAGGGAAAGGACGAAGCTCCCCGCTGAGGCGATACGCGAGAATGTCCTCGAGGCGCTGGAGGACGTGGGGCTCCGGGGCATGGGAAACAAATACCCCGCCGAGATCAGCGGTGGCATGAAGAAGCGGGTGGCCCTCGCCCGCGCCCTTATCGCCGAGCCGTCCATCGTCCTCTTCGACGAGCCGACGACCGGGCTCGACCCGCTCATCCTGAATTCCATCCACCGGCTCATCACCCATACGCACCGGAAATACCGGTTCACCGGCATCATCATCAGCCACGAGATACCGGAGATATTCGATGTGGCCGACAGGGTTGCGATGCTTTACAATGGGGCCATTATCCAATATGGAACACCCGAAGAGATCCAGAAGACGGATAACCCGTTCGTCAAACAGTTTATAACCGGCTCCAGCGAGGGGCCCATAGAAACGCTGTAAAGGAAGGTGGCATATGAGAAAGATAAACCTTGAAACCGCGGTCGGACTCTTCCTCCTGATCGGCATCCTCTCCCTGGGCTACCTGTCCATTCGCATGGGCAAGCTCGAAGTGATCGGCGTGAAAGGCTCCACCCTCTTCGCCGAATTCGGCGCGGTCGCGGGCATCAAGCCCGGGGCCGCGGTCGAGATCGCCGGTGTGGGGGTCGGGAGGGTCAAAAGCATCAGGCTGAAGGACTATCAGGCTGTGGTCGAACTCTTCATCCCCGGAGACCTCAAGATACAGGAGGACGCGATAGCCTCCGTCAAGACCAAGGGGCTGATCGGCGAGAAGTACGTCGAGATCGCACCCGGGGCCTCTGACAAGTTCATCCCTGACGGCGGCAGGATCCGGGAGACCGAGTCCGCCATTGACTATGAGTCGCTTATTTCCAAATTCATATTCGGGAAGGTGTGACATGAACCTGAAGAAGAAAGTATTATTGCCCCTGGCCGGACCGGTTGCCGCCATCCTCTCCTGGCTCCTCGTCCTCGCGTGGGTCCCGCCCGTATCGGCGGGCGAGCCGACGGAGCAGGTGCGCCAGACAGCAGACGAGGTCGTGAAGATCCTCAGAAACAAGGAATTGAAGCGGCCGGAAAAGAAAGAAGAGCGCCGCAGGAAGTTGCGGCAGGTCGTTGACAGGCAGTTCGATTTCCAGGAGATGGCCAAACGGTCACTCGGTATTTATTGGAACAAGCGCACACCCGGGGAGCAGAAAGAGTTTGTGGCCCTCTTCTCAGACCTCCTGCAGAATACCTACATACGCAAGATAGAGCGGTACGAGAGCGGCGATGAGAAGGTGAATTACCTGTCCGAAAAGGTAGAGGGACAGTATGCGGTGGTCAAGACGGAGATCATCACCTCAAAAGGGTCGCCGATACCCGTTGACTACAAGATCTTCAAGGACAAGAACAAATGGGAGGTCTACGATATCATCATCGAAGGCGTCAGCCTGGTAAATAACTACCGCTCCCAGTTCAGGCAGATAATCACCTCAGGGTCATACGAGGAACTCGTCAAGAGGCTGAAGGACAAGTCAAAAAACGAATAGGAGCAGGCCCACCCCGCCGGGACCCGGCTACGGGCGGTCTTTCCCCTGGTAGAGGGGGCCTTCATACGCCCCTCCCTTCACCTTGCTCTTCCGGTACTCCTGGTAGGCGTCCCTCATGGCCGCATACGGCTCGACCGACGCCTCCTTGAAATCCTCGTAATCGCCGATCCTCAGGGAGGTGTCGTTGACCCGCTCGTACGACCTCACCGCCAGGCCGTCCCAGATGAAGGGGGTGATATAGCTCTCCGGGGTCACGAAATAATCTCCCGCCATGCCGACGCTGTCCCGGAATGATGAAGGCCCCAGGACAGGCCAGATGATATAGAACCCGCTTGGAATGCCGTACTTCCCGAGGGTCTGGCCGAAGTCCTTGTCGCCGGTCCCTATCTCCGGGTCGGGCCTGACGATCTCGAACATGCCGCCTATGCCTCCGGTGCTGTTCACCACAAACCTTCCGAGTTCCGCTATCGCTGCATGGAATTTCAGCTGGAGGATGGAGTTTGCGAACCGCACCGGCATCGCGATATTGTTGACCGCATTGCGCACCCTGATGCGTCCCCATTCCGGGATGAAGAAGCTGTAGCCGTTGGCGACGGGTTTCAGCACCCAGAAATAGAGCCTGTCGTTGAAGGTGAACATGACGCGATTCCAGGGCTCCAGGGGATCGGGGATCTGCATCGCCCCGGTATCCTCCGTATCCGCAGGGCCCCCGGAGCCGGACTGACTCGCCTCCGCACGCACTGCAGCCTGTCCGGGCCCCTCTTCCGCTGCCGATGCCGCGAGGCTCATCGAAAGAAGGAAGACAGCGATGACAAGGATGATGATTGGATGACGCATCAGTATTTGAGTACCTCCTCTATGCCCTTCTTTATCCGTTCTACTGTCGGCATGTAATAGTCCTCGAGCTTCGGCAGCGGAAGGACCGCATCATAGGCGGTGACCCGCGTAATGGGGCCTTTCAGAAACAGCATCGCCTCCTCCGCGATCGAGGCGGATATCTCTGCGCCCAGGCCGCAGGTCTTCGGCGCCTCATGAACGATGACGACCCTTCCGGTCTTCTTCACCGAGGAATAGATCGTCTCCTCGTCAAAGGGATTGAGGGTCATCAGGTCGATCACGTCGGCGCTGAAGCCGGCCGCCGCCTGGAGGCAGCGATGGAGCATCGCGCCCCAGCTTATCACGGTCACGTCCTTCCCTTCCTGAGCCAACCGCGCCTTTCCGAGGGGGATGGTATATTCCCCCTCCGGCACCTCTTCCTTGATGAGACGGTACAACCTCGCTGATTCCAGGAAGACGACAGGGTCAGGGTCCCTGATCGCCGAGATGAGGAGTCCCTTCGCCGTATAGGGAGTCGACGGGAGGACCACCTTGATCCCCGGCATATGGCAAAAGAGGGCCTCGGTGCTCTCTGAATGGTGCTCCGGTGCCTTGATGCCCGCGCCGTAGGGCGTCCGCACCACCAGGGGACAGGTATACCGTCCTCTCGAACGGGACCGGAGACGCGCCGCATGAGAGGATATCTGGTCGAGGGCGGGATAGATAAACCCCATGAACTGTATCTCAGCGACCGGCTTCAGCCCGCGGGCAGCCATGCCGATCGAGACACCCACGATGCCGGACTCCGCAAGAGGGGTATCGATGACCCGCTCCGCGCCGAAGACATCGAGCAGTCCCTCGGTCACCCGGAAGACGCCTCCGTCCCTGCCGACGTCTTCTCCGAGGATGATGACATCTTTGTCCCGCTGCATCTCCTCCTTCAGAGCCAGGTTTATCGCCTGCACCATATTCAGCTTTGCCATTTCAGAAATCCCTCATCTGTTTCGTCTGTCTCGGCGTCAACGACGCATAGGTGTAGGTGATCATGTCTGAAGGGTCGGCATGGGCAGCCGATTCGGCCATCTTCTCCGCCTCATCCACCTTTTGTTTCGTCACGGCGTCGACCTCTTTCTGAAACGCCTCTGTCAGGAGACCTCTCTGTTCCATGAAGAGACGGAACCGCAGGAGGGGGTCTTTGGCCTCCCACGCGGCAACCTGTTCCTTTGTTCTGTAGCGGGAGGCGTCGTCGGCCGTGGTGTGGTCGGTCATCCGGTAGGTGAAGCATTCGATCAGGGTCGGTCCCTCTCCCCGACGTGCTTTTTCAACGGCGGCCTTCGCAGCACTATAGACCGCCAGGATGTCGTTTCCGTCGACCTGTATCCCCTCGAAACCGTATGCGACGGCCTTCTGGGCGAGGGTCTTCGAGGCGGTCTGACGCTCCCTCGGCACGGATATCGCCCACTGGTTGTTCTGGCAGATAAATACCACCGGAAGTTTGAAGGTCCCCGCGAAGTTCATCCCTTCATGAAAATCCCCTTCCGAGGTGCCGCCGTCGCCGAAATAGACCATCGAGACCGTCTTCTCGCCTCTGTATTTCGCCGCCATGGCGGAACCCACCGCGTGAAGCACATGGGTCCCCACGGGGATGGAGATAGTGAATATATTGAGATGGTCGGGGACCTTGATCCCGCGCTCATCCCCGCCCCAATACTGCAGGATCATATACAGGGGATATCCGCGGGCGACCAGTACGCCGTTTTCCCTGAACGAAGGGAATATCCAGTCAGTCTTGTCCAGGGCATATGCGGTGCCTATCTGTGAGGCCTCCTGTCCGAGGATGGGCGCATACGTCCCGATGCGTCCCTCGCGCTGAAGGTTGAGGGCGCGGTGGTCAAAGGTCCGGGCGAGAATGAACATTTCGTAAAGTTCCCTGAGATGGTCATCAGTCAGGGAGGGCATCAGTGCCTGGTCGGCCTCTCCCTTCTCATTCAGGATGTCGAGCCGTGTGACACTGCATGATTCGATGATCTTTTCCGGCATATGCGTTCCTTGCTTCAGTAGTGTAGTAGACTGCCAGGAAAGTCGCCCAGGGCGATCTTGCTCAAATCATATCATACAAATATCCAGGGCGCCACCGCGGCCTTTTTCGGCGGCATCGGTTCTTGACATACGCGAGGGCCTCTATGTAAGGTGATACATACTCCATGCCGCTGCCGGAGGACCGGTTTGCTTCAGACCGGAAAACGATATACAATGACTGAGCAGCTTCTACGACAGGTGAGGGACAACCGATGACGTATGCCGATAGAATCGCAGGGCTTAAGAGTTCCGCTATCCGTGAAATCCTGAAGGTCACCTCGAATCCCGAGATCATCTCTTTTGCCGGCGGCCTTCCCGCACCCGAGCTTTTTCCCCTGAACGAACTCGCTGATGTCGCGCAAAAGGTCTTTTCGAAATTTGAATCAGCTGTTCTCCAGTATTCAGTCACCGAGGGAATCGGTCCCCTGCGGGAGAAGATCGCCCGCTCGCTGGACCCCGACGGCGATGCGCTCGGTGTCGACAATATCCTCATAACGCAGGGCTCCCAGCAGGGGCTTGACCTCGTGTCCAAGCTCTTCATCGACAAGGGCACGGTCGTGCTTACGGAGAACCCGAGCTATCTTGGTGCGCTCCAGTCCTTTCTGCTCTTCCAGGCGGAGATCAGGCCGGTCGCATCCGACGAAGACGGAATAGTCCTGGAAAAATTGGCAGAGGTCTGCGGCCGCGGGCCGGCCGCGCTCCTGTATGCCATGCCGAACTTCCAGAACCCCACGGGTATATCCATCGCCCGGGAGCGGAGGCCGGGCCTTCTGCAGATCGTACGGCAACACGACGTCATGGTGGTCGAGGACGATCCGTACGGCGAGCTTATTTTCGAAGGGGAGAGGCCCCCTTCCCTTCTGGCGCTGGGCGGCACCCGGAACGTCATCAGGCTGGGGTCTTTTTCAAAGACGATCGCGCCGGGCCTCCGCATCGCCTACGTTGCCGCAGATGAGGAGATCATCCATAAACTGGCCGTCATCAAGCAGGGCACTGACCTGCAGACCAATACCTTCGGTCAGTATCTGGTCAACGAATATCTCGAAAACGGAAGGCATGAGGAACATCTGCGCCTGCTCAGAAAGACCTACGGCTTTCGCAGGGACTGCATGATCGAGGCGATGCAGCGTCATTTCCCGTCGTCTGTTTGGCGTAATCGCCCGTCAGGCGGCATGTTCCTCTGGGTCAGGCTTCCCGAAGGACGCGACGCAAGAGACCTCCTCGCACGATGCCTCGAGCGGAAAGTGGCATTCGTTCCGGGCCAGGAGTTTTTCCCTGACGGAAGCGGCAGCAACACCATCAGGCTGAACTACTCAAACGCCTCCCCCGGAAACATCGAGGTAGGCATCAGGAGGATGGGAGAGGCGATGAAAGAGATGGGAATGTGAGGCAGGGGGCGCCAGGAGGAAGACGATGGAACTGATGGAAGCCATAAGGACACGAAGGAGCATTCGGCGGTTCAGCGACAGGCCGGTGGAGGAGGAGAAACTCCAGGCGCTGCTTGAGGCGGTGAGGCAGTCTCCCTCGTGGGCCAATATGCAGTGCTGGCGGTTCGTTGTGGTGAAGGACAGGCAGACCAGGGAGAAGATAAGCGAGTTGTCGTATGTGGAATCGTTCTTTGCCCCCCGCGGTTACAAGTCAAACCCCGCTCGTAAGGGCCTGGCCGAAGCCCCCGTCGTAATCGTCGCCTGTGCTGACCCCGGGAAATCGGGCATGATTGGGGGGCAGTCATACTATCTCACCGATATGGGCATCGCCGGCCAGACCCTGATGCTGGGGGCCCGGGGCCTCGGGCTCGGCACCGTGTTTGTAGGCGTCTTCGATGAGGAGAAACTCCGGCCGCTGTTGGGCATCCCTGATGACATCCGGGTCGTCGGGATATTCCCCCTCGGGTATCCCCTTGAGGAAAAAGAGGGCGGCCCGCCCCGCAAGCCGCTGACCGAGATCGTCACGTTCGAGAAGTGGTAGAGTTTGCTGTCCACGAATCAAAGGCGGGCATTGCAGACTTCCCGGCGCTGAGACGACGCATCCCGGCCGCTGCCTTTTCTATCGTCCTGGCGATGCTCTGCATGGGGGGCATGGCATGGGGTCAGGGTGTGCCTCGCCAGGATGGGAAGATAGTCTCCCCCGGAGGATACGACACCCTCGCCGCGATAATAGCCGGGGCAGGGAGTGTTCGGGTCATCGTGGGAGTCGACGCCCCCTTTGAGCCGGCCGCCACCCCCTCCTCTGCCGCTGCCCGCTCGCAGGCAGGGCGTATAGCCGCTGCGCAGGATGCGCTCCTGGCCGATATCTCCGCCTCCAGGCCGAAGGCCTCACATAAATACTCCCATGTCCCTTACATCTTCATGGAGGTAAACGAGGCCGCCTTGACCGGGCTGCTCGCATCGCCGCGGGCCCGCACGGTTTACCTTGACAAGGCTCATCGGCCGACGCTCGACCTGAGTATCCCTCGCATCGGGGCTCCGTCGGTCTGGGCCTCCGGATACACCGGCTCAGGCATCACCGTCGCTGTTATTGATACCGGCGTGGACAAGGGCCATCCATTCCTTTCGGGCTCTGTCGTATCCGAGGCATGCTATTCGTCGGATGACGGACTCAATCTGCAGAGCCTCTGCCCCGGGGGCCTGACAGAGTCGACCGCAGACGGTTCAGCCATGCCGTACGCCGGTGCCTGCCCGGCCGGGGCATGCGATCACGGCACCCATGTGGCGGGCATCATCGCCGGAAGGCCGGGAGTAAGCGGTTCGATCCCTTTCGGAGGAGTCGCGCCTGCTGCGGGCATCATCGCCATACAGGTCTTCGCCCTCGACAGCCTGTACGGCGTCGTTGCCTATGACTCGGATATCATCAGGGGACTCGAACGCGTCTATGCCCTGAGTCCTTCCTATACGATATCTTCGGTCAACATGAGTCTCGGCGGGGGACGATATTTCGATGCCGGCTCCTGTGATGCGGGCGAGGGGCCGACAAAGGCAGCTATCGACCAGCTCAGGGCGGCCGGCATCGCTACCGTCGTCTCCTCCGGCAATGACGGATACTGCGGGTCAATGTCCGCACCCGGTTGCATTTCGACCGCCGTGAGCGTCGGCGCAACAACTGACGCCGACAGCGTCGCCGGCTATTCGAACAGCGCCACCTTCGTGAGTCTCCTCGCCCCGGGTTCGTCCATCAATTCCTCTGTCCCCGGCGGCACGTACGAGAGCTGGGACGGCACCTCGATGGCGGCCCCCCATGTCACCGGGGCGTGGGCACTTCTCAAACAGGCCACCCCGGGGTGTCCCGTCGACCAGATACTCAGCGCCCTGACGTCCACCGGCCTGTCGGTAACCGACTCCAAATGCGGGACCGTAACAAAGCAGCGGATCAATGTCAGCCAGGCGCTGGACCTCTTCAACGGCAGGCCCCTGATACAGACGAATGCTGCATCTTCGATCGGAGCTGCCGGGGCGACGCTGAACGGCCTGATCAATGCGAACAATACAACAGCCTCGGTATCCTTCGAATACGGCTATACGAGAGAATACGGCAACATCGCGACGGTACCCGGCACCTTCACGGGCAGCTCAAACACCGCGGTGAGCGCCGCGATTACCGGCCTCACATCCAACAGGCTCTATCACTTCCGCGCAAAGGCGACTGACGGCGTGACCACGGGTTACGGGGCTGACATGACCTTCGCCACCACCGGCCCCTGCGGGAGTATTGCGGACGGCAGTTTCGAACTTGGGAAAGAAGGCCCCTGGCTTCAGGCCTCTACGAATTTTGAGACCCCGCTGTGCGATTCAGCCTGCGGAGCCGGCTATCCCCGGACAGGGTTATGGTGGGCATGGTTCGGCGGCTGGACAGGAATCGAGGAGGGTTCGCTTGAGCAGGCCGTTACTGTTCCATCCGGCATGACGCCGAGGCTCGAGTTCTATCTCAATATCGATTATTCGGGCGATGCGGGGGATGATTTCTTCAGGGTCCTGCTCGACGGCTCGGAGATAATCAAGATACTGCAGGGAGACACCCTCTATTCCGGCGGATATGTCCGGGCCAGCCTCGACCTGTCGGCATATGCCGACGACGGCAGCCATACGCTCCGCTTCGATTCCAGGACCGCCGGGACAAGTAACTCCAGCTTCTTCCTTGACGACGTCTCGATGTCTTGCGTCGTCGGCTCTGTGCCCGCGGTAACGACAGGGGCTGCATCTCTCACTCCTCCCACCGGCGCGACCCTCACCGGGACGGTAAATCCATACGGGGAATCAACGGTCTCTGTCTTCGAGTACGGGACAGCGATGGACTACGGGAATACCTCCTCCGCAGCCGAAAGCCCGGTGACCGGGAACTCCCCGACTTCAGTCAGCGCGGCCATCAGCGGTCTCTCCGCCGGCATCACCTATCATTACCGGCTCCGGGGCCAGCATGCCCAGGGGATCTCTTACGGCACGGACATGACCTTCACCTTATCCTGTATCGCGCCCGCGGCCCGCATCAATGGCTCTTTGCCTGATAAGACGCTTCAGCAGGCGCTGAATGATGCGACGGACACCGACTTGATCTGGCTGAACACTGCTGCGCCATTTTCCGAGGGCGGTCTGTTGCTTGCGGGGCTCGCGCCGGAGGCCACAGTGACAATACGGGGCGGGTACCGCTGCGATTTTACCCCAGGCTCCAGCCTGACCGAAGTGAACGGATGTCTCACGATCGGGACATACAGGACTGCGGTTATCGACGGCATCATCCTGAAGTAATCGACTGTTTGCATCACCCCTTGACAAACGAATCCACAAAATGTAAACTTTGTTCATCAACTTAACACTGGTTAGTCATGGGCATTGCGGAAAGAAAAGAAAAGGAAAAGAAAGAGATGAGATCCCTCATACTCGACACCGCCATGCGGCTTTTCCTGGAGAAGGGCTTCGAAAAGGTGACTCTCCGGGGGATCGCCGAGGAGATCGAATACAGTCCTGCCACCATCTACCTGTATTTCAAGGACAAGAACGACATACTCTTCGCCCTGCATACCGAGGGCTTCGAGAGGTTCTACCGTCATCAGCAGACGATCCGGACCATCAAGGACCCCTGGAAGCGCCTCCGCAAACACGCTCAGGCCTACATGTCCTTCGCCCTGGAGAACCCAGAATATTACGACCTCATGTTTATCATGCGGGGGCCGGGTGAGAAGATCAAGGCAGACCGGGAGTGGGGAGCGGGCATGCGCTCTTACGATTTCCTGAAGCAGAATATCCAAGATTGCATGGAGGCCGGCTACCTGCCCAGGGAGGATCTGGATGTAGCCGCCTTTGCCATCTGGTCCTTCACCCACGGCATGGCGTCTCTCATCATAAGGCAGCGATGCGGCATGATACCGAAAGAGGCGATCCCGGCGGTCGTAAACGCTGCCGTCGATTTCATGATAGAAGCGAGAAAGAAGCAAAAGCAATAATTTTTTCCCTGATACTGAACATAGTTCAGTATCTGAGGTCAGTTTAGCTTAATGGAGGATACGATGAAACAAGGCAAGATCGTATTGATCACCGGGGCATCCACAGGGCTCGGCAGGGCTACTGCTTTGCTCCTCGTCGAAAAGGGACACACGGTATTCGGCACGAGTCGCCATCCCGCCGCAGCCGATTCGCATCACTTCCCGCTGCTTGAGCTGGACGTCCGTTCGGACGACTCGGTCGCCGGCTGCCTCAAATCCGTCATGGATGCGGCGCGACGGATAGACGTACTGATAAACAATGCCGGCTACGAGCTTGCGGGCGGCCTTGAGGAGACCTCCCTTACTGAGGCGGAGGCACAATTCGCAACCAACTTCTTCGGGGTCGCCCGCATGACCAGAGCGGTGCTTCCGATCATGCGGGCCCAGGGCTTCGGCAGAATAATCACGGTAGGCTCCCTGGCCGGGCTGATCGGCGTGCCGTTCCACGGATACTACAGTGCCAGCAAACATGCGCTGGAAGGCTACACCGAGGCCCTGCGCCACGAGGTCAGCGCTTTCAACATCAAGGTCTCCATCGTAGAGCCGGGTTTCATGAAGACAAACCTCGCCGGCGCCGCACATATGGCAGCCGCGCCGATCACCGATTATTCCTTCATACGCAGGCAGGCCCTGCATTTCTTCGAGAAGTCACTTGCCTCGGGAGAAGACCCCCTGCATGCTGCCGGGATCATCTCAGCCGTAATTGCCGACGAAAATCCCCCTCTTCACTACAGGGTGGGAAGGATGTCAAAATGGCTCCCGCGCCTAAAACATTTCTTGCCCCAGAGGGTCTACGAAGCCGGGCTCAACAGAACCTTCGGCCTTGACGCCAGGACGTAGACAAATGGAAACCATTTCAATAGATCAAGAGGAGGATGCAGCAATGAAGGCATTGATACTGGATACCGTGTCTGCGCAGGATTCGCCTTCTTCAGCGCGGCTCATGGGAAGGATTATCGAAGACGAATACCGCAAGGCGGGTATGGAGGTAAAGACCCTCCGGCTGGAGGATATGCATATCGCACCCTGCCGGGGCTGTTTCCAGTGCTGGGTGAGGACACCGGGCATATGTGCCATCGCAGATGAAGGACAAGCCGTTCCCGAGGCATGGATGCAGAGCGATGTTGTCGTGCTTCTCACCCCGGTCACCTTCGGAGGATACTCCTCTGTCCTGAAAAAGGCCATGGACCGGGTCATCCCCATCCTCTCGCCCTTTTTCATGAAGATCAAGGGAGAGGTTCACCATAAGCGGCGGTATGACAAATATCCGGCAATGGTAGGCATCGGGGTCCTGACCGCCAGGGACGATGAGGCCGCAGCCCTGTTCAGGCGTATCGTCGAACGCAACGCGACCAATGCGCATACCCCCTGGCATCGGGCCTTCGTCCTGGCCGGCGAACGGGAGTGCCGTGGAGTGGGAGATATTATCGGGCCGCTTGCGGCACGTGTAAAGGAGGCAGCATGAATACCAGGACAAACGTACTTCTTCTGATCGGAAGCCCGAAAGCAAAGAGCACTTCCGCGTCACTCGGCAACTACCTTCTGGGGCTCCTGCGGCAAAGCTGCCTTTCCACCGGTACGCTTCACATAGGCTCGACGCTGCGGTCACCCGACGGCATTCGCACCATGCATGAGGCGGTGGACGGTGCCGATATCATCGTCCTGGCCTTTCCTCTCTATGTCGACAGTCTTCCCGGTCCCCTTGTCAGTGCGCTCGAATCACTTGCACGGCACAGAAGGGGAAGGGACTGCCCGTCCCGGCAGAGGCTTCTTGCCATCGCCAACTGCGGCTTTCCTGAGTCATGCCACAATGACACCGCGCTGGCCCAGGTCCGGCTTTTCTGCAGGGATGCCGGGTTTGAATGGGTCGGAGGCCTGGGGCTCGGCGGCGGAGGGATGATCAACGGTCTTCCCCTGGAAAAAAGGGGCCTGGCGGTGCACGATGTCATCGCCTCGCTCAGACTCGCCGCTCATGCGCTGGCCGCCGGCTCGGCCCTTCCTGATGAGGCGATATCGCTCATGGCCAGGAAACGCATCCCCTCCTGGCTGTATACCTTCATCGGCAACACGGGGTGGAAACGCGAGGCGAAGAAGTTCGGCGCGCTGGAAAAGCTCCATGACAGGCCGTATCAGGACGGGGCAAGACCGTAAGAGGTCACCGGGGTGTGATGGATCCTGCCCGCAGAAATTGGGTCAGGGGGTCAGGAGGATTTCCCGGGCAGGATCTTCACATCCACGGTCATACCCGGCTTCAGCCCGGACTTCTCCCTCAGTCTGATCTTCACCTGAACAACCTTCATGTCCACGTTCTTGGCCTGGTCATTGGGTTTTACCTTCCGTATCCCTGCATAGTCTGATATCTCCTCGACCTCGCCCTTGAAAACCCTGCTCACGAAGGCATCGGAACTCACCTCCGCCGCGGCGCCCACCCTGACCATGCCGATGTCCGTCTCATCCACCTCGGCGTTGATCCGAAGCCGCGAGATATCGGCCACCGTTGCCAGCGGCTTGTCCTTGGTCACACCCTCTCCCTGCTGGAGATATTTCCTGATCACCTTTCCGCTCAAGGGGGCGGTAATGAAGGTCTTTGCGAGAACTTGCCGGTAATATTCGGCCTTCGCGGCTGCCATGCTCACCTCGTCCTCAAGAAGGGCAAGGGTCTCCTTCTTCGGCCCCTTTTCACGGAGGGTCTTTTCCTCCCTGGCCTTTCCCGCATTGGCGTCCGCCACCTTGAGGTTTCGCTCCTTCTCGTCGAGCTGTTCTCTGGGGATGTAACCCTTTCGGTATAGTTCCCTGTGTCGATCGAGACTCTCCTTTTCATATTCCACCGCCGCCATGGCCCTTTCCAGCTCGGCCTGGGCGCTGCGTATCTCCTCCTGGCGGGAGCCCGATGCCGTTTCCCTCAGCCTGGACCTGGCGACCAGCAGTTCGGCCTCCGCCTCCCGGATCTTCGCCCTCAAGTCTCCATTGGCGACTACGGCGATCAGATCGCCCTTCTTCACGTAGTCCCCCTCTCCCACGGAAAACCGCTCGAGTCGACCCTCCAGTTCGCTGCTGATCTCCACCTCATAGCCCGGGGTTATCTCGACCTTTCCCTCGGCAGCAGCGTACCGCTCCAGAGGCGGGGTCTCGGCTGATTTTGTGACCTGCGGCTTCGAAAAAAAAGAGTAGCCAACGACTGAAAGCACGATCACGGCGATTATGTATGCAGACCTGCGCTTCATTCCCTTATCCTCCCGTCCTCCAGGTGAATCACCCTGTCGGCCACCTCCTCCGCCTTGGGGTCGTGACTTACAATGGCAACCGTCTTGCCATGCTCCCTGGCATGACGGCGCAACAGTTCAAGAACTTCTCTTCCCCTCTTTGAATCCAGACTGGCAGTCGGCTCGTCGGCAAGGATGATCGGCGGATCGCCCACGAGTGCGCGCGCAAAGGCTATGCGCTGTTTCTGCCCGCCGCTGAGGTCGCCCGGATAGAAATCCGCCCTGTCGGCCATTCCGACTTTATCGAGGAGGGAAAGGGCATCCGGCCGCAGGCCCTTGCCGCCATGTCCCTTCATCCGCATGACGAGTTCTATGTTTTCGACCGCCGTAAGGGACGGGAAGAGATTGAAGGACTGGAAGACAAAGCCGAAATACTTCTTCCTGATATCGGGAAGGGATTCTTCTGACAGGCTGTTGACCGTTCTGCCGTCCACCACTATCTCGCCGCCCGTAGCGCGGAGGATGCAGCCCATCATCGAAAGAAGGGTCGTCTTGCCCGACCCCGACGGACCCATGAGCAGAAGCACTTCCCCCTTCTGCAGAGTCAGCGACACCGAGTCCACCGCCCTCACCTCGGTGCTTCCCTCCACAAATGTCTTGCTTATGTCGTGCAGTGCAAGCAATGCTTCCATCTCATCCCCTGAAGACCATGACCGGATCGAGGGTCTTGACCTTTCTCGCCGAAAAATACGCGGAAAAGATGCAGCTCATGCCAATAAAGACAAATACACTGCTGACGATGAGCGGGCTGAGATACAACGGGACGCCGGAGGCCTCGATCGACGGCCGGGAGAGTCCGATAAAGGCTGCCCCGATGGCATATCCCGCAGTCGCATTGATCAGGGCCTGGCTGAAAATGGCCTTATAGATGTCTTTGTTATGGGCGCCCATCGCCTTGAGGGTGCCGTATTCCTTTATGTGCTGGATGGTGTTTGAAAAGATAGTCTGGCCGACGATCGCTCCGCCGATGACGAGCCCGAGGAAGGCGGTAAGGAAGAAGCTCATGCCTATGCCGGTCTGGACAGTCCAGTACTTCACCGTCCGCTCGATGAACTCTTCCTTCGTCATCACGTCGTTCTCCTTCAACAGTGTCCTGAGCGCCGCGGCCACCTCATGTATCTTTGCCTTGTCCCTGACCTTTGCAAGGATGTAGGTGGTGAAGCCCGGCTTCATCCACCCTATGGGCAGATCCTGTGCCTGGGCATATGACATAAAGAGGACCGGCGCGGTCGTAAAGCTCCTTATGTCCCTGGAGACCCCCACGAGCCTGAACCGCGACTGGCTGAGCTCCCAGAGGGACCCCTGTTTCAGGACGCCCAGCCGTTTTTCTGAGGTCTTGTCGAGGATCATGTACCGCCCGCCTTTGACGTCAGCAGGCCTGCCGGCGAGCATCGACCAGGGCGCGCCTATCCCGTTGTCGGGATTAAAGCCCACTATCTGCACCTGCTCCTGCGCGCCGTCTGCAAGCTTCAGAAACCCCCAGGTGAGGACAAGGGGCTCTGCCCATAACACATCGGCAAGGGATTCCACCCTGTTCTTTCGTGATTCGGGAAAGGCGTTGGCGAAATCGAAGCTTTGAATGTTTTTTGAGGCTACCCATATGTCTGCGTCGTTATGGCGGATAATGTCCGTAGCGCTGCGCATCATACCCAGGTATATCCCCACTTCCATAAGCACGAGAATGGTGGAGAGGGTCGTCCCCGCCAGCGTTACCAGAAATCTGCCCTTTTCGTGGTACAGGGTCTTCCAGGCGAGCCAGAACATTATTTCTTCACCTTCAGCCCCTCCAGTACGAGGTCGAGGCTGTGCAGAAGCATCTTTTCCATCTCCATCCCGGCAAACTCGTCGCGGTAGATGGGGTCGTTTTCATAGGCCATGATAATGCCGTTTATCGACGCCCAGAGTATGTTGGCCACTGCCCAGGAATCAACCTTCCTGTAGTAGGCGCGCTCGATGCCCTCCTGCACCAGGTCTCTGACTATGCCCATGCACTCCATGCCGGTCTCCATGCAGCGCAAAAGCACCTCCTGCGGGGTGCGCGCCCTCACATCCGGCTGGCTGCTGAGGAACATGATCCGGAAATATTTCCTGTTCTTCCTGTAAAAGCCGATATAGGCCCGAAAGGCGCTCTCGACGAGCCCGGGTTCGCCGGGGGGGAGATTCTTGAGGACCTCGAACTCCCTGCGGAGCCGCTCCATGCCCTCTGCCATTATTGAGGTGTACAGGTCCTCTTTGCTCCTGAAATAAAGATAGATAGTCCCCTTGGCGAGGCTGCAGCGGTCAGCGATATCATCGATCGTCGCGTCCATGAAGCCCTTTGCGAAGAACACCTCGCGCGCCGCGGCCAGTATGGCCCGGCGGCGGGCCAGCTGCTCCTTCTGCCTTCTCTCCGTCTTTCTTTTCTGACCTGTATTCATTTAATGACTCGTAGTCATTTTAATGACCGGCCCCTCTGTTGTCAAGAACATTTTTCAATCGGCTACAATAACCGCATGAATATGATCCTTCTCTTCGAGGACGATTTCGTCGGCGAAGGCCGTGTGCGGCTCTCCGGCCGGAGGCTTCGTCATATCCTCGATATACACCGGGCGAAGATCGGTGATGAACTCTCCGTCGGCCTGCTCAACGGAGGGAGGGGAACAGGGACGGTGCACTTCATCTGCGAGGAGGGCCTCGATATGGACGTATCCCTGTTCAGGCCTCCCCCTCCCCCTCTTCCGCTCACCCTCATCCTCTCGCTGCCCCGGCCGAAGATGCTCAGGAGGGTGCTTTTCTCCTCCAGTTCCCTGGGAGTCAAGAAGATATTCCTGATCAACTCGTACCGCGTCGACAAAAGTTATTGGCAGACCCCGTTTCTTTCCGGGGGACATGTCCGTCAGCAGCTCATGCTCGGCCTCGAACAGGCGAAAGACACGGTCCTGCCCGATGTGCACCTGCGTCCTCGTTTCAAACCCTTTGTGGAAGACGACCTGCCGGGACTCGTCGGAAGCGCCACCGCGCTGGTGGCCCATCCCTCTGCGGCTGAGCCGTGCCCGCGGGATATCGGCGGGCCTGTTGTGCTTGCGGTCGGGCCGGAGGGCGGGTTTATCCCCTATGAGATCGAAAAGATGCTTTCCTCCGGGTTCAGACAGGTACACCTGGGCGAGCGCATCCTCCGCGTCGAGATCGCGGTGCCGTACATCATCTCACGCCTTTTCTGATCAGCTCTTGCCGGATGCAGCCCTCCTTGACACCCCTGCTGACGTGCTGCAAGTGAGGCAGGAAGGATACCCCGGAGGCTCTTTACATCCCCCGGAACGCTCGAACCGGACGGAAGGAGGTAATCGCCGTGTCATGCAGACTTTCAAAACCCGGTGAAAGGAAGATGGACGCCATCAGACCGTCCCGCCACGTATCCCTCAATTTATTTTTCTCCCCTTTCAGGCTATAATCATACTGCCATGGAACGGTTCGACATGATCATCATCGGGGCAGGCATCAGCGGTCTCAGTCTCGCCCACCAGTGCGGCCGCTCCGGCATGAAGACCGCTGTCCTCGAAAAAACGGCTCGTCCCGGCGGCGCCCTCTGCTCGCACCGCACGGAGAACTTCTGGCTCGAACTGGGCGCCCATACCTGCTATAACTCATACCGCACGCTCATCGGCATCATCGAGGAAGCGGGCCTCAGGGACCGTATGGTCCCCAGGACAAAGGTCTCCTTCAAGATGCTCGTTGACAATGAGGTGAAGTCCATCCCCTCCCAACTGCGTTTTCACGAACTCTTCGCATCCGCGCCCCGCATCTTCACTCTCAAGAAAGAAGGCAGGAGCATGGAATCGTACTACGGACGAATCGTGGGGATGGGGAACTTCGATCGCGTCTTCGCCCCTGCCTTCAACGCGGTGATATCCCAGGAAGCGCGGGATTTCCCTGCCGAGATGCTCTTCAAGAAGCGCCGGCGTCGCAAGGACATCATGAAGAAGTTCACCTTTGACGGAGGGCTCCAGACGATCACGGATTCCATCGCAGCGGAGGAAAACATCCGTCTCATCCCTGGATCAGAGGCAGGCTCCGTCTGCTACGACGGAAAGGTCTTCAGCGTCCCGATAGCAGGCGGTGCATATGAGTCAGGGGCGCTTGCTATCGCCGCACCCGTCTTCGAGGCTGCGCGGATGCTCCAGGCGGCTTTTCCGGAGATCGCGGCAAAGCTGGCGAACATCAGGACGGAGGCGGTGGAGTCCATGGGGGTAATGGTCAGGAAAGACGCGGTCACCCTGCCGCCCTTTGCAGGGCTCATCCCGGTAAAGGACAATTTTTTCTCCATCGTCTCGCGCGATACAGTCCCGCACCCGCACTTTCGCGGCTTTACCTTTCATTTCAAACCGGGTGTACTGGACCGCGATGAAAAGCTGCAGAAAATCAGCGCCGTATTGAAGACGCCGCTGCAGGCCCTGGAAGGGATTGCCGAGAAAAAGAACTTCATCCCCTCACTGAGGGTCGGCCACAGCGGCATTGTCAGCGACATCGACCGGCTCATTCAGGGAAAACCCCTTCTCCTTGCAGGCAACTATTTCGAGGGTGTGGCCATAGAAGACTGCGTGTCAAGATCCTTCAACGAATTCCAGCGGCTGAAAAAAGGCTGATACACCTTTTAGCCCTCCTCGGTCCATTTCAACGTCCTTAATTTTGCCGGGCACTTTAGACGACGCGATCCATCCCACATCATCACACGGCCTAAAAGGCATCTCAGGGATGTTGAGAGACAGCGGACATAACGTCCGCCGCTGAATATTAATCCCTCTTACTTATAGGCGACTGTCCCGGCATGGCCCTCATCAGCGGCCAGCCTCGCGATCAGCGATGACAGGGCGCTCTGCTGTCGCGCAAGAGCCAATTGCTGGTCTTCCAGGGCCTTCTCAAGCCTCTCCATACGGGCGTCTTTTTCCGTCATATGCTCCTGCTGATTCTCGATCTGTTCCTGCTGTTCTTTTATCGCCTCAACCAGCACCGGCACCACTTTGTCGTAGGAAAGGGTCTTATAGCCTTCCCTGTCGGTCTGCACGAGTTCAGGCAGCACCTTCTCCACCTCCTGCGCCACAAACCCGATCTGCCTGC
>JAKAHR010000023.1 GCA_021825365.1 Nitrospirota bacterium | reverse complement strand
GCCTTGACCGAAGGACCCCGGATGATGTTTACTGGGGTACACTACCTCAGAAGCAGGTAGCAGCATGAACAGGCAGCTTACCACTTATAAAACGCTTCAGGCTGTCCAAACAAACCCGGCCACCGGACCTTTCAAAACTTCCTGAGGCTATATAATCTTCATTTGGCCAATCAATAAGAACATCATTAATGCTGAATTTGACTGGCAAATAGTTATTATCCTTGTAGATCAGTTTAAAGAATTGCGAATCATTCAAGGAACGGCGTGGCACCTTTTGAATCAATAATGACTCATCAAAATCAATATGCTTTAAAAGCAAAATATAATTGGATTCCTGCAAAATAAGTTTACTTACAAATCCGCGTTGTTTGTCTGCCTCAATAATACTGAGCATATCAAGCTGTTCCCGTTGATTATGAAGAACCAACACTTCTCTGATTCCGTCTTTATTTGCGTCGGTAATTATTATTTCTCTAATTTCATCGTGAAAGGATACTTTGCTTAATTCCACCATTTCGCCATGCACCTGGTTATGGCACCCCCAAAATATGAGCAGGGCGACAATCATAGTCCACCTATAATTCATATCATTTGCAATTTTCACGGTACCGCACCCCCCGTATATCAATGTGTATAAAATTTTCTGTTGGATAACACTTCATCCCCCCGCTATTGCCGATAATGTAGTCAGCCGAACCTCTTAGCACGTCGTATGCTTCCTTTGCAGATTTGCCAGCAATTGAAACCGTAACATCGGCAGCCAAACCATCCATATGAAAACTTTTTTTTGCCACTCTCTTGCTGTCATATCTTTTTACCAAATATTTATAATCGTCCTCAGTTCTGTAGCCTTCAGTAATAACCATTGCATCTGCACCTACATCGATCGCTAGAAACTGTAGCACCCATATTAGCGCACCATGATAGAGGAGAAGATAGCGCTGATAGAGGACTTCCCCGGGGACCTTGCTCTCGTCCTTAAGCACATGATCATATCCCATCATGGCGAGCCCGATTACGGCAGTCCTGTGAGGCCGGCAACAGCCGAGGCCCTGGCGCTTCACATGATCGACAATACCGATGCCAAGCTCAACCACCTCACCTGCCATCTGAAGGAGCCGGCTTCAGAGACCCTGTGGAGCAGCTTCGACAGGTTCCTTGGCACTCAGATCTTTCTGCATAAGACCACAAAAGCATCCCGGGAGGTATAACCTGTCATGACCAAAGTCGATAACAAAGAGCATCACTGTGCGGGTTCACTGTCCAGAACAGGGGCAAGATTATCCATAATGGCGGGGAGAATGTGCCCCGAGGAGGTGAAATGAAGACATGTCCGTATTGCATAGGAAGGCTGGACGATGCAGCAGTTAAATGCCGCTATTGCGGGGAATGGATCGACCCGAGCGCAGCTCCGGTACGGTCGGCTCCCCGGATCCCTCGGAGAACCGAGTGCCGCAGTTTCGTGGCAGTTCCGTTTGTATTCCTTATTTTTCTTTTCCCTTATTGGATTGTAGCGGTAGTCATTCGGTGGGTTCTTAATCGGATATGGCAACTATTGTTTAGAAAGGACTTATTACCTGAGGAGGTTCCCAATCTCTGGTAATGACCTCATCATGGTGAAAGCCGGAGATGAGTCATTTCTTGAGTTGACGGAGATATTGATGCAGGGCTAAAATGCCACGGGTGCGGCATTCTACCCTCCATAGCCGCTCCTTTCCCATGGGAGGGCATCCATTCCCCGATCCCCAAGGATGCCCTCCCCTAAACAATGACGTGCTCGAGGAGAGCTCGCCTTCAATAGATACGGAGGGGAATCTGGTCTGCAGACATACTTCGTGTAATTGGGCACCCTTATTTAGGCTCTTACGACGTGTATAATGTTCTCATATTCCCAAAATGACATTAATTACTTGCTGGATTTATTGGATTTTTCAGACAAGCAAAGCAGTCGCGGATTGCCCAATTAATCATTATGCAATAGCAAGTTACGGCTACTAGAACGCAACATTCGTAATCAGCAGGTCGTCGGTTCGAGTCCGATTCCCGGCTCCATATACAGAGGGTTACAGATTTTCTGTAACCCTTTTTTTTATTCTCTCTTTATCACGCGAGCAGAACGGTTTCATCTGATCTTCTGCGATGCTTTTGACTGCGGGACAAACCGGCAGAGGCCTAAAAGATCAAAAGACGGGTTATTCGATGAACGTGAGCCCTACCCTGTAGAAATCTCCGGAATACGCCTTCACCCATTTTACCGTCGCCTTCGTAAAGGCCATCGGCACATCGTTTATGATCTCAACGGTCTCGCCTTCGGTCAGCAGGTCGGCAGTATACAGACATAGACCCTTCGCATTGATATTGACCGCAGTACCGGATATTTTTTTATTCGCCGAAGGGGGCGTGACGCGCAATTCTATGAGGTTGCTGAACACATGCCTCGGGTGTCTTCTTCTCTGGACGCAGCTAAATGGCATATATAAACCCCTTTGCCTGACTGTACGCCGAAAGGGACCCGTTGTCAACACCCGTATCAGGGAGAGGAAAGTTCCTCCAGGGCCTTCAGGATATCCTTCCCTCCCACATATTTTTTTCTTTCTCCACCCCTGACGATAACGACTGCCGGCGTTGCGTTCACCTTGTCTGTCTTCAGGGATTCGTTGTACAAGCCGCGGAAGACCGAGCGCGCCTTCTCCCTGTCGGATTTTACGGCGATGCCCTTCGACTTCAGCAGGGCGATGACCCCTGCCTGGTCCGTCTTCTTCACGGCAGCGTCAAAAAGCAGTTCCCTCACCCTGACCGCGGTTTCGAGGTTGTTTCCCGAGACAAACCAGACATAGAGAAATACCTCCGCATATTCAAGGGACCCCGGGTGGAGAGGGACATCGATAAAACGTATCCTGACCCTGTCCCTGAGTTTGACCAGGCCGGCATTCACCTGCTCATCTATCTTCCTGCAGTGCGGGCAGAAATAATCCGAATAAACAATAACCTCGACCCGCGCCTTGTCGGAACCGAACTGCGGATACGGCTCAGCCGCATACGAGGGAATAATCGAGCCGTTGAAGGTGAAAGAGGCGAAGAGCAGGCCGGCAGCGATCAGAAGGATGATGACCCATTTTTTCAGGTGCCGGGCAACCAGGGAAAAAAGGACGAGAAAAAAGAAACCCGAGATAAGGCATTTCGGGCAATAGACGCTGTTTTCGACCTGGAATTTTATGAGGATCAGTTCAGCCCCGACGCCCGCCGACGCAACAGCGGCTATCGCCTTCATGAGCCGATCCTCAGGATAGAATTTTCCATGCACCAGGAGTAATACAAGGAGCAGGGAATAAAAAAGGATGCCGAAGACATTCAGATCAATACCGAGGATATCTCCCTGGATAAAGGCGCACTTTGCAGCGCATAACTGCCCGATAATGATCGTGAGGATGCACAGGGCCGGCAAAATCCACAGCCTGTTCTGCAGGCCCGAAACAAGCCTTGATGCGTTCATCTCATTCCTCTCCGCAAACAGCCGCACGCATAACAGGGATGACCTTCTACTGGTTATTATAGTGTCCGGCACATTCATTTACAAACAGGCGCTCATGATGGCGGCACCGGAGCCGGTTGCTGCTCATGAAAAAAGGGACCAGGCCGGAGAGGCCTGATCCCCCGTATTTTCACGGTTGAGTATCAGTTGCTTCTTTGCAGTTTGTTGATCAGAATGGCTGAAAGCTGAAACTTCGGAAATTCTTCCTGCTTTACCTTCTGGTAAAAGTCGCACGTCTCGCAATTTCTGAACTTCTGGGCAAAGGTCCCCTGGACCTTTCCGCCACAGAGAGTGCCAGCCAAAACCCAGCACGACCTGCCCGCCTTACGGCCTCCGTGGGTGCCGTGGAGACGGTCCTCCTGTGTCGCCGGACATACGCCCAGATCTTGGGCATGAGAACCCTCCGGCTCCCTTCCGCACCTCTTGAACTCCCAGCAGTTGATTTTTTCCAATTTCACACCTCCTTTCTCCCAGCTAATGATCGATGGGCCGGTATCAGCGGTCACCATGCGTTCCCTGCGCAAAAAAAAAGCTTACCCGAAAGGGCAAGCCTTGCCATCGATCAGCCTTTGGCAACCCCTCTATCCCTCGGCAGGGACAGGTAGTTTTGCGTCACCCGGTTACCCGGGTTTTGCCCTTTCGCGGCTACAAATACGCGGTATGTATAACACCATAGTACCCCCGGGGATGTCAAGCAGCAGCCCTGCTTGACAGTGAACGATCGTTCACCCTACAATAGACTCATGGGAAAAGACATCCGTCAGGAGAAACTCCGCTCACGGATCAGGGAGATATCCTCGTTCTACCGGCAACAGGGCAGGATGCCGAGCTTTGCCGAGATCGGAGAGATGCTGGGACTGCGGTCGAAAAACGCCGTTTTCAAGCTCATCGGCAGGCTTGAAGAACTGGGCGCCCTTGAGCGGGACGCCAAAGGCAGACTCATCCCCCGTTCCATGGCGGACCTGAAGATGCTCGGCACGGTGGAGGCCGGCTTCCCCAGTCCGGCGGAGGAGGAACTTGCCGATACCCTCTCTCTCGACGAACTCCTTATCCAGAATCCCGAGGCGACATTTCTCCTGAAGGTGAGCGGTGATTCCATGTCAGAGGCCGGCATCCTCCCCGGCGACATGGTGATCGTGGACAAGGGGCAGACACCCAGGAGCGGCGACATCGTCATCGCCGAGGTGGACGGCGCATGGACCATGAAGTACCTGAGAAAGCGCGGCGAAAATATCACCCTCCTGCCGGCGAACCCGAAGTATAAACCGATCCGGCCGAAAAACGAACTCAAGATAGCCGGCGTGGTCACAGCGGTGGTGAGGAAATACAAATGAAGGTTTTTGAATAGTTTTCTGATAAAATGGAGGAGACATGATAAGAGATGCCGGGGCGCTTCAGAGGTTCGAAGACTCTGTGATCAGGGAAAGTAAATTGTCGCATCCGCAGGCATTAAAACTGCTTGATGCGATGTGGCATGAAGGAGCAGCGCTCGGCATCTTGCCTCCCAAAGACCCTCTTGAAGGGATAGAGGTCGATATGCGGATATCCCGTATCGTGAACTCATGTTCGAAGAAATCCTCGCAAAAGTAGCGGCCGGGCTTGACCGTCATCACATCCCGTATATGGTCATCGGGGGGCAGGCGGTACTGTTGTACGGTGAGCCGCGCCTCACCCGGGATATCGATATCACCCTTGGCGTAGATGCCGACCAGGTCGACAAGATCCTCCCCGTCCTCAACGAAACCTCCCTTAAACCTTTGCCGACGAATGTCAATCACTTTGTGAGAGAGACGATGGTATTGCCTTCAGCCGATGAGACATCAGGTATCCGCGTGGATTTTATCTTCTCCTTTACGCCGTATGAGTCGCAGGCGATCGGCAGGGCACGGCAGGTTACCGTAAAGGATCAGGAAGTCTCCTTCGCCTCCCCCGAAGATGTGATCATACATAAGATATTTGCGGGAAGGCCGCGGGATATGGAGGATGCTAGGATCATCCTTCTGAAAAACCCCGGAGTGGATATCGAATACATGCGGAAATGGCTCAGGGAATTCGATGCGTCTTCCGATGAAGGGCATTTTCTGGCCGCCTTCGAGGGAATGCTGGATGTTGTGCGAAAGGTTTGGGACGAGAGTGATAGCCAGTAAAGATTGTAGGAACGCATGACTGCTTATTCGCATGAAGACGAGGACTTAAGGGCATTCCGGGAGGAATATCCTGATGTTTATGAGTTTGTCGTAAAGGTCGCCAATGGGACATGCGACGATCAGGCGATGCAGGATATCAGGGATGAGTATGGGGATGAATTTTTCGCTATAGCATTTAAAATAGCGGCGGATAACGCAACCGGCAAAGATATAGAAACATTCAGGGAAGAGTGGGGAGATGATATCTACCTGCCACTAAGAAAAATTATCCAACAGAAGAAGACGGCCAAAGTCATTGCCGACAGATTTCAACAAAGCGATGATGAACATATTCGATACCTGAGGCGGGATGTCCCTGATGTTTATGGGTTTGTCTTGCAGCAGCTTGGAGGGCTCCACGACGAAAAAGCCGCCGATAGATTAAAGCAGGATTACGACAATCTTTTTTATAACGACTTGATGAGGGTAATTCATGACAGGGAAGACGAAGGTGTCATTAAAAGGTTTAAAGAGGAATATCATGAGGATGTCTATATCGCCATAAAGAATATGATGGCCGCAAGGCCAAAACCTGTCCCACCGCCTGCCGAGCCAACACAAGAACCCCGCACCCTCTTCAAAAAGGGCAATTTTATCGGCCAGAAATATGAGGTCTTTGACATGCTCGGAGAAGGCGGGTTTGGGATTGTTTATCTTGTGTACTCTCATGAGACAAAATCCGCATATGCACTGAAGACCTTCCGGGATGAATATCTGGCAGACATAAATACGAGGGAGCGATTTCGCAAAGAGGCGCAGGTCTGGATAGACCTGGAGCGGCACCCCTACCTTGTCAGAGCGTATTTCGTTGACGATATTTCAGGGCGGCTTTATATTGCCATGGAGCATATCGCCGCAGATGAGCGAGGACTAAACACCCTTGATGCATACCTACGAAAACAACCGCCCGATTTAGCGCAGACCCTTCGCTGGGCTGTTCAGTTTTGTTACGGGATGGAACATGCATACTCAAAGGGAATAAAAGCTCATCGAGACATTAAGCCCGCAAATATCATGATAGATCAGCACAAGAACGTGAAGATTTCTGATTTTGGTCTGGCTGGTATAATCGGGGCGTCAGGCTTATCAAGTGCCAAAACTATCATCCGAGAGATTTCTGGCAGAGATGCCTATCAAACCGTTGCTGGAACAGCATTAGGAACCCCGCCATATATGCCGCCTGAACAGTTTGAGAATGCCGCTGGTTGCGACGAACGAAGCGATATTTATAGCTTCGGGATAGTTTTGTATCAGATGGTATCAGGCGGACCCCTCCTGCCCTTCTATCCCGACATGGCTGGGAAGAAAGCGGATAACTCATTTCAGGAGTGGTATAAACTGCACTGCACAGCAGCCATTCCGAAACTCAACTCCCCACTATTTCCAGTAATTCAGAAGTGTCTTGAGAAATATTCGAATAAGCGCTATCAAACATTTGGGGAACTCCGAATAACATTGGCATCTCTATTGGTTAATCATGTCGGCGAGGTTATTAAGCCTACTAAAGTCGATGGGTTGGATGAATGGGAATTTGTGAATAAGGGGTTATCCTTATGTGATCTCGGCAGGCCTCAAGATGCAATTCTATGGTTTAATAGAGCCCTTGAAATAAACCCGTGGGATTCAAATACGTGGCATTCAAAAGGTGTTGCTCTAGAAAGACTCGGCAAAATAGAAGAAGCCATTGCCTGCTACGACAGAGCACTTGAGTTAAATCCTGTTTATACCGGGCCATGGGCTAACAAAGGACTACTACTATCTACGCTCGGCAGACATCAAGAAGCAATTGCTTGCTGTAATAATGGAGTCAGCCGAGATCGACACCGAATGGACAAAAGTTGCCAAGCGCAGGCTTTCAGAGTTGCGGGAAGGAAACGCAAAGGCCGTGCCTTGGACTGATGTGTTTAGAAAATTAACATCAATAAGAGGAGGAAGCATATGCCGACAACTTTAAAGACGAAACCTCAGATCATTATGAAAAACGGCAAGCCGGATGCCGTCATAATCGATATCAGAGATTACAGGGAAATGCTTGAGCGGCTCGAAGACAAGGAAGACCTTGCGGAACTTAACAAGCTGCGCAAGGGCCGCCTGCACTTCAGAAAGTTCACTGATTTTCTGGCAGAAAAATAATGGTCTACGACCTGCTTATCGAACGGCGTGCGGAAAAAGATATGAAAAAGCTTAATCAACCATTATTCGCACAGATTGCAGCCAAGATAAAAGGATTGGCTGACAATCCACATCCGCAAGACAGCAAGAAAATAAAAGGCTCTCAAAACGACTGGAGACTGCGTGTCGGAGACTATCGCGTCCTGTATGAAATTGACAATAAGGCAGGAGCGATAAAAATCATGCGCGTGAAGCATCGCCGCGACGCATATCGTGCTTTATAGACGTGACAGCTGACGACAATAAATGCAAACGGAAATCAAATACCTGAGGGCGGGGAGACCCGCTCCTATTTGCAGGCTGGGGCGTATTTCGTGACGATATGTACGAAGGACAGGGAATGTTTTTTCGGGGATATGGAAGACGGGGAGATGCGGGTGAATGAATATGGTCGTATTGCGGATGAATCGTGGTCATGGTTGTCCAGGCAATATGATTATGTGGAAATGGATGAATGGGTTGTAATGCCAAATCATCTGCATGGTATTTTGGTCATCCATTGTAGGGGCGGTTCGCGAACCGCCCCTACGGAAACGACAAATCGAAAATCGTTGGGACGTTTAATCGGCGCATTCAAGACCGTATCCACCAAACAGATCAACGACATCCGCAACACCCCGGGACACCCCATCTGGCAGCGCAATTATTACGAACACATCATCCGCGGCGAAGAAGAATTGCATCGCATCCGCAGATACATTACCGAAAATCCCCTGAAATGGGCCGATGACGAAGACCATCCCGGCAATATCATCCGTAGGGGCGAGGTCTCCTCGCCCTCCCCTGTTGCTATTATCCCGTAACCACCCCATGAATAATGAACCCTTAACCATCCGTTCCTGGCCGCAGGCGATCCTGCACATCGACGCCGACGCCTTCTTCGCATCCTGCGAGCAGGCGATCCATCCCGAACTACGGGGAAAACCGGTGATCACCGGCAAGGAACGGGGCATCGTCGCAGCAGCAAGCTACGAGGCGAAGGCGCGGGGTGTCAAGAGGGGGGTGAGGCTCTCGGACGTGAAAAAAATATGTCCCGATGCGGTGATCGTCCCTTCGGACTATGAGACCTACAGCCTTTTTTCGCTGCGGATGTTCGAGATCCTCAGGCGGTTCTCCCCTGATGTTGAGGAGTACTCCATCGACGAGGCCTTTGTCGACCTTACCGGCCTGAGGCGGTCCTTTCACGGCCCCTATGCGATGATCGCCCGGAAGATGCAGGAGACGATCGGGACCGAACTGGGCATCACGGTTTCCGTAGGGGTGAGCCTTTCGAAGGTGCTCGCCAAGATAGGGTCGAAGCACCGCAAGCCCAACGGCATGACGATCATCCCCGGCCGGGACATCCACCTGTACCTGGCGAACCTGCCAGCGGAAAATGTCTGGGGCATCGGCCCCAACACCGCTGCCTTCCTCAGGAAGTTCGGGATAACAACCGCCCTTCAGTTCGCGCGGAAGGACGAGGCATTCATCCGGAAACACCTCTCAAAGCCCTATCACGAGATCTGGCACGAATTAAACGGCAGGTCCGTCTACCCGGTCACCGCTGAATCAAAAAGCACCTACCAGTCCATCAGCAAGATGAAGACCTTCACCCCGCCCTCTGCTGACGAACCCTTTGTCTTCGCCCAGATCGCAAAGAACCTCGAAAACGCCTGCATCAAGGCCCGGAGGTATCGTCTTGCCGCAACGCGGCTGATCGTTTTTTTGAAGAAGCAGGACTTCCGGGACAGCGGGATCGACCTGAGGCTCAACCGGCCGACCGCCTTCCCGTCCGACCTCTTTGGCCCGCTACGGGAGGGCTTTCATCATATCTACCAACCCGGCGTCCTCTACCGCCAGACAGGGGTCGTCCTCGCCGGCCTCGTTCCCGAGGCGAGTGTGCAATACACCCTTTTCGACGACCCCGGCAGGATAGAAAAGATGGGCAGGGTCTACCAGGCCGTTGACCGGCTGTCGGAGAAGTTCGGGAAGTACACGGTCCACCATGCCGCGAGCCTGCCGACCAAACTCCAGGCACAGCACGAAGGGGAGCGGGGTGATGTGCCGAAGCGGAAGACAGCGCTTTTCAGGGGAGAAAACAGACGCCAGAGGCTCGGCTTGCCGGTACTTGATATGAAGGTCTGACTATCCCTCCAGTACATGTTATAATCAACCAGCATATAGAAACGGAGCAGACAATTCATGAAGAAGGCGTATCTCCTGATACTCTGCATCGCCCTTGGAATGCTGTTTCCCGCATCCGCACCCGCGGAACATGATGCACTGGCGGACATCCTGTTCCCTGCCTCAAAGCACGTTACCCCCTCCCAATTCAGCAGATTAACGGAGGCTGAATACCGGGACATCCTGGCACTCATCAGGTTCCAGCCGGATGCCTGCTGGGATTATGTAAAGACCAATCTGTCGCAGCACCTCGATCTGTTCCGGAAATTTGATTTCTCCGGAGACGGAGCCGACGATCTTGTATTCAGCAGCTACTGCATGCAGCCGGAGATGAGAAACTACTTCTGGGTCCGGGAGGGAAAGGGATATCAGTATGCCGGCTTTATCGAGGGGAACATACTCAAGGTAATTCGCGAAAAGGGTTCTCCGCGGTTTTCGGCGGTCGTGAGCAGGGGATGGGGAGAAAACGGATATGTCGGCTCAATCAGCCTCTATACCCTGCAGAAGGGGAAAGCGGGCATGACCTTTGGCATCCAGAAGAAGATCATGGAGTTCGGCGGCCTGACCGTACCGGCGATCAGAACGGACAGCCTCAAGATCGTTATCAGGAAGGACAAGACCCCGATGAGGAGCGGACCGGAGATAAACAATGAGTATGACCCCGGTAAGACCGCGACCGAGGGGCGGCTGGTAAACGGAAACATCATCGCCGAACTCGCGAAGGGAAGCAGGGGAGAGGCGATATCCGAATTCCAGGATACCCAGGGTATTGTGTGGAAGTTCATCATCATGAATAAGGATGTTCTGCCCCAGTCACATCGTTTTTACGACGACCGGGACGGCTACAAGGCCGGATGGGTGGAGGCCGGTTCCATCGAGGTCGTCAGATAGGCCCTTTCTCACTCCTCAAAAAGCGGCATAAAATCGAACTTCAGCCCGTCGAAGAGTCCCCTGTCGCTCAGCTTTATCTCCGGAATCACCAGCAGGGCCATAAATGAGAGGGTCATGAAGGGGGCACGCATCGTCGAGCCGAGCCCCTTTGCGAACCGGTCGATCTCCGAATAGTTGCGCGCGACTTCGAAACCGTCCCCATCAGACATGAGTCCGGCAACAGGGAGGGGAAGTATTTTTTTGACAGCTCCGTCGACCGCGGCGATCCCTCCCTTGTGCCCGATCACCAGATTGACCGCGTTGCAGATCTCCTCATCGGTCGTCCCCACAGCGATGATATTGTGCGAGTCATGGGCCTCTGAGGCTGCGATGGCCCCCCTCTTCAGCCCGAAGCTCCTGATGAAGCCGACGGCCGGGGGCGGAGTCGTCCTGTAACGGTTGACCACGGCGAGCTTCAGTATGTCGCGGCTGACCTCCGCTACTACGTGGCCGTCCTGCTCGCAGGGGCTCTCAAGGAGCCTGCGGGTGATGAGCTGGCCGTCGACCGCCTCAATCACATGAATCCTGCCGCCGGATTTCTTTACCCCGAAGTCTGCGGGGATCTTTGTCCCGGTTCTGAAGTTGTTGATCCTCTCGGCGGGGATGCGGGGCAGCAGCGTCTTCCCCCCGTCGGCGACCAGCCTGCCGTTGATCCAGGTCTGCAGTACCGTGAAATCCCTGAAGTTGTCGATAACAGCGAAGTCCGCGGGATCTCCCTTCCGGAGGAGCCCCACTTCGAGGCCGTAGTGACGAATGGGATTGAGACTCGCTGCCCTGAGGACCTTCATCCGGTCGATGCCGCGCTGGAGCGCCCGCTTCACCAGGTCATTGATGTGTCCGGAGACGAGGTCGTCAGGGTGTTTATCGTCGCTGCAGAACATGCAGGAATCCGGATATTCGTCGAGCAGGCCGACGAGGGAATCGAAATTCCTGGCAGCGGACCCTTCCCTGATCTGCAGCTTCATACCGTTTTCTATCTTTTCCCGTCCCTCTTCGTACTCAACGGTTTCGTGGTCCGTGGTGATCCCCGCGCCGATGTACTTCCTGAGTTGCTCGCCCCTGAGGCCCGGGGCATGGCCGTCGACCATCCTTTCGTACCGTTTCGCAAGCGCGAGCTTCGACAGCACGATCGGGTCGTCATGGAGGACGCCGGGGAAATCCATCATCTCGCCCAGGTACTTGATCTCATCCCTTCCGAACAATTCTTCCATCTCTTTGAGCCATATCTCAGCCCCCGCGGTCTCGAAGGCGGTAGCCGGCACACAGGACGAAACGCCGAAGAAGAATTTGAAGACAGTCTGCCTTCCGTTTTCTATCATGAAGTCTATGCCCCTCGTTCCCAGCACATTGGCAATCTCGTGTGGATCCGAGACAGTCGCGACCGTCCCGTGGCGCACGGCAAGCCGGGCGAACTCCGAGGGGACAAGCATCGAGCTCTCTACATGGACATGGGAATCGATCAGACCGGGGATAATAAAGACATCGCCCTTTCCCTCTCCCCTTCTTATGTCAGCTATCCTGCCGCCCCTGATCTTGAGAGTACCGGGATACACCGTCCCCTGGATGACATCGACAATGTTTCCAGAAACGGTTGCCGGAGCGTTGTCTGCTTCAGGCTTATTCATCATGTGCTTCTTTTGCCGCCCCGTGAGCTTCGGGCAGGGCAAAATCCCTTCCCGGAGGCTCCTGTCCGATGATCCGCTTCATGATATTCATCGCCCCCTCGGTTCCGGCGGTTGGCCGGACGAAAATCCGCTATGCACCTTGGCTAGTACCACTATATCATGGAACATGATGAGGGTCGACAGAGTCGCGCGTTTCGGGACGATATCTGCAGGCGACGACAGTCAAATCCAACGCGCTTTCAGGTATGTCCCCGCTTCGGGACCCAGACTGTTATTCCTGTCATTAAGAAGAGTTAACCTTCCCTTAATGCCCTCTTAATATCAGCATGGTATAAGTCTATCAAAGCCTGAACCGGGTAGCCCGCTGATATGATGAATAACTTTATAAAAAGCAACGTAAGACCGGCCATCGCGTTTCTTCGGGGCCTGAGGAACGCAGGGAGCCATCTCGCACGCCACAAAGCCAACCTGCTGGAACTGCAGCTGGCCCGGCAGGTCATACGGGCTGAGCATGAATGGAAGGACGTCTTTGACACAATCACCGACATGGTCACCATCCACGACGTGGATTTCAATATCATTGATGCGAATAAAGCTGCGAAGCACATCTTCGGACTTCCCCGGTTGGACACCGGCGGAGTGAAGTGCTTCCGGTATTACCATGGCAGCGAGTCCCCGCCGGAGGGGTGCCCCAGTTGCTCGTGTTTTCAGACAGGGCAGCCCGTCTCCTTCGAGAGTTACGAACCACATCTGAAGATGTTCATAGAGATACGCGCCATCCCCCGTTTTGACCGGCACGGGAATTTCACCGGGCTGGTCCATATTGTCAGAGACATCACCCGGCGCAAGCGCGTTGAAGAGGAGCTCCAGGTGCACCGCGACCATCTCGAATGGCTGGTCAGGGAGCGCACAGCCGCCATGGCTGAGGCAAACCTGCAGCTCAAGAGGGAGATACATGAACGTCAGCTTGCCGAGGAAGACAGGGAGCGGCTGATCACGGAACTGCAGGAGGCGATCGAGAACATAAAGACCCTCAGGGGCCTCCTCCCCATGTGCGCCTGGTGCAACAGGATTCGGGACGAGGCAGGCTCATGGAAAAAGGTCGATATCTATCTCACCGAACACACGGACGCGTCCTTTACCCACGGCATCTGTCCTGAATGCGTCAAGACCTTTGATGAAGACCTCAAGGACATCCTGAACGAAAAAGATGAGACCTGAGAGGCGGGAGACCGGCCTCTCAGGTATTCACCTATTTCCGGGAGCGGGCTTTTATCTTTGAGACGGCCTTCTTCGGGGCCGGCTTTCTTGCCGCAGACTTCTTTACTGCAGTCTTCCTGACAACCGCCTTTTTCGGGGCCGTCTTCTTCACAGCGGACTTTCCCGGCACCGCTTTCTTTGCAGCCGTCTTCCTGGGCGCCATCTTCCTGGCGGCCGCCTTCTTCGGGGCCGTCTTCTTTACAGCAGATTTTTCCGGGACCGCTTTCTTTGCAATCACCTTCTTGGGTGAAGTCTTTTTTGCGGCAGGCTTCGGGATTGCAGCTGCCTTCTTCGCCACAGTGCCGGTCACCGTCTTTGCCGGTTTCTTCACGGATCTCTTTGCAGCCTTCTTCGAAGTCCGGGGAACTGCGACAGCCTTTGGTGGCTCCGGCGCCTTTTCCTGCACCTGCACTGCCGGCTCCTTCTTCTCTTCTCTCGGCTTCTCCTGCACCATCGGCGGACGGTCTTTCTTTGTCTCGATATGGTAGTGGGGCTTCACCTCCAGTTCGCTGCTCCCCTCGACAGTCCCCAGGATATCGTCTTCCCTGATAAGGGTGATCTCCTTATCGCCCAGGTCTATGTCTTTTGCCATATATTCAATGAACATAACCTTCTGGCCGGGTTTCAGGACGGTCGGGACAAACTTCTTTTCCTTTTTGCCCTTTTCCTTCTTGAACCTCCCCGGACCTACTGCCAAAACAACGCCCTCTGCCGGCTTGTCCTTCGTCGTCTCGGGGATAATGATGCCGCCCGCTGTCTTTTCTTCAGGTTCGGCCCTGCTGATCAAAACCCAGTCTTGAAGTGGCTTCAACCCCATGGACTATTCCTCCAAAAAAAGAAGTTTAACGATAATTACGTACCTAATTATACTCGATGACGCCTCACGTGTGACAATATTATTGTCAGGCCATGGTCGTGGCCCGTCACTTCGGGGAAACCTGACCGGTTCATCCGGCCCCGGCGTTTGCTGCCGCCATATAGGGGCTTTTTATGCATGCCGCACTCTTTGGTTTACAAGAGTAAGGTATACTGTCACCATGAAGGATATGCCGTGTCGTAAGGGGTGCGGGGCGTGCTGCATCGCCCCTTCCATCTCCTCTGCCATCCCCGGGATGCCGCTGGGCAAGCCTGCCGGGGCGCGGTGCGTCCATCTTAACGTCGAATACCTTTGCGATATATATGAAGACCCGGAACGGCCGAAGGTCTGCGAGTCCTTTCACGCAACAGAAGAATTCTGCGGCAACTCGCGCGACGAGGCCCTTGAGCGGCTTGGCCTCTTCGAACTGAAGACCATGGGTCTGATGGGGCCGTGATACCCGCACGTATCGGCTGCATATCTTCCGGATGAGATCCCTTCCTATTGATGAAATACTCCCCAGCCTGAAAGACGCCGTGCTCAGGAGCAGATCGGTCGTCCTGCAGGCCCCTGCAGGCGCGGGAAAGACGACCCGTGTGCCGCTCGCCCTGCTGGAGGCAATTCCGGCCGGCTCCGGCCGCATCATCATGCTTGAACCCAGGAGAATAGCCGCCGTCTCGGCAGCCCGCTGGATGGCCCATACGCTCGGCGAGGAGACAGGCGGGACTGTCGGGTACACCATACGGTTCGACAGCCGTGTGACAGAAAAGACCCGGATTGAGGTTGTCACCGAAGGTATCCTCACCCGGCGCATCCAGAAAGACCCCGGACTCGAGGGTATCGGCATGGTCATCTTCGATGAATTCCACGAGAGAAGCCTCCATGCAGACCTCGCCCTTGCCCTGTGTCTCGATGTCCGGAGAAACCTGCGGGAAGACCTGCAGATCCTCGTCATGTCGGCAACCCTCGACTGCGGCCCGATCGCCTCGCTCCTTGATGGCGCTCCTGTCGTCTCCTCAGCGGGCAGGTCCTTTGACGTTGAGGAGCGTTACCTCCCGGACAGGCAGAAGCCCCTCACGGTACGGGTGGTTGAAGCGGTATCGGCGGCAATGAAGGAGACGACCGGGGACATCCTCGTTTTTCTGCCGGGTTCAGGAGAAATACACCGATGCTCCGAGGCCCTCCTGCCTCTGACGGGGGCTGCAGACCGGAAGTTCGCTCTCCATCCGCTCTACGGCGACCTGCCCTTTGAGGAGCAGGAAAGGGCGATACTCCCCTCTGAAGGCAGGAAGGTTGTGCTCGCCACAAATATCGCTGAAACAAGCCTTACCATCGAGGGCGTGAAGGCTGTCGTTGACAGCGGACTGACACGGAGGCTCCAGCATGATGCGTCAAGCGGCATGAACCGGCTGATCACGGTCCCCGTTTCAAAGGCATCAGCGGACCAGAGGAAAGGCCGGGCCGGACGCCTCGGGCCGGGAGTCTGCTTTCGCCTTTACAGCCGCGCCACCTACCAGTCCCTGATGCCCTTTTCACCGGCAGAGATACTCGTCTCTGACCTTTCGTCTCTGGCGCTGGAACTTGCTGTCTGGGGCGTGAAAGATCCGTCTCTCCTTTCATGGCTCGACGGTCCGCCCGCAGCAGCATGGGATTCCGCGGTGAGACTTCTCTCCGGCCTGGGTGCACTCGACGCCTCCCTGTCCGTTACCCCTGTCGGACGAACGATGGCCGGCCTGCCGCTTACTCCCCGCCTCGGCAGGATGATGGTCAGGGCCGGAGAACTGGGTTGCGCAGAAACAGGGGCCGACCTTGCGGCCCTCCTTTCAGAGCGCGAGATAATCCTCCGTGAGAGACCGGACCGCCCTGAAGTCAGAGCATCTGATCCGGATATACTTACCAGGCTCGAAATCCTTCACTTCTTTCGGACCGCCCGGGAGGCCCCCGCCGGAACAGACAAGTGGGCCCTCCGCGCTGTTGAACGGACAGCGCAGCAGCTGAGGCGATTGATGCCGGAAGGACGGCAGCGACAGGGAAAGAGAAGACCTCCGGACTACGATGCCGTATCCAGACTGCTCCTCTGCGCCTTTCCCGACAGGATCGCCATGCAGAGAGTGGAGGGGGGAGGCCGTTTTGTCCTTTCCCAAGGGAGAGGAGTGAGGCTTATGTCTTCCGGCAGCGTGGAGGCGAGTCCCTTTATCATAGCCCTCAACGTCGATGCAGGCGAGAAGGCTGAAGGCAGGGTGCATGTTGCGGCAGCGGTGACAGAGGAGCTGATACGCCAGGAGTTGCCGGAACGCATCACCGCACTCAGGAAGATCGAATGGGACAGGAGACAGAAAAGGATCGTCGCTACCCTTGAGGAGCGGCTGGGCGAAATATCCCTTTCCTCCAGGCCATTCACTCCGTCTGACGAGGAAACGATCTCGCTCCTCTGCGATGCCATCCGGTCGGACCCCGGCATGATCACCTTCAGCAGGGAAGCGGTCCAGTTCCAGGGCCGGGTCATGCTGATGAAGAGAACCTTTCCGGAGGAGTCCTGGCCCGACCTTTCGAACGGCCGCCTCATGACACGCCCGGAGGAATGGCTTCAGCCCCGGCTCCGAGGGCTGCGTACCAGCCAGGCGATAGCGTCCCTCGATATCCTCCCCGCCCTCCGGGCCTGTCTTTCCCGGCATCAGTCTCTGCTCCTGGAAGAGAGGGCGCCGGCGGTCCTGTCCGTTCCGAGCGGCAGCAGCATCCGCCTTGACTATGCAGCCGGAGATCTCCCTGTCCTCGCTGTCAAACTGCAGGAGATGTTCGGACTGGCGGACACGCCTGAAATCGCGGGCGGCAGGGTCAAGGTGCTGCTTCATCTCCTTTCTCCTGCCCGCAGGCCGGTCCAAATCACGCGTGACCTCAAGGGGTTCTGGAATTCGGGCTATCAACAGGTAAAGAAAGAACTGAAAGGCCGCTATCCCCGGCATCCGTGGCCTGAAGACCCCTGGAATGCCCCCCCGACCCAAAGGACCAGGAAAGGCAGCCCTTCCCGCCGCTGACCTCATCATCCCCTTCATATCTTATTCATCTTCACGGAGTACTCTAAAATCAGAGGAGTGATGACAATGCGTACGATCATATATCTATCGATTCTGATTGGTGTTTTTGCCACTATCGCCGGAGGAGTATCCGGTTCAGCGGCCGTTCCGCTCGAAAAAGCGACCTTTGCGGGAGGATGTTTCTGGTGCATGGAGCCCCCCTTCGAAAAACTCCCCGGGGTCGAATCAGTCGTCTCCGGGTATACCGGAGGCTTTAAGGTCAACCCTTCCTATAAAGAGGTATCTGCGGGCACGACGGGTCACGTGGAGGCGGTGGAGGTCAGTTATGATCCATCACGAATATCGTATGAAACGCTGCTGCACGTCTTCTGGAGGCAGGTCGACCCTACGGACGCAGGCGGTCAATTTGTTGACCGCGGATCCCCGTACCGGTCCGTGATCTTTTACCACACGCAGAATCAGAAGTTGCTTGCCGAGAAGTCCCGCGTGGAATTGCAGAAATCACGGAGGTTCACCAAGCCGATCGTGACCGAGATACTCCCTGCGGGTACATTCTACCCTGCGGAGGAATATCATCAGGACTACTATAAGAAGAACCCGGTCCGATACAAATTCTACCGCTTCAACTCCGGCCGCGACCAGTTCCTCGCCAAGGTGTGGGGCGATGACAAGGAAGTCGCCGGACCTGTTCTTCAGGGCCCCGGGACAGATTGGAGGTCTTTCATGAAACCCTCGGATGAGGAACTTAAAAAGAGGCTTACACCCATGCAGTATAAGGTGACACGGCACGCCGGTACCGAACCGGCATTCCGGAATGAATACTGGGACAACAAACGCGAGGGGATTTACGTTGATATCGTATCTGGAGAGCCACTTTTCAGTTCGGGCGACAAATATGATTCGGGCACAGGATGGCCGAGCTTCACCAAGCCTCTTATGCAGCAAAATCTTGTCGAGAAGAGCGACTGGAGTCTCTTCACCCGGAGGACCGAGGTGCGGTCAAAGAGGGGTAACTCCCATCTGGGCCACGTGTTCAACGACGGGCCCAGGCCCACCAGCCTAAGGTATTGCATGAACTCGGCAGCTCTCCGGTTCGTGCCGAAAGAGGATTTGGAAAAAGAAGGGTACGGCGAATACCGGAAGCTCTTTAGTAAATGAGGCTTTCCCCCTACGCGGCCTGCGGCCCTAAAGAAGACTGCTGAAGATGTCGAAAAGGATGTATACGCGGCGGTTGAGACCGCGTCAACGGTCCGGCAAAAATATCGCCGGCAAAGGGCGGCCAAAAAGTATATAATGCTTTTATGTTCTTAAGGGACAGGGCCTGTCAGCCGGGGCGATGAGGTCCTGCCGGGGCTCTTGGGTTGAAATCTGATTCTATCAGGGGGACTGGATGGGGAACAGTAGCGGCGATGATCTGGAGAAGATGTATCGCCTTGTTGACCTTGAAGAGACTGCGGCGGGCCTGATTAGGGAAGTTCGCGTCCCCCTGTCAGCACTCATCAGGTACGCGGCCCTGATCCAGTCTGCATGCAGCGAGGATAACGTGAGGGCATATACCGGTAAGGTATCCGCTGATGCGCTGCACGTATCGGACCTGCTCGACAAGGTGGCAGCCCTCAGCAGGAAAAAGGCCGGTTCTGCTGAGGATCCCGTGGATGTTACCACTATTCTTCGGCAGACTGTCTCTCTCTTCAGCTACCAGTTGAGGGCCCGCAATATTCCTCTTTACACCTCTTTTCATGAGGGCGCGCTCCCGGTCCGGGGGTGCCCTGTTCAGCTCCAGCAGGCCTTTTATATCGGCCTTCTCAACGCCCTTCAGCTATTTATCAGTTCTCCCGGCGCCGCCGGGATAACCCTTGCAAGCAGGCCTGATGCGCAGGTAATACGTATCAGCATGGCGGTAGAGGGACCGGGGATGCTGATGTTCGGGGGACAAGACCCCCTGAAACAGTTTTTCGGCGCGATCGGCAAAGGCATGGGTCCGGGATGGTATACCCTCAACAGGAATATCGAAGCGCAGGGGGGGAAAGTAATGGTAGCGGGAGGAGAAGGTGTGAGCTTCATCATGGAACTGCCCCTGGCGGAAGTCGGAGGTTCGCCTGGGGCCGGCATTGCGGGTGGAGAATCCGAAGGCGATGCCGTTTCAGATCAGCGCTCAGCACTCATCATCGATGATGAGGAGATGTCCGGAAAGGTGACCGCAGAGATGATGACCCACCTGGGGTATGAATCGGTCCGTGTTTTGGACCCTGCTGCAGCGTTGCCGCTTCTCAGGGAAAGGCGTTTCGACCTGATCATGGTCGACTATCTCATGCCCAGGATGGACGGCGTATCCTTCATCCGTAACCATGCGCCTCTCCTCAGGGACTCGCAGATTGTGCTGATGACCGGAGCCTCTTCTTTTGACCCCTCTCTTCTTCCGGGCGATCTCGCGGTGCGTATTCTGATAAAACCCTTTGGATTCAGGGAACTGGAATGCCTGACGCTGGAAACGGGCAAATAGAACCTCCGGGCAACGGCGGGCTGAGGAAGCGTATTACAGCGCTCTCCGAGGTCTCCGCGCTTCCCCTCACGGCCCGGAAGATCGTCCACGCCCTGACAAGGGAGGACTCGACGATACAGGAACTGGAAGATGTTATCAGACACGACCAGTCGCTCGCATCAAAGATCGTCGCTGTCGCGAACTCGGCTTTTTACTATTCGCACCGGGGGGTAAGCGTAAACAGCCTCGATCAGGCGATAGTCGTCCTCGGCAGGGACGCGGTGACCAACATAGCGCTCGGCATTTCCCTGTTCAAGCTGTTTTCCCTGCCCCCGCATACCCTCAAGCAGATGTGGGCGCACGCGTACCGGGCTGCCCTCGCCTCGAGCTTTTTCGCCTCCAGGATGGCCGATTCGGACAAGGAGATAGCCTTTCTTGCAGGGCTGCTTCACGACATAGGGAAAGTGGTCTTCCTGACGGTCGGGGACAAGAGACAGTTGAACAACTTCCCGGGTGCAAGAGGGGCTGATGGCATCCAAAGAGAGCGCGATGTCTTTCTCTGCAGCCACATGGAAGCGGGATACTGGTTCCTCAGAGGCATCTCCCTGCCGGATGAGGTGGTGCTGCCGGTCCTCCATCACCACGACTATCCGGAAGGCTCGGAACACCCCCACATCGTCGCCCCGGTCTTTATCGCCGAGGGACTTCTCTGCACCCTCGAATATGATGACGCTGCTGACGGCGCATGGACGGAGAAGACCGAAGCCGTGGCATCGACGTACGGCATCGACAAACCGCTGCTTGACGAATGCAGGCGGCTGCTGGCCCTTGAGGACGAGTTCATCCGCGGCTTCTTTGAATACTGATTCCGGGTGGTCTTCGCCGGCAGGGACAGCCGGTCCGCTTTTGCCCGGCTTCTTGCAGATCTTGATTGCCAGCTGATCATATCATGTATATTTAGTAATCATGGAAAGTCTCCTGCGCCTCCTGATAAAGGGCATCTTCCCGCGACACCTCTCTGGCAAGGGGATTGCATCCCGGAATAAAGAGAAAGGACACGCGTGAAACCGGCAAAGGACATCCTGCTGACCGTCGGCAACACCCCCCTGGTAAAGATCAGGAGACTGGCGAATCCCGGCGGCGCCTCTATCTGGGCTAAACTGGAGGGCTGCAATCCCGGGGGGTCTGTCAAGGACCGGATCGCCCTGGCGATGATAGAGGCTGCGGAGCGGGAGGGCAAACTGCGGTCCGGCGGTACGATCGTCGAGCCGACAAGCGGCAATACCGGCATCGGGCTTGCCCTGGTAGCTGCGGCCCGGGGATACCGTCTCATCCTCGCTATGTCGGAGGCGATGTCAACGGAACGGAGACTGATGCTCGAGGCATACGGCGCCGAGCTCGTACTGACACCAGGCCAGAAGGGCATGCTCGGTGCTGTCGAAAAGGCGGAGGAGATATACAGGGACAATCCGCACTTTTTCATGCCCCTGCAGTTTGAGAACCAGGCCAACCCCGGGGCACACAGGACCGGCACAGGACCGGAGATCATCAGGGACCTGGGTAAAGTCCCGGAAGCCTTTGTTGCAGGGGTCGGCACGGGCGGCACGATCACCGGGGTCGGGGAGTCCCTCAGGGAAAAGAGGCCGGACGTTCATATCGCTGCCGTTGAGCCGGCCGGGTCCCCTATCCTGTCAGGCGGCGATCCCGGCAGGCACCGCATCGCGGGGATAGGCGCAGGTTTCTTCCCGGGCGTGCTGAATACGGGCATCTACCAGGAGGTTATCCCCGTGACCGACGACGATGCCGAGGAAACGTGCCGCCGCCTGGCACTGCACGAGGGCATCCTTGCCGGCACGTCATCGGGTGCCGCCCTGTGGGCTGCCCTGCGGGTGGCACTCTGCCTCGGTGAGGGAAAGGATGTGGTCGTGATATTCCCCGATCGCGGTGACCGATACCTCAGCACCGGGCTGTTCGCCAGGCAGGGGGACGGCGCACGGGACAGTCGTTGACATGCCACCTCGCCGTCGAGGCGGGGCCCATTGCCATACATGCCGGATCGAGCTACAATATAGCCAGGAATTGAGCATTTCCCGACAAGGCCAAACCCTTCGCAAGAAGGGGGCGGAAAGCGGCGGGTCTTACAGGAAGATGGCCGAGCTGCCGAAGGATAGCGAAAGATCCTCGGTGTGTTCGGCCTTTTTTTATAAACAGGCCGTGATGGCCGTAAAAAGGAGGTAGCTATGGCGAGCGTAAGGAACATGGGAATGAAAGACTATTGCGACACCATGTACAACGAACTCTCTGACATGAAGGCGAGGATCCTCGAATTTGCGGATGAGATCGACCACATGCAGGGTCATCAAAAGGAGACCTTGCTGCCGCATGCGCAGCATTTCCGGGATATCGCCAGGACGATCGAATGGAAGCTCGAGATCCTGACGAAGGTCTGCCCCTTTGACTGGGCCGGCTACAGGGGAGACGTAGAAAAGATATCCTCAGTCCAGGAGACTTCCGAAAAGGATGTCGTTGCAGGAGGATACCTCGGCGGATGAGACGATACAGGCAACAGGGTCGTCTGAAGGCCGGCGGGATGATATCATCCCGCCGGCCCTTTTTTGGTCACAAGCGGCCGGGCAACCGGGTCACCTGATACAGCGCCTGCGGCCTACTTTTTCTTCTTCCAGAAGGAAAGATCGCTTATCACCGTCTTCAGCAGTTCCGCGGGCGTCTTCTTCGCCATTTCCTTGCACCTGCAGCCCGCTTTTCCGTCGTGATCTTCCGCAAGGCCCGCAACGCGGGGAGACTTCCTGCCAGACGGGTCTCCCGCATGATGCCGTTTGCTCATCACCACACCTCTTTCTCCTATTGTAACCGACAACAGCGCCATTGCGGAGGCACCGACCTCGTCCCTCCGTTCAGAGGATCTTCTTCCGATCTCGCAGCGGCAGGTGAGAGGCAAATGACTTCGCGATGAGGGGGTTTGCGACAGCTGCGGGGATGCCGAGTTCCTCAAGCGCACGGCTGCACAGCGCAAGGGGTTCGGGGGAAGGATCATCCCCGGACACTCTGATGACAGCCTCGTGGATGCGCTGCAGGTATGCCAGACCTTCATCCATGCGCTGATACGCCTCGGCCTCTTTGCTCGGATCGTCCCAGGAGGAGAGGAGCTGGTGGATCCCCGGGATCGCCCTGAGCCTCTTGATGGATGAAACGAGCTCGGACACGTCCTCATACACCGGAATCTCTCCTGTTACCGGCACCACATCGCCGGAAAAGAGTTCGTTGTACCCCAGGAGAAGCAGGGAGACGGAACCTCTAGAATGCCCCGGCGTATGGAGGACCTCCAGTTTCAGGCCGCACCCCAGGTCAACGATGTCTCCGTCCTCCAGGGTCCGGTCAACGGCGACCTGCCCTGAGACAAGAGAGGCGAAACCAGGCACCGGCCGCTCCCTCGCCTGAAGGTCCACATCCTCAATCCAGGCCTTCTCTGCCGCGTGCACGGCTATCCTGCATCCTGTCTCAGCCTTGATAGTCCTTGTGGCCCCGATATGATCAGGGTGAGCATGGGTCTGAATGATTAGGGCTATGTCGCCAACTTTTCTGCCCGTCCTCCTGATGTAGTCAAAGATGACCTGTTCGGATGAGGCGACTCCGGTATCGATGAGGCAGATCTCGCTGCCGTACAGGAGGTAGGAGTAGACAAAACGCTCGATGACCACCCCCGACGGGGTTGTCACGCAAAAAGGTATCTTCAACGCATGGACTTTCCTGCTGATCTGCATGGTTGCCCGGCCGGAGCCCTACCGCGCGTGCGACGCTTCGGTTATCACGGCGGTGATGTTGTCATACCCGCCGGCCGACCGCGCCAGATCGACCAGGCTCTCCACCTTCTGGGAGATCGGCAGGGGCCGGGAGAGAACCGTCTCAATAGCATGATCATCCACCATGTCCGTGAGTCCGTCAGAGCAGAGGAGGAGACAGTCTCCCTCATGAAGTTCGCCCCTCACGATATCGACAACCAGTCTTTCGTCAGTGCCCACCGCCCTCAGGATGATATTGCGGAAGGCATGGTTTCTCGCCTCCTCCTGGCTGATGATCCCCTCGTCAAGCTGCTGCTGCACGAGGGAATGGTCTTTGGTGATCTGTCTGAGCTGCCCCCGCCTGAATAGGTATGTGCGGCTGTCGCCCACGTGGCCGACAACGTAGCGACGACCCAAAAAGGCAGCCGCCTCGGCCGTGCAACCCATGCCGCGGCACTCGGGGTGGGCCTTCGCCCATGCAAGCATCCTTCCGTGAGCGGCATCGAAGACCCGTCGGACTACCTCGGCTGTCTCATCTTCCGAAGACCTTTTCCCCGAAAGGAGCTCGTCTGCCGTCTCGATGAAGATCCGGCTCGCCACCTCTCCGGCAGCAGCTCCGCCCATGCCGTCGGCAACCGCCAGGAAGCCGTTATCATCGTTCAGCACGAATGCATCTTCATTATGGGAACGGCGGAGTCCGACATCCGACCTTCCGTAGGAAGTTATCAGTCTTTCCAGAAGGTCACCAGCCTTCTGGGAAGATCAGAGACCATCTCCGCTGCAGCTTCCTCGATATTTTCATGCATATTGAGAGTCGTATACTTGACTGTCTTTGTCCGTGGGGAACCGATCACCTTTCTTGTCGCCGTGTCGACCGCCTTGATCGAAATGGTGGCAGCGTACTGCTCCATCGTCCTGCCGTAAAACTGCAGGGGTTCGGCATTCATCGTGTTCACCGAGACATAGACGAGTACGTCCGCCTTCAGCTGCCGCTGGTCAAGGGCGCTCATCGGAATACGGTGTCTCCCGTAGCGATCGGCGAGGGACTGTATCTCGGCAGAGGCGGAGAGGGGGATAGAACGTTCCTGCAGCCTCCTTCCCACAACGGACTCGACAATGTCCGAAACGTTTGGCTCGCCTGCTATGACCACCAGCACTGCCGGCATCGCAGCCCGCTTCGCAGGACGGGGCGGCTGTTCGATCGGCGCGTTCCTCGCCTCCGTGACAGCTCCCTCCCGGCCGCTGCTATCACGCCGGATCCCCCTGTCCTTTACATCAGCCGCCGGAGGCTTGTTGCCCGCCGTCTCACCAGAGCGGGCGGCATCGCCTTCAGCCGGCCTGGAAGCATCCGGACTCGGGCTGCTTACGCCCGCACCAGGCGGTGCGGCAACCTCACCGGCCTGCGGGGGGACCGGTTCTACCTTCTTCTCCTCTTCCGCTGCAATAGGGATCACCTTTGAGAGAAGAGCCCTGTATCCGTACTTTGCGGCGTAGATCGCAGAGCCGCCGAGAAGCAGCACAACGGTCACCACCACGATCAGGATCGGCACCGTACTGCTGCTTTTTGCCGGCGCTGAACCCGATTGCCGGCTCGATGATGCCGGCGGGGCTGCGAAGGCAGCCGCCTTCTCCGCGCCGGCCGCGGCAGCCAGGGACTGCGGCCTGTCGACGGATGCGAGGGCCTCCCGGAATTCGACGACATTCTGATACCGGTCTTCCGGTTTCTTGGCGATCGCCTTCAGGACGACCGCCTCGGCCTGGGGAGAAATGGCAGGGTTGACCGTCCGCGGCGGAGGCGGGGCCTCATAAACATGCTTGTAGATGACGGACGACGGGGTCTCGGCTGTAAAGGGAACATTGCCGGTGAGGAGCTGGTAGAGGACGATGCCGAGGGAATAGATGTCAGTCCTGTGGTCAAGGGGCTTGCCCTCGCCCTGCTCCGGAGACGTGTAGGCGACCGTGCCCATGTACATGTTCGTCTGGGTCAGTTTCTTCGTCGCATCAAGGCTCTTGGCGAGACCGAAATCGGCGATCTTGACCGTCCCGCTCTTTGTGACCATGATATTGCTCGGCTTGATGTCCCGGTGGATGATGTTCTTCTTCCATGCGGCCTCGAGTCCGCTGCAGACCTGCATCGCGATCCCGATCGCCTCCTTCTCGGAGAAGGTGACACCCCTCTTTATCTTGTCCGCAAGGTCCTCGCCGTCAACGTATTCCATCGCAAAGTAGTGGGTCCCGTCATCAGTCACGCCCTTGCTGTACATCTGGAGGATATTTTCGTGCATCAGGGAGGCGACGGCCTTTGCCTCGATGTCGAACCTCTCCCGGAATTCCTCGACCTCGCCGAGGTTGCCGGGCAATATCTTGATCGCCACGTCCCGGTCAAGGGAAATCTGCCTCGCCTTGTATACCTGCCCCATCCCCCCCTTGCCGATCTCTTCCTTGATCTCGAAATCACCGATCTTCTTTCCTATCATAAAGCCACCTCCCCCTGTTTCCGCTGTGAACATGACTGCCGCGATCCAGGCCCTATGCACATCACCAGGCGCCCTTCAACGCATACAGAATTATAGAATATCGCCGGTTCGCACGTCATTGTTTTTGAGCTCTCCGACAGGACCCGCGCCCCCGGGAAGCACTTCATAGATACCCGTCCTGTCCTTGACGCCCTTGAGCTGCTGGTTGCCGATAAACCGGCACTCTATATCCGCAGCATCCCGTACCGCCTCGTACAGGCACTCGGTGATGTATATATGCTCCGGCGGCGCGAGGGCCTGAACCCGGGATGCGATATTGACCGCATTCCCGAAGACGTCGTGGTTCTCAAAGAGCACGGTTCCCCTGTTCAGGCCGATCCGCAGGTAGTAGTGGTCCTGCTCCTCTGTCGCGCTGTTATGCCGTCTGAGATCAGCCTGCATGTCGAGGGCCGCCCTCACCGCCTCTTTCGAGTCATCGAAGACAGCGAGTATCGCATCGCCGATATTCTTCAGGTGCATGCCCTGGCGGGCGGCGACGATTGACGTGAGCATACGGTACAGGTTCAGGATCCATTTCCGTGCAACAAGTGTCCCCTTTTCCTGAAAGAAGGTGACCGACCCCTTCAGATCGGCAAACAGGATGACGAGGGTCCTCCTGTCACCCGAATCACACGAGTCCCCCTCCTGCCCGGCTGGAACAGCCCCCTCTTCTTTCGCCTCTTCCGCGATCCGGACCACCGCCTGAAAAACAGGGGAGAACATCACCTGCTGACCGTTTTTCAGGGCAACCCGTTTCCGGGGAGACAGCCGTTCTCCGTCAACGAACGTACCGTTGCTCGAACCAAGATCGATGATAGACCATACCCCTTCGGTTCGGACGAATTGGGCATGACGGCGGGATATCTCCTCATGAATGTCGAGGACTTCCTTTCCGACGGCGGTGCGGCCGACCACATCTCCGTCCCGGACCGCAATCACCCTCCCGTCGGGAGAAGTCAGGGTGACGGTTTCTGCAGGGGGAGGGGCAAGCTGTTCTCCCGGCTGACCTGGCCGGTCACCGGGCCCGGCCAGGTCAGCCGATATATCCGCAGAGCACTGCACACAGGTCTGGCGGGAAGGCTCATTAGACGCTGCGCAGTGGGGGCACACCTTGCGAGGACTCATAGGGTATCACCTTGAAAATATTTAGCTGTCCGAATCCCCGACCGCCGAAGGCCGGTCTGCGAGGGCCTCACCTGCCTGCAGCGGTCTTTCTGCCCCCAAGGCCGGACTGGAAGGCAATGCCCACGACAAGCAGGACCATAAAAAGCAGCCTGTTCATCTGTTGGCCCATCGGGAATGCCTGAAGCACGAGGCCTGCCCCGATGACGGAGGAAAGGATGATCAGCGTCCACCGGAATAACATCTTCATGAGCAGGGCACCGACTATGCCTCCGAGGACAAAGAACAGCCACCGGTAGTCTCCGGCTCTCATACCGAATTCCCTCATCAGTTCCGCAAAGAAATAACCGCCGGCAAGAAATCCGGCGACCAAAACAGCGAACCGCTGAAAAAACACAGCCGCCAGCGCCCCTATGCCGCCGGCGCACAGGGCGATAACCGTAATGACGGTGTGGGGCTGGCCGTGCAGCGTGCGCTCCGCAAAACCGAACGCAAGAATAAATCCTATCCCGCCCAGAAACAGCCAAAAAAGCTCCCTGCCCATCGCGAGCAGGACAATCCCGAGAACCAGTTTTGCGATGAACAAGGCGGTCATGCGTCAGCTGAAATATTCCCGTATGGTAGATTCGATAACCGTGTACGGCAACATAAAAGGCTTGTCCGTGATCGTTATGGTTATGGCTCTCCCCGAGACGCATCGGTACTCCCCCTTTATCATACCCAGGGGCGTCTTGCCGGAAAAGTTGCCGCCGTCCTCGTCACCCTGGAAAATCCCCCCGCTGCCCGTGATTTCCGAAGCGACCTTCGCCAGGGCAGATGTCATCGCGTCGGAAACCTCAATAGTAAAAGAGTGCGCCATGTACATGCCTTCCTGACAGATGACAGCCGTCCATGATAAAGTCCATTGTATCATGGCAGCCGAAAAAAAGGACCACCCTGCCACCGCTGTGGGCAGCTCTGTTGAAAGAACCCCCCGGAGATGTTATATTCACTCATAACAATGCAGGGATATCGTCAGGATGGTGTCGTGACCTGTGCACGCGGGATTTCTCTCAGGACCAGGACGCCGAGCGCACCACTGCACGCCCGACTCCAAGGAGGTAGCGAGTGAACATCGACTTTACGAACGAGGAATACCTGAAACTTCTCGAGATGCTCCAGATAGCGGACTGGGTCCTTCACGCACACAGGGCGGAGGAGCCGGAAGAGACAAAACCGTACCGGGGGCTAGAACAGAAGATCCTCTCCCAGGCCCGGGATTTCGGTTGCGCGGACCTCGTCGAATACTCGGTCACACAGGACCGCTACTTTCCGACGCGCAAGCTCGAGGAATCAGGCCCTGCCATGGAATTCATCGGAGAGTTTGAGGAGGACACCTTCTGGTCACAGCTCGTCAAGCACCTCTCCGAGAGGGACGTGCGGCGGGAGGTCGGCGAGGACAGCGTAGAGGCACTTGATCGGGGCGAGCTGTGGGACAGGCTGGACGCCTATGAGACGCGATACTGGGACGAGTTCCAGACGCACGGCATTGAGCGGATAGAAATAGTGGAGCACCCGTGGCACGAGATGCCGAACATGCCGACCGCATGACCGGTGCATCCGCCACTCCATGCAAAAACCCACCGTCATTATCAGACAGGCATCCTACGACTATGCAACGCTGAAGCCCCTCGTCTTCGAGCTGGCTGACTTCTACTGCGGGGACAGGATCAGAGCCGGCAGCAGGGTCGTGATCAAACCGAACCTGCTCGCGCCGGCTTCTCCGGACAAGGCGATAGTGACACACCCCCTGGTCGTCAAGGCTGTAGCGGAATACGCGCTCAGCAGGGGAGCTCGGGTCCAGATTTCCGACAGCCAGGCGATGGGGAGCTTCCGGAAGGTGCTGGCTGAGAGCGGCCTCGCCGAAACGCTGAAAGGTCTTGCCGTAGAAATAAGGGAGTTCAGGGAATCGGTTGAGGTTGACGTAGGCGAGCCCTTCAGGAAGATAGAGCTCGCCAGGGATGCGGTACAGGCTGATCTCCTCATCAATCTGCCGAAGCTGAAGACGCACACCCAGATGCGGATGACCCTCGGGGTGAAGAACCTTTTCGGCTGCGTAGTCGGCATGAGGAAGCCTGAATGGCACCTGCGGACGGGTGTGAACCGCGAATTGTTTGCCTTGCTCCTGGTCAAGATCCATGACGCCCTAAAGCCGTGCTTCACCCTGATAGACGGTATCCTCGCCATGGAGGGGCAGGGACCGGGCAGGAGCGGCACTCCGCGGGAACTGGGGATCGTGGCAGCCGGCGGCAACACCTTCGCCCTTGACAGTTTCACCTGCGGGATGCTCGGCATGGACCCGCTCAGCGTTCTTACCAACAAGACAGCCGGGGACATGGGTCATCTTCCCGGGGATGTGGAGGTGGTGGGCAACGTGCCTGTTGTAAAGGGGTTCAGGACCCCCGATATCACCCCTCTCGTCTTCGGGCCCGCCATGCTTCACGGCGTGATGAGGCGTCATCTCGTGCAACGACCCCTGCCGGATGAGGCAGCATGCCGATTGTGCGGGGAGTGCTGGAAATATTGCCCCGCCAGGGCGATTAAACGTACGGAGCAGAGAATCACTATTGATTACGACACGTGCATACGGTGCTATTGCTGCATAGAGGTCTGCCCCCACGCCGCACTCCGTGCAGAAGAGCCCCTCCTGGGAAAGGCCTTCCGAAGACTGCGGAGATAATATCGAAGGCTGTTGTCCCGCCTGAAACGGGCCTGCAGCAGGAGGTGCCTTCACTTTGTCTCCGGATATGCTTCATGGTATCCTATAGTGTTTTTTGCTGACAGGATCAATTAATGAAAGGTTCACGATATATCATCATGCTGGGAGTCGCCGCTGCGGCGGGGACGGCCCTCGGCCTGCTCTCTGACCGGAAACGACCGGCAAAGGGCGGTCTGTTGGGGGCGGCTGCCGGGGTTGCGGCAGGCTCTGTCGCTGCGGGCGTGTACGAGTACATCACCCGCGAGGAGGTCCCGTATTATTCCAATTCATCCCCCCTCTACGAGGAAACAGAAACGATCTGATCCCGGGGGAGCGTGGTAAAATTCCGCGGTGCTGTCGATGTCCAGCACGGTCAGGACTATGTGGTCAATCGCTGAGACGTTCATGGGGTATGATATCACTGTCGCAGGTTTCCGTGCCTGCACCCTTCTACGCAACCCTCGTAAGCTCTTCCCTTGACTTGCAACTCAGTTTTATTCTATAAAATATTAGCACTCTGATTAATGGAGTGCTAATTCATTGAAATAAGAGGTTTTTTATATGACCGCTCAGACCATGGAATTCAAGGCAGAGATCAAACAACTCCTTGACCTGATGATCCACTCACTTTATTCCCACAAGGAGATATTCCTGCGGGAAGTCATCTCCAACGCCTCGGATGCGATCGACAAGGCCCGCTATGAATCACTCACGAACACGGATATCATCACCATGAGCGGGCCCTGGAAGATCAAGATCACGCCTGACAAGGACAAAGGCACCCTCACCATAAGCGATAACGGGATCGGCATGACGCAGGAAGAAATCATCGAGGCCCTCGGGACCATCGCCCACTCGGGCACCAAGCAGTTCCTCTCCGCCATACAGAACAAGGATGTAAAGAACAGCCCCGAGCTCATCGGACAGTTCGGCGTCGGCTTTTACTCCTCCTTCATGGTAGCTGACAGGGTGACGGTCGTCACCAGGAAGGCGGGGAACCTCGGCAACAAGGGGACCAGGTGGGAGTCGACTGCCGACGGCTCGTTCACCGTGGATGAGGTCGAAAAGACAAGCCCCGGCACTGACGTGATCCTGCATATCAAGGATGATGAGAAGAAATATCTTGATGAGTGGGAGATCAGGACGGTAATCAGGAAGTATTCCGACTATATCGAATACCCGATCGTCATGGACGTTGAGAGGGAGCAGGAATCGACCCTCGAAAAAGACAGGAAGGTGACGGTCAGGGAGGAAGAGACCCTGAACTCCCAGAAGGCGATCTGGCTGAGGGACAAGGCGGAGATCACCGGGAGTGAATACAATGAATTCTACAAGCACATCTCCCATGACTTTCACGATCCCCTCAGGGTTATCCACTACCGGGCCGAGGGGACGTCGGAATTCACCTGCCTCCTCTACCTGCCGGCAAAGGCACCCATGGATATTTTTTATAAGGATTACAGGATCGGCCCCACCCTGTACGTAAAGAGGGTGCAGATCATGGACCACTGCGAACAGCTCCTCCCCGTATACCTGAGGTTCGTAAAGGGCGTGGTCGACTCCTCTGACCTTCCCCTGAACGTCTCCCGTGAGATGCTGCAGAACAACCGGCAGGTCGAAATTATCAAGAACAACGTGACAAAGAAGGTCCTCGACACCCTGGGCGACATGAAGAAGAACGAGCCGGAGGCGTATCTCGGGTTCTACAGGGAATTCGGGAAGGTGCTCAAGGAAGGCATCCACTATGACTTCTCAAAGAGGGAGCCGATCGCGGATATTCTTCTCTTCAGCTCGACGAAGTCCGTTGACGGCGGGCTGCGCTCGCTTCAGGAATATCTCGACGCCATGAAGCCGGGGCAGGAAGAGATCTACTACATCACCGCGTCTTCCCTCAGCGAGGCGGCCGGCTCACCCTACCTTGAGGTCTTCCGCGACAAGGACTACGAGGTCCTGATCATGACTGATGAGATCGATGATTTCATCTTCAATGCCTTTGAGTTCAAGGGGAAGAAGTTGAAGTCAGCCACCCGGGGGGAAGTATCCCTCGATAACGGGGGCAGGGAAGAGGCACAAAAGCAGTACGGGAAACTGATGGAGGTCATCAAGGGGCAGCTTACGGACGACGTAAAGGATGTGCGACTTTCCGGACGGCTGAAGGAATCACCCTGTTGTCTCGTCAGTGATGAGGGAGACCTCGACCCGAACATGGAGAAGCTCCTCAAGGCGATGGGCCAGGACGTCCCCTCGCGAAAGAGGATCCTCGAGATCAATCCCTCCCATGAACTGTTCAGCGTGCTCAACGGCATCTTCGAACGGGACGGGGAAGGCGACATGCTGAAGGAATACATCTCTCTTCTCTATGACCAGGCCCTGCTGCTCGAAGGGTCGAAACCCAGGAACCCGCTTCTCTTTGCCCGTCATGTTTCAAAGCTGATGGTGGATCAGGCGAAGAAGACGCAGGCCGGGTAAGAAGCCCGGGGCCGACACACCTTCTAAACTATTGGGCCTTGTCCTGAGAATCCTTTGACCGGACGAGATGAAGTGCGTTCTTCTCTGAAAAGACGTTGCCGTCCCTGGCATATTTTTTCAGGAAATCCATCCATGCCTCGGGGGAGGCCGTAAAGAGAAGGGAATCCTCTCCCCGCTGCCTCAGGTGCGGCAGTTTTACGCGGCCGTCCTTCAGCGCTTTTTCGATCCAGTTGTAATCAACAGGCGTAAGGGTAAGACGGTCTCCCTTTACGTCAATCCTGCTGACTACATGGACAGGGTAGACGTGCATCGTCCACCAGGCGCTCATCTGCTGAGTCGGACCTTCGGCCGTCGTGTCCAGAAATAATGTTTCCCCTATCCTGAAATACACTGCCTTGAGTGTCCCCGGCGCTCCGTTTTTATTGAACGTGAAGATCTTGTCGGGGCCTATTATCCACGGCCTTGGCGATTCGGGCTTTCCCTGGTCATCCAGCGCGGTCCATTCACCCCCAATGCCCGGGACTGTACAGACCGAGTCCGTCGTATAATAGGGGTTCACGGACTGGACAACGCAGCCTGCAAACAAACACGCGACCGCAACGGCCATGGCGCTTATCCTTCTCATGGTGTCCTTCCCCTGGCATCCCCTCGGAGAGTGAGCAGCCCCGGGGTTCTTTCCGTCATTTCCCCAGCGCCTGTTCCAGGTCCATGGCGTGTTCCTGTTCCATCGCTAGGATCGTCCTCAACTGCTGCGCAAGGTGATAGAGGTTCAGCTCCTCCGCCTGCTTGATCCTCTGTATGTACCTGGCGATTGCATCATTCTCACCGGCGAGGTCCTGCCTGAGCATCGTCACACTGTCCCGGGAACTTGAGGCCGGCGGCATGTCAACCGTCGGCACGCCTCCGAGGTAGTCGATCTGGGAAGCCAGGATCGTGGCATGAGCCAGCTCCTCCTGCGCGTGAATGATCAGTTCCTTCTGGATGTTCTGGTACATCGCGCCCTTCAAGGCGCCCTGGTGCTGCGTATACTGCACCATCGCGGTATACTCGAGTCCCAGGTCTTTGTTCAGCAATTTGATCAGTTCCTTCTTGGTGATCTTTGCCATGCATCCTCCTCTTTGGATAGGGTAAAAGCTTTAATCCCGGTATGAACGGCCTCTTCAGCCGGACTCCTCCCGGCTCCCTCTATTTCCCCGTGCTGTCCCTGAAAAACCAGACCCTGCCGTAGTATCTCCCGTCCTCTCCGAACATCGGGGCGGAGTAACGGTCGAACACCCTGCCGTCCCTGAGGAGAACATCCTCCCGGCTCTTCTCCTCCCGGTTCTCATAGAGATAATTGACCCTCTCGATAAAGGCCGCGGGATCGGCAACCTTGTCAAGCACAGACTGAAGTGCGGCATTATCCGACCGCGCCTCAATCACCGCCGGAGGTATCTCCCACATTTCGATAAATCTCCTGTTAAAGGAAATGATATCGCCTTCATCGTCGACGACCAGAATCCCGTCGAGCGAGACCTCCTGCTGTGTTGATAAAATGGCGTTTCTGAAGGCCAGCTCAGCCTCCGTCTTCTTGCGCTGCGTAATGTTCTCTACATGCCCCAGCAGGAAGGAGGGTTGCCCCTTCTTATCGTATATCATCTTCATGTTCAGGCTGCCGATAAACTGCTCGCCGTTCTTCCGGCGGAAGAGGTTTTCAGAATTGACCACCCTCTCTCCGGACATCAGTATGCGGGTGATCTCGGCCCTGCGCTCCGGGTGCACATAGATATCGCGGGCTATATCCTTCACGCTCCTGAGGACCTCCTCCGGGGTCTCATACCCCAGCATGCGGGCGATGGAGGAGTTTACCTCAATGAATCTGCCGTCGAGGGTAGACGAGAATATCCCGATCGGCGCCTCTTCAAACAACAGCCTGTATCGTGATTCCGCCCTTTTCAGCGCCTCTCCGAACTGCTTGATCTCGGTGATGTCCCGGAAGACTTCCTGCATCACCCGCCTGCCCCCCGCCTCCACGGCCCTCGCCCGTATCTCGACAGGGACCTCCCGGCCGTCGCTGCGAAGAACGACACTCTCCATCGGATAACCCTGCCTGAGCTGCGTGCTCTGCCTGATATGATCAGCGAATTTCGCCTTCACATCGTCGAGAAGGCGCGGCGGATGCAGGGCTGTATGATGAAGGCCTATGATCTGGTCACGCTGTTTCGAAAGCAGCCGTGCGGCAGCCGCATTGGCATCGAGGATCCTGCCTGTATCCATGTCAGCGAGGAATATGGCATCCGGGGCATTTTCGAACAACTCGCGGGCCCACTGCTCGCATTCTCCGGATTCAGCCTCTTTTTTTTCCCGTTCCATAACTCTCAAAAAACACCTTATTGGAAGAGCATTCATCCGCCAGGGCGATTGACCACTATTTTACTCTATATCGACTCCCGGATAAATATGGAAAATGACATCATGCAGGGGATATCCTGCATGACAGTTGTTTGAGAATGCCAAAAAAAAACCGCCTCCCGGGGGAAGCGGCATTTTTGTATCATCATGCGGACGATCGCCTCAGGCAGCCTTAATCATCGCCTTCACGTCCTTGTCCGCCATGTTCATGTTATGGATCTTCTTCGCGTGGGTCTTTACGATCTCGACCAGTTCCTTTTCGTCATGGCTTTTGACCATAAAGTTACACGGCGATTCGCACTGTATCGTCTTCATGGCGCCGGTAATGGCCATCACCTCCTCCTGTTTATATTGTATCACCGGAGAAGCAGAAGAAAAAGGGCGGGCCCGCTTGGAAGAAGGGGCCCGCATGCAAGGGGAGAACGGAAAAGAATCCTATACAGAGAGCTGAAAAGGCACCCTGCCGTCCAGCATCAACTCTCCGAGATAGGAGCTGGATTTTAGTTCAGAGTGGGGGATCAGATCGTCCCTGGTCATGTTGTAGGCCGGCATAAAGGCATGACAGACAAAAAGCTTCACCCCGAAGTCATCGAGCAGGGTATGAAGCATCTCGGCTGCCTGCACCTTCTGCCCCTCCATCTCCATGGAGATCGTTTCGGCGGTTCCCTTCCTCGCCAACTGGACACCCTCGCCGATAAGGAAGATATCCAGCTCGATGCTGTCATCAAATGCCTTCATGTTTGTAGCGATCTTCAGCAGCCCGATCACCTCAATCGGTTTTTCCGTGGCATGCGATAGTACGAAAATGAACTTCTTTGCGTCCATAGTACCTCCTGCTTATATATTGCATTGTTGCGCTCTTGCGAATATATTCTACTTGCCGGCACCCGTCTTGTCAATAATGCCCCTCGAAGTGTCCCTTTCATTTGCCACACTTGCGTGGCAGGCCACGCATATTCCCCATACATAACCTAAAGTAGCTTGTCATATAAGTGCCATAATGCCCTGATTATGTGAAACATTATTTTGAGACATCCAGCCGGGTACGCATTTTGAATGATAATCTTCACCGGCTACCGGTACTCCAGCCGGAAATCAGCGCCAGGGAGGTTCGACATGAGATCCATTTCCAAGAAACTGTGCTGGATGAAAACACGGTGCGGATATCTCGATGATCATGACCTTTGCGCTTTCACCTTTGAACCATGTTTCCTCGACATGTCGGCTGAGATAAGCGCGGAGGAGCAGGTGACCTGCCCCTATACGCTTGAGTCCTTTGACATCGAGAGGACAGGCGGTACAAAGCCACGCTCCAGGTACCGTTCCCTCATCAATAACTGCACATACTCTCAGGGAGCCCCGGCTGCATCCTGAAACCAACCGCCTCCTGACCAGCCGGTAAACACTCCTTGACCACAAGCGTCCGCCGTGGTACCGTGGAGCCATATCCATAATCTTCTGTCAGCAAGTTCATGTAGCGAAAGGAGGTGAAACCATGAAAAGATTAGTCATCATCGCTGCAGTCCTTGCACTCATGATCACCGCTGTCGCCTTTGCAGCCGAAAAGGCGGCTGAAAGCACGGCAAATTCCCTTTACTATGTATGCAACTGCGGCCCTGACTGCAACTGCAACTCTATGTCCAGGGAGCCCGGAAACTGCAGTTGCGGCAAGCCCATGAAACAGACACATCTTTTGGCGATCGAAAACGGAAATGCCCTCTTCTGCACGTGCGGCACCGGCTGCACCTGCAAGATAGACGAGAAGGACCACTCCAAGTGCGGGTGCGGCAACCCGGTCAAGAAGATCAGCCTGAAGGGCAAGTACATCTGCGCCTGCGGAGAAGGCTGCAAGTGCAATTCCATTTCAGACAAACCCGGCAACTGCTCATGCGGCAAGCCGATGAAACAGGTCATGTAGCCGCCAGGACGATATCCTGCTGTACAGGCCCCTTTCCCGGGAAAGGGGCCGTTGTCCCGCCAATCATTACGTGATAGCATGGAGAAGAGGGCCAGCACGCGTGAAACCGACCCCGGATCGATCAACACCCCCGCTTCCGAAGCTGGAGATTGTGCTCAAGTGCGACTCCGTAGGCAGCCTTGAGGCGGCGACAACCGCCATTGGAGAGATCGCCGTGCCCGGAATGGACATCATAATCATCCACAGCAGCGTGGGTGCCGTATCCAAATCAGACATCCTGCTTGCAGAGACAGCCGGCAGGGTGATCGTAGGCTTTCAGGTCAATGTCATGCCGCGTCTGGAACCGCTACTCAGAGAACACCGCGTGGATGTACACCTGCACGACGTCATCTATTCACTGGAAAGAGACCTGAAGACACTGGCTGAAATGCTGGTTCAGCCGGCACCTGATGAACAGATTATCGGATCAGCGCGGGTGATCGCCCTCTTCAAGAGCAGCAGGAAGGGCATTATCATGGGATGTGAGGTGAGCGACGGCTCCCTTGCTCTCGGCCAGCACTTTCGTGTAATTTCGGCCTCAGGCCCGGTGTATACCGGGGTCATAGAGTCCATGCACCTGGGTGATACATCCGTGCAAAAAGCGACCCCCGGCCAGAGGGTCGGCATCAAGACAAAGGACTTCAGCCGGGCCAGGATCGGAGACATTGTCGAGAGCTTCCGAAACCCTCCGCCAGGCCGCCGGCGACGTTGGGAGCCCACCGGCAGCATCCTACGGAAATAGCATAGTTGTCTGTACATTTCTCTTTCACCGTCTGCTGCCGGGAAAGAGTCAACCGTGTCTTGGGCCGCAAAAGACCCGTATCTCTTGACAAATAGAGTGTTTCACTATTATATTTAGAAGTTTTAATGCGTTTTCTCCCGTCGTGTCAGGCATGTCCGGCGGTCCCGCACAAGCACGAGAGACCCTGTACGGGGAACGTGCGTGCATGCTGATGCCGTGCCCCGGCGATTGAACAGGATTGTATTCATCGTACGAAAGGAGGTAGTATCATGGCCGAGAAAGTCAAGTCAAAGACCGACGTCTCAGCGCGAGCCGACGCCAAGAGCAAGTCACAGCTCTGCAAGCTTTGCGGGAAGAAGATAGAGGTCGTCCTCTCTGTTTCAGCCTCCGGCAAGAAGAGGATGCGCCGCCTCTGCTGCGAGCGCTAATAGTCCGACAATCTGCGGCAGCGCCGAAGCCGCTGCCGCAGATTGTCGAAACCGCGAACCGCTGCATCCATTTCCTGTCCCTGGAGCAATGTCCCCGGATCCGTCGACATCCCTGAACCCATCACCATAGCCCTGCCGAACACCTTCACCAGTCTTCTCCGTCTGATTGTCTCCTTTTCGGTGCTACTATATCAGTAAGAATACTATCTGAAAGGGGCGAGATACCATGATAAAGAATCCTCGGGAAATTCTCGTCGGAGGCCGAAGGGTCACGACAGAAAAGATCGTCAGCATCTTTAATCCCTTTAACGGAGACGTCGTGGGCGAGGTCTGCTGGGCCGGACCCGCCGAAGCGCGGGCAGCGGTCGAAACCGCCGATCAGGCGCGCCGTATGCTGGCGAATCTCCCCTCACACAGGAAGGGGGAGATCCTCGGCGAGGTCGCCGAAATCATCCGCAGGAGACGGGAGGAGATCGCGCGGACCATAACGCTTGAATGCGGAAAGCCCATACGCGAGTCGCGGTCCGAAGTCGACCGTGCCGCCCTCACCTTCGGGATTGCGGCGGAAGAGGCGCAACGGATAGGCGGAGAAATGATACCCCTTGACCGTAACGCACCTTCAGCGGGCAGGTGGGGGTTGACACGCCGTTTTCCGGCGGGTCCGGTCTTCGGCATCTCCCCCTTTAACTTCCCCCTCAACCTCGTCGCTCACAAGATAGCCCCGTCGATAGCAGCCGGAAACCCGATCATCCTGAAACCTTCGTCCCGCACTCCCATCACCGCCCTGCTCCTGGGCGATATCGTCCTTGAGGCCGGTCTTCCGCCTGAAGGGTTAAGCGTCATCCCGTGCGGAACGGCCGATGCCGAGGCGGCCCTTATGGACGAAAGGATAAAGGTCCTCAGTTTTACCGGCAGCGCAACAGTAGGATGGGCGCTGAAGGGAAAGGCCGTTCACAAAAAAGTGCTGCTCGAACTGGGCGGCAACGCGGGGGTGATCATTGACGAGACAGCTGACCTGGACTATGCGGCAGGCCGCTGCGTCACCGGCGCCTTCTCCTATGCGGGCCAGGTCTGCATCTCTGTTCAGAGGATCTATATACACGAAAAGGTCTTTGACTCATTCCTTTCGAGATTCATCCCGCTTGTCGGGAAACTCAGGGGCGGGGACCCCCTGTCTGATGAGACGGACATCGGCCCGATGATAGACGACGACAACATCAACCGTGTCGGGACCTGGGTGCAGGAGGCGATCGGCGCGGGGGCACGGGTCGTCACCGGGGGCAGGAGAGAGGGCAACTTCTACGTGCCGACGGTGCTGAATGATACGACCCCCGAGATGAAGGTAAGCTGCATGGAGGTCTTCGCGCCGGTCGTCACCGTCGCAAGGATCAGGGACGTTGAGGAGGGAATACGGGCGGTCAATGACACCGTCTACGGCCTTCAGGCTGGCGTCTTCACGGCCAGCCTCAGAAATGCCTTCCATGCCTTCGAGCAGATAGAGGCGGGGGGGGTGATCATCAACGACGTACCGACATACCGCGTGGACCACATGCCCTACGGCGGAGTAAAACGGTCAGGCTTCGGCAGGGAGGGGCTACGGTATGCGATCGAGGAGATGACCGAGTCGCGCCTGATGGTCCTCAACGTGATATGAACCTGACATGGAGGCGGGCGGGACGCGGCCCTTTCTGCGGGAGACGGAAGCGGTTGCTGGACCGGCTAAACGATCCCCGGCCCTGCAGACAACGTCTCGGCTGCCACGTCTTCCATGGAGATACAGAATTCCCTGTTGACATGGTCCATAAAGCGCTGCACCTTCTCCGCCGCCTGTTCGATCCTCTGCAGATAGGCGTCGTTCCCCTGATACCGTCGCTGAATAGAGGCGACGCGCGCATGAAGTGTAGTCGGCCGGTCAAACTCCACGAGGCTGTCGATTACCGGGATAAGCCGCTCTTCGAAGGTCCGGGGGATGAAATCCTGGTCAGGAAGCCCATGCCGGACAGCTTCATCCCTTTCCAAACCGCACAGGATATGCGAGGCACAGACAAAGGCCTCACGATGGTAACCGAGATTGGTCAGAAGCCAATACCCTTCGACCCCGTGCATGATCGGATCGTGGGTCTTGTAGCGGCCGATGTCGTGGAGAAGGGCCGCTGTCCTGACAAAACCGGCGTCAAGATCGTAGCCGGCAGAAAAGATCTCGGCATACCGCTTCGCCAGCACGGATACCGCCTTGCAGTGGCGTATCCAGGAAGCGTCCTTGCCGTACCGGTCGACCAGCGACAGGGCGTCACCATATTTCAGGGAAGATCTTCCGGAGAGAGCTGGATCATGACCGGCGGCCATGGGAGATTATAGCATAGCCGCACCCCTGATTATTCCTACGAGTATCTCTCCTGGAGGGCCCTTCGTATTATGTCCTTGATTTCCTCATGCATGACAGGCTTCACCAGGTAGTCATAGGCCCCTTCCTTTATCGCCGTTACCGCCGAATCAATAGACGCATAGGCGGTTATGATGATTATGGCGAGCCGGGGGTTGCTCGCCATGCACCTCTTCAGCAGCTCCAGGCCGTCCATACCCGGCAGCATGATGTCCGACACGACGACGTCGTAGACAGTCTGCTGTATGGTAGAGAGGGCAGACTCTGAACTGCCGACGCAGTCGACCTCATACCCCTCCCGCACAAAGATCCTCTTCAGCGATTCCCGCAGGGTCTCCTCGTCCTCGACTATCAATATCCTGCCGGTCACCGCGTCCATGCCCCCTGCCCCGTCACATACGATCACCTCGTTACCTCCGTTGATCCTGGTGTCTCTTCTCCGCCGTGTCAAACCAAAAGATTCCCCTCCCCTTTGAGGGAGGGGACAGGGCGGGGAGAACTCTGCCTTCCATTTAGCAATAGCCGTGCCATGGGCAAACAGTCGCTCCGCCGGGGCTTCAGCCAATGCGGACCGGCCGGAGGTGGTTGTGAAGTGTCCATGTTGATTATTGATTATATAGCTGCCGCGATTCCCCGGAAAGGCGGGCCGGTCATGTTTGTGTAAAGCGATCGCCGGGCGCATAATATCACGATGTGGATATCCGAAGCCCGACCCCTGTTGCGGGGGTATGCCTATGTTCTTCTTGCGGCGGCGTTGTGGGCCGTATCAGGCACGGTCTCGAAGTACCTCTTCCTCGGCGGCGTAGCCCCCGTGCAGCTTGTCCAGCTGAGAACCACCATCGGCTGCCTGTCACTGCTGCTGTGGCTGGGCGCCGGCAGACGCCGACTCCTCGCCATAGACCGGAAGGACCTGCCCTACTTCCTGCTGCTGGGCCTCATCCTGGCATTCGCGCAATTCACGTACCTCTATGCGATCAGCAAGATCCAGGTGGCAGCCGCCATACTCCTGCAGTACCAGTCACCGGTCATCATAGCGGTCTACGGCTTCCTCTTTGGCGGAAGGAGGCTCTCCTTCAATACCCTCATCGCCATTTTCACCGCTGTCGGAGGGTGCTATCTGGTGGTGGGCGCCTACGATGTCGACCTGATCTCCCTGAACAGGGCCGGGATCATTTCAGGCCTCGCCTCTGCCGCCGGATTCGCGTGGTATACAATGAAGAGTGAATCCGGCATGCGTTCCTATGCCCCCTGGACCGTTCTTTTCTATGCGCTTTTATTTGCCGGACTCGCCTGCAATATCGTCCACCCTCCCCTGGCCGCCTTTGCCGGAGGCTATGCCGCCCGGCAGTGGTGGGGGATCGCCTTTATCGGCATCGTCGGGACGATCCTGCCCTTTGGTTTTTACAACAAGGGTATCGTCATCATCCGCTCGACCCGGGCCAGCATAACCGCCACCCTCGAACCGGTCTTTGCCGGGGTGGCTGCCTACTTCGTGGTCGGAGAGGTATTGGGGCCTGTTCAGATGGCAGGCGCATTGCTGGTGATGTCCTCCATCTTCCTGCTCCAGATCAAACAAGATCCGGCCTGAGCTGCCGCGGCAGTCACCGCAGCAAACTGGCAATCTTCCGATAATATGCTATCCTTTGCCTATAGCCACCGGCTCGGCATAGCGGTGCCGGGCCTTCTTACAAAAGGAGACAGCCATGGACGACGGGGAGAACAGGATACGGATTTTCGGCTTTACGGGGAGCCTTCGCAAGGCCTCATACAACAAGGCGCTTCTTCGCGCGTCAGTCGAACTGATGCCGCCAAACGCCGAGATCGAGATCTTCGATCTCGAAGGCATCCCGCCGTTTAACCAGGACCTGGAAGGCCAGCCCCCCGACAGGGTGAAGGAGTTCAAGGCGAAGATACGAGCTGCCGATGCAATCCTCATCGCAACTCCCGAGTATAACTATTCCATACCGGGTGTCCTGAAGAACGCCCTCGACTGGGCTTCGCGTCCGTACGGAGACAACGCCTGGGACGGGAAACCGGTTGCAGTCATGGGAGCATCGGTGGGCATGCTCGGCTCTGCACGGGCCCAGTACCACCTGAGGCAGTGCTTCGTCTTCCTGAACATGTATCCGGTGAACCAGCCTGAGGTCATGGTGCCCTTTGCCGCCGATAAGGTCGACCAGACAGGCCGACTGACGGATGATGCCGCAAGAAAGAAGATTCAGGAACTCCTGGCGAGCCTGGTATCATGGACCCGCAAGCTCAAAAAGGGAACATGACAGCGGCATCCGGAAATCGCCGGTGCCTCTTCCCCGTTACGCCCGGGCCGGGCTGAACATCCGGGCCGAGGCCGGGGCGCGGGGTACAAAACAAGGGATGTCCTCTCGGTCCGTTCCCGTGTTATACTTTGTCACCAACGAAATTCAGCGGCGCGAACAAGAAAAGGCCATGTGCAGATAAATCCTCTCGTATCAAAGGGGGACGAATGATAAAGAATGGGATCATACTTTCGTTGATGCTGATGCTTCTTGCCACCTCCCCGCTCTTTGCGCAGGGCAAGGTCTATTCGAACAAGGACCTGCAGCAGTATGAGCAGAAACCCGCAGCTTCCGGCCTGAATATAACCTCCAGCCCCATCTCGATCGACTTCCTCGATGCAAACCTCTACCAGGTCCTGCGTATGGTCGCTGATGTTGCGAAGAGCAGGGACCAGATCGAAGTCTTCGTGTCTCCTGATATCGCCGGCAAGATCACGATTAAGAAAGACAATACGCCATGGAACGAGGTCCTCAAGGCGATCGCCGCGCAACATGATCTGACTGTCGCTGTCCTCGGCAAGCACACCGTCATCGTGTACAGCAAAAAAAATAAATCCTGAGAAGACGGAGCGGCCGATCTCCCGGGTAAACGCCATGCCCTTCAGGACGAGCAGAGAGCATTTCGAAGAGCTTGTAAATCAGGCATTGGAATCACTGCCGGAAGAATATACGCAGTACTTCACCAATATCACGGTCATTGTCGAAGACTACCCGAGTTCAGAGGAGGCGGGACGTGTCGGCGTGCGCAGGGATGAACTTCTCGGGCTCTTCACCGGGGTCCCTTTTCCCCATAAGGGCGGATTCTTCGACATAGCTCCTCCCCTTCCCGATTCGATCCTTCTCTTCCGGAAGAATATAGAGTCTATCTGCTCGTCAGAGCGGCAACTGGTCGAGGAGATCCGGAAGACGCTCGTACACGAGGTCGGCCATTACTTCGGCCTTTCTGAAAGGGATTTGAGAAAATACGAGTGAGTTTACCCTGACGCTGCGAACCGAAGAGGCGCGCAAAAAGAAGCCCATAACGCGCACCGGCCGGCGGTCCGGCGCTCACTCACATATCACGTAGCGCCTGATCCTCTCCGCCCTCTTCCCCTTTACCCCAAGGTCCTCGATCCTGGTGATCCTGCGGTCCCGGCGGGCCTTGATGATCCTGTTGGCGGTATCCGGGCCGATCCCGGGCGCCTTCAGAAGGGCTCCCTTGTCCGCTGTATTGATCCTGACCGGATAGAATTCAGGGTGGCTCTCAGCCCAGACCTCCTTGGGGTCTTTGTCCAGCCTGAGATTGCCGCCGGCGTCGAGGGGGATGTCACCTCCGGAAAAACCATACCGCCTGAGGAGAAAATCCGTCTGGTACAACCGGTGTTCGCGGACAAAAGGGATCTCCGGGTCGGCGAGCATGCGCTGTTCTCCGGGGATGCCGGGGTTGCCGAGCCCCTTCTGGTACGCGGAGAAATAGACGCGCTGAAACCGCAACCGGTCATAGAGCCCGGAGACGGACTCGATGATCTCGGCGTCTGTCTCGTCTGATGCGCCGACGATGAACTGAGTCGTGCATTTGACCCGCGAGAACCTGCTTCCCCTGTCCGTCAGTCTCGCCATGAGCTTCAGGGGCCGGACGATGTCCCTGAAGTAATCCTTCTTCTGCGAGAGCCGGTCGAAGTGGCGCTTGCCCGGGACCTCGATATTGAGCGAGACGGCCGTTGAGAGGGAGATGGCGTCTTCGATCGCCGCGTCGGAGGCGCCGGGGATGATCTTGAGATGAATATACCCCCTGAACTCGTGCCTCTGCCTGAGGAGGCGGGCGGCGGCGTTAATCCTCTCCATGGTAGCGTCGGCGCTGCCCGTGACCGCTGAACTCAGGAAGAGGCCGAACACCTTCCTCCTGCGGTAATACTCCATGAAGATGCGGGCGACCTCTTCCGGCAGGAGGGAACACCTCTTTACGTCGGATTCCGTCCTGAGGGGACAGTATCTGCAGTCATTGGCGCATGCGTTCGAAAGAAGGGTCTTTAACAGGACGGTATACCCCCCCTGCGGGAGGGCGACCGGGTAAAGCCATCTGCCGTCAGTCCCCCGCCTGCGGTGCTCATCCTCCCTCGTGCCGCAGGCGCAGGCAAGGTCATACCGGGAATCGTCAGAGAGAATCTTCAGCTTTTCGATCGTATCCATCGAGGACCTGGAGCCATTATACCATGCGGACATTAAGGCAAGCGCCCGGAGGATGAAGCGAGCGACACCCCCCGCTGCGACTGGACACAGGGTCTCCGCCCGGATTAGAGTAATAGCAAATCGCCCTTGCGGAGGAAAGACTCATGCCGCTTTCAAACCGGATACGATACTACTATTTTATCTCAGGCGTCCTGGCGAGGCAGTCGACTGACGTCCACTGCGTCAGGTGCAAGGCCCTCGGCAACAGTGTACGGGCTGTGAGGGAGGGCATCGAAGATCTGGAGCGGACACGGCCGGAGGAGATCAGGAGTCTCCTGCCGGAGCTGTCCCGTCTCCTCGATGACGCACAGAAGACGATCGGCGCGCTGAACCCGCCTGCCGACGCCGTCGGCCAGAAGAAGGCGGGCAACTGCAAAATGCCCGAGGGCGTCTGCTTTGTGAAGTCGAGCAAGGCGATCGTCGAAAAGATACCCGCCTGAGATCGCCTCGCAGCAAACAGACAGGCACGTACGGCCGTCGAAGTGCCGCACGGACCGGGACGAAAGCGATACCGGCCGCGCCACGCTTCGTGATATCATAGGGTCACGATTTCTTCTCAAGGAGGACGCATGGACGTCAGGAATGACTATCTCGGTCCCATACGAAGCATCCTGCTCGCGACAGACGGATCAGCCTTCAGCGAAGGCGCCGTCAAGGAGGCGATCTACCTCGCCCGCGCCTGCGGATCAAGACTCTCGGCGATATACGTACTTGAGGTGAACCCCGAATTTGCGACAGAGGGCCTGCAATTTGTCGAGAAGATGGAGACCGACGCGCGCCGGCACCTCGACGCTGTCCGGGCCGCCGCGGCCACGGCGAACGTGGAGTGTGAAGTCGTGGTAAGACGGACGGACGAGGCATACAAGGCGGTCGTTGAAGAGGCGGCCGGGCGGGAGTGCGATGTGATCGTCATGGGCCGGAGGGGCAAGACAGGCCTCCAGAAGCTCATCATGGGCAGCGTTACCGCAAAGGTGATCGGCTATGCGCCCTGCAGCGTGCTCGTCGTGCCGAAGGACGCGGTGATCGACTGCAGGAACATACTCCTCGGCATCGACGGATCAAAGTACAGCGACACAGCGGCCGCAAAGGCGATCGAGATCGCGAAACGCTGCAAGTCCCGGCTTGTCGTTCTGGCTGTGGTGCCTGCCGAGACCCTGGCAAACCTCGACCCTGATACAGGCTACAACAGGCAGCAGCAGGAACTGATCGCAAAGGAGATGCGCGGAGCTGCCGGGCGTAACGTGCAGCTGGTTACCTCCAGGGCCGGGGCGGAGGGAGTCGCAACCGAAGAGGTCATCCTCGGGGGAAGGCCGTATGAGGCGCTCATAGAAACCGCCAGGCAGAAGAAATCGGAGCTGATCATCGTCGGGAGCCACGGAAGGACCGGCATCAGGAAGCTGATCATGGGGAGTGTGGCTGAACGGGTTGTGGCTCTTTCTCCTGCCGCCGTGCTCGTCGTAAAAAAGAAAGAAGACTGATCAGGATGCTTTTCTGCGGCCGGACCTTCGCACCTGTTCTTCTTCAGGAGCGACATTCCATATCTGTCCGGCGTATTCGCGGATCGCGCGGTCTGAGGAAAACATCCCTGCGCGCGCAACATTGAGAACGGCCATCCCGGCCCACCCTGCCCTGTCGCCGTAGGCCCGCGAGACCTCCTCCTGACAGCGCACAAAGGCCTCATAATCCGCCAGCACAAAGTAGGTGTCCTGTCCCAGGAGCGAGTCGACGATCGGCTGGAACAGCTGCCTGTCTCCGGAGGAGAAATGGCCTCCCCTGATCTGGTCGATCGCCTGCCTGATCTCATCGTTTTGCTCGTACAGGAGATAGGGACGATACCCCTGTCGCCTTTGCGCCACCTCCTCGGCCGTGAGGCCGAAGAGAAAGAAATTCTCAGCCCCCACCTCCTGCCGTATCTCCGCGTTTGCGCCATCGAGCGTGCCGATGGTCAGCGCGCCGTTGAGGGTGAATTTCATATTCCCTGTCCCTGATGCCTCGTATCCTGCTGTCGATATCTGTTCCGATAGGTCGGCCGCGGGGATGATCCTCTGGGCTACCGTCACCTCATAGTTGGGCACAAAGACGATCTCCAGGCGCTTCCTCACCGTCTGGTCAGCGCGGACCGTATCCATAATGCCGTGGATGAGCTTGATGATCAGCTTGCAGATGAAGTATCCGGGCGCAGACTTTCCCGCGAAAAGGACCGTCCTCGGCGTCGCCGGTTCTCCTGATCCCTCCCTGATCCGGTTATAGAGGGTAATGACGTGCAGGATGTTCAGGAGCTGCCGCTTGTATTCGTGAAACCTCTTCACCTGGCAATCCAGCAGGAAATCAGGGGTAAAGGATACCTGGAGGGTGCGGTGCAGATACGATGCAAACTCCTGCTTGTTCTCCCGCTTGATCGCGAGAAACCGCCCGCAAAATTCCGCATCCAGCGCAAAGGGTTCCAGCTTCCGAATCTCCGCAAGGTCCTTCTGCCATCCCTCGCCGATAGCCTCGTTGATCAGGCCGGACAGTCCGGGGTTGGCCTGCAGAAGCCACCGCCGGTGGGTGATGCCGTTGGTCACATTCATGAACTTCTCGGGGCACATCGCGAAGAAGTCTTCAAAGACCCGCTCTTTCAGGATAGCGCTGTGCATCGCCGAGACGCCGTTGACCGCGTGGCTGCCGACGATCGCGAGCCTCGCCATGTGCACCCTCCGGTCCCCGTCTCCGGTGATGATCGCGAGTCTCCCGTCCCTGTCCGCCTCATCGGGGAACCGCTCGCCGACCTGGATGAGGAACCTGCGGTTGATCTCCTGGACGATCTGGAGATGGCGGGGCAGCAGATGGGAAAAAAGGTCCTCGGACCACACCTCCAGCGCCTCGGGCAGGATCGTGTGGTTCGTAAAGGCGAAGGTGTCCCGTGTTATCGCCCAGGCGTCGTCCCAGCCGATGCCGTCTTCGTCGACGAAGATGCGCATCAGCTCCGCGATCGCGATCGAGGGGTGCGTGTCGTTGAGCTGGATTGCCACCTTGTCCGGAAACTGCCGGAAGGTGCGGTAGAACTTCTTGTACCTCCGGATGATGTCCCGCAGCGTCGCGCTCACAAAGAAGTACTGCTGCTTGAGCCTCAGCTCCTTGCCGAGAAACGACTGGTCGTTCGGGTACAGCACCTTTGAGATCGTCTCGCTGTTGCTCTTGTCCTCGACGGCCCTGATGTAATCTCCGCTGTTGAAGTAATCGAGAGAAAACTCCCGGGTGGACTTCGCTGCCCAGAGGCGGAGCGTATTGACTGTCCTGTTCCGGAACCCCGGGATCGGATAATCGTATGCCATCGCCATCACCTCCTCCCCGTCTGCCCACTCCATCCGGAACCTGCCGGAGGGGCCGCAGAGAGTATTCACCCTGCCGTGGAACCTGACCGGATAGAGGAGTTCCGGCCGAGGGAACTCCCACGGATTCCCGTACCGCAGCCAGTTGTCCGGCTGCTCCACCTGATGGCCGTCCCTGATCTTCTGGGAAAAAATGCCGTACTCGTACCGGATGCCGTACCCGTAGCCCGGGTAGTTGAGCGATGCCATGGAATCGAGGAAACAGGCCGCAAGCCGTCCCAGGCCGCCGTTGCCCAGGCCTGCGTCCCATTCCAGGTCGAGGATCTCCTCGAAGGTGAGCCCGAGGACGACGACCGACCTCCGGTAATCTTCGGTAAGGCCGAGGTTCATAATGTAGTTCTGAAGCAGCCTGCCGAGGAGGAACTCCAGGGAGAGGTAGTAGATCCTCTTTGCGTCCCGGTTATAGTACCGCTGCTGGCTCGTGATCCAGTTTTCGACGAGGTGCTCCCTCACCGCCAGGACGACGGCATTGTATTTGTCCCTGCTCGTCGCGGAATACATGTCCTTCGCAAAATCGTCGACAAGGTGATCAATAAGCGACTGCTGAAGCGGGTCGGTGTTATGTGTCATCCATGCCTCCTGGCCTGCACCTCAACCATCATATCATCAAACGTCGAAAATGTATCCGGGAATATCAGCCGGGCGGCCTTCTCCGCCTCCCTCCTCGACTCATCCGTCCGGTACAGGGAGGCGTCGAAATGCACGAGCCCGAGACGGCCCGCGCCCGCCTCACGGGCTATGCGGGCTGCTGATTCGGGGTTCAGGTGCGGCCAGGACTCCGACTCCTGGCCGGACAAAAAGGCGCACTCGGTGATGACGAGGTCCGCCCTCCGGCAGAGTTCGACTGCGTCTTCGCAGTACCCGGTATCGGGGCAGTAGGAGACAACGCATCCATCGATCTCGAAGCGGAATCCTATCGTCGGCGAGGCGTGGAGTAATGGCAGAGTGATCATGCTGAAGGGCAGCCGGTCCGTCTCACGGGGAAGCTCGATGATCTCCGTTTCGTAGGGGAGTTTCGCCAGGGGCATCGAAAAGGGGTGGGCTATGATGTTGTCGAGGATTTCCCTGGTTCCCGCCTGGCCGCAGATATACAGGCCCTTGCTGAACCTGAATTTGGCGAGGATATGAAGGCCTATGATGTGGTCGAGGTGAAAATGGCTTAGAAAGAGATAGACCGGCCTGCTTCCGTCTACGTAGCGGTCAGCCTTGTAGATGCCGTTTCCCGCATCGAGGATGATGTCATAGTCCTTCGTGGTGAGGAGGATGCAGATCGTGTTGCCTGTCGGCGTGTCGTACCACCCGTTGGTGCCGAGAAAGGTGATTTTCATGCGGATATTGTATCACAGCAGAATGTGACCCCAGAGCATTAATTCAGTGGGGACGTACCCGTGGTGAGCTGAAAGTAAGATAGAACTTTACACGATCGGCTGACTTGAAAGGTTAGGCTACTAGATCCTCAACGGCCTGTATATATATTTTCAACTAAGAATGGCATCAGCTGGCACCAACCCGACGTTCCTCCTCACGGAGAGAATGACCATATTTAATGCACGATGGGACAATATAAACAATCCAATATTCTTGTTCATATTTTCATTGTGCGTCTCACATAGACATTTTTCTGAGTTTCCTTTCTTCAAGACCAGGACTTATCGTCCATGCAATGCGGTCAAGCCCTTGTGTGATCGTCAATCAATTATCCTTATTGCAGATCCGTCATCTTTGCCTTTACGGCACCCGATACCACCTTCCCTCCCAGATCCTGAGAAGGCTGTCCATCAGGAGCCTGACTTGGGTTATGTCGGCGCTTGTGATCTCAAGCAGTTTTGACACGGCATCGAGCGTGTCGTGGATATTCTTTTCGATATCCTCCTGGTCGTCAACGTGGCGGTCGCGCACCTCTTCTATATGCTTGCCCGCCTCTTTCGCCCTGGAGGTGTCCTTCTTCGATACCTGCAGGCTGCCGAGTCCTGAAAGTATATCGGTCACCGTTGAGGCTGCATCTTCAGCCACCACGATGTCCTTTGCCAGCGTCTGGTAAGGGGTATAGCCACCGTTTTCCAGGTACCCGACCTCGGTGCTCAGGGTATATGTTCCTGCCTTGTCAGGGGTAAGGGCGAAGAAGGGTATAGTCTTTTCCTCATGAGGGACGAGTGCGATGTTCAGGAGCCAGGGGTTGTCGGTTATCCATTTGTCCGTGACCGGATCGTACAGTCTAATCTCTGCGGGGTACGTCTCGGAAACCTTCAGATCAAATGCGCTGCCGAGGCTTTTGAGGGTTATCTTCAGGGGTACGAGCTGTTCCGGTCCATAAGAGGATGTGTCCGTCTGCCTGTGGACGTGGTTTATCGAGTTTCCGATGAGTCCGGCCAGTTGTGTATAGGTCGTCTCATCAAGGCTCGCCCCGAGGTCAAAGACAAGGTATATCGCCCTCCCCTTGCCGTATTCATTGAGGGTTATCGCAGGATACTCCTTTGTCTCCTTGTGGTCGTCATCTGAGCTTTCCTTCTTTTCTCCTTCTGCCTTCATCCAGCCTGCGATGACGGTGGCTGCTGCAGCCTCTATCCTTTCGGCATGCCCCTTTGCCGTGATGAGACCTTCCGTTGTGATCGGGCTGTTGACCGTACGGATGCTGTGCGTCTTGCCGGATAAGTCGCCATCGTGATTTATCCCGAATATGGGGTATACCTCATGCTCATCGTCATCATGCCTCAGCCACAAGGAGGACACGATCCCGGTGCCTGAGTAGACCTTTTCCCTCAGCTCATCTATGTAGTGGTCTTCAACCGGATTATGCTCTCCCAGGATGAGGATGTCGGTGTAGTAGGGGTTCCTCAGTTCCCTCTGGAAGTCCTTCTTGTCATAAACCACAACATAGTCGGCCGCAGCCTCTGTGAGCATCCTTTCGATCAGATCGATCCGGTAACAGCTCTTCTTGTCATCGTCGGCGTCCCCAGAGCTGCTCTTTGCATGATGTCCTTCTTTGTCGTCGTGGCCGGGGTGATCCTCTTCTTTGCCCTCGTGACAATGATCGTTGATCCAGACCAGGAGGTTCGCTGCCTCAGGGATCGTCTTTGATGCCTCCATCGAAGGCTTTACCTCGAAGGTAGTGGTTGCAAGGGTCTTGGGGGCGGACATGCCGGCCCCAAGGGCCTGCAGGACAGCCGTATAGGACTTGGGTGAGAGGTTCAGGGTCGAGGCGGTCAGGTTTCCGGTGAAAGAGCCGTTGAGGGGCAGATCAGCGGTCGCCTCAAGGGTCTGGCTGATCTGCTGCGTATCAGGGTCGGTAATGAGGATTTTGATGGCCAGTCCGGCTATCGGTTCATAGGCGCCGTTTGTCACGGCATAGGTGAAGGTCTCGTCAGCCCCCTGGTAGACGGGATTGGGCTGGCTGCTGAGGCTGCCTGAGAGGCACTCGATGGTTATCGTGGTTGATACGGGCAACGATGTGTTTCCCGCGCCGTCTGTTGCCCTGAAGTTGATGGTATGGCCGCCCTCGTCGGCAAGCCTCGGCTGCCATTGGGTCGAGTACTTGTTTGTTGCCGGGTCAGTCAAAGGCAGGGGCTTCCACTGGCCTCCATCGATCTGGTATTCGAGGGATTTGATCCCGGAGGCATTGTCCGTCGCCTGTGCGCCTATGTCGAAGGCGGTGGCGTGACGGCTGCCGGATACCGGCGAGACGATGGTCACTGCCGGAGGGATGTTGTCCCTGACGGTAAGGGCTGTGCTTGCGAGGGTCCGGGGTTGGGCCATGGTCGCCGACGATACCTGAAGCACAGCAACGTAGACCTTCGGAAAGATCGTCAGGGGCTGGGTCATCAGGCTGCCTGTCATGCTTGTGTTCGTTGTTACTGCAGCTGTGGCGGTGAGGGTCTGCTTGACCTCCCCGGTATCCGGGTCTGCCACGAGTATTGCGACATTGAGACTATTGAAGTCTTCATTGCCCTTGTTTGTTATGGTGTAGCCAAGGGTCGAAACGTCTCCCCAGTCCACCGGATTAGGACTGGCCGCGAGGGTGCCTATGAGCCCCTGCCCTGAGAGTGAGGAGGCGAGGATCTCGAAGGTCGCCGTTGATTGAGAGATAAGAGTCGTGCCGTCGAGGAGTTGGAGCGTTCCCGTATAGATACCGGCAGGGTTTGCACCTGTGTTCCAGTAGGTCTTGAGTTCCTCAAGCTGGCCCGGCAACAGGATGGGAATGGTCTTTGTCTCGGTGAAGACACTCGCATTATCCTGCTGTCTTATGATGCCTATCCTGGCGGTAAGATTAGTAAAGATGTAGTTTGCGCTTGTGCCGGTTACGGTCGATGTCAATGCAACGGGTTGGTTGGCGGTATAGACCATTTTATCGGCGACAATCTTTGTCGATGTTGTCTTATCAGGCAGGATGGTGAAGGTCGCGTAGCCTTCGGAAACGACTCCCTGGCCATCGGAAATGATTGCGTGTACCCCGTAATTCCCCGCAGGGGTGCTGCCTGTATTCCAGGTTAAGGAAAAGGTCTTTGATACGACAACCTCTGCAGCCTCGACTGTTGCCCCAAGTCCGGGGAGGGCGGGGGATGAGCTTATTCCCAGTGTCGCTGCCGGTGTAGTACCAATCGTCACAGCCACGCCGCTGAATGTCCCATCGCCATTGCCGGGATAGTACGTGATAGTCCTGGTATTGTAGTTTGCCGCTATCAGGTCCAGATGACCGTCATTATTGAAATCACCCGGTGCCACTGCCATATAATTGCCCGACCGAAGGGTGTATAGAAAAGCGGGGGTGTCAAAGGTGCCATCGCCCCTTCCTTTAATGGCTCTTCCGGGAAGACTGTGGGGCGGGGTTGCCTGAAATCATAGAGATATAGCAATCTATCTCCCAAAAGGAGGTAGAGGCATGCAAGACAAGGAACTGTATCGGCAGTTGATGGGATTAGGAGA
>JAKAHR010000022.1 GCA_021825365.1 Nitrospirota bacterium | reverse complement strand
GACCGGTAGAGGCGACGACCCTGGTGAGGATGGCCACGGTGGTGGGGATCGTACTGGGAGAGTTCTGTATCGGAGCGGTGAGCATCGTTTTGGGGTCGGTGTTTGGTACCGCCCTGGCGTGGGTTGTTGACATGATCAGCAGCACCGGCACGGCGAAAGAGACCGCAGAGGTTAAGGCGAAGAGCTGAAGAGCAGATAGAAGCAACGGGCTATCTCCCCTGTGGGGACTCTGACGAAAAGCGGGTCAGGGTCTCCACTTTTTTGTTTCAGGCTTCCACAAGCCGAGCATACATAGAGCACAAGCCTGATCAGTAAACATCTCCAGCGCGCTCGATGATGAAGTCATAGACCTTCTCGAAGACCCTGAACCAGACCTCACTGCTGACAGCCTCCACCTCACAGCCGGTGACAAACTGATCTCCCAGCTGCTGGCTGTGCCTGACGAGCAGTATCAGGGTGATCTCCCTGCTGCTTACGGCCTTGGGGATGGAGAGGGTGCATTCGATGGAAGAACCGACCTGCAGGTGCCCCGGGCACCGGAACCGCACCCCGTGTCTGCTGAAATCGAGGAGCTGGGCGGCGAAGAAAGCAGCCTCATCAGCCTTCACCCTCATCTCGAAGTATTCACGGCAGGTCTCGGGAAGGTCAAAGCGCCTTTCCTTCCTTCTGTCCTTCATACGTGTATCTTAGAAAAAGACCGGGGCTGATGCAAGATTGGCAAGATCAGCGGCTATCGCCCTTCAGGACCGGTGGTCTTGGTGTAATATTCAAGATCCAGGAGCCTTTGTTTGATCCGGATCCCGGAGGAATAGCCCCCGATCGAGCCGTTTGACTCAATTACCCGGTGGCAGGGAAAGATGATCGGGAGGGGATTTTTACCGAGGGCATTTCCTACAGCCCTGAATGCATGAGGCTCACCGATCTTTTCAGCAACCCATTTGTAGGTTCTTGTTTCCCCGAAGGGTATCTCCCTGATCACTTCCCAGACCTTCCTTTCGAACCCCGTGCCCTCAATGAATGCGCTCGCGCAGGTGAATTCCTTGCGGGCATTAGCGAAATACTCTGTCAGTTCCTTCTTCACCCGGCCTGACTCAGCCGTCTTCTTCAGTTCTATCCCGGCAGGACGAGCATAGGAGATGCCCGTGAGTGCAGGACCGGAAAAGATCAGATACAGGCTTCCCAGCGGGGTAGCGAGACTGTCGAAGAATCGCGGTTGAACAGTTTTACTCTGTTTCATCTCACATCCGTTAACCAGTGCGGAATGATCTCCCCTTCTTCTCCATGGTGAGCGTCTCTACTATACACTCATGGCCGGACGGACGGTCAAGAGGTGTGCTGCATCATCCGGACTTTTGACCGGTCATCCTGACAGGATCGAGGAGGCGATCCAACTCCCCCGCAGACAGGCTGGTAAGCTCGGCTGCAACATCCCTGATAGGCCGGGCCTCCGCACTTGCCTTCTTCACGATCTCGGCTGCCTTATCATACCCCACCACGGGAGTAAGGGCCGTAATAAGCATGGGGTTTTTGCCGAGGGCCCGGCTGACGCGCTCCGCATTTACCTCAAAACCCTGCAGGGCCTTCTTCCCGAGTAGCTGGGCGGCATTTCCGAGGAGGGTGATAGACTGAAGGAGGTTGTGGCAGATGAGGGGGAGCATAACATTCAACTGGAATTCTCCCCTGCTGTTGCCGACGATTATCGCAAGATCATCCGCAATCACCTGGACGCATGCCATGATCGCCGCCTCGCAGGCGACAGGGTTCACCTTGCCCGGCATGATACTCGATCCGGGCTGGAGCTCCGGCAGGCTGATCTCGCCTATGCCTCCGTGCGGCCCGCTGTTCATCAGCCGAAGGTCGTTGGCGATCTTGATGATGGACGATGCCGTGGTCTTGAGCTGTCCGCTCAGTTCAGCCGCGGAATCCATTGCAGACTGGGCTGCAAAATGTCCGTCCGTCTCGGTAAACGGGATCCCGGTACGCACTGATACCTCCTCGCAAACCATCCTGCCGAAGTTGGCGGGTGTGTTTACTCCCGTACCGACCGCTGTCCCGCCGACGGCCAGTTTATACAACCTCGGAAGCGAGGCATCGATCCTTTCTACGGCCTGCGCAACCTGATATACCCAACCGGATATCTCCTGGCCGAACGTGATCGGCAGCGCATCCATGAGATGCGTGCGGCCTGTTTTGACAACGGAGTCAAGCTCAACGGAACGCTTGGCGAGAACCTCTCTGAGATCCGCAAGGGAGGGGATAAGGAGATCCCTCGTTTGGAGGGATGCAGCGATGTGGATCGCCGTCGGGATGATATCGTTTGAAGACTGCCCCCTGTTGACATGGTCAAGGGGATGGACCCTGCTTTTCCCCAGCGCATCGCCGAGGATCAGGCCGGCCCGGTTGGCGATCACCTCATTGGCGTTCATATGGGTCGAGGTGCCGGAACCCGTCTGGAAGACGTCAAGCGGGAAATGATCGTCCCACCTGCCTTCAGAGACCTCCTCGGCAGCCTCGCGCACTGCTGAGCCGATATCAGGGGGGATGAGCCCTGCCCGCGTATTCACCTCCGCCGCCGCGGCCTTGACGATCCCCAGCGCCCTGATGAAGACCCTGGGGAATCTGATGCCGCTGACGGAGAAGTTCTCAACCGCCCGTTGCGTCTGGGCACCATACAAGGCATCCGCAGGCACCCTGACTTCTCCCATGGAGTCACGCTCCCTGCGATATTCAGCCACACATGCCCCAGATACACGAGATGTGCTTCATCAGGGGTGTCTTTTTATGCACCTCGACTTCCTCGGCCGGCGACGGTACGATATGGTCACGGCTCATAGCTTCATTATACAGAAAAAAACCGCCTCTGTAATGACGGTGGCACGGTGCAGTCACTCTGGTATAATAGCGCATACCATATCACCTTAAAGGAGCACGGGATGATACGAAAGATGGCTGCAGTTGCGATGCTTCTGTTTTGCCTTTCAGCGCTTCTGGGCTGCAATACGGTCCATGGTCTCGGCAAGGACATAGAAAGCGGCGGGAAGGCGATCGAGAAGTCTTCCGGAAAATAGTCTTCCGGCCATGCTCTGTACCGGGGTTAGCCCGCTTGTACCCCGGCCGGCGTCTTATCGCTGGCGATGATCCCTCCTGTTCGTGCGTTTGCTGATAGAACGCGAGAAATTTCTTGTGTAACGGCCTTGCGGCTGTGAGATAATGGAGACACATCTTGAATGAAGGAGGGTGAAGCATGCCTCAGATGCCGAGTCCCAGCTACAGCATCACCATCAGGGTTGAGATCGAAAACAGGATAGGGATGTTTGCTGCCATCGCCATGGCTATCAGCAAATCGGGCGGTGATCTCGGCTCCGTAGATATCGTGCGGGCCGAGAAGGGGAAGATCATCCGTGACGTAACGGTGAACGCCAGGGACGAGGAGCATGAAAGGCGCATCGCAAAGGCGATACGGGAGATCGAGGGGGTTAAGGTCCTGAGGGTCATGGATCGGACCTTCTCAGCCCATCAGGGCGGCAAGATAGAGCTTCACAGCAAGATGCCCGTGAGGGACAGGAATGACCTTTCGAAGGTCTACACGCCCGGGGTGGCGCGAGTCTGCATGGCGATCCATGACCATGCTGACCTAGCCTACCGGTACACCATAAAGGGGAACTCTGTCGCTATTGTCACCGACGGCACCGCTGTTCTGGGTCTCGGTGATATCGGGCCCTCAGCCGCCATGCCGGTGATGGAAGGGAAGGCGATGATATTCAAGGAGTTCGCCGGCATCGACGCCTTTCCCATAGCCCTGGGCACAAAAAAGCCGGAAGAGATCATCAGTACGATCAGGAATATCTCCCCTGCCTTCGGAGGCATTAACCTGGAGGATATCTCCGCCCCCCGTTGTTTTGAGGTGGAGGCCGGCCTGAGAAAGGCCCTCGAGATTCCCGTTGTCCATGACGACCAGCACGGGACCGCCGTCGTGGTTCTCGCTGCCCTCATCAATGTCGGACGCCTCTTCAGGCGTGACGTCCGGAAGTTCCGCGTGGTGATCAGCGGGGCCGGCGCAGCCGGCCTGGCGACTGCCCTGATGCTCCTGTCCCATTGCATAAGGGATGTCATCGTCTGTGACAGGCTCGGCGCCATCTATAGCGGCAGGAAAAAGGACATGAACCCGCATAAGCGGGCCTTGGCCCGGTATACGAACCCGCGGAGGATAAAGGGAACAATCTCTGATGCGATGAAAGGTGCTGACGTCTTTATCGGCCTTTCGGCCCCGAATATAATTACCGCGGATGACCTCAGGGGCATGTCCGGCAGGCCGGTTGTCTTTGTCCTCGCAAACCCGGAACCCGAGATTTCGCCTGAAGAGGCGCTCCCGCTGGTGAAGGTGCTGGCAACGGGCCGCTCGGATTACCCCAACCAGATCAATAACATGCTGACCTTCCCCGGCCTGTTCCGTGGGCTTCTGGACGTGCGCGCAAAGGGCGTCAATGAAGAGGTGAAGCTCGCTGCAGCAAAGGCGATCGCCTATACCGTGAAGGACGATGAACTCCATGAGGATTATATCATCCCCAGTATCTTTAACCGGGCGGTGGTCGCTTCTGTCTCGCATGCCGTAGCCGAAGTGGCGAGGAAGACCGGTCTGGCCCGCCACTGGTAAACGGAAACCGGCCCGTCAGTCCCCATGCCTTCCGCTCTGAGGTCAGACGGTAAGCGGAAGGGGATTTGTGCTATATTTAATAACGTATGAGGGGATGAAGGCATGCTCAGGGAACTCAGGATAAGAAACCTCGCCATCATCGACGATCTCACCGTCCGCTTCGGTCCGGGCCTCAACATTTTGACAGGCGAGACAGGGGCGGGCAAATCCATCATTGTCGACGCCCTCGGACTGGCCCTGGGTGACCGGAGTCAGTCTGATTTCGTCAAATCAGGGGAAAAGGAAGGCTCGGTACAGGCCTATTTCGAGCTGGATGATCATTCCGCACTGCCTGATATCGGCATCGATGCCTCGGACGGGCTGGTCCTGCGGAGGGTCATCTCCGCGGGAGGCAAAAGCAGGGCATATGTCAATGACACGATGGTCACCTCCCAGACCTTATCGGAGATCGGGAAAGCCCTTGTGGACATACTCAGCCAGCATGAGCACCAGAGCCTTCTGAGGACGGATCAGCAAAGAACCCTGCTGGATTCCTTCGGAAGGCTCCATGAGGAGAGGCAGAGGGTTGCATCCCTTTTTGCGGGGGTCAAGGCCCTCAGGGAAGAACGGGACGTCCTGCGGGACCGCGTCAGGGAACGGGCCCACCGGCTTGATCTTCTTCAATTCCAGACAGAGGAAATTACCTCTGCTTCTCTCGGGGCTTCCGAAAGAGAGGCGCTTGAGGAGGAGAGGAAGATCCTCGCCAATCTCGCGAAACTCCACGAACTATCGGATGCTGCGTATGAGACCATCTACGGAGCTGAAGGGTCTGTTACGGAACAGCTCTCCCGGGTGATCTCACTCCTTCGCGAGATGAGCTCCTTTGACGCCAGCGCAGAGGAGGTGCTCAGGACACTGGAGCCTGCCCTTCCCCTGGCGGATGATGCGGCGCTCTCTCTGCGGGGCTATCGGGACAGATATGATCTCGACCCCGGCAGACTGGAGGTCGTCGAGGACAGGCTTGAACTTATCAGGCGACTCCAGAAGAAATACGGAGATACGATTGAGGCGATTCTCTCCTATCGGGATGCCGCCCTCGAGGAGATGAAGGGGCTTGAGGCGTCTGACGAGAGGCTCGCCCTGGTCGGACAGGACCTCGAAGCAAAGGAAGGGGAACTCAGGGCTGCTGCAGAGGAACTCTCCGCAAAGAGGAAGAAGACCGGACAAAAACTCGAACGCCTCGTGATGCAGACTTTGAAGGACCTTGCCTTCGGCAATGCGGCCTTCGGGATAGGGCTCATACAGGAGGCGGGAGAAGGGGGGCTGCCCTGCATTGGACCAAACGGCATGGATCGCGTTGAATTTCTCTTTTCAGCCAATCCCGGTGAACCCCTGAAGCCTTTGTCGAAGATCATCTCGGGCGGCGAACTCTCCCGCGTGATGCTCAGCCTGAGGTCGATCCTGGCTGATGTGGACAGCATGCCTGTCCTTATATTCGACGAGGTGGATGCGGGGATCGGAGGCAGGACGGCAGAGAGCGTGGGAAAGAAGCTTGATATGATCTCGGAGAAACACCAACTCCTTTGTATTACCCATTTGCCCCAGATCGCCAGCTACGGGGACACGCACCTGAAGATCGAGAAGAAAGACGGCGGGGGAAGGGTCATGGTGGAGGTTAAGGAACTGAACAAGAAGGAAAGGCAGGATGAGATAGCAAGGATGCTCAGCGGCACCATAACCGATATATCCCGCAGACATGCGGGTGAACTCCTGGAGCGCGTGAAATGAGCCCCAAGGGGAAGATCAGGATCGACAAGGCCCTCTGCAAGGGCTGCGGATACTGCGTGGACACCTGTCCTCTTGGCGTGATCGTGATGAGGAGACATTTCAACAGCCAGGGCTATTTCCCCGCCGGTGTCGGTCATCCGGAGAAGTGCACGGGATGCACCATGTGCGCCCGGGTCTGTCCGGAGATAGCGATTACCGTATACCGTGAAAACGGAACAGGTCCCTGCGCTCTCAGGAAGCGCGGGTAGGGACGTCCTGACGCTACTCTGACCGCCCCTTCTTCCTGCCTGATATCAGGACTGTCTCATCAAGCGGCGATGTGCTGATATTGATGAACCCGGTCTTCTTCAGCCATGAGGAGATCTCGCCGGTTGTGTAGGACCTCCCGGCGGCTGTGTTTACCAGCATATTGATCGAAAAGAGGGCGCCGATGACAGGGGCCGTCCTTGTCTCATCCAGCATGAATTCCTGCACCACCACCCTGCCGCCGGGGGTAAGCGCGGAACGGCATTTCCTGAGCATGGCGAGACAGTCTTTCACCGCATAGGCATGGAAGATCTGGGATATGAATATCAGGTCATAGCCCTTGCCGAGATCATCCGTCGTAAAATCCCCGGCCAGAAGTCGTATCTTCTTTTGAAGGCCGGACTCCTTTATCAGCTTCCTGCTGATCGCGAGGGTCTCCGGAAAATCCATGAGGGTCACGTCGAGCCCCCTCCTGGCAAAGGCCATGGAATATGTGCCGGGACCGCCGCCAAGGTCGAGAACCTTCCTCACCCCCATCAGGGGGATGGCAGCCAGCGCCTTGCCGGTCTTCAATGAGGCGAGGTTGTGCATACCGAGGATGAACGACGCGTGATCGTGGGCCCTGCGGAAGGGTTTGCCGGTCTTGAGAACCCTGTCCAGGCCTGACCAGTTGTCCCAAAGGCTGCTGTAATGCCTGAGGATGTCCCCCTGGTATCCCTCTTTTCCGGAGATCAGGTAACGGGAGGCGACCGGGTCGTTGCGGTACAGGACGCCTTCTTTCCGGAGCAGCCCGATGGCGACCAGGGAGTCCAAAAGGATTTCGGTCGCCCGTAAATCGCTCTGTAATAGCATGGAAAGGGCGCGGGCTGTCTTGCCCCTACCCTCCAGATGATCGAAGATCCTGAAGTTATTAGCCGTCAGTACGATCCGCGAAGGACCGAAGGAAGAGATCTGCCTCAGCCAGGGAAGATCCCGCACGGGCTTCGGCCGGGTCATGAGATACGGTCAGGATAGACTTTAACTGTCATGCCCTTCTTGAATCCCTCGATATACGCCTTCAATGCCTGGGTCTTCGCGCTGTTTTGCAGAGCCTCGGTGAGCGCCTTTGCGGTCTGGTCGTCAGCCGCCATGTTGCCGAAGGAGTCGGGGACGATGGCAGCGAGTTCTATCAGCCTGCGCATCTTCTCCACGGTCAGTTCCTGGCGCTTTGACGATTCATAGAATTCAGGCGTGATGCGCATGAGCTTCAGCCGGTTCTGGTAGATATCAGCGTCAAAGGCGCCGTTCTTCATGAACGCAGGTTCGTTCTTGATGTTTTCATTCAGCTCCTCGTCAGATACGCTGACCCCCTCTTTCCTGGCGGCAGCCAGCAGGACCCTGCTTTCGACGAGAGTATTGAGTACGTTCTCCTTGAGCTTCAGCTTCTTCTGCATCTCCTCGTCGAACTTTTCCTTGTACAGGTCGCGGTAGAATTTGAATACCCTGTCATAGGTCCTCCAGTACTCCTCTGCGGTAATCTTGGAGGATCCCACTTCAGCGACGATGTCGGACTTCTCCGTCTTGTCCACGGTCCCGACTCCCCAGAATACGAAGCTGAGGATCACGATGAAGAAAAGCACATAGAAATATTTGGCGTGGTGGCGCATTGCCTTGAGCATCTAATCAATACCTCCCGGTAAAATAGTCTTCGAGAATCTCTCGGTGATCAAACGCGATCTCGTGGGGCAGATCTCCGGCCGTATAGACAGCCAGGTCCGCAGCATCATCTCCTGCCTCCGCCTTTCCGGACGCCTCGGCGAGGAAGACCGTCGAGATGGTGTGCTGACGGGGGTCCCTCTGTGGAGACGAATAACTGTGAAACTGGCGGATGAGCCTTACATCAAGCCCTGTCTCCTCCTTCGCCTCCCGCAGGGCCGCGGCCTCAAGGGTCTCTCCGTAATCAACAAAACCGCCCGGCAGGGCCCAGCCCTCCGGAGGGTTCTTTCTCCTGACCAATATGATACCACCCCTGTACGTAATGACGATGTCGACTGTGGGGACAGGATTCCTGTGCCTACTGCTGGTTTTCAACCCTGAGGTCTACGTCCTTTTCCGGCACGATGGTGGATACGGCATGTTTATAGATGAGCTGCTGGGATGTCTCCTTCAGCAGGATGACAAAATTGTCAAAGCCTTTGATGACGCCTTTCAGGCGCACGCCGTTTGCAAGGTAGATGATGACCGGTATCTTGTCCTTCCTCAATGCATTGAGGAAACCGTCCTGAAGACTCTGAGACTTGCTGCTGTTTGACATCCCCTGCCCCCTTTTTCCTTAACAGGAATTAAGGAATTGGTTTTTTATTTAAAATAAATTATTTAGACGGAAATATTCAAGATGTTTTCCAACCCGGAGGATGCAGACCATACTCATCGGCAAGCACCCGAAGGACGGCTGAAGCGATATCTTCAGCAAAGGTCATCCCCGTAATATCGATCCACCGGATCCCCTGCTCCTGCCTGAACCAGGTAAACTGGCGCTTCGCATATCTTCGGGAGTTTCTCTTGATGAGGCTGATCGTCTCGTCCCGGGGGGCTCCACCCTGGAGGCAGGCGATAAACTCCTTGTATCCGATCGCCTGGAGCGGGGTCCTGTCGGGATGCGATGCAAGGAGCGCCTTCACCTCCCCTTCAAGCCCCTGGGCGACCATCCGGTCGACGCGTCTGTCGATTATCCGGTAGAGTTCCGTGCGATCCCGGGCAAGGCCGATCTTGACAAAATCATAGGGGAGGGGCCTGGTAAGCATCTCCTGGAGACGTGAGATGCGGTCGTTGCTCCTGATACAGACCTCCAGCGCCCTGACGATACGGCGAACGTCCCTCCGCTCGATCCTTTGCGCAGCCTCGGGGTCCATCTCCTGCAGAAGGGCACAAAGGGAGCCGGGAGACTCATCTTCCAGGGCAAGAAGCCGTTCCCGCAGGCCCCAGTCGGCGGAAGGACCGCTGAAGATTCCCCGGGTGATCGCCTTTATGTACAATCCGGTGCCCCCTGCGATCAACGGCACCTTCCCCAAACCGTGGAGACGCTCGATAATGGGGACGACCATCTCGAGGTACCGGCCGGCGCTGAATGATTCGGAAGGGTCCGCAACGCTGATCATATGATGTCTGACAGCGTCTAACTCCTGCGGGGAGGGCTTGGCTGTGCCGATATCCATGCCGCGATATACCTGCATCGAATCAGCGCTGATGATCTCGGTGTCCAGTCTCTTGGCGATGATGATGGATGCCCCTGTCTTGCCCACCCCGGTGGGGCCCAGGAGGATGAGGACCTGCTTCATTTTCTCTTGAACATCTTCCGGAGGTCGTCCAGGGTGAGGAAGATGCGTGTGGGCCGTCCGTGTGGGCACTGGTCAGGATGTTGCGTTGCCTCCAGGTCAGCCAGGAGGCTTGAGACCGACTCACTGCCGAGGACCGCCTTTCCCCTGACCGAGGAGTGGCAGGCGATCCGTGCTGCAAGGGACTCCCTGAGGGTTTTACTGGGATGCTCTCCTTCCGCCAAGGCAGCCGCGGAGTCGGCGAGGATACCCCGCAGATCAGCCCCGGCGAGAGCAGCGGGCAGGGACCGGACCAAAACGGTATTGTGGCCGAAATCATCCACCTCCATGCCGAACTCCAGCAGAAGGTCGCGGTTGGCCAGCAGGACCCCGTACTCTCCTGCCGAGAGCCTGACCTGGCGCGGGAAGAGAAGACGCTGCGGCTCGATGCCGACCCTCTTCAGGAACTGTTCATAGAGGATCCGTTCGTGGGCAGCGTGGTGGTCTATGAGGGTAAGCCCCCCCTTGCCTGAAACCGCGATGAAGGTGTCCCCCAGATAAAGGTGCGGCAATGAGGGCTTGTATGACATCTCCGCATTTTCAGCCACAAAGGAGGAAGATGCAGGGAGAGGAGATCCATCCGATGCGGCATATGAGGGGGGCGGTAAAGACGGTGAAGGCTCAGGGGCCGGCTCTGCGAACTGCCGGGCAACATCCGTTCGCTCTGCCTTGACCATGCCCCGGATATTGCTGATCACAAAGCGGTAGAGGTGTTCCTTGTCAGTGAACCTTACCTCCCGTTTTGTCGGATGTACGTTGAAATCCACTCTTGCCGGATCCAGGGTGAGGTAGAGGAAAAAGACAGGGTGCTTATCAGGGGGCATGATACCTTCGTATGCCCGGTAAACGGCATGGGTAAGGGAGGCGTCCTTCACCGGCCTGCTGTTGATGAAGACAGACTGGTGTGACTTGCTGTTTCTGAAGTTGCCCGGCATCGAGACAAAGGCGGTCATATCCACGGGCCCCGAGGCGGTCACCTCCAAAAGCCCGGACAGGAACTCGTCGCCGTACACCTGCAGTATCCTTTCCCGCAGACCCGATGCCCCCGGCAGGACGAGGGTGTCTTTCCTGTCTGTCGACAGGGAAAAACCGATACCCGGATGAGACAGGGCCTCTTTTGCCACCGCGTCGATAATATGGGACAGTTCGGTACCCTCTGACTTCATGAACTTCCTTCTGCCGGGGGTATTGAAGAACAGGTCCCTGATCTCTACGGTCGTTCCCGAAGACGCGGCTTCCTTCATGTCCTTCGCTTCGCCTCCTATCAGCTCGAGGGAAACGCCGGAAGATGCCCCCTTCAGCCCGGTGGTGAGAAGCACCTTTGAGACCGAGGCTATGGAGGCAAGCGCCTCACCGCGGAAGCCCATGGTCCTGATCTTGAAGAGGTCATCCGCTGTGGCGAGCTTGCTTGTTGCGTGTGGCTCGAAGCACAGAAGCGCGTCATCCCGGTCCATGCCGCAGCCGTTGTCAGAGACCCTCATGAGCCGCATGCCGCCATAGAGCGCCTCGATACGTATCTCCGAGCTGCCCGCATCGATCGCATTTTCGATGAGTTCTTTTACGACCGACGCCGGCCGTTCGATCACCTCGCCTGCGGCGATCTTGTTCCGGACATCAACGGGCAGGATCCTGATTCTGGACATGAGACATTGTAATGGCTCCGGAGTGTCTTCGGCAAGGGAAAGAGGGTGCAAAGCCAAGAAGGCTGGCTCTGACTTCCTGCGATCTGCAAACCGGCATGATAGCCCGGCGTGGTCTCTTCGCCGGCCTTCCCAACCCCCTGATTTGTTCTTTCTGCAGGCAATAAAAAAGGGCGGCCGGAAACCGGGCCGCCCTTTGCCGGAGAGAAGAATCAGGCCAGGTGTTTCATCAGCTTTTCAGAGACCTCGTTAATCGCCGGAGCTCCGTCGACGGTGATTACCTTTGGCCCCGTTATCTTCTTGAAGTAATTGACCGCCGCCATGGTACCGGTCTTTTCGTCGTAATAGATATCGTGCCTCTTGTTGATCGCGGCCGCGTCCTGGTCATCGGCGCGGGTCTTAAGATCTCCACCGCAGACCCGGCATACGATCTTATCGCCTTTCTGCACCGGCTTGATCGCGTCGATATGGACATGGTTGGGGTGGTTATTGTCATTGACGCAGAGCCTCCTTCCCATGATCCTGTCTGCCGCGATCTTGCGGTCAAGAGATATCTCGACCACATAGTCCAGTTTGATATTCGCGTCCTTGAGCGCCTTGTGCAGAGTCTCCGCCTGGACGACGTTTCTGGGGAATCCGTCCAAAAGCCACCCCTTCTTGCAGTCGTCTTCCTTCAATCTGTCGAGGATCATCGGGATAGTGATGTCATCAGGCACGAGGTCTCCCCGGTCGATGTACACCTTCGCCTTCTTGCCGAGTTCCGTCCCGCCGCCGATATTCTTCCTGAATATGGCACCTGACTCAACATGCGTTATGCCGTACTTCTTCTGGATGATGGCGCCTTGAGTCCCTTTGCCGCTGCCGTTAGGGCCGAAGATCAAAATGTTCATAATACGTCTCCTTTCTCATATCAACAGGATTAGTAGCAGACTGCTTCGGATAAATGCGACGATGAAATATACCAGAAAACCCCACAATAATGCGAGAGGGAAAAGCTATCGCCGGGAAGGCCCTGCCAGGAGTCTTCCGCCGTCAGCGGCGAAGATGCGCGATTTCCGTATCCCCCATTTCTGCAAGACATATCTGGCTGAGGTCGAGAGCACGCCGAGACCGTAGGTGACACTCCGTCTGAAATTGATGGATGAGGCATCGTCGAAGTACTTGGTGGGGCAGCTGATCTCGCCGATCTTGAAACCGAAGAAGACGGCCTGTGCCAGCATCTCGTTGTCAAAGACAAAGTCATCCGAGTTTTCTTCAAGCGGAAGGGTTTCGAGGACTGAGCGCGCAAAGGCCCGGTAGCCGGTGTGGTATTCGGAGAGCTTCACCCCCAGCGCCATGTTTTCGACGAGGGTGAGAACCCTGTTGGCGATGTACTTATACAGCGGCATGCCTCCCCTGAGGGCATCGCCGCCGAGGATGCGCGATCCGAGGACAACGTCATAGTGGCCGGATACGATCATCGAGGCCATCGCGGTGATGAGGCGGGGAGAATACTGGTAATCAGGGTGCAGCATCACCACCACGTCAGCGCCCCGTGTCAGGGCCTCCTGGTAGCAGGTCTTCTGGTTGCCGCCGTAGCCGACGTTTCTTGGGTGGATGATGGTATGGATGCCCAGCTCCATCGCCTTTGCCGCGGTGTCGTCCCTGCTTGCGTCGTCTACCAGGATAGCCTCGTCAACGATGTCAAAGGGAATCTCGCGATACGTGGTCTCGAGGGTCTTCGCCGCGTTATAAGCCGGCATCACGACGATTATCTTCCTGTCATGCAGCATAGGTGATTGTACCATACTTCCCTGGGCCGGCAGCTGACGCGGATATACAGCGTTTCAGCTGATTTACAGGCCTTGGACGCTGAAGGTATAATCACCCATGAACCTTTATCTCATTGACGGAAATTCTTACGTCTACAGGGCCTTCTTTGCGATCAAGAACCTCTCCTCCTCAGGCGGCATGCCCACCAACGCCATCTACGGTTTCACGAATATGCTCCTGAAGATCATCAGGGAAAAGAAGCCCGACGGCCTTGTGGTGCTGTTTGACACCCCTGCGCCCACGGAGCGCCACCGGCTGTATGAAGAGTACAAGGCCCACCGGCCGGAGGCGCCCTCTGATCTGGTTATCCAGCTCCCCCATATCCGGAGGATGATTCGGGGGTTCAACATAAAGATCATCGAGATACCCGGGTATGAGGCGGACGACCTTATCGGCACCCTGGCAAAACGGGCCGGAGCGGAGGGGACGGATGTCCTGATCGTGACTGCAGACAAGGACATGCTCCAGCTGGTGGATGACCGCATCAGGGTCTATGATCCCCTGAAAGACCGCCTGCTCGATTCCGACTATGTGAAGGAGAAGTTCGGCGTAGGACCGGAGCGGGTGACCGAGTTCATGGCCCTTACCGGTGACGCATCGGACAACATCCCCGGCATAAAAGGGGTGGGTGAAAAGACCGCCAGGGAATTGCTGCTCGCCTTCGAGAGCCTTGATGATCTCCTCGACCACCCTGAACGCATAAAAAGACCGCGACTCAGGGAGATGGTGGCGGCGAACAGAGAGGTGGTCCTGCTGAGCAAGAAGCTGGCGACTATCGATACAGCCGTTCCTGTTGAGATCGAGCCGCAGGAATTCCGGATGACGGAGCCGGACTGGCTTGCCCTGCTCGGATTGTTCAGGGAGTTTGAATTCACGACTCTCATGAAGCTTCTTCCTGCCGCTGCGCCGCACCAGCACACCTGCGAGGTGGTAAACGACCCGGGGGCGATCAGGGCCTTTGCTGCATCAGTAAAGGGTTCCCTCGCCTTTGAGGTGGAGGCTACCGGCAGAAACGCGCTTCTGGACAATCTGGTGGGGATCGCCCTGAGCGGAGAATGTGCGAAGTCCTGTTATCTCCCTGTTTTCCACACCGCCCAGGCTGCGCCTGCAGGGATGGCGGATACGGACGCCATACATGAAATACTCGGGCCCGTCTTCAGGGATGAAGCCATCGCGAAGATCGGCCACAACCTGAAATACGATATCATGATGCTCAGGAAGGAAGGCATGCAGGTATCCGGTCCCCTCTACGACACCATGATCGCCGCCTATCTCCTCAATCCCAACAAGTCAAACCACAGCCTTGAGGAGGTCGCCTTCGAATACCTCTCCCGGAGAAAGAAGGCCTTCATCGAGGTCCTCGGCAAGCGTTCCAACTTCGCAGAGGTGCCGGTGGAAGAGGCTGCTGCCTATGCCGGTGAGGACGCTGCACTCAGCCTCGACCTGCGGGAGGTCCTCTTCAGGAGGCTCGAAGAGACGGGGCTCAGCAAGGTCTATTTCGAGATAGAGATGCCGCTCGTCAGTGTCCTTGCGGATATGGAAGAGGCGGGGATAAAGATCGATGACGGCATCCTCATCGGCTTGTCCCAGAAACTCGCGGTCGAGATCGAGAGCATCACCAGGAGGATATACTTTCTGGCTGGAGAGGAATTTAACATAAACTCACCCAGGCAGCTCGGAGCCATCCTCTTTCACAGCCTTGGACTGAGTCCCTCGAAACGGACAAAGACCGGCTTTTCAACCGGCATGGATGTGCTTGAGGAGCTCGCCGCTGTCCACGAACTCCCCCGCGAGGTGCTCCACTACAGGAGCCTCGCCAAGCTCAAGACAACCTACCTCGACGTCCTTCCGGCGATCATCAACCCCCGGACCGGCCGCGTTCACACGTCCTTTAACCAGACGGTCACGGCGACCGGCAGGCTCAGCAGCAGCGACCCGAACCTTCAGAATATCCCCATCAGGGGGGAATGGGGCAGACGCATCAGGGATGCATTTATCGCTGAAGAAGACTGCACCCTCCTCTCTGCGGATTATTCGCAGGTGGAGCTCCGGATCCTGGCACACCTCAGCGGAGACGAGGGCCTTATCGATGCGTTTACCCAAGGCCTTGACATACACACGAGGACAGCTGCCGAACTGTACGGCGTACCCCTTGAGAAGGTGACCGCCGAGATGCGCAGGACAGCCAAGACGGTTAACTTCGGGGTGCTCTATGGCATCTCCGCCTTCGGCCTCTCCGAGACGCTCGGCATTGACCGGAAAGAGGCCGACGCCTACATCAAACGGTATTTCCTGCGCCATCCCGGGGTAACGGCATATATAGAAAAGAGCCTCAGGGACGCGACGCAGAAAGGTTTTGTGACTACCCTGTTCGGCAGGTCGAGGCCGATACCCGAACTGAAGAGCAGCAACAGGAATATCCGGCAGCAGGGAGAAAGGCTCGCGGTGAACTCCCCCATCCAGGGGACGGCGGCTGACATTATCAAGGTCGCCATGATCCGTATCCATCGGCTCCTTGGGGCCGAAGGCCTCGGGACGAGAATGATCCTCCAGGTCCATGACGAGCTCCTCTTCGAGGCGCCCCATGAAGAACTCGAGCGGGTAGAGGGGATGGTGAGGGCCGAGATGGAAGGAGTCGTCAGCCTCCTGGTGCCCCTGAGGGTCGAAATCGGCCACGGCAGGACCTGGGCTGAAGCCCATTGACTGAGGGTATATAAATAGGGACGATTCTGATACAATATACCCGCGAAAGTCTATGAAGGCCGATCATCCAGGCAAGAATAAGACGATTGGGGAAAAGAAAAAAAAGGCGGGAGTCGTGCGGGAACAGACCCCTTCCCCCGTCGACGCGAAGAAAATTGCGCAGCCGGGTAAAAAGCAGATAGCCACAAAATCCCCCCGGGTCTCTTCCTCGGCAGCGAAGAAGGCGGCCCCAGCAAAGACGACGCAGGCAGTCAAGCCGGCCGTTCCGGTAAAGAAGACCGGAGAACGTCGGATCAACGATTCCCCTGTTCGAAAGAAATCGTCTGGTATCGGAAAGAGCAGACCCAAATCCGGTGCTGTCAGAGCTTCCAAGAGATCTCCGGCATCGTCTGACAGGCTGGTCCGGAAAAAGGATACAGCGGGGAAGCGGGATTCCGGAATGAAGATGTCCCGCGCGTCTGAGCCCCCGCAGCAGGCGGCTGATCCAGCAGGGGAAGCGAGGTCTGTCCCGCTAAAATCAGGCGGGAAGAGACTGAGCGGCCGCAAGCCCTCCGGCAGGCGGGCGCGGCAGAAGACCTTCCCGCAAATCCCCCTTCCTGACAAAAGACAGAAGACCTTCCCCCTTCCGTCCAGACACGAGCTGCCCCGTGAATACGGGGAGGATGACCTCCTGACCGTGGTTGTCGATCCTGATGTCGTCTTCGCAGACTGGGAAATTCGGCCCGGCCATTTTGTCGGCAGATATGGCGATCTCTACCTGCGCGTGTATGACATGACCGCAGGCGGCAACGGTTCTTCAGGAAGTTACTTCGATATCAGGATCCTCAGCAGGATCGGAAGCGGCTTTTTCAGGGTGGATCTGCCGGGCAGAGAGGTCGTCCTAGCGATCGGGCTCATGGCTGCGAAGGGAAGATTCAGGGCGATCATCCGTTCCCGGCGACTGTTGTTTCCGCCTTATTTCATCTCCGGGGAACGCGATGCAGCGGGGACCCCGTCAGAGCCTGACAGGCCTGTCGGCTACTGAGCCGAACATACTCCAATTGTGTTTTTGAAACCCGGTGGTGTAAAATTTGAAATTGAAGCGAAACTGCTTTCATAATCTTTTCTCAAGCAAGGCCCTTGTCCGTGAAAGAAGAACTTAGAACGTTGTTATTGCAGAAGGCTGTGGACGGAAGGATCACGTGTGCTGTCGCGCGGAAGATCGCCGAAGAAGCGGGCATCCCCTATAAGGAAGTGGGGGCTGCCGCTGATGAGCTGGGTATCCGGATCAGGGACTGCCAGCTGGGCTGTTTCTGATGGGCGTCGAGCTCATCCTTTTCGAGATCGCCCTCACTTTCTATTTTGCCGCTGCGATCGTCTGTGTCCTCGAACTCTTCAAGGGCACCCGGACCACCTCGAAGATCATGCTCAGCCTTGCAGTCGCCGGGTTTTTATTCCATGCGGCGAATATCATAGCCCGGTATGTTCTTTCCGGGCATATCCCGATCGCGAATCTCCACGAGGCATCGTCCTTCTTCTCGTGGTGTATCGTTTTTCTCTTCCTGTTTCTGGAATACCGCTACCGGCTGGGACTTCTGGGATCATTCATCATGCCGGTGGTCTTTGTTATCATGCTTTCCTCATCCATGCTGCCGCGGAAGATGGAGCCCCTCAGCCCGGTCCTCCAGAGCTACTGGCTGGGGATTCATACGGTCCTCGCCTTTGTAGGCGATGCCGCCTTTGCCCTCGCCTTTGGCATCGGTATCATGTACCTTGTCCAGGAACACTACGTGAAGTCGAGGCACCTCGGCGGGCTCTTCCAGCGGCTTCCGAGCCTCCAGATCCTTGATGAGATCAACTATAGACTCATCACGATAGGCTTTCCCCTGCTCACCCTGGCGATCATCACCGGAGCTCTCTGGGCGGAGTCGGCCTGGGGCAGTTACTGGCGGTGGGACCCCAAGGAGGTCTGGTCCCTTATCACCTGGTTTATCTATGCGGTGGTTCTCCATGTACGGCTGATCGCCGGGTGGAGAGGCAGGCGGGCCGCCATCCTCTCTATCCTCGGCTTCTGTGTCGTCCTCTTCACCTTTTTCGGGGTGAACTTCATCCTGCAGAGCAAGCATACATTCTGATGAAAGTCCTCGTCCTCGGAGTAAATCATAAGACTGCCAGCGTGGAGATCAGGGAGCGACTCGCCTTTAACGGCCCGAAGCTGGAAGAGGGGGTCCTGGCGCTGCAGCAACTGGAAGAAGTGAAGGAAATAGCCGTCCTTTCCACCTGCAACCGCGTCGAGCTCTATGCCTGCGTCGGGAATACGGCCGCGGCTTCCGAACAGATCAAGGATTTCCTGTCAGGGTTCCACGGCATGAAGCGTCCTGAGTTCGAAAAATCCCTCTATGTGCATGGCGGTCCGGACGCGGTGCAGCATGTCTTCCGGGTCTCCTCCAGCCTCGATTCGATGGTGGTCGGCGAGCCGCAGATCCTCGGCCAGATCAAGGACGCATTTGAATTCGCCCTTGCGAAGAAGACGACAGGCGTGCTCCTCAACAAACTGATGAAGAAGGCGATATCCACCGCCAAGCGGGTCCGCACCGAGACGCGGATAGCCGAAAATGCCGTTTCGATCAGCTTTGCGGCGGTCGAACTCGCCAAAAAGATATTCACGAACCTCGGCGGTAAGTCCTTCATGCTGCTGGGGGCGGGCGAGATGGCGGAACTGGCCGCGCGCCACCTCGTCAACAACGGCGTACAGGAAGTGTTGGTCGTGAACCGGACGTATGAGCGAGGCTGCGAACTGGCCGGGGAGTTCAACGGCAAGGCGGTGCGATGGGAGGACTTCCTCCACGAGATCGTGCATGCGGATATCATCATCTGTTCCACCGGGGCGCCGTCGTATGTCCTTTTGAAGGAACAGATGCAGAAGGTGATGAAGGAGCGGCGGAACCGGCCGGTCTTTATTATCGACATATCCGTGCCCCGCAACATAGACCCGGAGATCAATAAGATAGACAACGTCTACCTCTACAGCGTCGACGACCTGCAGGAGGTGGTGGACACCAACATCCACGGCAGGAAGCTGGAGGCGGAAAAGGCCGAGAGGATCATCGCCGAGGAGATGGAGAAGTTCGACCGGTGGATGTCTTCTCTGAACTCCGTCCCCACCATCGTCGCCTTGAGGCAGAAGGCGGAGGACATACGGCGCGAGGAACTGGAAAGGCTCCGGAACCGGTTGCCGGCTCTCGATGCGGAGCAGATGAAGGCGGTGGAGTACATGGCGACCGCCATCATCAACAAGCTGATTCACCCGCCAACGGTAGCCCTCAAGGAAGACTCCGAGGACAGGGACGAGCTTATCGCCATGATCAAGAAACTCTACGGCATCAACGGGGAAGAAAATGAAGAATAAAGTCGTCATCGGCACACGGGCAAGCAAGCTCGCCCTCTGGCAGGCGGAGTGGGTGAAGGCTGAACTGGAGCGAATGAAGCCCGGCCTCACCGTCGAGCTGAACAAGATAAAGACCACGGGTGACAAGATACTCGACGTCCCCCTGGCAAAGGTGGGAGGCAAGGGCCTCTTCGTCAAGGAGATCGAGGAAGCCCTTCTCGCCGGCGAGGCTGATTTGGCCGTCCACAGCATGAAGGACGTGCCGACCGAGTTCCCGGAAGGGCTGCATCTCGCGGTCATCTGCAAGCGGGAGGACCCCCGGGACGCTTTTATCGCCAGGATCGAAAACGGGGGCTTCGCGATCAAGGACTTCGCTTCCCTTCCGCAGTCTGCTGCCGTCGGCACCAGCAGTCTCAGACGGTCCTGCCAACTCCTGAACATCCGGCCTGACATCAGGATTGTTCAGCTCCGCGGCAACCTCGACACCCGGATCAGGAAACTCGACGAGGGGCAGTTCGACGCGATCATCCTGGCTGCAGCCGGCGTAAAGAGGCTCGGCTGGGCGGCCCGCATCACCGAGGTGCTGTCCCCTGCAGTGAGCCTCCCTGCGATCGGCCAGGGAGCTATCGGCATCGAATGCAGGAGAGGCGATGAATTTATCAATAAGCTTATCGCCCCTCTGGACCACCGCGAGACCTCGATCTGCGTGCGCGCAGAGAGGGCGTGCCTCAAACGCCTCGAAGGCGGTTGCCAGGTCCCGATCGCAGCCCATGCCCAACTCGACGGCAGCAGGCTTTCCCTGAAGGGGCTTGTCGGCAGCGTAGCGGGCGACCGCCTCATCACCTCGGGCATTGAAGGCAGGACCGAAGAGGCGGAGGCGCTCGGCAAGAGACTTGCCGAAGACCTGCTTTCCAGGGGTGCGGACAAGATACTTGCCGAGGTCTACGGCAGGGATATTAATCCCGTCGATCATCCGTAGCAGGCATCCTTCATTCCTGTTGAGCTTTTCCGGAGCCTTGTGGTAGCATTGCTGCGTATGCTGTAAGGAAAATACCCTATTGTTGAATGAGAGGAAATGCGGTGTTCGGCTGCTGCGCATATGTAAGACAGGTCGCGGCTGTTTTTGTCCTTGTGGGAACTCTCTCCCTCGGACTGTGCCCGTCCCCTGTACAGGGTGATGACACCGCGGCCGCCGGACGGTATGAACTCCCCCGGCTTTTCACGCCGTCTTTTCGCTGCAAGGAGATAAAGGTTGCCCGGAACAACGACGGGCAGATGCTCCTGACGATAGTTGCGGATGAGCCGCTGAACCCCAAGAAGGTGCGCCTCTTTGGCGAGGAACTTCTTTCACGGGGCATCAGTATCTACGGGCCGACATACTTCGGAGCCTTCTCCTGGGACAGGACGGCTGACAAGGCGGCGATCACGATGACTCGGCGGGCAAAGGACCTGCCTGATGTTATCGAGGTATCCGAAAGCATCGTTGCGCAGCCCCAGGGCACGCAGCCGGTGGTAGCGCTTACGGTGTCGGATGGCAACCTGTATATTCCCCTTTCCCCGCATTTCGGAAAGGACTGGGCACGGGTCGCCATATTCCCCGGCTCCGAGCCTGCTGCAGCCGAACCGAAGACCGGAAGGTATCCGGGTGCGCGGCTTCGGCAGGCGAGACAGGGCGAGGGAGGGGAGAGGACACTTTTTTATGCATACAGGGGGAACATCGCGGAGGCAGCCGCATTCTTCAGGGAGAGGTTGAACCGGGCGCATAAGACGGTTATCACCAGCGGTGATCCGGCTGTCCCTTATTCCCAGGCCGAGGTCTTCGGCATCAAGACCGCCGCGCGCGTATTCACCCTTACCGGGTACTCCTACGCGTCGCAACGTCTCACCTATACCGCCGTCACCCTCCGGAAGGCCGCGGACCCGGCTCTTTCCGAATACGTCGAGATCGAGGTCTCGGAGAACTAGGGCCTGAGCAGCCCGCCTTTCGCAAAAAACCCTGATCCGGACGATCAGGGTTCTCGCATGCACGGCTATTTGACGGACAGAGCTACATTACCTCTTCTTTTGAGATCGCATCGAGCTGTTCCTTGTTTTCCTGGCAGGTGATACACAGGCTTGCGGTAGGGATCACCTTCAGCCTCTGTTCGCTGATCTCCTCCCCGCATTCCTCGCAGATGCCATAGGTGCCCTCGTCGATCTTACGTACAACCTCGTCGATGTCCCGCATCGTCTTGCGGTGGGCGTCGAGCCGCCTGAGGTTGATGTCCTCGGATATGTCCACAACGGCCCAGTCGCCCTCGTCGATAGCGGTATCCATGAGCTGTCGGTTCTCGCCGCTGACGTATTTGGCTATTTCCTGCTTCGCTTCCTTTACGATTAATTCTTTCTTTTTCAGGAGCGCCTTCCTGATTTCACGTAACCTTACCGTCTTCTTCTCCACAGTCCCTTCAACTTTCCTTGGTGATATGACTTTACGAATCGATGCCGTCTTCTTCGGGGTAATCTTCTTCACAGCCGGCTTTTTCCGGACGACGGGCCTGGCGGCGGCAGCCTTTTTCGGGGTCTTCCCGGCAGGCGGCCTGTTCGCCTTCTTCGGGACGGTCTTCTTCGGGACGGTCTTCTTCGCAGCCGTCTTCCTGGCCTGGGTCTTTCTTGCGGAAGGGGCAGCCTTCTTCCGGGGTGTCGGCTTCCGCAGGGCCATTACGCGGCTTCTTCCTTCTTTATTTCTTCCTTGAAAACCTCGATGATGCTTCGGACCTTGATGCCCGCCTGCTGGAGCGCCTTCTGGATGTCCGGCAGCTTGGCGTCTTCAACCTTGAGTACGAAGTTATTGTTCATCGCTACACCTCCATGATCTCTTTTTCTTTATGTTCGAGTATCTCGTCGATCTTCTTGACGTGGGAGTCGGTGATCTTCTGGATCTCGTCCTGTTCCTTCTTGACGTCGTCCTCGCTCAGGTGCTTCTCCTTTTCGAGCTTCTTCAGCTCCTCGTTCGAGTCCCTCCGGATATTCCTGACCGCAACCTTTGACTCTTCGGCTCGCTTCCGTACGACCTTTACCAGCTGTTTCCGCCGTTCTTCCGTAAGCACGGGGATATTAATGCGGATGATCTTGCCGTCGTTGGCAGGGGTCAGGCCGAGGTCGGACTTCATGATCGCCTTCTCGATCTCGGGAATCAGCTTCTGCTCCCACGGCTGGATGGCTATCTGACGGCTCTCGGGTATGCTGAGACTCGCCAGTTGCTGGATAGGGGTCATGGTGCCGTAATAATCGACGGCGAGGCCTTCGAGGAGGCCGAGGGAGGCCCTGCCGGTCCGGACCGAGGCGAGCTCCTTCTTAAAGGCCTCGATCGCCTGGTTCATCCGGTCATTTGTTTTTTTTCTTACTTCCTGAATCACTTTCCCCCCTCACCACCGTCCCGACGTTTTTCCCTTCAATGAGTCTTCTGATGTTCCCTTTACCTCTTAAATTAAATACCACAATGGGCAGGCCATTGTCCATACATAAAGTGATGGCAGTGGAATCCATGACCCCGAGCCCTTTGCGGAGGACCTCCATATAGGTCAGCTCCTTGAATTTCTTGGCTGAAGGGTCCTTCATCGGATCAGCCGAATAGACGCCATCGACCTTTGTTCCCTTCATGATCACGTCTGCGCCTATCTCCATGGCGCGCAGGGCGGCTGCCGTGTCGGTCGTAAAGTACGGGTTGCCCGTACCGGCCGCGAAGATGACGATGCGTCCCTTTTCCAGGTGGCGCATCGCCTTTCGCCTGATGTAGGGCTCTGCCAGTTCCCGCATCTCTATCGCCGACTGCACCCGGGTCGGCAGATTATACTTCTCCAGGGCGTTTTGCAGGGCGAGGGCGTTGATCACCGTTGCCAGCATCCCCATGTAGTCGGCAGAGGCCCTCTCCATGCCCTCAAGGCTTGCCTGCACCCCCCTGAAGATATTGCCGCCGCCGATGACGATGGATATCTGGACACCCATCGAAAAGACATCCCTGATCTCCTTTGCCATGAAGTCAACGGTCCCGGCGTCGATGCCGTAGCCCTTGTCCCCCATCAGGGCCTCGCCGCTGAGCTTCAGGAGGATCCGCTTATATTTGTACCCGCGTGCCACGACTCCCTAACAGCTCTTCGGCTCAGCAGGCTGGTTCTCACCCAGCTGGAAACGGACGAAACGCCTGATAACGATATTTTCGCCGAGCTTGGCGACCTTCTCCGTGAGGACATCCTTGATCTTCTTGTCAGGGTCCTTGACGAACAACTGGTCGAGGAGGCAGGTGTCGGTATAGAACTTCTCCAGCTTGCCCTCGACGATCTTTTCGACGACCTGCGCCGGCTTGCCGGTCACCTGGCCCCGGTAGATCTCCTTCTCGCGGTCGAGGACATCCTGGGGAATGTCCTCCCGCGTGAGGTACTGGGGAGATGCGGCAGCGATATGCATCGCCACGTCTTTTACCAGTTCCTTATAATCATCCGTCCTCGCCACAAAATCCGTCTCGCAGTTGATCTCGACCAGGACCCCGATCTTGTCCATATGGATGTATGAGCCGATCAGGCCCTGGGAGGCGGTCCTGCCCGCCTTCCTCGCCGCCGTGGCGAGCCCCTTTTGTCTGAGGACATCGACCGCCTTTTCGAAGTCGCCCCCGCTTTCGGCAAGGGCCTTTTTGCATTCCATCATCCCGGCCCCGGTCTTTTCCCGGAGGTTTTTTACGGAATCAGCCGTTATGGCGCTCATTCAGCCACCTCCTGAGCGGTCTCTGCCTGCGTCTTCTCCTCGATCTTCGCCTGTTCCGCCGCCTGCTCCGCCTCTTTTGAGATGATCGCCTTCCCCTCAGAGACCGCATTGGCCATCTTCGAGGTGATCAGCTTTATCGCCCTGATGGCGTCGTCGTTGCCCGGGATGACATAGTCCACCTCATCCGGGTCACAGTTCGTGTCAACGACCGCCACGACAGGGATCGAGAGCTTCCGGGCCTCCGCGATCGCGATACGCTCCTTCTTGGGATCGATAATGAAAATGGCACCGGGCAGGCCCTTCAGGTCCTTGATGCCCGACAGGTTTCTGTCAAGCTTGACTCGTTCCTTCTCGAGTGCGGCAGCCTCACGCTTGGGAAGAAGCGACATGGTGCCGTCCTCCTTCATCGTCTCGATCTTCTTGAGCCGCTCGATGCTCTTCTTGACGGTGATGAAATTGGTGAGCATGCCTCCCAGCCAGCGCTGGTTCACAAAGTGGGACCCTGACCGGTTAGCCTCTTCCATGACCGCATCCTGGGCCTGTTTCTTTGTTCCGACAAAGAGCATGGTCGAACCTGAAGCTGCCATGTTTCTGACGAAGTTGTACGCCTCTTCAAGCCCTTTCAGGGTCTTCTGCAGGTCGATGATGTAGATGCCGTTACGCTCGCCGAAGATGTACTTCTTCATCTTGGGATTCCAGCGCTTTACCTGGTGGCCGAAGTGCACTCCGGCCTCGAGCAGTTCCTTCATAGAGACTACCATTGAGATCCTCCTGTGGTTTTTTCCTCCGCCTGTCCTGCAAAACCCCTGAGGGGACCAGATGCGGGACTGTAGCTGGCGTGTGAATTTTATCGCCCGCGCATGCGGGCGGTTTGACGAGGTAACAGCTTATCACAGAATACCATCTTTTTTCAAGGGGGATGCTATAATAAACCTGTTGAAAACAAAGCAGAATAAAAGGACCGCGCCTTGACAAGGCGCAGGACAGTCGGCCTCATCTCAGCGGTGGTGTCTGAGGGGTCTCCGCTGCTGAAGGGCCTCGGCCTCATTCGAAGGGCAGACCCGGGGCCCGCCTGCTACGCCGGACGTATCGGGGGGACTGATTTTGTCTATATCATATCAGGGATGGCAAAGGCGAACGCAGGCCACGCCGCAGGACTTCTCGTCCGCGATTTTTCCGCTGACGTTGTGGTCAGTTTCGGCATTGGCGGGGCATATCAGGGGGCAGGACTCGCTGTCGGAGATATCGCCGTTGCCGCTAAAGAGGTCTACGCTGACGAAGGGGTCGAGACGACAAAGGGGTTTCAACCTCTGGAGATGATAGGCATCCCCCTGCTGAGGGTCCGCGGCAGGAGGTACTTCAACGAGTTCCCCCTTGACAGGATGCTGTGCAGAAGGGCGCTCAGGGCGGCGCTGACAGTCGGCCGGGCGGCATCTGGCACCTTTGCGACTGTCTCGACCTGCACCGGCACAAAGAAGAAGGCGGCGCAGCTCCGCGATAGACTCGGGGCGATCTGCGAGAACATGGAAGGGGCTGCCGTCGCCCAGGTATGCAGCATGTACGGGGTCTCCTGCGTGGAGATACGGGGGATCAGCAATATGGTGGAGGACCGGGACAAATCCCGGTGGGATATCCCCCTGGCCTCAAAGGCCTCCTGCGAGGCGGTCATCGCCTTTCTTGCCGGGGCGGGCCGGAAAGATGAATAATAGATGATGAGGCCGGAGGACGGTACCGTGGAGCAGTGGATGGTATTGCCTGCAAACGCAGGTCCGGGATCAGGGAACTGAACGATGCATTTGCACAGCTAGCCGGATAAATGCGAAGCCTTTCCCTCGGTTATTCTCCCTGTCCCAATGATACGTATATCTTCTATGGGCTTGTCCATGGGCGGATCTCCTTGGGAGATCTTTCGTTCCGGGAGGTGCTCGAAGATGTTGAGACCCTCAACCAGATGGCCCGGCGTTCTGAACTGGACATAACCAAGGTCTCCTACCATGCCCTCGGCCATCTCACGGACAGGTACTGCCTGCTCAGATCAGGCGGGGCGCTCGGCAAGGGCTGTGGTCCGCTTGTCATAGCGAGGGAAGAGCTTCAGATGAAAGACCTCAGGGGAAAGACGATCGCCATCCCCGGAGTCCTTACCACCGCCTTTCTCCTGCTGCGGATATGCGACAACAGTCTCGGCAACACCATCGCCGTGATGCCCTTTGACCGGATCGTCGATGCCGTAAAGGCCGGAGAGGCGGATGCGGGCCTGATCATCCATGAGAGCAGGTTCACCTATCAGAAGGAGGGATTGAAGAAGGTCCTTGATCTGGGCGAATGGTGGGAGCAGGCGACCGGGCTGCCGATCCCTCTGGGCGGGATTCTGGCAAAGAGGGAACTGGGCGAAAGGACGGTCAGGCGGGTGGAAGACCTCGTGCGCAAGAGCATCGAATACTCCCGTGCACACCCGCAGGAACCGGTCGCCTACATCAAGCAGCATGCCCGGGAGCTGCAGGACGATGTCATTAACCAGCATATCGCTCTTTATGTAAACGACTTTTCTCTTGATATCGGCGATGAAGGGATTGCGGCGGTTGAGGAGCTCTTCAAAAGGGCTGAGCGCGAAGGCATCACCCCCGGCCGCACCAGGCCGCTGTTTTCATCGTAACGGCGCAAATCGAAGAGGGCGGCCATGCACAAATGGCCCCCGTACGGCGGAGCATTATTTCTGATCACGGATACCGCGGACATACCTGCCGGTGTAATCCTCATAGGTGAAGACAGCCCGCATCTACGCGCAGGACCGCGCAGGGTATGGATCTTTTTCTGACGCACCCGCCCTCTTATCTCGATATGTATGCAACCACAAGGTTTATTCTGAGGGTGAGTGATGTTACAATGCGTGGAGGAGGACATATGCATGACCCCGTAGAGGTAAAAAAGATCCGCAACCGCCGCGTGCATATGGCGAACGAGAGGACCTTCCTCGCCTGGATCAGGACGAGCATCGGCGTCATGGCCTTCGGGTTCGTTGTCGAGAAGTTCGGGCTCTTCGTCAAGCAGATGTCCTATTTCCTCAAGCGGTACGAGATTCCGGGCGGCAAGATACCTCCGACTCACATCAGTTCTCCTTCATCCGGGTACTCGGCGATCCTCGGCATTCTCCTTGTGGGGGTCGGCGTCCTCATGGCGATCCTCGCCTACATCCGCTACAAGAAGGTGGAAAGGCAGATCGACGAGGACACCTACCGGCCCTCGGCCATCCTCGATGCGCTCCTCGCGCTTACGATACTCGTTATCGGCCTGTTTCTGATCATCTACCTGGTGCACAGCATGTGACGAGCAGGCCGTGCAACGGCACTGCCCCCATGCCTGCTGCCGTGCATCCCGCTGTCCCGCTTGACACAGCCGGAAATCAGAGGGTATAATTCTTGCTCAGGTAAAAGCTATGGGAACTTATACAACATTCCATCCACACAAGATTAAAAAGAAGAAGACTCACGGGTTTCTGACGCGGATGAGTTCCGCTGGAGGCCGCTCGGTTATCAAGAGGAGAAGGAAGAAGGGACGGAAACGGCTGGCGGTCTAGAGCCTGGAAAGGGCTTGGTCTCTCTCACGTTAAAGAGGGATTTCAAGGACGTTTTCGACAACGGCAGCAGGTCCTCTTCTCACTATCTTGTAATCTACGCGCGACCCAACGGACTTTCCTACAGCAGGCTCGGTCTTTCGGTCGGAAAGAAAGTCGGAACCGCGGTAACGAGAAACCGGGTGAAACGGCGGCTTCGGGCGGTCATCCGCACGCTGTTTCAGGCGACACCGGTGGCGTGCGACATGGTGATCGTGGCGCGGCCGGCGGCAGTAACCGCCCTGTTTCAGGACCTGGAACGGGCGATCTCCCGGGGGTTATCCCGGATGGCTCATGAAAAACGTACTGATAGCGCTGATAAAACTCTATAAATTCCTGATCTCGCCGCTGCTCTCCGGCGGATGCAGGTTCTACCCGTCCTGTTCCGAGTATTCGATCGAGGCGATCACCCGCTACGGTTCCCTTAAGGGAATGTATCTCACCATCCGCAGAATAGCCCGGTGCAACCCCTTTCATCCGGGCGGATTTGACCCGGTACAATAGCCCATGGAAAAAAATGTTCTCATCGCAGTCGTACTTTCAATCCTGGTCATCATAGGCTTCCAGTATTTCACACCGGCACCTCCTCCGCCGGCACCGCAGGCCCCTGTTGCGACGGAGGCCCCGAAAGAGGCAAAGACCGAACAGGCCAAGCCTGCAGCCCCGGCAGCGGTTGTACCTGAGACCCCTGCTGCCGAGGAAAAGGAGATCAGGGTTGAAAACAATCTCTACAAGGCTGTGTTCACCTCCAGGGGGGGGACGGTCAAGTACTGGGAGATAAAATCCTTCAAGGACAGGATCAAAAAGGACGTGCTTCTGCTGAGCAAGCAGGGCGCTGTCCCTGCCCTGGGCATGGGGGACAACAGCGAACTCGATCTCTCGGCCGCCAACTTCTCGGTCACCGGGGGAGATGTCAGGCTCGATGACAGGAAGAAATCAGCGTCCGTTGTCTTTGAATATGCAAAGGACGGCAAGTCGGTCCGCAGGACATACACCTTCTATTACGACACCTACAAGGTCGATCTGACGGACGAGGTCTCCGGGCTTTCCGAATACTGGATAACCATAGGGTCTGACTTCGGGATATTCGAAAAGGAAGACAGCTATACGCATCTCGGCCCCGTCCTTCTGAAGGGCACTGACCTCATCGAGGTCAAGGAGAAGAAGCTTAAGGAGATCAATACCTATAAGGACAATCTGAGATGGATCGCGCAGGAGGACAAATATTTTTGCGCTGCCCTTGTTCCCGCAACCCAGGTGGAGGAGGCGCGCGCCTGGACCCTCAAGAACTCGCCGGTCATCGCCTTTAAGGCCAAGCCGGGCGTCAACCGGTTTACAGTGTATGCAGGCCCGAAGGAACACGACAGGCTTGCCGCTCTCAATCTGGGTCTTGAGCATATCGTTGATTTCGGTTTCTTCTCGATCATCGCGAGGCCCCTCTTTTGGGCCCTCAAATTCTTCCATAAATACATCGGCAACTACGGATGGGCGATCATCCTGCTCACCATCGTCGTGCGGATACCCTTCATCCCGATCCTCAACATGGGGCAGAAGTCGATGAAAAAGATGCAGGACATCCAGCCGAAGATGGCCGAGATCAAGGAGAAGTACAAGAAGGACCCGCAGAAGATGCAGGCCGAGATGATGGAGCTCTATAAGAAGTACAAGGTGAACCCGATGAGCGGCTGCTTCCCGATGCTCCTGCAGATACCCGTCTTCTTTGCACTCTACAAGGTGCTTTTGATTTCGATCGAGCTCAGGGGAGCGCCGTGGCTGCTCTGGATCACCGACCTCTCGGCCCCTGATGCCCTTTTCGGCCATCTGGCCGGGTTTTCGCTCGGCGGTCCGCTCCCCTATCTGATGGGGATAACCATGGTGATCCAGCAGAAGATGACCCCGTCCACCATGGACCCGAAACAGGCGAAGCTGATGATGCTCATGCCGGTCGTCTTCACCTTCATGTTCCTGAACTTCGCGTCCGGCCTGGTGCTCTACTGGCTCGTCAACAACGTGCTCGGCATTATCCAGCAGTACTTTACGAACAAGAAACTCGCCAAACAACAGCCTGCATAAGCGGGTGTAAACACCGGTGCGCTGTCCAGACAATTCAACGGATCATCTCCCTTTTCAGCAATGGAATGCCCTGTCTCCGGCCATGGTCGCTGCTTCAGCGTGAACTTTCCCGATGACACCATAGCGGCGATATCCACCCCTGTGGGCCAGGGCGGCATCGGCATTGTCCGCCTTTCCGGTCCCTGTGCGATAGCGATAGCATCGAAGATATTCACCTCCTTTCCCCGGGGAAAGACGGTCGAGGCTGCGAAGACCTTCTCCCTTATCTACGGTCACGTCGTCGATGCTGCGGGTGGAATTCTCGACGAGGCGATCCTTTCGGTGATGCGCGGCCCCCGTTCCTATACGAGGGAAGACGTCGTGGAGGTCAATTGCCACGGCGGCATGGTAGCCATGCGGAAGGTCCTCGACCTGATGCTGGCGGGAGGGGCGCGGCCTGCCGAGCCGGGTGAGTTCACGAAGCGCGCCTTCCTCAACGGGAGGATCAGCCTTGCACAGGCGGAGGCGGTGCTTGACCTCATCTCCGCCCGCACGGAGGAGGGAATGCGAATCGCCGTGGAACAGCTCAAAGGAGGGCTGTCCGAGAGGCTCGCACAGATCAAGGAGTCGCTTCTCGAAGAGTGCGCCTTTGCCGAGGCCCACATCGATTTTCCGGAGGAGGAGATCGGGTCGAGGACAAAGAGCGAGATCTCCGGCAGACTCGAAAAGACGATTGAAGAACTGGGGAGGATCTGCAGGACCTTTGATGAGGCCCGCTTCTTCAGAGACGGCCTTTCGGTCGCGATCGTCGGCAGGCCGAATGTGGGCAAGTCTTCCCTGCTCAACGGGCTGCTCCGGAAGGACAGGGCGATCGTCACCGAGCTGCCCGGCACCACGCGGGACATCATCGAGGAACAGATCAGCATCAAGGGACTGCCGGTGATCATCGTCGATACCGCGGGCATCAGGCATTCCGAGGAGGTCGTCGAAAAGGAAGGCATCCGGAGAAGCCTCGATGCAATGGAGAAGTCTGATTTCGTGATCGCCGTGGTGGATGGAAGCATGCCCCTCCAGCCGGCTGATACCGGACTCCTTGAGAAGATACGGGAGAAGAATGCCCTGATAGCGGTGAATAAGTCGGACCTTCCTGTCCGGATTTCATCGGGAGAACTGTCTCCTTACGCCAAGCCCTGTCTTTCCATCTCCGCAGCAACCGGCCAGGGGCTTGAAGAGATGAAGGAGGCACTCTATGAGGCGAACCTCCGGGACTGGAGGGAAGAGCGGGAGGGGGTAGTGGTTACGAACCTCAGGCACAAGACCGCACTTGAGCAGGCGGCGTCCGGCCTGCGGAGGGCCGCTGGAGTGATCAGCAGGGACGAGCCCCTCGAGATATTCTCCCTGGAACTCAGGGAGGCGCTGGACAGGATCGGCGAGATAACGGGTGCTGTTACTACGGAAGAGATTTTGGGTAAAATATTCAATAGCTTCTGTATCGGGAAATAGGAGGACAGCATGGAATGCGTTGCGGAGAAGAACAAGGCTCACTGTAATTGCACCTATGAGCCATGCCCCAGGAAACATAAATGCTGCGAATGCGTGCACTACCACCGGGAGAGCGGTGAACTGCCCGCCTGTTTCTTCACCCCGGAATATGAGCGGACCTATGACCGGTCTATCGGCAACTTCATCAGGATGAAGGGCAAGTAGGGAGCATCAGAGTGGGCAACGGATCGTCAAAAATCGTCTATGTCGTTGGACACACCAATCCGGATACGGATTCAGTCTGCTCCGCGATCGGCTATGCGCATTTCAAGAACCTCACGGACAAGAGGTTCCTTTTCACCCCTGCAAGGGCGGGAAAGATCAATGAGGAGACCGCCTTTATCCTGAACCGGTTCAGCGTCCCCGTGCCGTCGGAACTCGAAAGTCTTTCGGCTACGGTGAATGACCTCTCCCTCAAAAGGCCTATCGCGGCAAACGCGCGGGATTCCATCCAGTCCCTTGCGGTCCGGATGCGCGATATGGGTGTGCGCTCCCTGCCGGTGGTGGATGATGCCGGGAGGCTGGCCGGCATGGTCGGCCTGAAAGACATTGCCCGGCATTATATGGACAGCGTGGGGTTCAGTGATATCACCGAGAGCCCCATCAACCTCGACATCCTCATCAAGACCCTCGACGGCCATGTCGTCAGCAATGCCGGCAGGACAGAGTATCTTTCCGGCAGGGTGCATACCGCTGCCATGCAGAAGGGGACGATCCTGAATAAAGTCCGTACGGGAGACATCGTAATCATAGGAGACCAGCAAGATATCCTGCTCGATCTGGTGAGGATGGGCTGCTCCGCGGCGATCGTGACCGACGGCCTGCCCATCGCCCAGGAGGTGGCGGTCGCAGCTCACGCCGGCGGCACGGTGCTGATCTCATCGCCCCACACCGCCTTTGCGACTGTCCAGCTGATGACCATGTCAGAGCCGGTCGTTGGGATCATGGCAAGGAATGTGTCGCAAGTCGGACCTTATACGCCCATCTCGGAGCTCAGGAAGAAGGTCCTCGAGTCTGATTACCGCTCCGCGGTCGTCGTGGACAGCGACAACCGGCTGATAGGCTTTGTGACCAGGACGGACCTGCTCGCCCCGGTGCGCAAGCGGGCGATTCTCGTGGACCACAATGAAATATCCCAGGCGGTGGACGGGATCGAAGAGGCGGAGATACTCGAGATCATCGACCACCACCGCGTCGGCGATATCTCTACGGTCGCCCCGATCTATGTGTACAACGACCCTGTGGGCAGCACCTGCACCGTCGTGGCAAATCTGATGTTCCTCCACCAGGTGCAGATACCCGCCGAGATAGCCGGGGTCCTGCTGTCGGGCATACTCTCCGACACCCTTATCCTGACCTTGTCCACGACCACCGACAAGGACCGCCTCGCGGCAGAGAGGCTGGCGGAGGCAGCGGGGGTCTCCATTAAGGAGTACGGCAAGGAACTCCTCAATGAGAGCATTAATGTCAAGAACAAGACGGCTTCGGAACTCATCGCCGCGGATTTCAAGGAGTTCATCATAGCGGGCAGGAAGCTGGGGATAAGTCAGATGATGGTCCTTGACTGCGAGCAGATCGACCTGCTCGAAAAGGACCTGCTTGATGAACTGGAGCGACTCAGGGTGACGAACGGCTATAGCCTTGCCGCCCTCCTGATAACAAATCCGCTGATAGCGACCTATGAGAGGGTTCTTCTCAAGGGCGAGACCTGGATTGTGGAGAAGGCCTTTGATGTGAAGGTCGAAGAGGGCACCTGCACCCTGCCGCGGGTGATGTCCCGGAAGAAGGATTTTATCCCTGCCATCGGCCTTGCCCTGAGCATGGCCGGGCCCGGCGGCGCATAGGCCGATTTCCGGTCAGCATGATGCCGCTGTCCCTGCAGCGATATTCGTTGTGCGGACACAAGGGGCCGGCTTTTTGTATACTACATAATGTGTTGATGCGCCGGTGTGGTGGAACTGGCAGACGCGCCGGACTCAAAATCCGGTGGGGGCAACCCCGTGAGAGTTCGATTCTCTCCACCGGCACCATAGCAGGCATTACGTATTTATGAGTATATTTATTCCCCATCTTGTCTTTGAAAGGCCATTCGTGGTTTGCCCCCCATGCCGTTGCCTTATGGACCGCCGTGCATAGAAGAATACTCTCCTTCATTGCCGTCCTGTCCGTCTTTCTGTCGCTCTCCTCGTCCGTAGTCGCTGAGCCTTCGGTACAGGCGCTGACCGAGCAGTTGCAACAGTCCGTCCCTGGCAGGGTAACCATGTCATATCATTCGGCAACCGGAAAGGTGCGCTTTCTGAAGACCGAGTCCGGCAGGCCGATACCGCACCCCTCGGCGATGGCGGCCGACGCGACGCCCGAAGACGCTGCCGCAGGCTTTCTCCATCAGTACGGCCCGATGTTCGGCATCAGCGATGCCGCGACGGAACTTTCCGTGATGCGCAAGAAGAAGGGGGAGAAGGGCAGGTCGATCATCCGGTATCAGCAGATACACCACGGTGTGCCGGTCATCGCCGGAGAGCTGATGGTAGACCTCGATGCTGCCAACGATGTGCTGAGCGTAAACGGCGAGGTCTCGCCTGCTCCTGTTATTGATACGCTGCCGACGATCGATGCCGCAGCCGCGATGCGGACTGCACTCGGGCTCGTTGCGAAGCACTATCGGCTCGACGTCTCTACGCTTACGGTGAGCAAACCGGAACTCTGGATATATAACCCGGCGCTGCTGGGCGGGGGCGGGAATGTGAACAGTCTCGTCTGGAGGATGCAGGTCAGGGCATCCGACGATCAGCCGGTAGATGAGCTGGTGCTCGTCGATGCGCACGCGGGGTACATAGCCCTGCACTTCAACCAGATGCCGCATGCAAAATATAGAATGATTTACGACAACAATAATGACAATACCTTGCCGCTGCCTGGGCCGAATCTCATGAGGAGTGAGGGAGGACCTGTCTCGACAATTGCCGATGTAAATACTGTGTATGACTTGCTCGGCACCGTCTATGATTTCTACTTAACCCAGCATGGACGCGACAGTATCGACGGACTCGGCATGAATATCACAGCTACCACCCGTTACTGTCAGCCTGGCTCTACGTGCCCCTGGAGTAATGCCATGTGGAACGGGTCTCAACTCGTTTTTGGACAGGTCGTCTTTGGACAGGCATACATTACAAATGATGTGGTAGCTCATGAATACACCCACGGCGTCACCCAATATGAATCCGGCCTCTTTTACTACATGCAATCCGGCGCTATTAATGAATCCCTATCGGACATATGGGGAGAATTCGTCGATGTTAGTACCACAGCTGATAATAGCTGGCTTCATGGGGAAGATCTGCCGGGAGGCGCAAACCGAAGTCTCGCAAATCCGCCGGATCACGACCAGCCTGATAAAATGACCAGCAATAATGTAACGGCACATAATGCGTATTATTGCGGAACCGCGGATAATGGTGGTGTCCACGTCAATAGCGGTGTGGGCAATAAAGCAGGTTATCTCATTACCCACGGCGATACATTTAATGGCAAAACTGTATCAGGTCTTGGTGTCATAAAGGCGTCGAAGATTTATTACGAAGTTCAGACTAACATCCTCACCTCAGGGAGCGACTACGCTGACCTCTATGACGCGCTGCAGCTCGCCTGCAGCAACCTCACAGGCTCGTACTCGATAACCGCCGCTGATTGCGATCAGGTGAAAAATGCGGTTGACGCAGTGGAGATGAACCTCCAGCCTATCAACTGCGCTGCAACTGAGGCTCCGTTTTGTGCGGCAGGCACGCAGCCTTACAATATCTTCTTCGACAACTTTGAAAGCGGGGGAGGAAACTGGCAGCATGCGGCTCTGATCGGAACAGACGCCTGGATCGTGCCACAGATAGGATATGCAACGAGTGGGACCCACAGCATGTGGGGGCGGGATCTTGATCTTGGTATTGGATTTTTTACAGATTCTTATGTACAGAATGCAGCCGGCATCCTGATCCCGACAAACGCTTACATGCACTTCAATCATGCCTATGACTTTGAATATAGCGGCGCCAATTACTATGACGGCGGAGTGCTTGAATATAGCACCAACAATGGTGCCACATGGCAGGACACCCAGTCTCTCTTTGTTAATAACGGTTATAATGATAACGGTAGCCATATCTATTTATCTTATGGCAACCCATTGGCTGGCCGCCCCGGATTCGTGGGGATCAGCAACGGCTATATCTCCAGCCGTCTTGATCTCGCCGGTCTGGCAGGACAGAACGTGAAATTCAGGTTCAGGATCGGCACTGATGACAGTTTCGGCGCGCTGGGATGGCTGATCGATGACGTCCGTGTGTACCGATGCCTTGGGCCTATGTCCGTCACTGTCGGCACTTCGCCTTCAGGCCTCGGCTTCACCGTAGACGGGACGGGATACACTTCATCCCAGGTCTTTTCATGGTATCCTGCTGAAAGCCACAGCCTCGGCACATCGTCTCCCCAGGCCGGCACAACCGGGGTGCAATATATCTTCTCCTCCTGGAGCGATGGCAACGGCTCCCTTTCCCGGGGGATATCTTCGCCGGATGTACCGACGACTTACACTGCAAACTTTGCAACACAATACCTCCTCACAACTTCCGTTAATCCCGGCGCAAGCGGCACGATAAATCCTGATTGCTCAGCAGGTTGCTGGTATAACAGCGGTCTTTCGGTAAGCCTCTTTACCGTGCCGGTCAGCCCCAACACCTTCAGCAACTGGTCCGGAGGCTGCGGAACCGGCACGAGCATGGCGACCTCGGCTGCTATGACTTCTCCCCGCGCCTGCACCGCAAACTTCTCCTCCTGCTCCGGAGATCTCGTCACCGTCGACGGCAATCCGACCCCGTATGCAACGATAGCGCTGGGATATGCCGCAGCCCCTGATGGCGGCATGGTCCGCATCCTCGGCACGAGGTTTGATGAGCATCTCATCTTAAGCAGAAACGGCACCACCATCAATCTGCTCGGGGGCCGTGAATGTGCGACCTCTGCTCACACGTTATACACTGCGCTCAAAGGCGACGTCACGATTACCGACGGCACGGTGATCATGGATCGTATCATCATCTGGTAGATCTGTCTTTATCCGGGAATCCCGCGATCAGGGGAGGCCGGATGGCGCGACTTCAGTATTCACCGTTGGCGTTGTCGGCGATATGGAGCGTCCGCAGTCGCTGCTGTCTGAACCCGAAGGGTGAGTTCAGCGGATGCAGCGCAATGAGACTTACAACGGCAGGAGAATACGGCCGGAGCTGCGAGACGGCATCTCCTGAGCAGCAGGATATGGGAGCAGGGTTATTCGATCGGGTGATGAAGTATTGCAGCGGGCCGAAAAAAAGGCGGTGCTTATTCCCTTTCGTCCGGTTTCCCTGAGACTAATCGTCTCATGATCTCTTCTCGGGTCCGATTGTCCTGGCCCGAGACCTCTCTTCGGAGAACCGAACGAGGGGAGTAAGACCACCACCTTCTCTTCAACTTACTCTTGTCTAAAACTTACTCCTTTTGCGGATACCTGTCAAGGTCTAATTCGATTGATGCTCGCGTTATTAATTGCGATATCAGGGAACTACGATATAGCACAAATAAGGATACGGAGAATCAGTGCACTGAACAGGAGATGCAGGGATCATACGAGCGAACGAGCATCTGGGCGAGAAGGCTTATGTCCCGGTCTGTCATGCCTTCCGATGCATACCGCGATGCAAGATATTCGAGATCAAGCTGGATGTTCGCATGGTTCTGTCCGGTCGGTATCACGCAGTCGGCCTTTACCACATGTCCGCTGTCATCGAACTCGTAGCAATGATACAGGATGCCGCGGGGCACCTCGACCGCCCCGACGCCCCTTCCCGCCCTGGGCGTGATCTCCTGCTTTGGTTCCTCCCACTGCGCATCCAGGAGTGAATCGATGATCCGCACCGCATCTTTTACCACATGCACGCACTCGACAAGCTGAGCGATATTGTTCATATAAGGGTTGTGGCAGACGGGTTTGAGGTGGAACAGGGAGGCAACTTCCGCGGCAGCGGGATGCAGATGAGCGAAATTATTGTTCAGCCGCGCAAGCGCTCCGACTGCGTAGGATTCCCGCGATAGCCGCGCCCATTTCGAGGTCGACTGGCTGACGAGGAACTCGTTGGTCATCCCGCGGTATTCATGTTCCTCTTTCTCGACGCCGTCGGAGGATATCAGCCTGCCGCCGATGAAGGGGTACGCACCTTCTCCCTTCAAGGAGACGAATTCCGTCTCCCTCGCAAAATCGGGGATTTTGAAAGTCGTAAACAGCTCAGCCGTTTGCGTCAGATCAGCCGAGGCGGCGATAAGGCGTTCCCTGAAACGGGACAATTCCTTCTTCTCCGGGAGCATGGTGAAGCCTCCCACGACCGTTCTCGTGGGATGAAGCCTCCTGCCGCCGACGCAGTCGCAGACATCATTCGCAAGGAGCTTCATACGGGCTGCCCTCGCCACGACGTCAGGCGCGGATTCGATAAGGGGAAAGACGCTCCCTGCGCCGAGGAAATCGGGCGCTGCCAGAAAATAGAGATGAAGAACGTGGCTCTGCAGGGTCTCCATGTGTTTGAGGAGGAGCCGCAGGTTACCCGTCTGTTCCGTCGGCGTAATAGCAAAGGCGTTTTCAACGGCCCGAATGCTTGCGAGCGTGTGGCCGATTGAACAGATGCCGCAGATCCTCCCGGTGATCACCGGGGCGTTTTCCCAGCGCTTCCCCGAAAGGATCGCCTCGAAGAAGCGCGGGGTTTCGATGACCTCCCATGAGGCACGCTCAACCTTGCCGTCCCTGATCGTAATGCCGATAGCGCCGTGGCCTTCGACGCGGCTGAGGTGATGGACGTTCACGTTGCAGTTGACCTTCACGGGTTCTCCTTTGACATCTCGGCGCGTAGTGCATCGGAAAATTCGCAGAACCCCCCGAAGCATTCAAGGCGATCGAGGATCATCTCCTCAGAAATCCCGCGCTCCTGCATCAGGCGTTTCATCTGTTCCATGTTCGGGTCGTCGGCAGGGCCGCGGCATCCCCAGCATCCTGCCCTGCTGCCCGGACACCAGGCCCCGCATCCTGCCCTGGTGACAGGGCCGAGGCAGGCCTCGCCCAGGTCGAACAGGCAGATGTTCTCATTCGCCTTGCATTCCATGCAGACAGGATATTTCGGATAGGCTATCTCTTTCCCGATGGCAATATTGGTGACGACCTTTTCGACCTCTTCTTTTCGCACCGGGCAACCGTAGATCATCAGATCAACCGTTACCACGTCATGCAACGGCCTGACAACATCCGTTTCAACGGCAGCGCCGCCGTACACCGTCTCTTTCACCCACGGGAGGTCTCTGAACCGGTTCTTCAGCTGGTTGACGCCTCCGAAACAGGCGCAGGAACCGAGGGCGACCAGAACCTTTGCGCGGGAGCGTATCGCCTGGAGCCGGTCCACCTCATCAGGCCGGGTGATGCTGCCCTCCACGAAGGCGATGTCGTAGTCGTCAGACTCCCCGGTCATCGCCTCGCGGAAGTTCACGATCTGGACGAGAGCGAGAAAATCGAGGAGGGTTGATTCATTATTCACCATCTGGAGCTGGCAGCCCTCACAGGAGGAAAAATCAAAAAAACCCACCTTCGGCCTGCTGACAGGGACACCCAGATATGTCCTCCCGCTGTTCAGCATCCTATATCGCCTCCTTCAGGTTCATCACGGTCCAGTAATCGAAGACCGGTCCCTTCAGGCAGATATAGGTGGAGCCGACGTTGCAGCGGCAGCATTTCCCCATGCCGCACTGCATGCGGCGTTCAAGGGAGACGAACATCTTCTGCATCGGAAGGTTCTTCTGCGTCAGCATCGAACAGACGAACTTGAACATCACCGGAGGACCGCAGACTATAGCATAGGTATTTTCATGAAAAGAACTCCCCCGGGACGCGAGGATCTGGTCGAGGATGCCGGTCGTCATTCCGACGGGACCCTTCCACGAGTCATCCGGCTTCTCGACGGTGATGTGCAGGCCTATGTCGTCGGCGCGCCACCAGTCATACTGATACGTGAAGAGGAATTGCGAGGGCTCCTTTGCGCCGTAGACGATATCCACATTATGAAAGCGGCTCCTGTTGTCCTGGGCGTACGAGATGCAGGCGCGTAGGGGCGCAAGGCCGAGCCCTCCCGCGATCAGCAGGATGTCATTGCCGTGCATCTTTTCCATCGGGAAACCGGTGCCGAGCGGGCCGCGGATGCCGACCCTCGTTCCCCTGCCTACCCGGGAGAGGAAGTTCGTCAGACTCCCCGCTTTTCGTATGCAGAGCTCGATGTCGCCGTGGCGCAGGGGCGAAGAGGTTATCGAAAAGGGCGCCTCGCCGATTCCCGGGAGTTCGAGCATCACGAACTGGCCGGGCTCGAAGGAAAAACCTTTTCGCTCTGACGGGTCGATTATCTGCATCCGGTAGAGGTTCTCCATCGAGGTGAGCTGGTGGATGCTCGTAATTTCCGCCTTGAATGTCCTCTCGAAGGCGGACGGGGCATTCTTCCCGAGCCCCTTGTTGTTTACCGGCCTGAATTCCACCATGCCTTCGCTCATAAGGTACTCCTGACACTGGCGATAACCTCGGGCACGGTGATACCAGCCAGGCAGGACTCCCCGCAGCGGCCGCAGCCGACGCAGAGGGATTCCTCGTATGCCTCGACAAAGCCCCGGTGCTTGTGATAGTAGCGGTACTTGAGGCGGATATGACGTTCGGGCCTGAAGTTATGGGCCCCGGCGACCTCGGCGAAATCGATGAGATTACAGGAATAGAGCATCTTGGTCTTGCGGGCCGTCGTGAGCTTCAGGTCAACCGTTGCCTCGACGCTATAGCAGTAGCAGGTGGGGCAGACGTTGGAACAGGTGCCACAGGAAAGACATTTATCCCCCCACTGCTTCCAGACATCAGACTGGAACTCCATGTCGAGTATCTTCATCAGGTCCGTCGTATCCACCTGCGTTACGAACCGCTCATTTCTCGCGGCAGCGGCCTTTTTGTACAGCACGTGGTCTTCTCCGGCAGGCTCCGCGGTCTTTATCAGCCGCAGGAAATTGAAGGCAGTGTCAGAGAGGATCTCCGCGAAATACCGCTCCCCGATATCCGTCAGGAACATGTCAAAGCCATGCAGGGCGGTGTCAGCCGCCATTGACCTGCAGAAACAGTAGGGCCGCGGCGTACAGTCGATGCCGATAATAACGGTATTCTGACGCTTTGCGATGTAGTACGGCATGGGGTATGTCTCTCCCATCAGGACCTTGTCCAGGCGGTTGAGGGCATTGATATCGCAGGGGTGCATGCCGAAGAAGATGCGGGGCCTGTCCATGTTATAGTCGACCTTCTTGTTCCAGTCGTCTTTTCTCATCTCAAATACGGCCATATCTTCCCGGTAGGGCAGGAAGAACCTCTTTGCCGGTATCTTCGTCATCGCGTAATCAAGGGAAAGGTCCTCGAAGCGTTCCACTTCGTCAAAGGCATACAGGGGAAGGCCGGTCCTGTCGCGTCCGGTCTTGACCGGGCCCACGACCGTGTGAGAGGATGCCAGAAGTTCGAAGAGCCTCTTGAGCTCTTCCTTGGCGATAACCTTGAAAAGCATGGTTCACCTCAAGGCTGGTTTCTGGCCCCATTATGGCACGCAAATGAGGCATTGCAAGCGGTATTTAGAGGGGCTGCGGGGTATAATTCCCCGGGACGGAAAGAGCCTCTTATTCAGCCCCCGGGCATTTGCCGTAATTCTCGTTAAAGATGCGGACAGCGCGGATGAAGGCCTTGCGCCCTTCGCCCTGTGAAATATCGATCCCCTGGCTCGTGAACCCGGCCTTCAGTCTTTCGAGTGCCTCCAGGTACAGGTTGTCCTCCTGCAAGTAGCTGTCGATGAGCGACTTCTTGTCAGCCTCATTCCTGACGAATATCTTCATCCCAGACACTGCCTTCCTCCTTCAGTCATCGTATTCATCCTCTTCAGCCTGTCCCTGGCCATTGCTGCAGCGATGGCAGACCTTCTCGCCCATCCTGTTGATCCTGATGGGATTCAGCTTGCTCAGGACCTCTCCGCAGCCGGCGCAGATGCCGATGATGGACTCAAGGCAGTAGCCGCAGAAGACGTAGGTGACACCCGTTTCGGGATGCCTCCATTCCTCCAGGTCTTTCGTCTCCCTGCAAAGATGGCATGTCTTCATGATCAGCAGCCTCTTTATTCCCTGCCGTACTATAATTATACCACCATGTCCCATCCGGGAGATCAGGGCAACGGCTGCCCGTTCATCCTGCAGGTAATGATGGTATCCCTTCCTAAAGAAAAAATGAATCGCCTCAGGATTGTCGCCCGAGATGATCCAGATCATAGAGAGACCCGCGGGTATTGGGGTATAGTAAAGGCAGAATACTTATACGGAGGTCTCCATGCCAGTACGAAATATAATCAAGATCGATGAGGACAAGTGTAACGGATGCGGCCAGTGTGTCGTGGATTGTGCCGAGGCTGCCCTTCAGATAGTGAACGGCAAGGCGAAACTCGTCAAGGAACTATACTGCGACGGGCTTGGCGCCTGCATCGGCGGCTGTCCCACCGGTGCGCTCACGATTGTGCAGCGGGAGGCGGTCCCCTTTGATGAGGTCGCAACAGAGAAGCACGTGCATGAGGTGAAGACGCCCAGGGAAGAGCCCTGCGGCTGCCCGGGGACGAGGTCGATGGATTTTTCGCGGCCGGCCCCTGCACGCCAGCCCATCTCCGACGAGCGGCCTGAACTCACCAACTGGCCGATACAGCTGAAGCTCGCCGGCACAACGGCTCCGTACTTCAAGGACGCTGATCTCCTCCTCGCGGCAGACTGCACCGCCTTCTCGGCGGTCGGGTTCCACAGCCGGTTCATCAAGGGGAGAAAGGTCCTCATCGCCTGCCCCAAGCTCGATGACGCCCAACTCTATTATGAAAAACTGACTGAGATGTTCAGGGCGAACAGCATCAGGAGCGTGCAGGTAGTGAGGATGGAAGTCCCCTGCTGCGGCGGGCTCGCCCATATCGTGAAACAGGCGGTCCAGGCGTCAGGGAAGGACATCCCCTACGAAGAGGTGATCATCGGCATTAAGGGCGATATCCTCAGCGAAGGGAAGAACCCCCTCATCCCGAAGCTCCAGGCTGTCACATAGACCCGAAGACATCTATACCTGGTGTCGCAGGTCAAAGAGGTCGGGCATGCAAAGAAGGCCAGATAGGGCGGCAATATCCTGACAGATAAGGGTTATTCGACCCTGACGACGATCTGTTTGGGCAGAAGACCCAGCAGCTTGTCAACTGCGGCATCCCGTTGCCCCCTGTCTCTTGCCTCTGCGGTGATGATGATCCTGTATTCGGGATTGTCCATGATCGGATAGGAGCCGAAGGAGGTCTCCGGATATGCCGCGACGATTTGATTGAGGAGAGCAGCAATCTCGGACTCTTCCGCGTTCAGAAATATCCGTGTCAGAAAAAAACAGGCTGTGCGGAAGCGTTCCCTCACGAGGAGGAACTTTTCCCGCAGGTAGCGGGGTATGCCGGGGAAGACATAGATGTTTCTGAAGAAGACGAGGGGGAAGCTGTTGTCATCGAAATCGACCACATCAGCGCCCTCCGGAACGAGGGCCATCTTCAGGATCGCCTCATTGAGCTTCTCGCCGTAGCGTCTCCTGAATCGGGTCTCAAGCGATGGATGCTGCATCATAGGCACCCCGAAACCACCGGCAATGCCCTCCATGGTCAGGTCGTCGTGGGTCGGCCCCACGCCGCCTGATGTAAACACATAGTCAAAGCTCCTGGAAAAGAGGGCCGCCTCCCTGCCGATGACCGCGATGTCATCGGGGATGACGGAGATCCTCAGGACGTTGACCCCCAGGGCCCTCAGCTCCGATACGAGGAAAAAGGAGTTTGAATCCTGCACCTTGCCCGAGAGTATCTCGTTGCCGATGATGATGATCCCGGCCGTCTTTCCGGTTTCACAAGAATCCATACTGATACTTTAGCAAAAAATCCCGCATGGATGTCCTCTCCCCGGTTGCAGGCCGTTTCCCGGGAGGTATTTCCGCAACGGGTTGTTGACGCAACGGGTTGTTGACGGGGCACCCGCGGGGTAGCTACAATAAGACTCGTAGAACCATTTCTTCTGAATACGGATTTTCCCTCGCATCGGAAGGCCTGCTCAGTCGTCATGCGACCGGAGACCTCTGGAACAACAGGGAAGGGAAGACAGTGTCCATCAGAAATAGATTACTCCTGTCGTTCTTGTTTGTCGCACTCCTTATAGGCGCGCTGGGGTCTCTCGCCTTCTATCACAGCATCGAGCAGGCTGAATCGATCGCCCAGGAGGAGGCGGCGGCGATCGCCCGGACGATGTCGCTGATGATTGACCGCATTGTTGCGGATTCGGGGTCCCTGGATTCTTCTGAAACCGCCGCAGCCCTGCAGCATCTCACCAACATGTTCAAGGAGGGACAAAAAAGGGACATCTTTATCGTCGGCCGGAACAAAAAGATTATAGCTGATGCCGATCCCTCCGAGATTGGCGATACCTTCTCATTTGACACGCATAATGAAGTCGGGCAGACGCTGCAGGACGGGCATATCCGGTTCTTCATCGAGATTAACGAGCGCCATCCGAGAGGGATCAGACATCTGGTATTTCCCTTGGAGACGGACCCGGGGAAACGATTTGGTGTGCTGGTGCTGGAATACACCCCTCTCTATGAAGACATTCTCGCCCGCACCAGGGAAAACGCCCAGAAGTACCTTCTATTCTATGTCTGGGCCCTGCTCCTGTCCCTCGGCACGGGGTATATGCTTTCCCGGCATATTTCGACTACCCTGCAGGAGATGCAGGATGCCGCCCTGAAGGTGGCTGCCGGGAACCTGGACGTCAAGGTCGTCAGCCACTCGTCGGATGAGCTGGGGTCTCTTGCGAAGAGCTTCAACACGATGACGGGCGATCTGCAGAAGTCCCGCGATGCCCTTTTGAGGTCGAACAAGGAGCTGATGAGCGAAATATCCGAGCGCAGGCGGGCTGAGGCAGGGCTGGAGAGGGCGGTGATGGCTACAGCGGATGAAAAGGCGAAACTGGATGCTGTCATCGCTTCCATAGCCGACGGCCTCAGCATCCAGGACACACAATTCAAGGTCCTGTACCAGAATCCGCACCACAAGATGCTGGTGGGAGAGCATGTCGGCGAGTACTGCTACCGGGGATACCAGAAGAAGGAGGCTGTCTGCGAGGGGTGCCACCTTGCCCTGAGTTTTCAGGACGGAAAGATATACAAAAAGGAACAGTTCAGGGATACGCCGGACGGGAGACGGTACTATGAGATCGTCTCCTCCCCCATACGGAATGCAGCAGGAGACATCATCGCCGGCATCGAACTGGTCAGGGAGATCACGGACCGGAAGAAGGAAGAGGAGGACCTGAAAAGGCACCGCGGCCTCCTCGAGGAGATGGTGCGGGGGCGCACCGCGGAATTGCTCGAGGCGAACGAGAACCTCCTGCGGGAGGTTACGGAGCGCACCCAGGCTGAGGTATCGCTGCGGGACAGTGAGAAGCGTTTCAGGGACCTGTCGCAGAAGTTCCAGACCGTGCTCGACGGCATCCGCGATCCGGTCTTCCAGCTGACCCGAGACCTGGCGATCGTATGGGCGAATAAGGGGACTGACGCAGGACTCGGCACCGGAGCATCGATACAGGGAAGGTACTGCTATGCCCTGTGGCACGGCCGCACGGCTCCCTGTGAAGATTGCGCTGCCCTGAAGAGCTTCGCCACCGGCGAGGCGGCCGGGGCGCAGGTCACCACGGCCGGGGGCAGACTGTTTGACGAGAGGTCTTTTCCGGTGAGGGATGAAGACGGCAGCATCGGCAGCGTCGTGGTCGTGGCTGCGGACATAACGGAGAAGACGAGCCTGCAGGCGGAGGCGATGCGGGCAGGGCACCTCGCCTCGCTTGGAGAACTCGCCGCAGGCGTTGCCCATGAGATCAATAACCCGATCAACGGGGTGATCAACTATGCCCAGATGCTGGCTGACCGGTTGAAACAGGACTCGCAGGAGGGTAGGGTCGCGCAGCGGATCATCCAGGAAGGCAAACGCATCGCCGCGATCGTCCATAGTCTCCTTTCTTTTGCCCGCGAGCGGAAGGACGACAAGAGCGACGTGCATGTCGGAGAGGTGCTGAACGAGGTCCTCAACCTGACGGGGACGCAGAGCAGGAAGGACGGGATACGGGTGAAACTCGATATCGCCGGGGACCTCCCCCTGGTGACGGCGAACCCGCAGCAGCTGCAGCAGGTCTTCCTCAATATTCTGAGTAATTCCCGGTATGCCCTGAACCAGAAGTATCCGGGCGGCCATGATGACAAGAAGATCATCATCCGGGCCGAAAAGCTCTGCGAAGAGCCCCGGCAGGTGCGGATCAGCATAACGGATTTCGGGACCGGCATCCCTGCCGGCATCCTGCATAAGATTACCCACCCTTTCTTCACGACAAAGCCGGCAGGCAGCGGCACCGGGCTTGGACTGAGCATCAGCTACGGGCTTATACGGGACCACGGAGGCACCCTCCATGTTGAAAGTGAACAGGGCCGCATGACAAGGGTAATCATCGAACTTCCCGCCGCGGGGACTGATGGGCGATAGGGCCTCAATCCTGGTAGTCGACGACGAGGAGAGCCTCCGGTTCACCTTCGAGTTCTTCCTCAGGGAAGCGGGGTACGACGTTACGACCGCCGCAAACTTTGATGAGGCCCTTTCCCTTCTCGTCGGCAGGGAGTTCAATCTGGTCATCGTGGACGTGATCCTCGGAGGCAAGACCGGGCTCGACCTCGTGCGTGAAATCCGGGCCCGCTGGCTTAGCTGCAAGGTCATCGTCATCACCGGAGATCCGACCGGGGAACTCGCCACGGACGCCCAGCGATGCGGGGTCATGGATTTTGTCCCCAAGCCGGTCTGCAAGGACCGCCTCCTGCAGATCACGCAAGAGGCACTGGACCGGCAGTAACCCCTTCCCGGCTGATGTCGACCGGCACGATTGAACAGAAGATCGGGACATTCTTCCAAAGCCACCCGGGGGAGCTCGGCTCCATCGTCACGATAGCGGAGAAGATTCAGGCAGGGATACGGGCGATCGCGCCTTTCATCGAGCAAAACACCGCCCTTGTCTGTCCGGACTGTGCACGCGTCTGCTGCAGCGGGGGGCACGCTGCCTACAGCCTCGAGGACCTTGTCTACGTCCATGCCCTGCGGCTGCAGACCGTGGAGTACGAAAAGGCAGAGGCAGACGGACCGTGTCCTTTCCTTTCAACAGGGGGATGCAGGCTGGGGCGCGACCTTCGGCCCTCAGGCTGCAACTGGTATTTCTGCGGTCCGCTCTATGACAGCATGGAGAGTCAGCCGGCGGACAGGTACCGGGAGTTCGATGATTCGCTCAAAGACCTGGTGGAACTCTGGATGGGGCTCATAAGGGAGTTTGCCGGAAGATACCAGGAGGTCACGGGAGAGGCGATGCTGATCACCGATCTGGCGGGCACCTCCTGCCGAAAGGCCGGCATACCGGAGGGCCGCCGCGAAGATATCTTGCCGTTATAGCAACTCTGCCGTATCCGCTCTTCTTTTCCCTCTTCCTATAGCCAGGCAGTGGAACGGATTGTATAATACGAGTGTCCATTCCTGAGGTGCACGGAGTGGAACAAGACTGATGGTGAACGATACAATCAGGCCGAAGACAAGCAGCCATGACATCGCCGCATGGATCATTGCCGCCGCGGCGCTTTTTATGGTCCTCCGTCTGCACCTGCTTCCGGCGCTCCTTGCCGGCCTGCTGGTCTATGAGCTGGTACACATCCTTGCCCCGCTTCTCTTCATCAGACGGATAAGCGGCAGCCGGGCGAAGCTGGTCGTTGTGGGGCTGCTCGCCGTCGCGATCGTTGCATGCCTGATGCTTCTGATCTGGGCGGCTGTCCATTTTTTCAGGGGCGGCACCGAGAGCCTGCCCGCCCTGCTGAAGAAGATGGCGGAGATCATCGAGGGGTCGAGGGAGACACTTCCGTCGTGGATCGCCGACTACCTGCCGGGTGATCCGGAGGAGCTCAAGAGGCGGGTCGTCGGCTGGCTTCATGCACACGCAGGAGAGGTCCAGACGGCCGGCAAAGAGGCGGGCCGGGCTGCTGCGCATATTCTGGTTGGCCTCGTGATAGGCGCGATGGTCTCTTTGAGGGAAGCGACGCCGACGCATGAATACCAACCCCTTGCCGCGGCGCTTGCAGGGCAGGCGGAGCATCTGAGCCGGGCCTTCCGTTCCGTTGTCTTTGCCCAGGTGCGCATCTCCGCTCTGAATACCCTTTTTGCCTGGCTCTACCTGGGGGTTATTCTCCCCCTGCTCGGCGTCCACCTGCCGCTCGTCAAGACGATGGTCGCGATCACCTTTGTCGTCGGCCTCATCCCCGTTGTGGGCAATCTCATCTCCAACAGCATCGTCACGGTCGTCAGCCTGAGCCACTCGCCCGCCGTCGCCCTTGGGTCTCTCATTTTTCTCGTCGTCATACACAAGCTCGAATATTTTCTGAATGCCCGCATCATCGGCAGCCGGATTAGCGCCCACGCATGGGAGCTGCTCCTGGCGATGCTCGTCATGGAGGCGGCCTTCGGCATCCCCGGGGTCGTTGCTGCCCCGATATACTATGCGTATGTGAAGGATGAGCTCGTTGAGAGGGGCCTGGTCTGAATAAACAGCCTGTCGGGCCGGAGCCCCTGTCTGCTCACCTGACACGTCGGCAACATGCCCCCGCGCGGGGCCGCACGGGAGATCGCCCTTTTTCCGCACACCCGCCCTCTTGTCAGGATATTAATCTATTTCACCAAATCCGGGCATACTGGTATAATTGATAGTATCCATTACGCGTACGGAAGGTTCTGTTGATGGAAAGTTACGAACTCGAAGCGCTTCACCAGGTGATCAGCGACGAAGACGTGACGGCCGCCCTTAAGGAGGCGAAGATCTCCGCGACCCTCACGGCCGAAGACCTGAAAAAGATCTATGCCTCAGCCTGCAGGTATGCCCAGACGCGTGTGGCCTCGAAGATGTGCGTGCAGGACGCGATGACGAGGGACGTCCTTGCGGTCAACAAGTTTGAGGAGATCACCCATGCGGTCAGAATCCTTGCCGAAAAGAATGTGAGCGGCCTGCCGGTCGTCGACCGGGAGAACAGGGTGGTCGGCATCATCTCCGAGGCGGATGTCGTCTCAATGGTCGGGACGGTGAAGAACCATACGTTCAGGGACTTCGTCCGCCACCTGCTGGGTCATCCGCTGCCCGAACGGAAGATGGGCACCCTCGTCGGAGATATCATGACATCGCCTGCCGTCACGATCCAGCCTGACGTCGAAGTGAGCGAGGCGGTCCGGGTCATGGACATGCGCCGCATACGGAGACTGCCGGTTGTTGACAAGAACCAGCGGCTCGTCGGGCTCATCTCACGGTCGGACATCGTCAAGGCGATGGGGAGAAGGCTCTCCGAGCAGACATAGGCGGCCGCCTGTTTCGCGCTCACCCTTTTTCCCCGGCGCTGAGGCCCGGTAGATGATTATCCCGCTTCCCTGTTTTTTCATGACAGGCAGGACCTCCCGCATGAAGAACAAGGTCCTCTTGCGGATCATCTCCGGGATGATGCAGATCTCGATGCTGCTGTTATTGTTCCTTGCCTCTTCGGCGCTCGCGGAATCCGGCGCCACCTATTCCAATCCTGTCCTCGTGGAGACATACTCGATCAACCGGGCGAAGCCGGCCCGGTACTTCGGCACGCTCGGCATCGGCGATCCGGCGGTTATCTTTCATCAGGGGAAATATTACCTGTACCCGACCGGCGATAACCACAGCTACGATGTCTACCTGTCCGATGATCTGGTCCGCTGGACCAAGGGGCCGAAGGTGTTTCAAACGACTGAAAATGGCGTCTGGGCTCCTGACGTCTTTTTCAACCGGGATGACCGCATGTTCTATCTCTACTACACGGTCAACGGCAGGATCGGCGTTGCGGCGGCCGACCGTCCTGACGGGGTGTTCAGGGACAAGGGGACCCTGATCAGGAATGCGATAGACGCGCACCTGTTCCGCGACGATGATGGCTCCTTATTCCTGTATTACGCGCGATATCCGGAGTTCGGCATATTCGTCCAGCCGATGGCGACACCGGTCCAGAAGAGAGGCCCGCCTACTGAGCTTATGACCCCTTCCGAAACATGGGAGATGACGAACGTGCCGGTGACCGAGGCCCCGTGGATGCTCAAGCATAACGGCGTGTACTACCTCCTCTACTCAGGGGGCAGCGCTGATACGGAATATTATGCGATCGGGTATGCGACAGCGGAAAGGCCGACCGGCCCCTTTACCAGGTATCGCGGCAATCCGATTGTCAGGAGGGGGGACGGAGTCTTCGGGCCGGGACATCCCAGCGTTACCCACGATCAGGCGGGCAGACTCTGGCTGGTCTATCACCAGCAGAAGGATGAAACAAAGGGGTGGAACAGGATAATCTGCATCGATCCGCTCTGGTTCGACAGCCAGGGCGTTCTCCATGGAAAGGCCTCACGGTCGGTGCCGCTTCCTGCTCCGGCAACCGCGGGGAAACGTCCGTAGACAGCTCTCAGGCCTTCTTGTCTCTGCCCTGATCCCTGTTCTTCCTGCGCGGGGAGACAAGCGCCTCGAGCACTCCGGCAACTACGGCGACGCTGATAATCCCGGCGACGAGAAATATCCTTGTCTTCATGGCTTCACCATAGCATGCCTTAACGCAGGGTTCAACACCGGAGACAGGACATGGGGATAAGGCCGCCAGCGGAGAGGTGCATTATCCCTCCTGAACGGGCGTGATTGAGAATATGTCCTTGCTTTTCGCGTGGTGCATGATGTGCTATTATGTGCATGAGGGGGAGAACGAGACGCTGGCGTGCCCTCTTAACTGCCAGACATCGAGCTATTCTGCCGTGAGGCAGGACCCAAAGACGCGCCGGTCGCCACTCAACATCAGTATAGGGAGAAACGCATGAAAAACATTCTGTCACCAGTTATTGCCGCACTGGTATTTGGTCTGCTTGCCGCGCCTCCGACACGTGCCCATGACGATCAGGGGCCCGGGGCAAAGAAGATATTCACCAAGCATTTCCAGGAGACGCTGTTCGATATTACCCGGCATGCCGCCTTCAGCGTGGAGGTCCTTCTTGATGACAAGGAGTATAAGATCGGTCAGGGCGTCATCGGCATTGTGCTGCACGATGACAAAGATGCGGATGTCATCGGAGCGAGGCTCTCCCTCACCCTGAAAAACCTGGGGGACGGCTCCTCCGGGGGCGGTCCGGTCAGCATAGCGGACAAGGGCAACGGCCTCTATCTTGTCTCCGGCCTGAACTTGCAGAGAGAGGGCCGCTGGGAGCTGTCCGTGACAGCCAGGAAGGACGGTACAGAGGACAGCGTCAGTTTTATTCTCCCTGATGCCCTCAAGAAGCGATATCCGAAAGGTCCGTACTCGCCCTGAGGGAGCATCTCTGCCTGATTCTAGGCACTGCCCCCCCGCTGTCTCGAGGACTTGTGCCTGAAGAGTGGAAAGGGTCAAAGGGGGACGCTGTTCGTCTCCGGGTGAGAACGGAATTGGCCTTGCAAAATTGTCCCGAAAGGTAAACAATACACCATCAGGAAACCTTGTCGGACTCTCTGTATACAGGTTTCTGGAGGAGAAGCAAGTCTGTCATGCGAGGTGAAGAATGCCTGATCTGGGTTCACTGGTGCTTTTAGCGTTTTTGCCCTTTGCCACCGGAGATAAATGCACGAATCAGGGAGGCCGATGCGACCAAATATGCAGCAATGATACCGTCGCCGCCTCAGTCAATGACTGTCCGGGCTCCCAATATTGCTGTGTAAAAAAGGGCCCGGCACGCCCCAAGGCCGCCGCGCCTCCGGCAGGAGGCAAAGCGCCATCCGGTGGCGGGACAACCGCCCCCGCTGAAGGGACGGCGCCAAAGGAACACTTCGACGACAACATCCTGGTCTGCAGCCCGCTTACGCATACCTATGTCAGTTCGAACAGGGAACCCCTGACCTGCAATGATGATCACACTTCCCTTCATCTGCTCTATAAGGACGGGTTCCGGCTTATCCAGATCGTGGATGACGGCAAGAAGACCATCTATTACCTGGAAAGAAAGTAGGACTTAGCCCTGAAAGGATCAAGGGGCCTGCTTTGTTGAAGGGCTGCCCAGCCATTCAACGTGAGGGTTACGTGTTTCTTTTCATCTGAATGGCCTGCACCTGATGAGTTCACAATCACAACCTTTCCCCCGTAGGATTTCTATTTGTCTTTCTACAGGGTCAATAAATTCATCCTGATGACTTTTGCCCTTGGCAAGTTTCTTATCCAAAGGACTCTTATGATTGTAGCCTCTTGCAATCATCTCCTGAACAATCTCCTCATGAACCCTGTACAGTGCCTTCAGTTTCCCTTTCCATCTCTTTGTTTCGGGATGATGGGCATATCCTGCCTTTCCCTGTGTAAGGATATTCCACATGGCATGGAGTTCATTATGCTCACCAAGCAGGTGATTACGGCACAATATATCAGGAGGGACGTCCCATATTCTCATATAACAATCTTCGATAACGGTACGTGCACCCCTGGTAGTAGCTCCTTCAATATATCAATCGGATGCTTGTGCTTCAAGGGGCTTGATGGTGAGGGCCATCTCCTTTTTGTCGTTGACTAGAGACTTGGACTGCTCGTCCGTCAGCCACTGGAAGATTTCGAGGAGCCTGCCCGCCGGTCAGTGTGGCGGGCTCCGCCGCCTCGGCGGCAAGGGACATGGAGAGGTTTTTGGGGGAGTGGAACTGGTCCCCCTTGCGGGCTGAGGCGAATTGGGCAAGGTGCTGTTTGATATCGTTGATATTCATCTCATCTCTGGCCGCATATAGTAGCCTGTCCCTTTTATCCCATTTCCGGTCCTCTTAACCGCTTCCGGGAAATAGTCCTTTCATGCCCTCTGCCACTGTCTCAAGAGGTACGGCAGCGACACGCTCTCCCAATGAATACCGCTTCGATCCCGGATACACAACGGCGATCTGCTCAAGCTTCACGTCTTCCAGCGCCGTCCGCATGGAAGGTGTCAACCGCGGAGCATCCATGCGTTTGCACTCCACGCCAAGCATGCGCCCGCCCTTTACCAGCACCAGATCGATCTCAGCCCCGCCGTGGGTCGCCCAGTAATACGCCTCATCGGGTTCCGTGGCCTTGATCGTTTCCTCAATAGCGTATCCTTCCCAGGACGATCCGCTCTTGGGATGACCGCACAAGTCCTTGTCCGTCCTGATGCCAAGCAGATGATGCAGAAGACCTGTATCACGGAAATAGATCTTCGGGGCCTTGATCTGCCGCTTCTTCAAATTGGCATGCCATGGCGATAGCTGGCGGACCATGAAGACCCCCGACAGGATGTCGAGATAGCGCCGTACTGTGGGTTCGCTGACGCCGAGGGAGCGCGCGGGTTCCGCAGCGTTCCAGACCTGGCCGTGGTAATGCGCCAGCATGGTCCAAAAACGAAGCAATGCCATGGCCGGCGTTCCGATGCCCCACTGGGGCAGGTCACGCTCCAGGAAGGTCTGGACGAAATTCTTCCGCCATGCCAGGCTGTCGGGCTCGGTACGGGCAAGATAGGAAGGCGGAAAGCCGCCGCGCAACCAATGCCTCGACAGTGCGGAACTGCCGACCTCAGACATGCTGAAGCCGCTCATGGCTATTGTCTCGATCCGCCCGGCCAGGGATTCAGAGGTTTGCCTCAGGAGTTCCGGCGAGGCGCTGCCGAGGATAAGAAAGCGGGCAGGCAGCGGTGTCCGGTCTATCAACACCCGCAGCACGGGGAACAAATCCGGTCTCCGCTGCACCTCGTCAATGATCACCAACCCCTTCAGGTTGCGCAAGGCCGTCATGGGCTCGTCCAGCCTCGCAAGATTCGATGGGTCTTCGAGGTCAAGATAGTTGGGAGAATCGACCGAAATAAGTTGCCGGGCAAGGGTGGTCTTGCCGCACTGTCTCGGGCCTACGAGCACAGCCGCCCGGCTCCGCTTCAGGGCGGTCTGCACGTGCCTTAGCAGCGCTTGCCGTTTAATCATCGCAGCTCATTATACCATGAAAATAGAATATGCTACTTTGTAATTTCAAGGTAGTTATTCCCCCAGAGTAATTTTACAATCCTGAAGGCATCGAGAAGCAGCTCAGGGAGCGGGCTCCGCCGCCTCGGCGGCAAGGGACATGGAGAGATTCTTGGGGGAGTGGAACTGGTCCCCGTTGCGGGCTAAGGCGAGTTGGGCAAGGCGTTGTCTGATGTAGGAGATGTTCATCTAAATCGCAATAGAGTAGCCAGTCCCCTTTTCTGTTGCCTTGCTTTTTTGTATCCCCTGGGATACTATAGGCCTATGATCGGGGTGCGCCAGACGGATGTCTATGCCGCTTGGTTTGACGGACTGCGGGACAGACAAGCCAAGGCCCGGATTGACATCCGCATTCGGAGGCTGTCGCTGGGAAACTTCGGCGACGTAAAGCCGGTTGGCGGCGGCGTCTCGGAACTGCGCATTTCATATGGGCCAGGATACCGGGTGTATTTTGCAAGGCGCGGACACGACCTTGTTATCCTGCTCGCAGGCGGAGACAAGAGTACTCAGTCGGCCGATATAAAGGCTGCCAGAGGATTGTTGCAGCAACTGGAGGACTGAATTTGAAAAAGACCAGGATTGCCGTAAAGCCATGGGATGCGGCAGATCATCTCAAGACCCGCAAGGATATGGCTGCCTATCTGGAGGCCGCAATAGAAGACGGCGACCCGGCAGTCATCGCTGCGGCCATAGGTGATATTGCCCGCGCCAGGGGCATGGCCGAGATAGCGCGCAAGACCGGGCTGGGCCGCGAGAGCCTGTATAAGGCGCTGTCACCGGGCGGGAACCCGGAGTTTGCGACTATACTCAAGGTCGTACAGGCTCTGGGGTTGAAGCTTCACGTCGACGCAGCCGCATAATTGCTCAGCAGCGCATCCCAGTTGCGTGCAGAGGCGAATTGGGCAAGGCGTTTTCTGATGACGTGAATGTTCATCTCATTCCTGCGGTAATAATGCATTAAATCTCAAAGACAGTTACGGGCTCGCTCCATGGTGTGGCGATTCTAAACACACATGGGTCCCGGATGATCCTTTCGGCTGTTATTTTGGGGATTCCTGCAAGAAACATGATGAGTGCTATGACGGGAAAGGAGCAAACAAGGAGAAGGGGAAGAAACAGTGCGATAATCTGTTTTGTAATGATATGGTAGGAAGTTGCCTGAAATATATACTGGATTCAGTTAAGTTTTCTACTTGTATGAGCTCAGCTTTTTCCTATTGCAACGCCGTTAAATACCTCGGTGATGAGGCCTTTGATAATGCCAGAAAGAAATAGGTCATGATGAAATCTAATTATGCTGTAATTAAGTCAAAATTGGGCTTGGAGTTCTTGTCGGCAATAAGAATATCTAATTTGCCCTTTTCTTTTCTTCCCATTGGCCATTTATGTTCCAAGGAAAGCCTATCTGGGGGATAACCTTTTTCTAAGACCCTGTCCACACATTCTAAGACTACGAAATTCTCACTGTTCTCAAAATTACTGGTTGTATGGTCGCCTAGTGTGATTTTTGTACCATACTCGATATTTTCTTGCTCAAAGTGGACTTTCAGTATATAGTCGTTATGCTTAGGGTAGTTTTTGTAATAAATTTCTTTTTCACCGGCTTGAGGTTTAAAACCGATGGCAGTAATTAGTTCTTTTATTTCTGTCTTTTTTAGTTTCATTCCTGCATTCGCTATTAATTCATGAATATCTTTGCAGGATACCCCGTGGCTTGCCACGGGGAGGAATGCATGCCTTGCGCGGAGGGTTATAAGGGAGGCGCGAAGACTCCCTTATCCACATAGGCCCTTGCGCCGGTATGGTAT
>JAKAHR010000021.1 GCA_021825365.1 Nitrospirota bacterium | reverse complement strand
CTATATAGAGGTCTTCTACAACCGGGTCAGGCGTCACAGCTATCTGGGGCAGCTGAGCCCCTATGAGTACGAAAATCAGGCTGCCTGTGGTAGCTTATAACTGTCTACCGAATGGGGGGAACTCCAAAGTACCGTGTCAAAGTGTTGAGGAGGGTTAAGAATATACTCCTTGTATATCTTTATATCTGCATCCCAAAGCTTGGTAAGCTCCTTTCTTCTTCCGTCACCCAACTTCCTACGGCTTCTTAAACTAAGGTAATCACGCAATTTAAGATTATCTGCAAAAAACTCCTGAACGAGAGCGTCCATCTGTTCTTTGCTTAAAATTCCACTTCTCATAAGTTGAATAACTCTGTCGATTTCATTACTGATTAATTTAACAGATGAGTTTGCAGTTTTTAAATCTTTTGTTCTTAGGGCTTTCTTTATTTCTTTGCAATTAAATATTCCTTGCAGGTCTTTGGGTATTCTTACTCGAAAGTAATAATGCCCTCTGATTACACAAAGATTTGTCATGGGATAAGCCTTTCTTCACAATTTGTGTGCTAAATTGTGTGCTAAACCGGAGAAAAGCTTATAAATTGAAAGTAAAATCCCCTGTTATTAGGGGATTTTGGGAGTGATGGTGGCGGTGCAGGGAATTGAACCCCGGACACTGCGGATATGAGCCGCATGCTCTAACCATCTGAGCTACACCGCCGATGAGAGCGAACCGTTGGCAGCAGGCTGCGGAAGGGCTGACGCCGCTCCGCGTTCTTCCGAAAAGAAATTATAACAAAAAGACCGATACTAATAAAAGAGACTGAACCGCCGGGTCCGGACGTTGATCAGCACCCCGGCTGCGATGAAGTTCGAAAGCAGCGCCGTCCCGCCGTAGCTCATGAACGGCAGGGGCACGCCCACCACCGGCATGATCCCGAGGGTCATCCCGACGTTGACAAAGAAATAGACGCAGAACATGAAGGTGACGCCGACGGCGAGCATCCTGCCGAATTCGTCCTTCGCCTTCCTCGCCGTATCGAGCCCCCGCATGATCACAAAGAGATACAGCCCCAGGAGCATGATCGACCCCACGAAACCCCATTCCTCCGCAAAGACCGCGAAGATGAAGTCCGTATGCCTCTCCGGGAGGAAGCGGAACGGCCCCTGCGTCCCGTGGAGAAAGCCTTTGCCGATGAACTCACCCGAGCCGATCGCCACCTTCGACTGGTTGATGTGGTAGCCGATGCCGGAGGGGTCCGCCTCGGGGTCGATGAAGGATATGATCCGGTTTTTCTGGTAATCCTTCAGTCCGGTCCAGAGGATGTTGCCGAGAAACGGCAGGGAGACGAGGCCGAGGATGATGACGAAGACGAGAGTCTTGCGTTCGAGGCCCCGGGCGAGCAGCATCGAGAAGAAGATCGCGGAGACGACGACCGCGGTGCCGAGGTCAGGCTGCTTGATCAGGAGGATAAAGGGCAGCAGGGCGATGATGAGGACGAGCCTCCCCAGCTGCGCCATGCCGATCGTCCTCTGGTCGAGGCTGAGAAACTGGGCGGTCACGATGACAAAGGCGAGCTTGAAGAACTCCGAGGGCTGGAAGGCGATCGGCCCGATGCTCAGCCACCGCTGGGCCCCCATGCCGACCCTGCCGGTGATCAGCACGATGATGAGCAGCACAACGGCGACGATGTAGACGGGGATCGACAGCCTGCTCAGCCAGATGTAGTCGAAACTGACGAAGACGACGAGCCCGCAGATGCCGATGAAGAGCCAGATGACCTGTTTGATGAAGAGGGGGGACTGCGAGTTGTCCAGGGGCTGTCGCGTTGCGCTGAAGATCGTCATCACGCCGATGACCGCGATGCCGACGACGGCGAAAAACGTGAGCCAGTCGAAATTCTGCAGGAGCCTCCGGTCAATCCTGAACATCGAGTATCTCCATCTTTTTTTCCGGGGGAAGCATATATGCCTCGATCGCCTTCTTGGCGATCGGCGCCGCGGCGCTGCCGCCGTGGCCTCCGTGCTCCACGAGGACCGAAAGGGCGATGTCCGGCTTTTCGACCGGGGCAAAGGCGACGAACCAAGCATGGTCCCTGAATTTCTCTGACAGGTATTTCGAATCCTTGCGTATCCCGACGACCTGCGCGGTGCCGGTCTTTCCGCCGATCGTGGTCACGGTCGAATGCGCGGCGTGAGCGGTGCCGCCCGGCTCATTCACGACGCCGGAGAGATACCGTTTCACCAGATCGAGCGTCTCGGTCTTCACGTTCGCGGTTGAGACGAGCACAGGGGCGGATCCCTTCAGGAGGAGCGGGCGGTAGATCTTCCCCCCGTTGGAGACACCTGCCATCATCACCGCCATCTGGACCGGGGTCGTCGAGACATACCCCTGGCCGATCGAATTGACGAACGTCTCGCCCATGTACCAGGGCGACTTCCGCGCGGCCATCTTCCAGGCGGTGTTCGGGATGAGCCCCTTCTTCTCGCTGTACAGGGATATGCCCGTCTCCCTGCCAAGCCCGAGCCGCGTCGCATAGTCGTATATCTTGTCGATGCCGAGACGCTTGCCCACCTCGTAGAAATAGACATCGCAGGACTCGACGACCGCGCGGTGGAGGGAGACGGAGCCGTGCCCCCCCTTGCGCCAGCAGCCGAAGTGCCACTTGCCGAAGCTCAGCCCGCCCCTGCAGGTGACCGGGGTGTCGTCGGTGATCGCCCCTGCCTCGAGGCCGGCGATCGACATGATGATCTTGAAGGTCGACCCCGGCGGGTACTGGCTCTGGACCGCCCTGTTGAGCATCGGGAGATGCTTGTCCTGCATGAGGCCGGCCCAGGCGTCAGGCGCTATGCCGGTCGAGAATTCGTTGGGGTCAAAGGAGGGAGAGCTGACGAGGCCGAGGAGTTCTCCGGTATCGGGCTGCAGGGCGACGAGCGCCCCGGGCCTGCCTTCAAACGCCTTTTCCGCCTCCTGCTGCAAAGCGATGTCAACGCTCAGCGTGATGTCCGTCCCCTTGATCGGCGGCACCTCCTTCAGGAGGCGTATCTCACGTCCCAGCGCATCCACCTCGATGACGCGCTGCCCTGCCGTGCCCCGCAGCGACTTGTCGAAGAGCTTCTCGACTCCCCACTGGCCGATGAAGGCATCAGGGGGCACGTCCCGGAATGCCTCGTCCTTGAGCTGATCAGGAGTCAGCTTGCCGAGATACCCGACCAGGTGGGAGCCGGTGCTTCCGTAAATGTAGTCCCTGCTCACTTCTATATCGATGAACAGCCCCGGGAAGTCGGATTTGCGCGCCTCGACATACCCCACCTCCCTGAAGGTAAGGCCCTCCTTGAGCCGGACCGGGATGAAGGGGCTCTGGCCTTTTCTGTTCAGCTTTGCGGCGAGTGCCTCTTCCTGCACCCCCAGCATCCGGGCGAGGCCGGGGAGGTTGTCGGCGGAGAACTCGGCAGGGACGACCGAGACGCAGAAGTACGGCGAATTCTTCACCAGGGGGATGTTGTTGCGGTCGAAGATGATGCCGCGGGGAGCGGGCACGCCGATGACCCGGAGGCGGTTCGATTCGGATATCTTCCGCAGCTCGCTTCCCTGGAGGAACTGCAGCTGCCAGAGCCGCAGGATAATAATCGAAAAGCCGATGATCACGATGGCGCTCAACACGGCGATGTTCTTCGTGGTGATCTTCTCAGTCAGCATGGGGAGGCCTTATGCACAGACCTGCAGGAGCATTCAGGATCGCCTGCATCACCGAGACGAAGACAGCGGTCGAAAGGGCGGCAGGCGGTCTGTCGAAGAGGCTGCGGGCGAAAAAGACGGTTGTGTTGTCGAGAAGCGTCAGCAGGGAGACGGCCACGATGCCGAGGACAGGCGTCCAGCGGAGCATTCCCCCTGATAAAAAGGAGGACGAAAAATAGCCGACGAGACCCTTTCCGAGGAGGTTCGGCCCGATGATCGACAGGGACATGCCGTCCTGGAGGCCGCCGATTACCATGCCGGTAAAGAGACCCCGCGTCTCCCCCTGGCGTATGCCCGCGCAGAAGGCGACGAGCGCGGTCAGGTCAGGGGTGATGCCGAGGACGGATATCCTTCCCTGCAGGAAAAAGACGAGGAATGCCGCGGCCGCCCACTGGAGGTATTTCATTTGACGATGAGGACCTCCTCCATCCTCGTATCGTCCTGGAAGGGGATGACCTCGACATACTGGAAGTTGCCGCCTTTGCCGCCGCTGTCCACCTTCGAGACATAGCCAGCGGGGATGCCCTGCGGGAAAAGGGAGTCAAGGCCCGAGGTGATGACGATATCTCCGGGCTTCACCTCCTCCTCGTAGGGCATATATTTCAGGACACACTTGCCGGATCCGGTGCCGGCGAGCACGCCTTCCTTCCGGGTGCCCTGCAGACGGACCGCTGCGGCGAAGTTGATATCAGAAAGGAGGAGCAGGGTCGCATAGCCGTCTGATACGCTGACGACCTTCCCGGCGAGCCCTTTCGGGGTGACCGCCGCCATCTCGCGGGCGACTCCGTCGCGGCTGCCCTTATCGATAAGGACGGTATGGGCCCAGTTGTCCAGGCCCCGGGCGATGACCCGTGCGTTCGCTACGGCCGAGGGCTGCGTATCGCGGAACTTGAGGAGTTCCTTTAGCCGCCTGTTTTCGATGAGCGCCTCCTGGGTCCGCTCCTTCTCGATGGAGAGCGCCTCGACCTGTTTCCTGAGCCTCCGGTTCTCTTCGTCACGCGCCGCCATCATCCTGAAGGGCCGCAGCAGGAAGTCGGAGACGGACCGCGCCGCGGAGTGGGATGCGTTGAGAGGGCCGGCCAGGGCGGTACCGCTCGCCTGGCGGCCCTTCTTGCTCTGGTAGGACATGAGGACGAACGCCGAGATGATTACGGCAAAAAAGAGGAGGGTCCTTTTTCTTGGCATCACTGCATCGTCAGTTTATGGCGATTCTCCGGAGCATTTCCAATTCGTCGAGCATCTTTCCGACACCCATGACAACCGCCTTGAGGGGGTTCTCCGCGATGATCACCGGAAGCCCGGTCTCCTGCTTGATGAGGGAGTCGAGGCCGCGCAGGAGCGCCCCTCCGCCTGCCAGGACAATGCCCCGGTCGACGATGTCCGCAGCCAGTTCCGGGGGGGTGTTTTCGAGGGCGACCTTGATCGTGTCCATGATGATGTTGATCGGCTCGGAAAGGGCCTCGCGGATCTCGTCCTCGTTGATCGTGATCGTCTTGGGGATGCCGGAGATGAGGTCCCGGCCCTTGATGTCCATCACCCTCTTTTCAGGGGTGCCGGGGCTGAAGGCAGACCCCAGCTCGATCTTGATCTGCTCGGAGGTGGTATCGCCGATCATGAGGTTGTACCTCCGCTTGATGTAGGCCATGATCGCATCGTCCATCTTGTCCCCGCCGACGCGCACCGCCTTGCTGTAAACGACGCCGTCAAGCGAGATGACCGCCACGTCGGTGGTGCCTCCGCCGATATCGACGATCATGTTGCCGGAGGGTTCGCCCACCGGCAGGCCGACGCCGATCGCCGCTGCCATCGGCTCTTCGATGAGGTACACCTCACGGGCGCCCGAGGCCTCGGCAGCGTCCTTGACGGCGCGCTGCTCCACCTGGGTGATGCCCGAGGGTACGCCCACGATCACCCGCGGGGAGACGAAGCTCCTCCGGTTGTGGACCTTCTTGATGAAGTACTTCAGCATCTCGCCGGTCGCGTCGAAGTCGGCGATGACGCCGTCTTTCATCGGCCGTATCGCCATGATGTTCGAGGGCGTCTTGCCGAGCATCCGCTTCGCCTCCGCCCCGACCGCTATCGTCTTCTTGTTGTCCTTGCGGATGACGACGACCGAGGGTTCATCGCAGATGATGCCCTTGCCCTTTACATATACCAGGGTATTGGCGGTGCCGAGGTCTATGGCAAGATCGTTTGAGAAGAGTCCGAGTATGTCATGGAAAAACATGGTGCCTCCCGTCGGCTGTTCAGTTTTCTACTACCGTTGTTTTACCGATCTCATCGCCGAGGCGCCTGCCGTCGTCGCTGCCGAGGATGAGAATAAATTCCAAAGCCAGGGCGATTGAGATAAAGATCCATCCGATCCAGGGGATGATCCAGAGGATGTAGCCGAGCCCCAGCGTGCTGTTCCTCAGGATGGAGTCCCTGAAGCTGCAGGGCGCCTGCGTCTCCACCTCCACCACCTTCAGTTTGAGGAGTTTCTTGCCGAGGCTCCTGCCGTCGAAGAGGCCGTCGCCCAGCAACAGGTACATGAGTCCTGCAAAAAACCCGGCCCGAGGTATTATTTCCATTGCCGCAGCGATGAGGATGAAATCGATGATTTTTGCCGCGGTTCTGAGAAGAAGACCTGCCCTTCTTTGTTCCTCAGACATTAAAAATACTAACAAAACCCCCTGATATTTTTCAATGTTGCAGGGGGAGACGGGCCGTCCGGCCGCCGCAGCCCGCCGCCTCAGGTGACCTCCCCGTCGCTGCCGGGGGAAGAGACAACCGGCCGGCTAAAAAGTTGTGTCCCGTCAAGAAATAGCATAAAATAGTTGTCTATGAGCAAGACAACCGACATGATCGATGAACTTACCCGTGAGCCGAAGATCGCCTACTTCTCCATGGAGATAGGCGTGCACAACGATATCCCTACTTACAGCGGCGGTCTGGGCGTGCTTGCAGGAGACACCATCCGCTCCGGAGCCGACCTGAAGCTGCCGATGGTGGCGGTGACGCTGATGGCGAGGAAGGGATACTTCACCCAGGATATCGACGCCACCGGCCGGCAGGTGGAACATCCCTCCCAGTGGAACCCCGCTGACTACATGCAGCTCCTCCCCTGGAAGGTGGCGGTGATGATCGAAGGCCGTGAGGTGGCGGTCCAGGCGTGGATGTATACGGTGCAGAGCCTGACGGGAGGGAGCATCCCGGTCTTTTTCCTTGACACCGACTTTCCGGAGAACAGCCAGGTTGACAGGGAGATTACCTCTTCGCTGTACGGGGGAGACAAGTCCTACCGTTTGAAGCAGGAGGTTGTCCTGGGCCTCGGCGGGGTCCGGATGCTTCATGAGCTGGGCTTTGAGATAAAGAAGTTTCACATGAACGAGGGGCATGCCAGCTTCCTCACCCTGGAGTTGCTCAACCGGTTCAAACGGCCGATCGAGGACGTCTGGGACGAAAAGCTCGTCTGGGACAGGAAGAGCGTCCGGGACCTCTGCGTCTTCACGACCCATACGCCGGTGGAGGCTGGGCATGACAAATTCCCGTATGACATGGTCGGCCGCATCATGGGGGAGATCATCCCCATCCCGGTGCTGAAGGACCTTGCGGGCAATGACCTTCTCAACATGACCCTTCTGGCCCTGAACCTGAGCCGGTATATAAACGGGGTCGCCAAGAAACACGGCGAGGTCTCCAAGAGCATGTTCCCCGGGTACGAGATCCATGCGATCACCAACGGAGTGCATTCCTTTACGTGGACCTGCGACAGCTTCAAGAGGCTGTATGACGAATTTCTTCCGGGCTGGGCGAACGAGCCGGAGCTCTTCGTGCGCGTCGGCCGCATCCCTGACGACCGGACGTGGGAGGCGCACCTGGAGGCGAAGCGCCAGCTTTTTTTGCACGTGAAGGAGCAGACAGGGGTCGAGATGTCCCCTGACATTCTTACCATCGGCTTTGCCCGCCGGGCGACCGCCTATAAGCGCGCTGACCTGCTCTTCAGGGACCTTGACCGGTTCGAGAGGATCGGCTCGGGGAAGATACAGCTCGTTTACGCCGGCAAGGCGCACCCCCAGGATGAACCGGGCAAGCAGCTTATCCAGAATATTATCAGGTACGGCGAGAGGCTCAGGGACAAGATCAAGATCGTCTACCTCAAGAACTACAACATGCAGACCGCTTTAAAGATCGTCGCCGGGGTGGATATCTGGCTGAACACGCCCCTGCGGCCGCTCGAGGCCTCGGGAACGAGCGGCATGAAGGCGACGCACAATGGCGTCATGAACTTCAGCGTGCTCGACGGCTGGTGGATAGAAGGACACATCGAGGGGTATACAGGATGGGCAATCGGCGCACCCCCGCATGAACTGACCCCGGGCGCGGACGCTGACGCCCGTGATGTTGAGGACCTGTATCACAAACTGGAGCATACCATCATCCCGACGTTCTACGGGGACCGGCGCACCTGGATCAGGATGATGCAGAACGCGATAGGAAAGAACGCCTACTATTTCAACAGCCACCGCATGATGCGCCGCTACGTGACCGAGGCGTACATCAGGTAACACCCTCTCGCCCCTAACATCGGTGCTCGGACAGGGGAAAATGCTTAACCCTCCGGGCTGCCTGCTCGCCTAAGTTTTCGAAGGGGACTCACAAAAAGCAGCAACCGACAACTTCAAGTCGTGGGTATCTATTGGGCCCCTTTGAAAATCGAAGTCTGTAGAAGCGTGAAGAATTTCAGCATGCCTGCCTGCCGGCAGGCAGGAGTTCTTTTGGCTACTTTTCTGTCTCATCACAGAAAAGTGCCTCGGGTTCGGGGTGAAGCCCCGATTGCGGAGGGGCGGCATTGCAGGTGCGGCCTCCGGCAGTCTCCTGAAATACCGGGAGTGAGCGCTGTGTCTTTCTTTGTGCTAGTGATTCTTCATCGGCGCATTGCACTGGCTGCAGGATTCCCTGTCAGGCCCATAGGCTCCGCACCGGTTGCACTTCACCAGTTCGATCGGGAGCGCCCTGCCGCAATGCCTGCAGACCGTATCGAGCGGCGGCACCGGCCTCGAACAGGAGGGGCATTTCCGGGCATCTGCCGACGCCTTCTTCGAGGGGAAGAAGGGGAGCGCTATGGCGAGCGGCGGCACGATACCGCAGAGCAGGCCCCAAAGAAGCGGGTTATACCCCTTCTTCCGGGCGAAATACCATCCGGCGAGGGCGGCGACGGCGCGCAGCAGGATGACGAGCCTACCCACGCGTCTCCTTGTGAAGGAGTTCCAAGGCCCTCTGGTGCAGCTGCCGGTTGCCTGCGGCAAGAAGCGGGGCAGACCGTTTCAGGCCGAGGGGCACGCCGCTGATCTCAGAGCCATCGAGGTCGGTTACGATCCCGCCCGCCTCTCTTACGAGGAGCCACCCTGCGGCGAAATCGAAGCTCCTCGACGGAGAAGGAGAGACAAAGACGCTCACGGCGCCTGAGGAGAGGTAGGCGAGGTCAAGGGCGGTAGAGCCGAAACACCTCGTCTTTCTCGAATGGGACACCAGCGGGATGATACGGGGCAGGTCATTCCCCGGTACCTGGGCCTCGAAGGCGATGAGGGAGAAGATATCGTCTTTCTGCGTCGAGATGAGCGATCCGTTCATCCATGCCCCTGAAGACTTCTCGGCCCAGAACTCGTCCCCGGTGAGGAGGTTGATGATATAGGCGAGGGAGATGTCAGCCATCGTCTCGCCCGGTCCGACCGCTATCGAGCTGCAGTAGAAGGGGATCCCCGAAACAGCGTTCCTGCTGCCGTCCACCGGGTCGATGACGACCCGCACCCCGCCGCCCCTGATGTCGAGCAATCCGGCCTCTTCCGAGATTATGGTGCAGGGGACGCCGCATGCTTCGAGGCCGGCGATGATGATCTCCTCGGCGCGGCGGTCGATCGGGAAGGTCTTGTCCCCCCCTGCGCCGGTGCCGAGCGCCTCCTTCAGATCAGGAGACCGCCTCAGGCCGGGGATTTCCAGGAGAAGCCGGGCGCCGATCTTTCTCAGGTCCTCGATTCTCATGGTCGTATTGTACGCGATAGCATGTATTCGGGCAATACGGAAATGAGCTGGTCCGGACGATATCACGGCATGCTTCGGCTAGGCAATAAAAGCATATTCAGCTCGTGAGGCCCGGCGGGCCATGACAGGTGGCGGTATCCGGAAAATAGTTTTACAATAAAGATTATGAAAAAGATAATGTTCGCAGTTTTGGTGATTTCCCTTCTGGCCCCGCTGCAGGCGTCCGGCCTGAACGTGCAGGAATTTACGCTCGAAAACGGGCTCAAGATCCTCATCCTCGAAGACCATAAGGCGCCGACCGCAACCTTCCAGGTATGGTACCGCGTCGGGTCGCGGGACGAGAAGATCGGCAAGACAGGCCTCAGCCACCTCCTTGAGCACATGATGTTCAGGGGCACGAAGAAATACGGGCCAAAGACCTTTTCGCAGACGATCCAGCGGGCGGGGGGTACGGACAATGCCTTCACGTCCCATGAATTTACCGGGTACTTCGAACTCCTCGCCTCAGACCGCATCGGCCTTCCCGTTCCCATGGAGGCCGACCGGATGCAGAACCTGATCCTGACCCCGGAGGCGGTGCTCGCCGAGCGGGACGTGGTGATGGAGGAGCGGCGTCTCCGGTACGAAGATGATCCGCAGAATATCGTCAACGAGGAATTGCTCGCAACCGCGTTCAAGAACCACCCGTATCGGTGGCCGGTGATCGGCTGGATGTCCGACCTGAAGACCCTCACCCCGGACGACCTCGTCGACCACTACCGCACCTACTATGCGCCGAACAACGCGGTCATCATCGTGGTGGGCGATGTGAAGGCGGACGCGATCCTCGGCAGGATCAGGGACGCCTTCGGCAGCATCCCCCGGGGACCCGTCATCAGGGAAAGGGCTGTTGCGGAAGACCCGCAGTACGGCGAAAAACGCATCACCGTGAAAAAGGAGGCGGAGCTGCCTTACGTGGTGATGGCGTATAAGGCGCCGGACATCAGGCAGGAGGACGGATATGCCCTGGAGGTGCTGGGCAGCATCCTTTCCGGGGGAAAGAGCTCACGGATGTACAAATCCCTCGTCTACGACAAACAGGTCGCCCTGTCCGCATGGGCGAGCTATGACGGGATGTACCGCGATCCCTTCCTGTTCCTCTTCGGGGCCACGGCTGCGCACGGCAAGAAGGCGGAGGACGTCGAGGCGGCGATAGACGCCGAGATCGACAGGATCAGGAAGGAGCCCCCGACGGAGCGCGAAGTGCTCAAGGCGAAAAACCAGGTCGAGGCATCGTTCATCATGGAGCAGGACTCGATCTACATGCAGGCGCGGACGATCGGCTACTTCGAGATGATCGGCGGGTGGAGGCTCATCGACGCCTACCTGGAGGGGATCCGGAAGGTGACCCCCGAACAGGTGCGGCAGGCGGCTGAAAAATATCTTGTTAATGAAAAAAGGACGACAGGGATACTGATTCCCCTGAAGAAGGAGGCGCAGTGAGCAAGGGGTTCCATACTACGCGTTTCATGCGGATAGCCGGCGTCTGCGCACTGCTGCTTGTCCTCCTCCTTCTCCAGGCGGCCGAGGCCGCTGCAGCACCCATTGCGCGGCGCGAGGTTCTGCCCAACGGCCTCGTCCTGCTTCATGCGGAGAGGAAGACACTGCCGATCGTGAAGGTGGTCGTTGCCGTCAGGGCGGGCAGCATCATGGAGTCGTATGAAAAGGCCGGCCTGGCGAACCTGACCGCAGACCTCCTCAAAGAGGGCACGCGCCGCAGGTCTTCAAAGGAGATCAGCGATGCGATCGAGTTCGTCGGCGGCTCGCTCGGAAGCTCCGGGGGAGCTGATTACATGACCATCACCCTGTCTGTCCTGAAGAAGGACCTTGATCTGGGGTTTGACCTGCTTTCCGACATCATCCTCAACCCCTCCTTCAGCGACGAGGAGGTGGCGCGGCGAAAGGCGCTGATACGGAGCTCCATCATCCAGCAGAAAGAAGAGCCAGGCATCGTGGCGTCCAAGGCGTTCATGAGGGCGGTCTTCGGAGACAACCCCTATGGGTGGCCCCCGGAGGGGACGGAGGATTCCGTGCCCAGGATCACCAGGAAGGACATCGTTGATTTCCACAGGACCTACTATGTCCCCAACAACGCGATCATGTCCGTTGCCGGCGACGTCGGCAGCGAGGAACTGAAAGGCCTTATTGCGAAATATTTCAGGGGTTGGGACAGAAAGGATGTCCCTGCTCCGCACGTCCCGGTCCCTCCTGCGTCTGACAAGCCGACGGTGATCGCCATCAACAAGGAGATAACCCAGGCGAATGTCATCCTCGGGCATGCTGGACTCAGGCGGGATAATCCTGACTACTACGCCGTTGTCGTGATGAACTATATCCTCGGAGGCGGCGGTTTCGCCTCGCGGCTCATGGACAATATCAGGGACAATAAGGGCCTCTCGTATGATGTCCACAGTTTTTTTGCGGCCAACAAGTATGCGGGAAGCTTCCAGGTGGGGCTCCAGACGAAGAACGAGTCCGCCAATACCGCCATAGAGGAGACCCTGAAGGAAATGAACAGGATCATGACAGAGCCGGTCAGCGACAAAGAGCTGATGGACGCCCGGTCATTCCTGACGGGGAGTTTCCCCCTGAAGATCGACTCCAATAACAAGATCGCCGGATTTTTGACATCCGTCGAATATTACAACCTCGGCCTCGACTATATCGAAAAGTACCCTTCGTATATCAATGCGGTGACCAAAGAAGACGTGATGCGGGTGGCGAAAAAATATCTCAATACGCGGGGGTTTGTCCTCGTGGTTGTCGGTGATCCCGAAAAGGTGAAGCTGAAATACTGAACACCCCGGTCTGCGGGGAAAGACTATCGCGCCCTCCGGCGGTCCATGACGTACAGGCTCTTGGCAAAGGTCTTGGCATACTGCTTAAGCTCCGTCACCTTGAGGGCGACTTCCTTCGGCTCCCGGATGAGGGTCCTGTCGGTGTTTACGACCGCGATCGAGACGGTCATCACCCCGAAAATAGCGGGCTTGTCTTTCCGGTCTATCGAGATGATGAAGCCCTTCTTCATGTCGTCCGGGTCGTAGAAGTCGACGATCCCGCGGTCGAACTCATCGATGATCTTGGCGCAGACAGGATGCACACGCTCCGGATCGCAGATGAAGACGAAGTCGTCGCCCCCGATGTGGCCGAGGAAGTCCTCCGGCGTGCCCAGGTCCTTCTTTATCCGCGACAGCATCTCCCCCATCCACTTGATCACGTCACTGCCCCGGGCGTAGCCGTAGCGGTCGTTAAAGGCCTTGAAGTTGTCGAGGTCCACCAGGCAGAAGGAGAATTTCTGGGTCTCGTTCAGCCGCGTGAGAAGCTCCTTCTCGATCGCCAGGTTGCCGGGGAGCTTGGTGAGAGGGTTTGCATCGAGGTTCATCGCCTCGAGTTCCTTCAGCCGGGCGGACATCTCCTTGAAGGAGACGGCCAGGTCGGCGAGCTCGTCGGCGCCCTTGATCTCCGGCAGGTTGTCGAAGTCGCCGATCCGGATCGAGTTCGTCGCCGCCTTCAGCCGCTCTATAGAGGTGGTGAGGTGGCTCGTGAGGACGGAGGCGAAAAAGATGCCGAAGATAAAGGAGACGATGCTCAGGACTATCGTTATCGTGAAGGCGTTCTTTCCCATCGTATCGGACCGGCTGATCTGCTCGTTCTGGCGGGCCCTGATCTTCAGTTCCGCATCCTTCAGCGACATAAGCAGCCGGGTGAACCCCGCCTTGAGCTGGTGGGCAGAAAAATCTTCCGCCTCCGCCGTCTTCCCCGCCTTGACGAGCTCCGCCTCTCTCGCGAAGAGTTGGGTGTAGCTGTCATGATTGCTGCCGACCACCTCCAGAGGGACCTTCAGGAATTTGGCGCTCGACCCCGCCTCGGCAAGGAGGGACTTGAACTCACGGCTGCGGTTCCAGAAGAGGGTCTCTGAATCCGGCTGCCTGAGGGTCAGGTATCTCTTTTCGAAGAGGTCCTGGGCGAGGAGAGAGTCATTAAGCTTGGTCACCTTCTCCGCTGTTGCCATGTTTTCGAAGATGAGGTCTGCGGTTATCGAATTGAGCTCCTTCAGACTGAGCACCGCATAGATGCCGACGATGAGCGAGAGGGAGACCATGACGATAAAGCTGAAAAATATCTTCTGCCGCAACGTGAGGTTCATCAGTCTAAAGATACGGTAAACCGCCATATTTTTCAACTATCTGTCTCATCGCAACGGAGTATGCCCGGCCGGACAGGCACGGAAACACCGGAAAAATGATGAATGAGCCCCTCCGCCGGAGGCCGGGCCGGTACCCAGGAGGGAGACTGATATGGTAGAATAAATGGATTTTCTTAGGGAGGGAAGGTTTCCGGCTGATGTCAAAATTGCCTGTCAATATCGAAGAAGAGATGAAGGTGAGCTACCTCGATTACGCGATGAGCGTGATCATCGGCAGGGCACTGCCCGAGGTACGGGACGGCCTCAAGCCGGTCCAGAGGAGGATACTCTACGCGATGTTCAGGGAGGGCCTCCTCCCGAACAAGAAGTACTCAAAATCAGCCGGTGTCGTCGGCGAGGTGCTCAAGAAGTACCACCCCCACGGCGACTCAGCGGTGTACGACGCGATGGTGCGGCTCGCCCAGGACTTCAATATGCGCTATCCGCTGGTAGACGGCCAGGGCAACTACGGCTCGATCGACGGCGACCGGGCCGCAGCCTACCGGTATACCGAGGCGCGGCTCGCAAAGATCGCCGAGGAGCTTCTTTCCGACATCGACAAGGAGACGGTCGACTTCGGCGCCAACTTCGACGAGACGACTGAAGAGCCGAAGGTGCTCCCTTCGCGCATACCCAACCTGATCGTCAACGGAGCGGCCGGCATCGCCGTTGGCATGGCGACCAACATCCCTCCCCATAACCTCGGCGAGGTGGTGGACGGGCTCGTGATGCTCCTCGAACGGCCGGACGTGACCGTGGCAGAGCTGATGACATCCATCAAGGGGCCTGATTTCCCCACCGGCGGCCTTATCCACGGCACTGCGGGTATTCGGGATGCCTACGAAAACGGCAAGGGGCTGATCAAGATCCGCGCCCGGGCGCGGATCGAGAGAGAACATAAGGGCGGCGAGAATATCATCATCACCGAGATACCCTACCAGGTGAACAAGCAGAACCTGATCGTCAAGATCGCCGAGCTGATACGGGAAAAGAAGCTGGAGGGCATCTCGGACCTGCGGGACGAGTCCGACCGTGACGGCGTCCGCATTGTCATCGAGCTGAAGCGCGGCGAGCTTTCCGAGGTGATCCTCAACAACCTCTACAAGCATACCCAGATGGAGACCACCTTCGGCATCATCATGCTCGCCCTGGTCGGCGGCCAGCCGCATGTGCTCGGCATCAAGAAGATCCTGACCTACTTCCTGCAGCACCGCAGGGACGTCATCTTGCGGCGGACGCGCTTTGAGCTGCGAAAGGCTGAAGAGCGGGCCCATATCCTGGAAGGGCTCAAGATCGCCCTCGACCACCTGGATGAGATCATCGCGCTGATCCGCGCGGCCAAGAGCCCCGAGGAGGCCAGGAACGGCCTGATGCAGAACTATCCCCTCTCCGAGGCCCAGGCCCAGGCGATCCTGGACATGAAACTCCAGCGCCTGACCGGACTGGAGCGGGACAAGATCATCAGGGAATACAAGGATACGATCAAGGAGATTGAGAGGCTCAAGTCGATCCTCGGCAGCGAGGCGCTCGTCTCGCAGATCATCAAGGACGAGCTCGTCGAGGTCAGGGCAAAGTATGCGGATGTGCGGCGGACCGAGATCAACGAGGAGACGAAGGAGATCACCATCGAGGATCTCATCACCGAAGAGGAGATGGTCATCACGCTCTCCCACACGGGATATATCAAGCGCAACCCCCTGAGCGCCTACCGGAGCCAGCGCAGGGGCGGCAAGGGGCTGATGGGCATGGAGACGAAGGAAGAGGACTTCGTGGAGCAGATATTCATTGGTTCCACCCACGACTACATGCTCTTCTTCACCAACTTCGGCAGGCTCTACTGGCTGAAGACCTACCAGCTCCCTGAGGCCGGCCGCGCGGCGAAGGGCAAGGCCCTGATCAACCTTCTGCAGCTTTCGGAGGGCGAGCGCGTCTCGACCGCCCTGCCGGTGCGCGAATTCAAGGAAGGCTATCTCGTGATGTTCACCAAGAACGGCACGGTGAAAAAGACCGCCCTGACCGCTTACAGCAACCCGCGGGGCAAGGGCGTCATCGCCATCTCGCTGGATGACGGAGATGAGCTGATCGCCGTCCGGAAGACGACCGGCTCGAACGACCTCATCATCGGCACGCTCAACGGCATCGCGATCAAGTTCAACGAGGAAGATGTGAGGGACATGGGCAGGACGGCGCGCGGCGTCCGAGGCATCAAGCTCGTCAAGGGGGACGAGGTCGTTGCGGCGGAAGTTGCCGATGAGAAGACCGCTGTCCTGACCGTCGCTGAAAACGGCTACGGCAAGAGGACGAAGATCGAGGACTACCCGCTGCAGGGCAGGGGCGGGAAAGGCGTCATCTCGATCAAGCTGACCGAGAAGGGCGGCAAAGTCGTCGGCCTGCTCCAGGTGAGGGACGAAGACGAGGTGGTGATGATCGCCGGCACGGGCAAGCTCATCAGGATGCATGCACAGGATATCTCGATCCTCGGCAGGAACACCCAGGGCGTAAAGCTCATGGACACGGCCGACAAGATATCCAGCGTCGCGAAGGTCGTGGAGAAGGACTAGCTGAAGAACGGTCCCGAGGATCTGCTGCGGGAGGGACTGAAGGAACTGGGCATCTCCTTCACGGACGGCCAGATCGCCTCTTTTTCCGCGTATCTGGCAGAACTCAGGAAGTGGAGCCGTGTCCACAACCTCACCGGCCTGAAGGAAGACCGCGATGTCATCATCAAACATTTCCTTGACTCCCTCCTTTTCCTCAGGGTGTTCCCGGACGATGTGCGCAGCATCGCTGATGTCGGCAGCGGGGCCGGGTTCCCGGGCATTCCGCTTAAGATCATGAGGCCGGAGCTTCGCGTCTTCCTCATCGAGCCGTCAGAAAAAAAGTGCGTCTTCCTGCGGCATGTAAAGGCCCTTCTCGGGCTGGAGGGTCTCGAGGTGCTGACCGGCCGAGTTGAGGACATGCAGGACCTGAAGGTGGATGCGGCCGTATCGCGGGCGCTCTTCAGGGTCGGTGATTTCGTGAAGAAGGCCGGTCACCTGCTCCGGGAAAACGGACTATGCGTCCTGAGCAAGGGTCCGAAGATTCATGATGAGATGCGGGTGATCGATCTCAAGAGGGTTGAGATCACGGACATCCGTCTGCCCTTTGGGAATGCCGTCAGGCATATGGTCGTGGCGAGGGTCCCGATTCCTCCGGCAGCACGCTGAGGCAAAACGGGAAGACGGGAAGGTCAGAACCCTCCGAGTTTCTCCTTCAGTATCAGGTAGGCATAGAAGAAGGCCATAAGGGAGAAAAAGGCAGCCCCGCAGCCGAGGAAAAAGGAGACGATCCCGCTGGCGGTTTTCTTTGCCTTGAATTCAAAATATGCCTTCGGAAAGAGCGTGGCTGCTCCGAAGAAGAGCATCAGGCCGGCAAGCATCTGGGTGATCATCCTCACCATTTCTCAGACTCCTTCGAGCGGACATCCGCTGCAGTGTGGTTTGGTCTTGCAGCGCTCCTTGCAGACCCTGACAAAGAGAGCATGGTATTCGTTGTACAGCCGGACGTCCCTTTCGAGATGCCGGTGGAAGAGCCCCTGGAAAGTGTCGTAGGGTTCATCATGCTCCATGATAGTATGCCTCGAAAGCACCCTTTTTGTGTAGGCGTCGATCACAAAGACCGGCTTGTCCAGGGCGTAAAGCAGGATCGAGTCGGCTGTCTCGGGCCCGATGCCGTTTACACCGAGCAGCTTCTTCCTGAGCGATTCCCGCGTGCTGGCCTTCATCTGCTTCATACAGCCGTCATAGTCGGAGACGAGGAGGCTGATGAAATTCCTGAGCCTTCTTGCCTTGACGTTGAAGTATCCTGCCGGCCGTATCAGCTCCGCGAGCCTGCCTTCCGGCATCCGGTGCAGGTCCCGGGGATGGAGGGTATGGGCGTTCTTCAGATTGACGATCGCCCTTTCGACATTTCCCCAGTTGGTGTTCTGCGTGAGGATCGCGCCCACGGCGACCTCGAAGGGTGTTTCCCCCGGCCACCAGTGCTGCGGTCCGTAGGCCGCGAAGAGCCTGCGATATATGTCCATGAGCTTCCTGTCGCTCTTTTTTTTCAACGTAGTCATCTGCTATATACCGGTCGTGCAGGGACTCCGAAAGAGGCTTTGCATGACGACATGAATTTATATCCGATTCGGATATCTTTGTGCCTCTGCCCTTGCGGTTGCTGAAACAAACCTTTTCATCCCCGGTGAGTCGTTCAGCGGAGACGTTGACTCAGTCATTATTCGTCCGCACTCCCTCCCGGAGCCTCTTCTTCTGCGACACGATCTTCTTATCAGCCAGCATCTTTTCCTTCGCCCGCTTCGAGCGCTTCCGCTTCTGCCGCCTGATCTTCTCGATCCTCTGTATCTCCTCGCTTTCCCTGCCCCTGATGAGCTGCTCCACCTTGGCGGCCAGGATGACACGGGCACGGTACCGGTTGAGCGCCTGGGAGCGCTCCTGCTGGCACTTCACCTCGATGCCTGTTGGAAGATGTTTGAGGTAAACGCAGGTGGACGTCTTGTTTACGTGCTGCCCCCCCTTGCCGCTCGAGCGGATGAAGGTCTCTTCGATCTCTTCCTCCCTGATGCCGAGAGAGGACATCCTTTCGAGAAGCTCCTTTTCCTTCTGTGCGCTGACCGGGAAGATGCCCATGCTTTTTATTGTAACCTACTAGGCGGGCGTGATAGGGAGTCAGAGGCCTTTATTATCTCCGCTCCTCCTGGCTTGATGGGGAAAGATCAGATGGTCTTTCTGTTAGGCAGGATTGCTGACTGTCCGACGTGAGCTTTCCCGAACCTTGAAGTAACTACTAGCTTTCTACTAATTACTCTAAAATTAGTAGTTATTGACAAACGCTAACTGTTAATCTAAAATATATTAGTATTTAGCTTTGCTTCTTAGCTAAATACTAAGGTTCTACTAATTATTGTCAAATTAGTATTTGGAGGCAACTCATTGAAAAGACTGGAAAAAGCTCCAGATTGGCTGAAAATATCGAGAGAACATATCACTCCTGATTTGGTGATAAAAACGAAAGATCTCGTAAAGAAAGCAAACAGCGAGTACATGTTTTGGGATGACTTCAAGTATCAACCGATGCCTGAAGGGGTTACGCCTGGGGCGGCATGGGCCATGCTGAAGGTGTCGAGACTGCTTCAGACAAGGCACATATCATTAACAGATTCTAATGACAGGCCGTTCAGTTACTGGCTCCCTGATTGCGTCCCAAGGGAGATTCATCTTATTGACCAGCAGGCGGGTGGGACCATTCTGGTTGAAGACCCTTCGGTGCATTCAGAAGAGAAACAGAGATATATGATTAGGTCGTTGGTTGATGAGGCGATATCATCAAGCCAGATCGAGGGAGCTGTGACAACAAGAGTTGTCGCAAAAGAGCTGCTGAGGACCGGCAGAAAGCCAAAGGACCGCTCTGAACAGATGATATATAACAACTACCAGTCGATGCAGATGATAAAGAAACATCTGACAGAGCCACTCTCACTCGAACTGATAAATAAAATTCACGCCTCCATAACCCAGAACACGCTAGAAGTTCCTTCATGGGCGGGAAGGTTCAGGACACCCGATGACGATGATATACATGTCTTTGACAGCGATGGGCAGATTCTCCATGTACCGCCCAAGGCTGATATTGTCCTGCCATCGATGGAGAATCTTTGCTCCTTTGTAAACAGCGAAAGAGAGGACGAGTTCGTCAATCCAATAATAAAAGGGATACTCATTCATTTCTGGCTGGCCTATGTGCATCCCTTTATGGACGGCAACGGCCGCACCGCGAGGGCTCTTTTCTATTGGTTTATGATTAAGCACGACTATTGGCTTTTTGAGTATCTTTCCGTCTCCACTGCCATCCTGAGTGCGCGCTCCCAGTACTATCGGTCTTTTCTTTATTCCGAAATGGATGATAACGACGCTACATATTTCATTGTCTATAACCTTAAGGCGATACATAAGGCATTGGAAACACTCAATGCATATATTGAAAGGAAGCAGAAAGAGAAAAGGCATGCATATCGTTTCGCTCTAAAATATCCGGCTTTAAATCTAAGACAGCGCGCACTGCTTGCGAGTGCTCTTGAAAAGCCTCAGGAAATATATACCATCGAGACGCATGCACGTGTACATGGCGTGACGTACCAGACTGCGCGGACGGATTTACTGACTCTCAAGGATATGGGCCTTCTTGCGATGCGAAAGGCAGGGAAAAAGTTCATCTTCACTCCGGTGATCGATCTTGCGAAAAAGTTCGAAACGGAAATATCGGAAAATGAAACAAGACTCCAATCATAATAATAAGCCACTTCATTGCTGGATTGCCGTCATAGATAATGAGACTAACACTGTTTGATTGTGTTGGCAGGGTCCCGATAGATTCTCCTGCGTTCCGTTTGGTATAATAAACAGTTGCACAATAACAACCAAGAGGTAGCCATGGGAATTCTCAAGAGCATCGTCGAATATTTTGTACCAGCGGAAGATCAGTCTGTGCCGGCCCTCGGCAGGAACGACGCCTGCTGGTGCGGCAGCGGCAAGAAATACAAGAAGTGCCATCTGCACGAGGACGAGGAAAAACTCCGGAAGAAGTCGGTCAGCTGCCGCGCAGCCTGAAAGGCCTCCTGAGACAGGACGGCCCGGAGGGCCGCCAAGGGAAGAGACGGATATGCGTCCGCTTCACGCCCTCTCGTGGATGAGGATCATGACGCCCCTTTGCCTCTGAGGAAGGGGCCGAATTTCTTGTCTTTCTCCAGGATGTGGTTCTGGAGCCATCCTGTCAGGAAGTCCAGGACATCCACGGTCATCATCTTCTGCCCCTTGCTGTAGGCGACGTTGAAATCGAGCGCCTGCTGCGTGAAGGCGTCGTGTTCCTGCTTGTGCTGTTTGTATTCCGGGTATCCATATTTCTGGAAGAGCCTTTCTTCCGTGCCGAAGTGGTAGACCGTGTATTCCACCAATTCCTTCAGTACCGGACCGAGCACCTCCTTGCCCTTACCCTGTTTCATCGCATCGAAGAGGCTGTTGAGGATATCGATAAGCCTCTTGTGCTGCTCATCCACCTCCGCGATGCCGACCGAGAAGTTCGCGTTCCAGGCTATCAGTGACATGTTCGACCTCCCCGCCCCACAATTTCACTCCCTGATCGCATTTTCCCCCTATTTTATGAGGAAATCAAACAGGGAAGCGGGGCGACATTCACGCACATTGCCGAGTCTACTGGAGGCTGATGCCGATGAGCCTGCCGACGAAGAATGACACAGCGGCCGCAGTAAGGCCGAAAAGCACCTGCCGCAATCCCGAGTACCAGACCGACCGGCCGGTAAAGAGGGTTATACCGGCGCCGATAAGGAAGAGTCCTGCAGCGCTGATGACCGCGCTTGCGCCGATTGCGACGGTCCCTTTCAGGAATACATAGGGGATTACCGGCAGGACCGCGCCGGCGGCAAAGAGGAGGAAAGATACGATCGCCGCCTCGCCCGAGGACCCCCCCAGCTGTTCAGGGTCGATCCCGAGTTCGTCGCGGGCAAGGGTGTCGAGAGCGGTCTCCGGGCTGCTCATGATGCCTGTTGCGAGGGTCCGGGCAGAGGCCTCATCCAGGCCCCGGGCCTGATAAATAAGCACGAGTTCCTCAACCTCCTCAGCGGGTGCCATCTCGATCTCTTCCTTCTCGGTCTCAATCTGTCTTGCGTACAGCTCGCGTGAGCTCTGGACGGAAATCCATTCCCCCAGAGCCATGGAGATGCCGCCTGCCAGCAGGCCGGCGATGCCGGTCAGGAGAATGGTCCTGCTGCCCATCGACGCGCCCGCAACGCCCATCAGCAGATTGAAGTTCGACAGAAGGCCGTCGCTTGCACCGAGCACCGCCGCCCTGAGCGCATTGCCTGCGGCACGGTGGCGGCCTTCGAGCCGGGCAAGGACCCCGCCCTCGACGCCGGCGGAGGTGGTCTTGGCGATATGCCGCAGCACCCGTGCATGAGAACGCTCGGTTGCGATGAGATGAGGCGTTTCCCCCTGCCCCTTATATCCGGTTGATGTGGCGTCCTCAAGGGAAGAGACGGTCGGCACGATCGCATTGACGCCGAGTCTCAGGCTGATCCATCTGAGCAGGCGGGTGCGCCATGAAGGCCTGAAGAGAGGAAGGGATACATCGAGGGCCTTGAGTTTTTCAGCCCAGATATCCGCGTGTCCTTGTTCAACCGCTGCAAGGCCTTCGTATATCCCGGCGAGCCTGCTGTTTGATTCGTTCCGCGCCATGAAGCGGTAGAGCTCAGCGCCGTTCATCTCGTCCTTCCAGTTTGAAAAGTAGCGCCGGACGGTCTTCCTGTCGCCGGGACCCTTCATATAACAACGTTCCCGGGCAGTCGTATCACGACGAGCCCTCGGGAGTGCGGTAAGGCAGATAGATGCCGAAGGTAGCGCCCTTGCCAGGGACGCTTTCAGCCCTGATAAAACCCCGGTGTTCCTCGATGATCTTCTTGGCGATGGGAAGGCCGAGGCCGGTCCCCTTTGACGCACCCTTTCTCGTGCTGAAGAAAGGCTCAAAGACCATCTCCAGACGCTCCTCGGAGATGCCTTCACCCGTGTCGCTGATCTTCACGACAGCATAGGGCGTGCCCCGCACGGTCTCGATCCCTGTTGCAATCTTCAGGGTGCCGCCCCCCGGCATTGCATCAAAGGCGTTTGAGATGAGGTGGCCCAGCGCCTCCGCTACCCGCGCCCTGTCGATGTCCACAGGGGGAAGATCGCCAAAGGTCCTGCTGACAGTCACCCCCTGCTCGCGGCCCCTCCGATCGTATGGGCCGAGCGCCTCTTCTATCGCCCCCCGGATATCCTGCTGTGCGAGCTGCGGAATTTCCGGCCTGGTCAGGGCAAGGACGTGGCGAAGGATATCTTCCAGCACCGAAACCTCCGCCATGATGGACTCGGCATATTCCTTTTCTCTGGTGCCGTCAGGGAGCTTCTTCAGTAATCGTCTGGCAAAACCTCCGACAGCGGTGAGCGGGTTTCTGAATTCATCGGCAACGTTCAGGGTGATCCTGCCCAGGGCCGAGAGCTTTTCCGTCTCGGCAAGTTCGGCTGTCAACCGCTGCTTCTCCTCGTTGGCTCGGCCGCGCTCGATAACGCCGGCAAGGGTATCCGCGATGGCGGTAAGGAACGCCTCTTCCTCGGCAGTATTCTTGTGGCCAGTCCGCACAAAGAGGTTGATAATGCCAAGGGCCTTGCCGCCCGAGGCGATCGGGACGCAGTAATGGCCGTGGGGAAGGTCTTCGTGAAAGCGGATCTCGTGGCGGTCGTCGAGACAGTCCGCAAACACGATCTCGCATGATGCGGCCGCTTCGCCGCAGAGGCAGTGGCCGAATGCGATGCGTTCGCATACAGGGGGCTGCGACTCCGGCAGTGTTCGGGGGGCCCGCAGGACGAGGGTGTCTGATCCCTCTTCGGCAAGATAGACATATCCGCGGGACTCCAGGGCGAGGTGCGGGATAGTGTTAATGAGATCGAGTACGCCGTCCAACTGTTCCTCAAGGGATACGGGTTCGAGGGATATCTTCAGGACAGAGCTGATGACCCGCTGGATGTGAAAGCTCCGCTCGATCCGTTCCTCCGCCCTGACGCGCTCGGTGATGTCCCTGATCGCCCCTGCCGTCAGAACCGACCCGTCCGTTTCGAAGAGACTGAGGCTGATATCAGCCGGGAACTCGGTGCCGTCTTTACGAAGGCCGTATATCTTCAGGCCGCTCCCCATGGGACGCACGCGGGGTGAGGCGAAGTAATCCATCACCTGTTTGCGGTGGTGGGCGTGGTAGCGCCCGGGGATGAGTATCTCCAGATCCCGGCCCGTCAGTTCCTCCTGGCGATAGCCGAACAGTCTCTCGAGCTGCGCATTGACGAAGACGATCTTCCCTTCAGTATTGACAAAGACCATCGCATCCGGCGCTGACTCCAGGAGCCTCTCGTACCGTTTCTGGACCCCCTGGAATTCGAGCCTGCAGGTCTCGATCTCCTGCATCCGCTGGCGCATCTCTGCCAGCTGCTCGTTGAACTCCTTCCGGGTCAGGCGGTCCATGATTTCCTTTCCATAACAGTCTGTCTCTTGAGTCTATCCGCACAGCGCGGATCTTTTCCCATTATAGCAGGTGTTCGGCTGGCCGGCTGAATCAGGGGAAAAGCTATCTGTTGGTAAGTCCAGGTCAGCCGAGCGCGATACGTTCAAGGACAACAAACGGCCCCTGGATGGCGCTGGTTTCGTAGGAGCAGAATGCCAGTTCCATTACTGCCAGCGACTTGACCGGCATGGGCCGGAAATCCTGCAGATGATTTGCCACGTGACGTGTCTGGCGGTCGAGAGAAATGACTTGTACATATATGTACGTTTGAAGGCGAAACGGTCGTCAGCGTTAGCGGTGGCGCTTACCCCGCCAGATCGGGCGCAGTGAATCATCCCTCAGCCTTATGGACGCACCCGTCTTGGTGTCCTTGATCAGGCGGGCAATGATGTAGAGCGTGCCATCAGAGGAAATCCCCCGTGACCCGGTCACTTCGATCTCCATGCCGGGGACGAATGACATCTTTTCCTGCTCCAGAAACCAAAATGGTGCGGTGGATACGGTGTACGATTTGTCCTGACGGGAAAGCCTCAGCATCACGGGGCCCCTGCTGGCGGCCATTGTCTCCTTCACCACCCCCTGGATCGTCACCTCGGTGTTTTCATCGTAGCCCTCAGCAGGGACCTCCGCCAGGGCGATCGCTGCAAAGACAAGAAGGAGGAGCAGCACTATCCCGGACATGTGCAGTGCCTTGGTCATCGTGCTGTTCCTCCTCTGGTCAGAGCTTCGCATGTGAGCAGATTATAACATGCCCGGCATGTGGCACCGAAGTGCGTATTCTACCGGCGGCTGCGCCAGAGCGGAATGCAGGTGCCGGCATCCCTCAGGGAGAGGGTCTGGCCATCCATCGTGACCGAGACGATCACCTTGACGGTCTTGTCTGCGATTGCTGCGGTCTCTACGGCTACGGTGACGGTCTCCCCAATTTCAGGCTTATCCATGGAGTTGCGCTCCCAGTACCAGACCGGCCCTATGCCGTAGAGAGTCTCAACTGCCGTGCCTGTGTCGAGTACCATGCCGTTGCCCGGGCTGTTATAGCCCGCCACGATGCCGGTAAGTGTTTCGACCGTGCCGCTGCAGGCGATGATCGGTCCGCTGCAGGTCCCGTTAGGGCACTGGCCGTTGCCGGGGCCGTGTCCATACCCTGCATAGGCTGCGAGACTGCCGGCCAGCAGGAGTACAACAAGAGCAAAACTTGCGATTACGATCTTTTTCATGATGAAACCTCCTTGTTATGTTTTCTTTCTATTCGTGGTTGATACTGTGCTCAGCAACCGGGCCTGTCCCATCCTGCATCCGGTACCTCCGGTGCAGAAAGACAGGACGGCTACAAAGCGGTGTTGGTGAGACCCCGTTTCGAGGTGCTCACCATGGTCACCTCCTTTCCCTGTTTACCCTTGTAGTTGCAGCAGCCGTGCCAGACAGAGAAAGTCTTTAATATCCTGATGCTTTGATTGTCGACAGTGGGGGAGAAGGTGCAGAAATTGCGTCTATGGCGAAGAATTTGCGTGTGGAAACTTACTACGCTTCGATGCCGTATCCCTTGATCTTGTACTGCAGAGACCTCAGAGAGATGCCGAGGATGTCAGCGGCCTCCTTCCTCTTGCCGCCCGTCTTCTTCAAGGCTTCTTCTATAGCCTTCTTTTCGATGCTGCGCATGTCTCCTGCTGATCCGCCTTCCGCAGTGTCGTGCAGCCGGGGTACCGTCAGCGTAGCGTCCCTACTGAGGATGACAGCCTTCTCGATCACATTTTCGAGCTCGCGGACGTTGCCCGGCCATTGATGTGACATGAGACGAGCAAGCGTGTTCCCAGGGATATCAGAAATGGGTTTGCCGATCTTGCGGGAAAGCCTTTCGACGAGATAGCGTGTCAACTGCGGTATGATGTCCCTCCGCTGCCGAAGGGGCGGGATATGGACCGGGAAGACGTTCAACCGGTAGTACAGGTCTTCCCTGAATCTGTTCTGGGACACCAGCTGTTTCAGGTCCCTGTTGGTGGCTGCGATAATGCGTGCGCTCGTGTGGATGACATCGAGTCCGCCTACGCGTTCGAATCTTCGTTCCTGGAGCACCCGGAGGAGCTTGGCCTGAAGGGAGGGGCTCATCTCGCCGATCTCGTCGAGAAAGACCGTGCCTTCATCCGCCAGCTCAAACTTGCCTTTCTTCGTCCTGACCGCACCGGTGAAGGAGCCTCGTTCATGGCCGAAGAGTTCAGACTCGAGCAGGTTTTCCGGGATGGCCGCACAATTGATAGTCACCATGAGGCCTCTTCTGCCGCTTAACCGGTGTATCACCCCTGCGACGAGGCCCTTTCCTGTCCCGGTTTCTCCGTAGAGGATTACGGTGGTATCGGCCGGCGCGACAGCGCTGACCTCCTCGAGAACGGCGGGCATGCCTGAAAAGACCAACTCCAGCGGAGGCATATCGCCGGCAACTTCTTCCCGAAGGGCCCTGTTTTCAGCAGACAGTCGCTGTCTCTCGAATGCCCTGAGCACCACCCGTCGCAGCTCTTCCGGCTCCTTCAGCGGTTTGGTGATATAATCCAGTGCGCCGAGCTTCATGGCTGCCACCGCCGTCTCTACGCTGGCAAAGGCGGTGACCATGATAAAGTCTGTCTCCTGGTGCTGTGCACGCACCGCAGTCATAAACTCCACACCATTCATGCCCGGCATCTTCAGGTCGGTTATCACCAGGTCAGGATGATACGAATCCACTTCAGCAAGAGCCTCCCGCGGATGAGACATCGTCCTGACCTGGTATCCTTCATCCCCGAGGATGCGGGAGATGAGAAGGGCGAACCCCTGTTCATCGTCTACGACCAATATCTTATAGTTACCCCTGTTCATATTCGTTTTCAGGTCTGTTCCGGCGCCTGCAGCGGAATCGAGACGCCGAAGGAGCTGCCTTTGCCGGGCTCACTTTCAACGGTTATGGTACCACCCAGTGCGGTGACATATCTATCGACGATTGCGAGGCCCAGACCGGTGCCTTTTGCCCTTGTCGTGAAAAACGGCCTGAAGATCTCTTCCCGCGTCTTGACATCAATGCCCGAGCCGGTGTCCCTGACGGTTATGACGACGCGCCCCCCGGCCCCGGCGGTCAAGATAGCGACCCTGCCCGAGCCTTCGATCGCATCCAGACCGTTTTGAAGCAGGTTGGTCAGTACCTGGCGGAGCTTTGTCCTGTCAGTATGCAGCTGAATGTCACAGCACAGGTCCGTCTCGATGGTGACGGATGCAGGAGTCTGCAGCGTTGAAAGTACCTCGGCGACGAGGTCGTTGATACGAAAGGACTCGATCGCGAGCTGCTCTCCTCTCGTATACGCAAGCAGGTCCTCTGTCAATTGCTCGAGCCTGCCGGATTCCTTGACGATCACATCCAGGGGTTCCGCAAAGTCGGCAGCATGCCCGCTTGCGGCAGCCCGCTCCTTCAGGTACTGGCCGAATCCCTTGATGCTGCCGAGGGGATTACGGATCTCATGAGCCAGGACAGCGGACATTTCTCCCAAAAGGGATAACTTCTCCTTCTCGATCAGTTTCTTCTGGAGGGCCTGCTGTCGACGGGAGGCGATAAGGAAAAACACCGTGACGCAGACCAGCGCAGTGTCAACCGCAGCGACGCTGATCAACTGGAAGCGGGCCTCCCGAACGATCCTGAGAGACGGGTAGGTATGAAGCGCCACCCGCAACACCGCGGCCGCACCTGCGGCATGGATCGGGGCGTCCATGATAAATACCGCCTCGCCGGTGCCGATCGTCCTGTACTGAAACAGGGGGGACTCGGATGTCAGGGCTGCCATGGGCGTACCCAGGGTAGCCTTTCTGCCGACGAGGTTTGGGTTAGAATGCATAAGGACCGTGCCGTCGGCGGCATAGAGCGCGAGGAAGGCTATCCCTTCCCACCTCTGAGACTGTATGATCCCGCGGAATATGTTTTCCCCGGTGCCGTAGCGCGAGAGTGTTGTGTCGAGGCTGGACGCGATGCCGAGGGCGTCAGCCTTGAGGAAGTCATCTGCTGCCCGCCGGGCGTTTCGGTACGCCAGGAGGGTCGAGGCCATGGTCGTGGCGATGGCGACAGCGATGACAATAATGATGAGATGTCTTTTCATGGCGGCTACGACTATTATACTGCCGCCGCCTGCTTCGCTGAAGACGGTCCTGCTGTACCTGATAATCGCTGCATACGGTTATAATTAGATACCGATGTCTTCTACAAGGGCATATGACATAATCGTCGTGGGTGCAGGGCATGCGGGCTGCGAGGCTGCGCTGGCTGCCGCCCGCATGGGCCTTTCGACCTGCATCTTCACGATGAACCTCGACACGATCGGCCAGATGTCCTGCAACCCGGCGATAGGCGGTCTTGCGAAGGGTCATTTGGTACGCGAGATCGACGCACTCGGCGGAGAGATGGCAAAGGTGACCGACAGGGCGGGCATACAGTTCCGCATGCTCAACAAGTCCAAGGGGCCTGCGGTTTGGTCCCTGCGGGCACAGGCGGACCGTGTCCTCTATCGCCTCCGGATGCGGCAGGTGCTCGAAGAGACAAAGGACCTCGATATCAAGCAGGCGACTGTTGAGGGACTCGTCGTGGAAGACGGAAAGGTGCGGGGGATCAGGACATCCCTCGGCATCTTCTACCCTGCGCGAAGCGTTGTCATTACCACCGGCACGTTCCTTAAGGGGCTGATGCATATCGGCCATGATAGCTTCGACGCGGGAAGGGCGGGGGAGTTTCCGTCAGTCGGTCTCTCGGATTCCCTTGCAAAGGCAGGGCTGCGGCTCGGCAGGCTCAAGACGGGCACACCGCCGAGACTCGACGCACGGACGATAGATTTTTCGAAGACAGAGCCCCAGTACGGCGACGAGCCGCCGATCCCCTTCTCGCACACAACAGAGAGGATAGAGAACCCCCAGCTCCCCTGCTATATCACGTACACAAACAGCGAAACCCATGGGATCATCCGCGAGAACCTTGGCCGCTCCGCGATGTACAGCGGAAAGATCACCGGCATCGGCCCCCGTTACTGCCCCTCCATAGAGGACAAGGTCGTCCGGTTCGCGGAGAAAGAAAGACACCAGGTCTTTCTCGAGCCCGAGGGTCTGCAGACAGCCGAATACTACGCTAATGGCGTCTCGACGAGCCTTCCCTTTGACGTGCAGGTGCAGTTCATCAGGACGATCCCCGGTCTTGAGCAGGTCGAGATCATGCGGCCCGCCTATGCGATAGAGTATGACTTCGTCTTCCCCACGCAGCTCAGGCACTCTCTCGAAACCAAGGCGATCGACGGGCTGTTCCTGGCCGGCCAGATCAACGGCACATCCGGCTATGAAGAGGCAGCGGGCCAGGGTCTCATCGCCGGAATCAACGCAGGTCTGAAACTGCGGGGACGGCAGCCCCTGGTCCTTGCCAGGCATGAGGCATATATCGGCGTGCTGATCGACGACCTCGTCACCAAGGGCACGAAGGAGCCTTACCGGATGTTCACCTCCCGGGCGGAATACCGGCTCTTGCTCAGGCACGACAACGCTGACCTGAGGTTGATGGACAAGGGCCACGCCATCGGACTGCTCCCTGACGATGTTTACCAAAGGTTCCTGCGGAAGAGGGAAAAGATCGGGAAGGAGCTTGAGCGTATTAAGGCGACGCGCATAAAGCCGGCCCGGATCAATGAAGAGCTGAAAAGGCTCGGCACCACCTCTGTCGCCGAGGACATCTCCCTGGAACAGCTTCTGAAGAGGCCGGAGGTCTCCTACGCCTTGATCCGTTCTTTCGGCCCGCCTGATGCGGTCCTTGACGCTGATGTCGAAGACCAGGTCGAGATACAGGTCAAATACGAGGGGTATATAGCGAGACAGCTGCTGATTGCAGAGAAGCTCTCCCGGATGGAAGATAGAAAGATACCCGTTGACATGGACTACCGGGGGCTGCCGGGCATCTCGAAGGAGATACTCCTGAAGCTCGAGGAGGTGAGGCCCGAGAGCCTCGGACAGGCGAGCAGGATACAGGGGATGACGCCTGCCGCCCTTTCCCTTATCATGGTGGCTGTCGAGAAGATGCGAAGGGGCAATACGGCCGGACATGACTGATTCAGGAGAAGAGCCTGGTCCGGTTGAAATCCCGATCAACGGGGTGCTGGACCTCCACACCTTTCAGCCCCGGGAGGTCAAAGAGCTTCTGCCCGATTATCTTCAGGAGTGCATGAAGCGCGGCATCTTCACCGTGCGAGTTGTCCACGGCAAGGGTAGCGGGATGCTCAGGGAGACGGTCCACAGCATCCTCAGCCGGCTTTCGTGCGTCGAATCGTACCGGCTTGGAGGCGATGAAGCAGGGGGCTGGGGGGCAACCCTGGTTACCCTGAAACAGGCTGATCCGCCTGCGTAACACCCCCTCTGCCGCGTGACAGAAAAAGCTGTGACATGGTAAAGTATTTAACTTCCATGCATTATCAACCGATGGGACCGAATATATCATGATCGAGGTGAAGTCCGTGCAGAACGTTCTGAAGATAATCGAGAAGCTGGCATTGGAGCATGACAAGATCCCTGCAGAGCTGGTCAGGGAGAAGAACATAAAGGTAGGTCTTCGGAACGAGGACGGCACCGGCGTCTTTGTCGGCATCACGAGCAAGGGCCAGGTGATGGGATATAAGAGGGAGATCCAGGGGGACGGCATCGAAAAAAAGGTGGACCTCGACGGGGAGCTTTACTACTGCGGGTATGAAATCAAGGACCTGGTCAACCACCAGCAGGAGGAAGGCAGGTTCGGCTACGAAGAAACGGCTTACCTCCTCCTGACGAGCGAGCTTCCCCGGAAGAAGCACCTCGACGGCTTCACCGCAGAGCTTGCTCAGCGAAGGCACCTTCCGAAGGCTGCCAAGGAGCTGATCCGCACACTGCCGCCGCATGCCGACCAGATGGGCTCGATCCATACGATCGTCTCGGCGATGCACCTGTTCGACGACAATCCAAACTCAACCGACATCAAGGACCTCTCACGGCAGTGCATCGACCTGCTCGCGAAATTCCCGACGATCGTCGCCTACAGCTACCGGTCCGCAGCAGGCCGCGGGAAAAAGCCCCCTGAGTTCATCGAGCCGAAAGACGATTACAGCCATGCGGAGAATTTCCTCTACATGCTGCACGGCAAGAGGCCGGACCGGCTTACCGCGAACCTCTTTGACATGATGCTCGTCCTGCACGCCGAACACGGAGGGGGCAATAATTCCACCTTCACCGTCAGGACCGTATCCTCCTCAGGTGCGAACAGCTACATGGCGATCTGCTCGGGCATCGCATCCCTTTCGGGGCACCTGCACGGCGGTGCCAACGAGGCTGTCGAGGGGATGATGGAGAATATAAAGTCGCACGTAAAGGACTGGGACGATGACGCCGAGGTCTCCTATTACCTCGAAAAGATACTCGACAAGAAGGCGAATGACAGGACAGGGAAGATATACGGCATAGGCCATGCGGTCTACACGAAATCAGACCCCCGTGCCGTGATCCTCGAAAAGAAGGCTGAAGAGATCGCGCGGAAGAACTGCATGGGTGAGGAGTTTGCCCTGTACCGCAAGGTCGCTGCCCTGTCGCCGGGCATCATCGCGAGGAAGAAGGGCAAGGTCGCCTCTGCGAACGTTGACTTCTACTCAGGCTTTGTCTACCGGTCCATGGGCATACCGAAGGAGCTCTTCACGCCGATCTTCGCCCTTTCGAGGGTGGCGGGGTGGTCGGCCCATCGGATAGAGGAGATCATCCAGGGAAAGCTGATCAGACCGTCGTATTACTCCTCGTTGCGGGGCCTCAAAAAAGACTACGTTCCCCTGGCGATGCGATAGACGCAAAGCTGCAGGTATTTTCCGCAGGGAGCGGGAAGGGATGAGCCGGTACGTGAAGAATTTCCTGAGGGTGATTTCCCTGCTTCTCGGCCTCGGCCTCCTTATCTACTGGGCGCTCCCCGCACGTTCCGGCGGCTCAGGCCTCGACAGGATACAAAAGCGGGGGTACCTGCTCTGGGGCTCTGACGCAGAAGGCGGAGCGCCGTATGTCTTCCCTGATCCAAAAGACCCTTCCCGTCTCGTCGGCTTCGAGGCAGACCTTGCTGATGCGATAGCCCGCGAGCTGGGCGTCACCGCCCGGCAGGCGCAGAATGCCTGGGACAGCCTCATCCCCGCCCTGGAGCGGGGTGACTCGGACGTGGTGATCAACGGCATCGAGATAACCCCCCAGCGCAGGGAGAAGGTCCTCTTCTCTGCCCCCTACTACATCTACACCGAACAGCTCGTCGTCAGAAAGGACGAGACCCGGATTCAGGAGCTCAACGACCTCAGGGGCAGGAAGGTCGGCACGCTGTCAGGCGCCGTTGCCCAGGAGATCCTCACAAAGGCAGGGGGCATTGACGTGAAGATCTATCCCGGCCAGGTGGAACCCTATGAGGACCTAGCCATCGGCAGAATCGACGCGGTGCTCCTCGATCTGCCGATCGCAGCCTACTACGGGAAGACGAACCCGCGCCTGAAATTCGCCGGAAGCCCCCTGGGTGAAGGGTATTACGGCATTGCGCTGAGAAAAGACGATGATGAACTCAGGAGGAGGATAGACGGCATCCTCGCAAAGCTCCTCAGCAGCGGAGAACTCAGGAGGATATACGAAAAGTGGGACCTCTGGAACCCGCAGCAGGAGAAGCTCTATGAGCTGTCCGAGAGAGAGAAATCCGGTTTTGTGGGGATTGGGGAGTCGAAGCAGGCCCCTCTTGCCACCTTCTTTCCCGCGCTGCTGAAAGGCGCCGGCATCACGGTCCTCGTTTCTACCGCCTCGATGGCCCTTGCGATTATCCTCGGCCTGGGGCTTACGATCAGCAGGCTCTACGGCAGACAGCCTTTATCCGCGATCGCAACGGCGTATATCGAGCTGTACCGCGGCACGCCGCTTCTCATCCAGCTGTATATCCTCTACTACGGCCTTCCGAATATCGGCATCTCCTTAAGCCCCGTCTTCGCCGCCTTCCTCGGGCTCGGCATGAACTACGCAGCCTATGAGGCGGAGATCTACCGGGCCGGCATCCAGGCGGTGCCGAAGGGGCAGATGGAGGCGGCCCTCTCCCTGGGGATGACGCGGCCGCTCGCCCTGCGGCGGGTGATCCTTCCGCAGGCCCTGCGCATCGCCACGCCGGGGGTGACGAATGACTTCATCGCGCTCTTCAAGGACTCGTCCCTCGTGTCGGTCATCGCCATGGTCGAACTCACCAAGACCTACACCATACTTGCAGCCACGACGCTGCGCTTCTTCGAGCTGGGGCTCATCGCGGCTATCCTTTATTTCTGCATGAGTTATCCTTTGTCGCTTCTGGCGAGGAGGCTCGAGGCGCGCTTAAAGGGGCCGGGACGATGATCACCGTTCGGGGCCTGCACAAGCAGTTTGGTCAGCATCCCCTGTTCCGGGGCATTGATCTCGACATCTCACGCGGCGAGGTGGTCGTCCTTATCGGCCCCTCGGGAAGCGGCAAGTCCACGTTCCTCAGGTGCATCAACGGGCTGGAGGATTTCGAGCAGGGCGGGATCGTGGTGGATGGGATCGAGCTTCACTCATTGAGCGGAAGGCGTCCTGAGGAGGGTGACCGGGCTGCGATCAGACGGGTGCGGCTGAAGGTGGGGATGGTGTTTCAGCAGTTCAACCTGTTTCCCCACATGACGGCGCTCGAAAATATCATCGAGGCACCGGTGCGTGTTCTGGGAATCGACAGGACGACCGCCTCGGAAAATGCGCGTTCCCTCCTCAGGAGGATCAACCTCGAGAAGAAGATCGGGAGTTATCCCGATCAGCTTTCAGGCGGAGAGCAGCAGCGCGTAGCGATCGCCCGAGCCCTTGCGATGCGGCCGCAGGCGATGCTCTTTGATGAGCCTACCTCGTCTCTTGACCCCGAGATGGTGGGCGAGGTGCTTTCCGTGATCAAGGACCTGGTGAACGAGGGCATGACGACCGTGATCGCCACCCATGAGATGGGCTTTGCACGGGAGGTTGCCGACCGCATCGTCGTCTTCGACAAGGGGGAGATCATCGAGATTGGGCAGCCTGAGGAGATATTCACAAGACCGAAGACCGAGCGGACGAAGGTCTTTCTGAGCCGGGTGCTGCAGGGGTGACCGACGAAGACCAAAATCACAAAACATTATCGAAGCGGGGCTCCGCCCCGGCTTGCTACTTTGTTTCGATTCGCGCCATATTTTGTTTCGATTCGCGCCACTTGCGTTTGTAGGACGGATGAGGCCTGCCAGGACGCCGGGCGCCTCACAACCTGACTTTTCATAATATCCTTTTAATCAGCCGGCTGCTGTGTCTCTCCCCCCTTTTTTGCCGGGAAGTCCCGGCGAAGGAAACTGGCATTTCTCCATGGCACGCTTCTTGTAATATAGATATGCGTAATTACAGGTGCGTGAGTCGAGGAAAGGGCAGCAGATGAACACAACGACTGCAGAAGACAGAGAGGGAGTCAAATCCGACCGATGTGACAGGTTGTTGCCGGGCACGTATCGTCCGATGAAGGCAGAGACCCTGTCGCAGAAGGACCTGGGGGACGGGTGTGTACTGTATGATGCGAACAGGGGCGCTATATATACCCTCAACCGCACTGCGTCTTTCATCCTGACATACTGCAATGGCGGCAGCACCGTCGAGGAGATCGCGCGGCAATCGGCGGTTGCCTTCGGTCTTACGCCTGATGAGGCGATGAGGGATGTCATCTCCATGATCTCAGTCTTTCAGGAGGAGGAGCTGTTAGTGACCGGGTAGCCCGGGGTGGGCAGATGGAAAGGAACTGTTACGAATTATTCGGCTATCGCTTTGCACTGACGACAAAACGTCTTCCCGGGGACATGCCGGTGGGGTTGCTCTATCCAGCCCTCCGCTCAGCGTCTGGTCCCTGCGACGCAGAATGGACAGTCAGACAGGTAATACGGGCCGGCGGCCCGGTGTATATGCTCGGTAATCAGCAAGGTGTCGTTCATGAGACGGACGACCCGGTGCGGCTCATAGAGCAGCTGGAATGGACTATCATGCTTTCGCTCCTGGCGGCCCACGACCATTTCCTGCAGCTGCACGCAGCAGGTCTCGTCAAGGACGATAGAGGACTCCTGCTGGTCGGCCCCTCCGGCTCGGGCAAGAGCACCCAGGCGCTCGGCCTGCTGCAGGATGGCTGGAGATGCCTCTCGGACGAGATCATCCTGCTTGAGCCCGGCGGCAGCAGGGCCTGGCCCTTTCCGCGCAGTTTCCATACTACTGCCGCTACCCTGAGGCTCTTCCCTGAACTGCACCGACCGGACTCAGCGGTCTTCGTCGATTCATCCGGCAAGTCCAGATTCGATCCCTCTGTAGTACGAAAAGACTGGGTGGCCCGGCCGGCGCGGCCGGCGTGGCTCGTCTTTCCGGTAGATAACCCGGCCGGAGGAGATGAGCTTACCCCCCTCGGAGAAACCGAGGCCTTATCCATGCTGATCGAACAGGCGATCAATCTCTCATCCTTCGGCGACAAGGGTATCGAGGTCCTGGTCCGGCTGGTGCGCTCCTGCGAGTGCTATCGGCTGGACACAAGAGATGTGAAGCGGGCGGGCGCGCTGTTTTCAGAATTGGCAGGCTCATACTCCGGCGAAGAGGCGCACGCATGCGCATGATTCGGCAGGGACAGGAAAGAGAGTTGCAAGGGAGGTGAGGACGATGAAACCCGAGAAGGATCAGTGCAGTTCGCGGCGCGAGTTTCTCAGGAAGACCATAAAGGCGACGGGGTACACGATCCCGGCCATGATGGTCTTCAGGGTGGGATCCACCAAGGCCTGGGCGCAGAAGTATGATTCGCGGAACAGTCCGGGAGCCGGGGAGGGCGACCCCTGCAAAGGGGTCTTCGAAAAGATCTTTAAGACGAAGTGCTGGTAACGGCGTTGACTGTCACGGACTGAGGAGATGGAGAGAAAAAGGGCTGTATCCCTTCTGCGCGCCGTATCCACCAATGACGGGGATGCCGTCTCGCTGATCACATCCACCCCCCCCGCGGCATGGCACGATATCCTGCTTCAACTGCAGCTGCTTGAGCTCACCCCCTACTTTTACAGCCGTCTTGTACGGAGCCCTGCCGCTGAGCATGTCCCCGCGGAGGTCCTGCATCGCCTCCAGGAGACCTATTTCCTGCATGCCGCGCGCAACACCCTCATCCTCGAGGACCTCAGGAAGATCATCGGCATCCTCGGGCAACAAGGCATCGAAGCCATAGTCCTGAAGGGGGCGTGCCTTGCCGAGACCATATACGATGATATCGCCCTCCGGCCGATGCATGACATCGACATCCTCATCAGGGGAAAGGACCTGTGCTCAGTGGAGGATATCCTTATCGGCGAGGGCTATGGCCCCCGGGTGCGCCCCCCGGTATCAGAGCAACTCCTGGGGCATCACCACCTCATTCCCTTCACGCGTCACGGCGGTCCGTCCTTCGAGGTCCACGCGGCACTGACCTGTATCGACGGGTGCGCCATGCTTATGGACGGCTTCTGGGACAGGGCATCCTGTGTTGCCTTCGGCGGGCAGTCGGCCTTCATCCTGTCTCCAGAGGATCTGATCCTGCACCTCTGCCTCCATTTTTCGGTCAACCACCGGTTCAGCATCATCGAGATGAAGAACCTCTGCGATATCTGTGAGGTAATCAGGCGCTACAACACGGCGATCGACTGGCAGACCCTTGGAGACCGCGCCCGAGGATACGGGATCGGGAGATATGTCTCCTGCACCCTGCAAGTTGCAGCGGCCTTGTTCGGCGCGGAGTTGCGGGTCGAGGATCTCCGCCGCATGGGACATGACGACTCCGGCACCACCATAGCCGACATGCTTTCTGACCTGCTGCTGGATGAGGCCGCCATCCCCCTGCCCGACGCCCTGGAGCATATGGACAGAAAGAACGGACTGTTTTCCAAGGCGCTCGTCCTGGCGAGCAGCGTGGCTCCTCCCCGGTCCTACCTCGAACAGAAATACGGAGTAACAGACACAGGCGTGCCGTTCTACCACTCGCTTTATCTGCGCTATTGGATCGAAAGTCTGATGCGGGGCGGAGAGATCCTTCTACACCTGCTCAGCGGGAGCAGGAGGGCGCGGGCCGCGATGCAACGCAGAAGGGAGATTGTGCTGATCAACAACTGGCTGCGAAGCGGCTCATAAGCCGGACGTCACCGGCATATTGGCGAGACATCACTGCGGGTCATGCTCTCGAACATTCGGCAGTGCTCCGGCCCCCTAATCCTTCTTCTTCCCCTCCATCTGCCTGAACTTCCGCATCGCTACGGAGAGGGCGGACGACTCCGAGATCGCCCCTGCCACGAGGATCGCATCCAGCACCTCATCCCCGGATGCGCCCTCTTCAACCGCCCTCTTCATATGCGCCTCGAGGCAATGCTCGCAATGAAGGGCAGTCGCCGCTCCCACGGCTACCAGTTCTACGGTCTTGCGGTCGAGAGAGGAAGGCTCCCGGTAGATCGTCAGGCCCCTGAGCATATAGGGGTTGAAGGTGCGGGGACGTCTCTTCAGCATTCCCAGGAGAAACCCGAGACCGCCGCGCTCTTTCTCGATGTCCGCCGAGATCGCCTCGGTCAGGGCCTCATCCTTCATCAGGGTCTTCGCGGACTTCAGGAGCGCCCTGTTATTCTTCTTCGCCATCGCCGGCCTGCCTCACTTCCCCTTGCCCATCGAGAAGGCCTTGCCTAACTCCCTGCCGACGGAAAAATATGTCCTGAGTTCAGGGGCGAAGATAACGGGCTTCAGTTTTTCGATATCAGGCCTTCCGTCATGGAGAAGGGACTCATCCATCTTGACGTCCATGATCTCACCGATGAACTGGGTGTGAAGCCCGATCTCGACCGTCTTGATCACCTTGCATTCTATGACCAGCGGGAATTCCTTTATGTAAGGCGCGTCCACATGGTCGGACTTCACCGGCGTGAGGCCGGTCGCCTTGAACTTATCCTCCGCCTTCCCTGAGACCATGCCGAAATAATCAGCAGCAACCAGGTTCGACTCCGAGGGGATATTGACCGTGAATGCCTGCCTCTCCGTGATGCAGCCGAAGGAATGCGTCGCCTTTCTCAGGGAGACGGCGATGCAGGGAGGGGTCGAGCAGCAGATGCCTCCCCAGGAGGCTGTCATGACATTTGCCTTGCCGGAATCGTCATACGTGCCGATCACCATGACCGGGGCGGGATAAAGGATTGTCTTTGGACCGAGAGATTTTTTCATGGGCACTCCTGCTTTCTATTTTTCTTCCAGGCGCGCAATCGCCTGGGCGAGGTGATCGATTCGGGTCAGGATCAGCCTCTGGGTCTTCAGGATCTCCATGAGCATGTCTTTTATTCCCTCGATCTCATCGAGTTCCCTGAGGTCATCGATCCGGTCCATGCGCCCCTTTCTCTTGCAGCAGACGCATGAATTATCCGGCCTCCTGCAGCTTGCGGATGATATCCTTCAAAGAGCCGTCAGCCTCAGAGGTGGGGACAGGGCAGGAGCCTGCGCCGCGGTGGCCGCCTCCGCCATACTCCCCGCAGATCTGGCCGCAGTTTGCCTTTGACGTCCTGTTGAAGATATTATGGCCGATGCTTGTCGCGACGAATCTCCTGTCGGGTCCCCACTGCAGCCGCACCGAGACGGTTGCTGAGGGAAACAGGGTATAGATAAGGAAACGGTTGCCGACCGGGGGCTTCTGAAGGGAGCGGAAGTCGGTGACGACTACATTTCCCTCGAGGCGGGAATGCTCGCTCAGGGCCTGAAGGAATGTCTTGTTGTTTTCCCTGAGGATCTTCACCCTTTCCGCTACCTCGGGGTGCCTGAGGACTTCCTCTACCGGCATCGCCTTGAGCCACTCCACAAGTCTGCTGAAGTAATCCTTGAACCTCCCGATGCCTGACCGCGAGTCGATGGTATATCCCAGCAGGATCACGCCGGCAGGATCGAGCACATCGTCCTTGGTCAGTCGGGCTGCGTCAAAACGGTCCGTCTCGCTGACAAGGGACTCGTATTTCCTGAATTTCTCAGCAGCGTAGTAGTCGTAGATGACGCGGGCAGCGCTCGGCGCGATAGCGTGTTTGCCGCGAAAGACGGCAGGGGGCTTCTCGTTGCTGTCGGTGAGTTCATGGTGGTCGAACCACATGCCGCAGTCAGGATGGTAAGGGAGATTCACGAGGATATCGTCTGTCGTTATCTTCGTTCTCTTGTCCGTTATGTCCTGGGGGTGAAGCAGTTCGATGGAACCGACCTGTTCCATCGAGGTGATCAGCACTGCGGATGTCACACCGTCAAGGTCTCCCCTGGTTACGAGTCTCATCGCGTCTCCTTCCACGTGGCAGAGTCGTCATATTGTACCACGGAGAGGCTCATGTCTGGACCATCGCCAAGATCGATTCCTCAGGCAGTCCCCTGAAAAGCGGCACCTTGTACTGATTGCGGCTGAGAGGGGAAGCTCCCCGCAGCGCTGCCTCGGCAGCCTGCCCAGCGCTTTGCACATCGAGCCTCTTCCGCAGAAGAGCTGCCTCGATTTCCGGCGACCGCCAGGGTGCCAGCACCTATAGTGGTGAGAAACTGCCTCCTGGTGACACCGCTGCCCGCAGATGCCTTTTTATCTTCCTTCTTCCCCATCTCTTCAAACGGCCGGCGCGCAGGCAGCCGCAAAAAGGCGGGGTTTCACCCCGCACCCGAGGCACTTTTCTGTGATGAGACAGAAAAGTGCCCAAAAGAGCTCACCCCTGAGAAGATCGCACTCCGTGACAGTCTGCCTCGCTGAATTTCAGAACTCGTCCCTACCATCAGGGCTCAAACATACTGAAATTCTTCACGCTTCGGCAGACTTCGATTTGAGTGTTCATATTACCAACACTCTAATTACAAGTGGCACATTTTTCGGGGGACAGGTCCCCAACAGCCGAATCATTTCTCCAGATACATCCTTGCCTGGCCGAAGACCGAGGGGCTGTCCTTTTCGGAGACACTGGCGGCGATCCGCCCCAGCGCGGCGGTCACTTTCTCTCTGAGGACGGGCTTGAGGCGCTTCACATGCTGGAACGTATTGAGGAGCCTGCCCGCGGTGATGGCATTAATCGGCGCAAGTTCTATCACCGTGTCTGCGATCCATGCAATGCCCTGGGCGGTCCAGACCATCTTGTTGTTGACCGCCATGGGGAGGAAGAGCGCCCGCGCCCACGTGGGCTGGGTGATGATAAACCCCGGACGGTTCTTCTCGTTCTCGATCATATCGAAGACGTCATCGCAGGTGCCGTTTGAGATGATGCGGAGATAATTGGCATAGCCGCTCAGATGCTCGTGCCAGGCTTCATATACCTCTTCCAGCACCGCGTGGCGCAGCGGAGAGGAACTCCTGTTCAATGCCATGAGCGCAGCCACCCTGTCCGTTGCCGTCGTCGCCCTGCGGAAGTGATCGATGGTCAGGGTGTGGCTGTCGGGCAGATCGTCGATGACGATGAGGTCGAGGAGCACGTTCTTGAGCATCCTCTCCTCTATGCCTTCCCGCGGGGACCTTCCCGCCGGTTTCGCATAGGTGTCGAGCCCCTCGAACATCGCGACGAGCTTATTTCTGTACCTGCCATTGACAGCGAGCATCATCGCCTCGCGTGCATCCACCAGTTCCTGATACCAGGTGGTGTATGACCGGTCCATTGGCTGTTCGTCTATCCTCAGAAAATACGCCTTCAGCGATGCCGGCAGATCACCGAGAGAAAGGATCTCTCCATAGAGGTCGAGCCAGCCGTCGCTCACCTCCGCCCGGGAATCATGCAGCAGCCTGATCCTTTCGATGTCAGTCAGCTGCCGCATCGCGTCCACCCGGTTATAGGCATTCGGGTCGAGCCGCACCTGCAGGGCAAGGGTTCCGGCTGTCGCGTTCTTGTGGCTGAACGTGCCGTAGAAGGAGTAGTCGCGGTTTATCGAGGCAAAGGCCGGTGGTTCGGTGATGCCATAGAAGGTCAGCTCGGCATCAGCATCCTTCAGTTGAAATGTCCGGTGTGTTTCCGGCAGATCCTTCCCCTGCTTATCCACGAGGGATAGGGCGATCGGTAGATGAAAGGGGCTTACGTCGGGCGGCGTCTCCTGATGGAAGGCGATCCGGTATTGCTTCTTCGAAGGGTTGTATCTGGTCTCGGCCGTGACCTTCGGATAGCCGATAGTATAGAGCCAGGTCTTTTTGAACTGTTCCAGGGAGATGCCGGATTTCTCCTCAAAGCACCCGAAGAACTGGTCTGTATTGGCATTGCCGTTATGGTAGCGGGTGAAGTAGAGGGTCTTTGCCTCGCGAAACGCATCCGGTCCGAGGATGAGCCGTAACATGCGTATCACCTCTGCTGCCTTGACATACGTAACGCCGTCGATCAACTCGTCAGGATCGTTGAACCCGTCCCGCACGATCCGGCCGACATGACCGGCATCCTCCATGGTGAGGGGGCCGAGGAGGGGGTTACGGATGCTCTCGACCTGGTTGAGCCTGATGAACGACGGGTCGAAGAGGTCTGCCATGAACTGCCGCTCAACATCAACGGTGTACGCCTCATTCAGCCACACATCGAACGGCGTCTCCATCGTCGTCTCGCTGCCGCACTGGTTATGCTCGAACTCATGGACGATCACCGCATGGGAGTAGAGAAGGGCGGTGTCCATCGTATGCTCGTTGATCAGGGCTGCGTCGGTCACGATGGTGGTATTGCCGACATTCTCCATTCCTCCGAAATTCGACTTTGTCATGCATATCGTACGGTAGGTGTCTGCGGAGTATTCATATCCCTGCGTCCTTTCCGTCCAGAGGACGGATTCCTTCAGGATATCCATGGGTATCTTCGCATCGTCCGCGCTTCCGGGGGGGACGAGATACTCGAGCCTTACCCTCCTGCCCGAGGAGAAGGCGACCTCGTCGACGAGGGTATCCCAGGTCCCGGCGCAGGCGATGAAGAGGTACGGCGCCATGGGCGTGGGGTTTTCGTAGGTGATCACCTGGCGTGAAGGGTCATCCGGCTTTTGTACCGGCCTTCCGTCCGGATGGTATTTCTTGCTTATGTTGCCGTTGCTGATGAGATGGGTGTAGCGGCTGTCCGCCTCAATGGTTGTCGTAAAGGTGCATTTGGCCCTGCAGTCATCGATGATCGGCATGATCCGCTGGAAACCCCACTGCTGGCACTGGGAGATGTATTGCTGCGGCGCACCGGGAGACGTGGTGTCCTTATAGATCCCCTCGAGGAGATGGTCTGAGGGATGGCACCGCGTCCTGGTGCGGATGAAGAACCGCGTGCCCTTTGAAACTCCGTGCGAAAAGGGGATGATCAGCCGGTTCCTGTCCTTCTGGAAATCATAGGGAAGGGGTTGCCCCTTGCTGTCGTCGGGTCCGGTCACCCATTCGATGCCAAGAATGTCGAGGCTGTTTGCATCGAGGGAGAGTTCTGCCAGGTCTGTAAGTGCCACCATCCGGAGGCATCCGGTCGTCTCGACCGCCTCATCGAGAAAGTTCAGATGCATCGTCAGATGCTCCAGACGAACCGGCATATCGCCGAAGTCTTCACGCATGAACTTGTATTTCCGTTCTGTCATATGGTCAGTCAATCCTCTCTGTCTGATGAACCGTGATGATTGGAAAAAATGCCTGAGAGTATTGTAATCGAAACGGGGGATTAATCAACTAATGGATGGGCACTTCCCGACGGGCTGTGAACGCTTCGCCGTGTCGAGCCGTTCACCCGTAGTATGGAGATGCGGGTTTGGCCGGTCGGTCCCCGGAAGTCAGTGGAGCTTCATGAAGAGACTGGCAGAGGGCTGAAAACCGGATGCCTCTTCTTCCTTAACCCTCTTGTAGAAATCGCACTCAACGCAACTGAAGTATTTCTTCGGAAAGGTTCCCTGTTCTGCGTCATCGCAGAAGGTTCCTCCTACGATCCAGCAGGCCCTGCCTGCCTGTGAACCCCCGTGTACCCCGTGGAGTTTCTTTTCCGTCGTGGCAGGACACGCTCCCAGGGAATGGGCCTGGTTGCCGCCCGGTTGCCTGCCGCACTTCTTAAACTCCCAGCAGTTTATCTTCTTCATGTGATCATGGTTTGTTTCGCATAATTGTCAGTATTCAACCCCTTAGATGTCAAATTTAAAATACTAATCGGATTAATAAATTGCATTAATAAGTATATGGCGGAGGCGGGGAAACTGATCCCGGAGGGACAAGAAGGCGTGCCTATGAAAGGGTCTGCGCGGCCAATCGGGGTTGGAGTATCAGCCCTTCTTGATCCTCACGTCGCGGTATATCCCCTGGAGTTCAGCCTTCATCGCGCCGAACTGCCCCTTTCCACTGGTCCGTATGACAATGTTCCGGTACCCCTCCTTCACCTTCTCGTAGGAGGTGAGGACGCTCTGGAGATGGAACCCGTGCTTCCTGATCACATCCGCAACATCCTTGACCGATCCGGGCCTGTCCTCTATGGTCATGAATATCCGGTGGCCTCCGTGCCTGACGCCGGTGATGTCGACCAGGGCCCTGAAGACGTCATGGTGAGAGATAATGCCCGCGAGGCGGCCCTCATGCACGACCGGAAGACAGCCGACGCGGTAGTCGTGCAGCAGTTTCGCCGCCTCCTCTATCGGGGCGTCAGGGGTGGTGACGTAGACCTTGGTCTTCATCACCTCCTTCACCTTTGTCTTTGCGAGGAGGTAGTGGAGTTCATAGACGTCCAGCGTCGATGCCGCAGAAGGGCTGAATTCCTTGATGTCCCTGTCGGAGATGATGCCCTTGAGGCGGTCGTCTTTCACCACGGGTATATGTTTGATGTCTTTTTCCCTCAGCAGCCTGATGACGTCCGAGATCCCGTCATCCGGAGCTGCCGTGAAAACCTTTCTCGTCATCCAGTCTGATACAAACATGTCACCACCTCCGCTTGCTATATGCCGAGATACGCTGTCTTTACGTGTTCGTTTCCCGCTACTTCCGCGCCGGAGCCTTCGAGCACGACCCTGCCGTTTTCGAGGACATATGCCCTGTCGGCGATCGCCAGCGTCTGTTTGACGTTCTGTTCAACGATCAACACGGTCACGCCTTCGCCCCTGATGCGGGTAATGACATGGAATATCTCCTTCACCAGGATGGGCGCAAGGCCCAGGGACGGCTCGTCAAACATGATCAGCCGCGGCCGGGACATGAGTCCCCTGCCCACAGCCACCATCTGCTGCTCGCCCCCGCTGAGGGTCCCGCAGAGCTGCTTCCTCCTCTCCCTAAGGCGGGGGAAGAGGGTAAATACCGTCTCCCTCGTCTCCTCCCGGTGCGTGCGTGCGGCCCCTCTCAGGGAGCCGGTGTCGAGGTTTTCATCAACCGTCATCTCCGGGAAGAGACGCCTTCCCTCAGGGACGTGGGCGATTCCCTTTTCGATGAGATGGAAGGCCTCTGTCCGGTGGATCGGGCTGCCGGTAAAGAGTATCTCCCCCTTCCCGGGCCTGAGAAGGCCGGATACGGTCTTGAGGATCGTGGACTTCCCGGCGCCATTGGCGCCGATGAGGGCCACCACCTCTCCTTCGCGCACGGAAAAGGAGACGTCCCAGATCACCTGCACATCGCCATAGCTGACGTCGATATGCCGGACATCAAGCATTATCGGCAACTCCCAGGTATGCGGTGATGACAAGGGGATTGGCCCGTATCTCCGCAGGCGAGCCTTCGGCTATCCGCTCCCCGTAGTTGAGCACCACGATCCTGTCTGATATCGCCATGATCACCTTCATGTGATGTTCAATGATCATGATGGTTATCCCCCTGTCCCTTATGTCCTTGATGATCTGTATCGATTCGTTCAGTTCGGAAGGGTTGAGACCGGCGAAGGATTCATCCAGGAGGATCAGTTCCGGAGATGTGGCGAGGGCGCGGGCGATTTCAAGCCTCTTTCTCTTGCCGAGGGGGAGGCCCTTTGAAATCACGTCCCTGTCTGCCAGGAGGCCGGTGAACCCGAGCACCTCGGTCGCGGTCCTGACCGCCTCTGCCTTTGTCCGTGATCTGAGGAAGGCGGATGCGATGACATTGTCCAGCACGGTCATCCTCTGGAGGGGCTTCACCACCTGGAAGGTCCGTGCGACGCCGAGACTGCATATCTTGTTCGGTTTGAGATGGGATATCCGCTGGTCCTTGAAGAAGACGTCCCCGCGCGACGGGCGATAGAAACCGTTGACGACATTGAAGAGGGTCGTCTTGCCGGCGCCGTTGGGGCCGATCAGCCCGAGGATCTCCCCCTTGTTCACCGAGAAAGAGACATCGTGAAGCGCGGCGAGTCCGCCGAAAAACATCGAGACATGCCGCACGGAAAGCAGGGGCTTCATGAGGATTTGCCCATCCTCAATATTCTCCTGAGCTTCGGCATGTCGCCCATGATGCCGTTGGGCAGGAAGATGATGATGACGATCAGGAGGATGCCGAAGAAGGTATGATGGGCAGCGCCCAGCTTGGGGATAGACCGGATGACCTCCGCCAACAGGACCATGATGACCGAACCGATGACCGGTCCCCAGAAGGTGGCGACCCCGCCGATCATGACGATCATGATGGTAACGATCGAGATATCGTGCAGGGCAAAGACCACCTTGGGGTCGATGTACCCCATGTAGTTTGTGTAGAAGGCGCCTGCCAGCCCGGTGAAGACGGCGCTCAGACAAAGGGCGATCGTCTTGTACAGGGTGGTATTGATGCCGAGGGATTCGGCGGCATCCTGGTCCTCCCTGACGGCTACAAAGTAATAGCCGAGCCTCGACTCGATCACCTTCTTTACCAGGTAAAAGGTGATCGCCGCAAGGATCAGAATGACGTAGAAATACCAGGTCTTCTCGACCCAGGTTCGTTCGCGTATCATGATGCCGAGGTCGCCGTCCGTCAGGCCGGTGAGATTCTCAGCCGTGACCCGCAGGATGACCCCGATGGCGAGGGTGGCGAGGGCGAAGAAAGGCCCCCGCAGCCTCAGGCAGATGAAGCCGATCACCATCGCAAACGCGCTGACAAAGACGATGCTCAGGGGCATGCCCCACCAGGCCGAGGCCCCTCCCTTGGAGTACACGATGCCTGCGGTGTAGGCGCCGACCCCGAAAAAGGCGGCATGGCCGAAGGAGACCTGGCCGCAGTACCCGCCGAGAAGATTCCACGCCATGCCGATGACAGACCACATAATGACCATGATGAGGATATGCAGCGCATACGTGGAGAGACCGACCAGCGGCAGTATTGCCAGGAGTCCCAGGATGGCAAGGGGGGCGTATCGTTTCATTTGCCCCATTTTTGCCTCCTCAGCAGGGAGACGACGCCGCCGGGTATGAAGATCAGGGCCGCCACAAAGATGACGAACCTGCCGACCGGCGCCCATCCCATCCCGACATACGTGGCGGTCAGGGACTCGAACACTCCCAGGATAAGGCCGCCGATGATGGCGCCGACGGTCGAGCCGAGTCCTCCGAGGATCGTGATGACGAAGGCTATCAGCGTAAACTGTCCCCCCAGGTCAGGATACAGATAATAGATGGGAATAAAGAGACAGCCCGCTGCGCCGACCAGGGCAGAACCGAGGCCGAAGGTGATGACGCGCATCTTCCCGACATTGACGCCCATGAGGAGGGCTGCATCATTGTCCTGGGCGGTCGCCCTGATCGACTTTCCGGTGTCCGTCCTGGCGAGGAAGAACCAGAGGGCTATGGTGATGGCGACGGCGATGAGGAATGACATCGACCAGGCGTATGAAAGGGAGAGCTCTATGGGGGAACTCTTCCAGAAGTCCGACAGATACCACGCCTTTGTCGCGTAGTCAACCGGCGTTGAGCGGTAGTCGGAGGTGAAAAAGACCGTTGCGAGATTCGCGAGCACCATGCCGATGCCGACCGTAAGGATCACCTGGTTCTCCGGAAGTATCGAATCCACCTTCAGCACGGGGTTGATGAGGAACTTCTGGAGCAGGACCCCGAGAATGAAGAGGGCAGGGGCGGCGATGAAGACCGCAAGATAGGGGTCGAGGTGAAAGAGCGTAAACAGACCGTAGGCGATGTACATCGCCACCATCATCAGCTCGCCATGGGCGAGGTTGATGATCTTCATCACCCCCATGATGAGGGTCATGCCGATGCCGATCAGGGCGTACAGGCCGCCCAGCAGGAGTCCGGATATGAGGGTCTGGAGGAGAACCTCAAGCTGTGGCGATGACATGCAGAACCGTCCGGATGTCTATCCTATTTCCGTTCCCTCCACTTCGGTATCGGGTAGATATACTTCTTGCTGGCATACTGCTGCGGCCAGATCGTTTCGAATTCCCCCTTCTGGACCTGCAGCACGAGGGTGTCCATGAAATTCTGGTTCTGGTAGCCCTCCTTGTCCTCGAACCTGATCGGGCCGAAGGCGGTCTTCATGTCGGTGGCCTTGAGGGAATCCCGTATCCTGTCCTGGGTCCAGTCCTTAGCGCGTTCCAGGGTGTCTTTCAGCACGTACATCGCAGAATACGCAGATGCCCCGTGATAGGAGGGATAATCCTTGTATTTGGCCTTGTATTTTTCGGCATATTCCTTCGCCCCGGCGAATTTTACCTGGGGGGTCCAGAGGGTCGCGCTGATCACGTAATCAGCCGCGTCCTTGGCATTGTCGATGAACTCGGGGATCGCGAATCCGGCCGCGCCCCCTGCGAACAGCTTCGCATCGATCCTCAGTTCCTTGATCTGTTTCATCAATAAGGATGCATCCATGACATAGGAGACCATGTAGATGACATCAGGCTGGGCAGCCTTGACCTTGGACAGAATCGGCTTAAAATCAACAGAGCCTGCCTCGTACTTTTCCTTCAGCAGGATCTTCATGCCGAGCTTGCCGGCGTCCTTTACCATGGCATCGGCACCCGAGGTGCCGAAGGCGGAACTCTCATAGAGGATTGCGATCGTCTGGGGTTTTACCACCTTTTTCAGGAAGTCGAGAACGCCGTCGCTGTAATGGGCATTGACCGCGTTCTGGCGGAAGACGTATTTGTAGTTCTGCTGGGTGATATTATCGTCGGCGCTGGCGACTACCAGATACGGGGTCTTTCTCTCCTCAGCGACCGCGGCGACAGCCTTGGCGCAGGCAGAGGTATATTCGCCCACAATGATCGGCTGTTTCTTGACGTCGATCAGTTTCTCGACGATGGCACGAGCGGTCTCGGGCTTTGCCCCCGAGTCTTCAAAGGACAGGACGATCTTTTTCTTCTTGACTCCGCCCTTGGCGTTGATCTCTTCGACGGCCATCTCATAGGAGCGTTTCTGCATTTCCCCGAACTTCGCCTGCTTGCCGGTGAGGGGCAGAGGGATGACCAGGTTGAAGGTGTCTGCTGCGAACAGGGTGGAAGAGAAAAGTGAGACCAGGAAAATGACTGCCAGACAGAAGGTGAAGCGTCTCATACAAGTCCTCCTTACAAAGGCGTAGATATGTACATTATAGTGACAACCCGGAACCTTGGCAATAAAAAAGGGGGACAGGCGCAGCCTGTCCCCCTTGGCCGGAATCCGCAGAGGATTCCTAGTGACCGTGGCCTTCCGGTATCTCCTCGTACCCGGTGAACATCGCCTTGATATGGGCGGTGGCGGTATGTCCGAGAGTGGCCAGGTAGATGTGGACGAAGATGAAGGACAAGAAGAAGAGGAACAGCACCACGTGGACGCTGTCCACCACCTTGAGTCCTCCGACGAGGCTGATGGGTCCGGCGAACTGCTTGATGTCCCAGAGGAAAAGCCCCGATACCAACTGCGCCGGGATGAGCAGGACCATGATCGCCAGGTAGGCCATCTGCTGCATGGGATTGAACTTGTTCTCCGGGGTGCTGTGGTGGGGGTTTTCCTCCCCCAGCAGTATCCCGTAGCCGTAGTACCGGGCCTGTCTGATACACCCGGTAACGAATTTCTTTACCGACAGGGGAGGGATATATATCCGTATCTTGCCGGTGAAGATATAGTAGACGAGCCAGATGATGAAGTTGAAGATCAGGACGAACCCCACGACATTATGGAGGTCGACCGCATCCCTGAACTTCATGAGGCTCATCATGTCCCGGTACCTGATCTGAAGGCCGGTGACAAAAAGCACGATGAAACTCACGGCATTGATCCAGTGCCAGATCCTGATGGGCAGCGGATGCAGATAGATCTTCTTCATCTCTTGCCCTCCTTTCTCATCTTGTTCAGCCGCTTTGCCTCGCGGATGGGTGACGTGAGGACCCGCAGCGTGATGTGAGCCAACGGGACGGACAGGCCGCCGAAGACCATGAGGATGCCTATCCAGTCGAGGGCCTTCAGCCTGGTGCTTCCCAGGACATAAAACTGCTTCAGCGACACGACCGAAAAGACGGAGCCGAGGACCTCGGGTTTGGCCTTGAAATTCTGGAGCCTGCCGTCAGCTTTGACAACGGCGACCGTGACGCTCTTGAAAAATTCGGACTCGGACGTGTGGCACTGCTCGCAGTCCCTGACCGCGTTCTTCTTGAGCGCAAGCTGGTGTGATTCCGCGCCGTCCGATACGTCCATTCTGCCGAGGAAGGTCACCTTTGCATTGGTGCCTTTGTCGTTGAGCTTCCTGACGATGTCCCAGAGCTCGTCTGATTCGAGGCCCTCCCCGCCGTGGGCGCTGATTCGTTGAAGGATGGCCTGGTATTCGGCACCGAGGAGCTTTGCGACCTGTTCCTCGGTAAAGGGTTTGTCAGTGTTCTGGTCATAGAGCCGCAGCTGGATGCCCTTTGCCGTGTTGGGCGAATGGCAGGCTGCGCAGGCGACTGCGCTGAGATGGAGCCCGGCATTAGGCAGCCATTTCTCATGCTTGGCCTCCGCCTCCTTGTGGCAGCCGAGGCAGGCAGTCTTGATCCGCTCGTTCATGGCGGAAATCTTCACCTCATGGGCGAAGTGGCAGGACGAGCAGAGGGGGGCCCCGGTATGACCTTTGGCCTTTGCCAGGCCATGGACTGACTTCTGGTAGCGTTTGAAGACGTCCTCGTGGCAGCCCTTGCAGGGCACGCCGCTCAGCGTCTCATAGGTCGCCTTTGGCCCCACGTTATGGAACCCGTGGCAGTCGGTGCAGCCCGGCGCCTTGTTGTTGCCTTCGGATATGAGCTTGAAATGGATGCTCTCCCTGACCGCGCTGTGTTTGTCCGCATGGCACTTCTTGCACGCCTCTGCTATCGCCAGGGTCCTGCTTCTTTTGTCGCTGAAGTCCCGGGTCGGATGAGCTGTCCTGGAGAAACCGGCATGGCAGTCGGAGCAGGCGTGCTTGCTGTGCACCGAGGCCTTCAGCGGAGACGGGTCGATGAAGAGTGATATCTTTTCACCGTTTCCGAGTGTCTTCGTGAGTTTCTGTGAATGACAGGTGAGGCAGTACTGGTTGTCTGATAGGGTATTCTTCCATGCGGTCGACCGTTTTACGGAATGAGAACCATGACAGTCTATGCAGGGAGGGCCGTTGGTCTTGTTTGTCAAAAAGGCATGGACAGGCTTCGCTTTGAGCTGGGTATCGGAATGGCAGTTTCTGCAGGCAGCCGAGGCTGCGAGGATAAAGGCTTCCCTGCTGTCATAGCTGCTTCTGCCCGGATGCGCACTCAGGGAGACCTTCTGGTGGCAGTCGGTACAGTTCAGGAATGCGTGCACCGTGCCCTTGAAGTCATCGGCATTGACGAATACCGACATCTTCTCCCTGTTCTTGAAGGTCTTACTGAACTCGCGGGAAGAGTGGCAGGTCATACATGCCCCGGAGTTGTCCACGATCTCGGCCTTCTTTGCTACGGCGAGTTCGGGGAGCGCGAGCAAAAGGGTCATCAGCGCGATGAGCGGCAGGAAACAGACGTAGAGAAGGCCGAAAAGCGGGCCCAGGATGACGATGCCTAAAGTGCCTTTCCCAGCTTTGTGTTCGGTATCTTCGAACATGAGCGAATACCTCCTTTTCTTGGAATATTCCCCGGAACGCACTGAAACATCAGTGTTTTTTTACACCTCCCTTCCCTGATGCACAGCTGTTACGGGACCGGGACCGCCCGACAAGGCCGGGAAATGTCCCTTACTTCAGTTCATACGATACCAGCGACCAGGCTTTTAGACAATCGGTATTAGTTCCTATATGGGGGTGGGGAAAGTTCGTACAAGGGCATTTTCTTGTGCTGCCGGATACAAGGCAGGTGAGAGGAAGAAGGAGGGGATCTCCCCCGGCGTTATTCCATTCTGCCCTCAGACCGGAGTCTGTCGATAACAGCCTTTATCCGGGGGAGGGCAGCGATGGCGGCCTTCTCGCCTTCCATGATCGCCTCATGCCGCCTCTCGAAATCAGAAGAGCCGATCGAGCCGACCTTCGGCTTTATCACGACGTCGGCGCGCGAGGTCTGGATGGCGGCCATCTTGGAATACATGATATTGACCGCCTGCAGGATCGTCGCGATCGTGCCGTCAGGAGGCGACGTGTCAAGGTCGGCCGAGATATCTACGGCGATGACGACATCTGCCCCATACCTCCGCGCAGCCTCGACCGCAACCGGGCTCACGACTCCGCCGTCAACGAACGTCCTGTCGCCGATGCGCACCGGTCTGAAGACCCCGGGGATGGAGCAGCTCGCCCGTACGGCAGTGCCGGTATTGCCCCGGCCGAAGATCACTTCCTCCCCTGAGGGGACCGCCGTTGCGACCGCGTAAAAAGGGATCCGCATCTTTTCGATCGGCGTCCCGCCCACCATGCGGTTCACATACTCTTCCAGTTTTTCGCCCTTGATGAATCCGTTGTCAGGGATGGTCACGTCGACGATGTCGGACTTCTCGATCGAAAGGGCCATCTTCTGCAACTGAAAGGCGTTGAACCCATAGGCAGAGAGACTGCCCACGAAGCTGCCGGCGCTCGTGCCGACGATCAGATTGACGGGTATGCGGTTTGCCTCCAGGATCTTAAGAACCCCGATATGGGCAAAACCGCGGGAGGCTCCTGCCCCGAGGACAAGGGCGACCCTGGCGGGCCTCGGCTGCTGCACCTGCCGGCCGGCGCAGGCGGTGAAGACGCAGGCAGCCAGCAGAAGAACTGAAGTTGCCCTGATTATTATACGCAGCAGCATTCCTGGCTCACCACCTCCGGTTGCATTCTATTATAAACGCGGTCGCGCATAATTTATACAGCCACAAGATCAACGGAGGGAGTGCAGGGAAAGCAGGCCGTTGAAAGCGTATATGCCTAGATACATTCTGGTCTGCAACGAAGAAGATAACTATATAGCCTCGGCCGCTATCAGGCAGCCGGGTGAAGAAAGGCAGATGGCGTGAAAGGGCGGTCTCAGTTCATGCAGGGTCCTTCGCCGATAAGAGGCCTCGGCACCGCCTTTGAAATGTCCCGCAGCTCGGACAATCTCTCGTTCAGCATCGAGATGCTGGAATGAAGATCGATCGCCTCATAGAGGACACGGGTGAGATTCTCCGCAAACTTTTCCGCATTCTTTCTGCCCTCGCGGAAATTCCTTGCCAATTCCCTGTCTCTCTTCAGGGTGTCTTCGATCAGGTCCCTGTGTTTCTCTCTTTCCTCGGCAGACAGCGAAGCGATATACTGCACCAGCTTCTCATACACTTCCGGTTGTTCCAAGATGGTAAGCCCTCCCTTCCCTGAGTCATGAGTATGCCCTTCTCATGTCATTTAATTATCAAATATCAAGCAACAAAAATGCCAGTGCATGACAGGGCCATTCCGAAAGCATTCTTGCAGACAGGGGGCTGAAAGGAGGTGCTATGTGTTGTGTTTTTTCCATATATTTTCGCGAAAACGCACACGTGGTAATGAAAAATAACGCTTGACCTGCTAGCTGGGGATTAGGGGCTCACGGAATATGCTCATCCCCTGACCCACCCATTCCGGATGTGTTATAATGCCGCAGTCAACCTATATCATTTCAGAGGAGGATTCAGCATGTTCATCAGAAGCGCAGCAGTAATCTCTCTTTTCATCTTCGGGTTTGCGGCTTCCGTCTTTGCCGCGCCGAACATGCAGGACGGCATGTGGGAGATCACCATGCAGGTAGAGATGGAGGGGATGCCCAAGATGAAGGGCGGGATCCCGCCCATGAAGCATACGCAGTGTCTGACGCAAAAAGAGATGGTGCCGCAGCAGAAGCAGAAGAACGACGAGTGCAAGATGGTCAGCCAGAAGATCGACGGCAACACGGTTACCTGGGTTGCGAAGTGCAAACACAAGGACGGCATGACCTCCGACAGCACCGGGAAGATCACCTATTCAGGCTCGAAGTTTGACGGGGTCATGGACGTAACGATGAGCGACCCGAAGCGCGGCGGCACAACCAAGGTCATGCAGAAGATGTCCGGCAAGCGTATCGGCGACTGCAAATAGCGATCCAGCCGGTCTTTTGTAACGGGGCTGCGGGGCTACGTTCCCGCAGCCCCGCTTTTTTCTCCGCTCGGCGGGTATTTCAGGATGAGACTCAGCAGCAGTCCCAGTACCGGAAGAATGGCTATGGAATGTATAGCCGCCGGCACCCCGAAGCTGTCGGCAACAAGTCCCAGTATCGTCACTCCCACCCCTCCCGTGCCTATCGCGAATCCCACCATCAGGCCTGATGCGATTCCCAGGTTCCGGGGGAGGAGTTGCTGTGCCATCACGATGGTGACCGTGAAGGTCGATATCAGGACCATCCCCAGCATGAACAGCGTGGCGAACAGCGCCACGCTGTTTACGAAGTAGATCACCGGCAGGAGGATTGATGTCACGAAGAGGGAGATGACAAGGTAGTTCTTATGCCCCCAGCGGTCGGCCAGGGGAGAGCCGGCGATGGTGCCCGCCACACCTCCCATGAGGAATGCGGATACCAGTTTGCCGACAAAAACAGGGTCTCCCCTCAGGTGGTCCAGGTAGTAGAAGGGGATATAGGTCATCAGGCCCGCATGTATCCATGACCTCACGATCACCGTGCCGATGAGGATGACGAGGGAGGCCGGGATCTTCCTGACTCCTCCTGCCCCTTTCTCGGGGGTGTCCTTCTCCTGCGCCTTGGGTATGGCGATCGATTTCCAGTTCAGGCCGAGGACCAACAAGAAGATTACGGCAGGAAAGAGGATTACCGGCAGGTAGGAGAAACCCAGATGCGTGATGACGGAGAGGGCGATAATCGGGCCGAGGGCGAAGCCCAGATTTCCGCCTACGGAGAATATGGACATGCCTGTTGCCATTTGTCTCCCGGTGAAGAAGTAGGCTGTCTTGAACCCCTCGGGATGAAACGAGGCGATACCCAGGCCGCTGACCACAACGAGCAGGAGAACCACCCCGTAGGTGGGAGCAAACGCCAGGAGGGAAAAACCGGCTGCAGCGAAGAGCGGGCCCAGGGGAAGTAAGGCCGGCTTTTCCTTGAGGTCCGAGAAGAACCCGAAGAGGGGCTGGATGATCGAAGAGGTGAAGCTCGATGCCATCATGATGACGCCTGCTGTCGTGTAGGAGAGGGCGAGCCTCTCTTTTAAGAAAGGCAGGAGCGCGGGCAAGGCACCCTGGTAGATGTCTGTTGTCATGTGGCCGAGGGAGAGGATCAGCAGAACCTTCAGGTTAAACTGGCGCATGCACCGTGACCCGCCTTTTCACGAATTTCTTTCTGGCAGTTCCCGGGCAGGACGAGTTCGGCACAGGAAGATATCCGTCAAGGCAGAAGATCCTTCCACCTGCCGTTCTCGAAGCCCTCGTTCGGTCTGAACGACTTCTTATAGGACATTTTCGGCGTCTCTGCGATGAAAAAGCCCAGGTAGAGATATTTCTTGCCCAGGGATCGCGCAAGGGATATCTCCCGGAGGATGCTGAAGATGCCCAATCTTCGCGACAGGAACTCCGTGTCGTAGTAGAAATAGTTGGAGGAGAGGCCCTCTGAAGATTCATCCGCGATCCCCACGCCGACGAGGCGGCTGCCGAGAAAGTAGTCCATCTCGAGAGCATACGGGTATCCGTAATGGATGTGGGAGAGGTGCGCCTCATAATCGTATCCCGCCCTCTCCTTCTCCCCGTGCTTTGAGGCAAGGTAGCGGCGGTACAGTTCCACCTTCCCTGCGGTCACCAGGGACGGTGCGCAGCACTCGACCCTGATATCGCGGTTCCTGCTGAGGGTGCGGCGCTGACCCTTGTTTGGGCTGAACCCCGCGACATCCACCCTCAGGGGTATACACGAAGAGCACCCTGTGCAGACGGTACGGTAGAAGACGCTGCCCAGCCTCCGGTATCCGGCAGCCAGGAAGCGCTGAAAGTCTTCCGCCCGTGCGTCCGCCGAAATGAGATATTCGATCGAAGCGGGTCTTTCGTCGTCAAAATACGGGCAGGGGCAGTCCTCCTGAAAAGGGAGACCTAGCTCCCGTGAGTCCTCTTTCATTGTTGTATTATAGCCGATGATCATTCAGCTCCGGCTGCCGGCGTAAGAGGTCCGCCTTCAATATCTTGGGCCCCTGAGAAGAGAAGAAAGGGGCGCGGCGGACCGGAGACTGATTCTAGGAGAACGGCAGGCGGCGCTGCTGATCCTGGTCGTAGAGCTGGCGAAGGAGTTCCTGCTGCACCGTCTCCCATCCGCCTTCCGCATGGGGGATAACGCACCGGGAGCAGTCCTTCATGCCCGAGGGGAGGACCGAGAAGGTGCCGGTGCAGGCAAGGAGGAATAGAGGACAGTAGCAGAACATGCATGACCTCCAGTCCTGTAGGTCGTGGCACGGGAAGAACTCGCATTTGAGATTGATGAAGTGTTTGAAGCTCACCGCATTTCTCCCCTCAGCGTGTGCTCAGGCCGGACGGGCTCCCCTGGTAAGCAGCGTGAAGAAGCGGCCTAAAGGGATTCTTCTTCAGATGCCGCCAGCCCACCCTCGCCCGTCCTCGCCGCCCTCTCCATGTCCTCCACATAGGCGATCACCCGGTACCTGAAGTGAGCGGATTCCCTGTGGTCGTAGAGATAGACCATATCCCGTTGTATGTTGCCGATGAAATAGGCGTCGCTGCCGTCGACATGGACGATGAAGGTCCTCTCATTGAGGAATATCTCGACAGGGGGGCCGCCGGCCGGCTGATACTGGCAGGTACAGTTGCTCGCAAAGCCCGGGACGTAGTCCCGGTGTTTTTCGTCAAATATCCTCAGAGACGCCGTGTCCGGCAGCGTCGACATGTCGATCTCCCGGGAGGCGGTAAGATTATAGAGGGATGCCACCCGTTTGCCGACGATCAGTCTGCAGGCTATGTAGGCGATGGTTGCGTGGAGATGCTGATTCATGTTCTCTCCTTGTTGTTCATGTGTTTCGACCCGCACAGTCCCGTGCTTTCCCGACTTCCAGCGTAGTTTGTTTCCTGCTGTCGGAGAAGACGCAGGCGTCGAATGCCTTGTCCCGGGAAACGGTAATTGTACAGGCGGGCATACCGGAGAAACGGGGTATACGCCTGCGGCAGGCGAACTCCCGTGCCGGGCCGGGAAGGTGCAGTGTCCTCGTCCGGGTCCCTCTGCAGCAAAAGGAGTTCCATGGTCACTCGGCCTCGACCGCCGAGCCGCAGATCCTGAAATTGAAGTGGGTCGCCTCTTTCTGGTCGAATATGTAGACCGAATCGCCCCTGACGGTCCCCATAAAATGAGAGGCGCTCTCCTGTATATACCCGATGAAGGTGTTCCCCTTGATCGCAAGATCGATGAACCTTCCATCGTCTGATGAGTAGCGGAACTTGGCGCTCCTCTTGCCTGAACCGGCCATGTAAGACCACTGGAAATAGTCGAACTCCTTCAGGGATTTGCTATCAGAGAGGTTCTTTACTTCGATGTGCTCCGAGCGGGCATAGTCATACAGGGAGACAATGCTCTTCCCGGAGATCAGGCGCCCGACAATGTATGCGATGCGGGCATGGGCATCAGTCTTCATACAACCTTCCTCCATCCTCGCTACCCTCGCACGGACGGGTATCGGTCACGCCGGTGCTGTATTCGTTCTTCATCTGCCCCGTGCCGCGGCCCTGCGTCCACGGGGTTTTGGTCAGCCTGCTTACAGACGTCCTAACCGCACTTGGTGAATCCGCAACTGTGGCAGACGGCACATCCGCCCTCGTGTTCAACGACACCGCCGCACTCCGGACAGGCCCCGAGCATCACATCGTCACCCTTCTTCTTGTGGCCGTTGCCGTTGCCCTTGCCGCCCCTCTGCAGGAATTTCTCAAGGGCCTTTGCTATGGCGTCAGAGCACGAGGTGATCTTCCCGCCGCTCGTCCAGGTCTGGTTATGACAGGTGATGCCCTTGAGCTGATTGATGATCGCATCCGGCTCGATGTTGGAGCGCAGGGCGAGGCTGACGAGTCTGCCGATCGCCTCCGCCTGGCTGGCAGCGCAGCCTCCCGCCTTTCCCATATGAGTAAAGAGCTCGAAGAGCTGGCCGTTTTCATCTTCATTCACCGTCACGAAGATGTTGCCGCAGCCTGTCTTCATATGCCGCGTTTCACCCTTGATCGTCTCGGGCCGTTTCCTCGGCACGATCTTCGATGGCCCCTGTTCCGCCTCTTTCCTGGCTGTCTTGCCGGTGGAGAGGACCTGTTCGTCCCGCGAGCCGTCGCGGTAGACCGTGACGCCCTTGCAGTTGAGCTGGTATGCGAACAGGTAGACATCCTCCACGTCCTTGGGGGTCGCCGTGTTGGGGAAGTTCACGGTCTTGGAAACAGCATTGTCCACCTGTTTCTGGAATGCAGCCTGCATGGCAACATGCTCCATGGGAGTTATGTCATGGGCGGTGACGAATATGGCCTTCACGTCATCCGGAATCTCCTCAAAGTCGTGAAGGGTGCCTTTGTCAGCGATCCGCTCCATGAGGTCCCGGGACCAAAAACCCCTCGCCTTGGCGACCTTCTCGAAGTAGGGGTTCACCTCAAGGAGCTTCGTCCCCTCCATCACGTTCCTCACGAAGGAGACCGCAAAGAGGGGCTCAATGCCAGAGGAGCAGCCGGCTATGATCGAGAGGGTGCCGGTGGGCGCAATCGTCGTGACCGTTGCATTGCGGAGCCTGAGGGACCCGTCGAAGATGCTTCCCTTATAATTGGGGAAGACCCCCCGTTCCTCGGCCAGGGCGGCTGAGGCGGCCTTGCCTTCACGTTGGATGAAACCCATCACCTCTTCGGCGAGTTTGATTGCGCGGTCCGAATTGTACGGCAGAGCAAGCTGGATGAGCATGTCAGCCCACCCCATGACGCCAAGGCCGATCTTCCGGTTGGACTTTGTTACCTCATCGATCCTGGGAAGGGGATATTTATTGACGTCGATTACATTGTCCAGGAAATGGACCGCGCTCCATACCGTCTGTTTCAGTCTCGGGTAATCCACTCCTCCGTCTTTAACCATGCGGCTGAGGTTGATGGAGCCGAGGTTGCAGGACTCAAAGGGCAGCAGGGGCTGTTCTCCGCAGGGGTTGGTGGATTCGATATCCCCGGCCAGAGGGGTCGGGTTGGACTGGTTGATCCGGTCGATGAAGACGATGCCGGGCTCGCCGTTCTTCCATGCATGATTGACGATAAGGCTAAAGACCTCCCGGGCCTTTATGTTCCTGACGACCTTCTTTGTCCTCGGGTTTACGAGGTCGTATTCTGTGTCGTCTTTCACCGCCTTCATGAACGGGTCGGTGACTGCAACGGATATGTTGAAGTTGTTGAAGCGCGCGTTATTGTCCTTTGCCGACACAAAGTTGAGGATATCAGGATGGTCCACCCTCAGGATTCCCATGTTGGCGCCCCGGCGGGTGCCGCCCTGTTTCACCGCCTCGGTGGCGGTATCAAAGACGGTCATAAAGGAAATCGGGCCTGAGGAGATGCC
>JAKAHR010000047.1 GCA_021825365.1 Nitrospirota bacterium | reverse complement strand
CATAGCCAGATTATGCCAAATCTACCTCCGCGACGCCAGTTGCACTGGCTTTGCTCCGGGCGGCCATTCATCCCCGAGTTTGAAAACTCGGGGTTTTCTGGCCAGCCTTATAAAAAAGGGACAAACAGGGTTTGTCCCTTTCTGAATTATCTTTTTCTAAGAAGACTTATTTCTTGACAGCGTCTTTGAGTGCCTTGCCGGCGGTGAACTTCGGCGTCTTTGCCGCAGGGATGTTGATCACCTGCCCCGTCCTCGGGTTGCGCCCCTTTCTTGCCTTCCTCTTGGTCACTGCAAAGGTCCCGAATCCGACGATAGTCACTTTCTGTCCCTTCTTCAGTGCTGCCTTAACGGCATCCAGAGTGGAATCAAGTGCCCGGTTTGCATCGGCCTTGCTGAGACCTGCGCCTGAGGCTATTTTGTCGATAAGCTCTGTCTTGGTCATTAAGTGTTTCCCCCCTTTCTTATTATTTTGATTAATGAAGAACTCTGCTGATAACAGTATCAAGAAGTTATTTTTTTGTCAAGCCCAAAAAGCCCATTTTCCGGGAAAAAATCGGGCTCCGGCGACCTAAACCAATGCCTCTCAACATGCCTGCATTTGGGGTTATTACCCCCCCTTGCGACCGGCCGCATCGACCTGTTTTCACCGGGCAGCGCGATCGGATATAATCATCACATGCATGCACGCCGGAGTCTCCATGCTCGAGGCTGAAGTCAAGATACTCGGGATCAACGGGAAGGAAGTGGGGCGGCAACTTGCCTCCCTCGGCGCCTCCCTGGTCTTCGACGGTCCCATCCATGCTATCTATTATGATTCGCCGGATCAGAAGGTACGGAAACAGAAGGGGACATTTCGGCTGCGGAAGGAGGGGGACCGCGCGGTCCTGACCTACAAGGGACATGTGGAGGACAGGGACGCCAAGGTGCGGCAGGAGACCGAGGTGACGGTATCCGACTTCGAGGGCATGCGCTCCATCCTGGAAGCCCTCGGGTTCACCCCGTGGCTGGAGATGGAGAAACACCGGACCTCTTACGACCTCTCCGGGGTACGATTCGAACTGGACAAATACCGCGGGGTCTATGCATACATCCCCGAGTTCCTGGAGATCGAGGGGCCTGACGTCCCCTCTGTGCACAAAAGCGCTGCTCTCCTGGGGTTCCGGAAGGAAGACTGCCTCCCGTGGGACGCGGTGCAGCTGGCGAGGCATTACCGGAAAGATAAGGAGTAAGGAGGCGGAAGGAAAGAGGATCTCCGGTTCTCTTTGTCCTCCCCTCAGGACAAAAGGGAGGTTGGTTCCCCCTCACCCCCTCTAACCCCAAGAGGGCTAAAGCCGAGCGCTTGCAGGCTTGCCAGCCTTCGTTTGTATTATAATGGTGCGATCCATGGAAGACCTCAAGAAGATATTTCACCTCGTTATTCCGTACTGGAGGCGGGTTGCGGCGGCGGCTGTCATCAGCCTCGCCGTCTCGGGCCTCACCGCCGCCCTCGCCTGGCTGGTCAAGCCGGCGATGGACAATATCTTCATCAGCAAAGACGTGCGCCTGCTCCTCGCTCTGCCGGTCGGCGTGTTCCTCATCTTTCTCTGCAAGGGGATATTGACCTTCTTCCACGAATACCTCATGCGTTCGGCTGCCCAGAAGATGGTCATGAATCTCAGGAACCGCCTCTTGGGACATGCCGTCCGCCTGCCGCTCGGCTATTACGGCAAAAACTCCAGCGGAGAACTCATCTCCCGCGTGATCAACGATACCGCCGTGCTGCAGGAGCTGGTGTCTCTGACCATCAAGGACCTCTTTATCGAGAGCTTCTCCGTCATCGCGCTGACCGCGGTCGCCCTCTGGCGGCGGTGGGACCTGACCCTCATCTCGATCATTTTGCTGCCGAGCGCCTTCTATGTCGTCGGCAGGCTCGGCAGGAGGATGAAGCAGATCAGCAGGCGCACGCAGGAAAAGATATCCTCGATAACCGAGTTCCTCAACGAGACCTTCGCCGGGATCAAGATCATCAAGGCCTTCAACCGGCAGGCGGAACAGGCGGAGCGGTTCCAGCAGATCAACAGGGATTTCTACCGGGAGAACATGCGTGCGACGCGGGTGTCCGAGGCGTCATCCCTCATGATGGAGGCGGTGGGAGGGCTCGGCATAGCCTTTGTCATGTGGTACGGGGCGCGGCTCATCATCAACAATGTCATCACCGTCGGTGATTTCACCTCCTTCCTCACCGCGGTCTTCCTCATCTATACGCCGGCGCGAAGGCTCGCCCGGATCAACATCGGCATCCAGCAGGCGACGGCGCCCCTGGCCCGGATCGACCATCTCCTCTCCGAGTCGCCGGAGCACGACGGCGACGTCGTCCTGCCGGCGATCAGCCGTTGCATCGACATACAGGACGTCTCCTTCACCTATCCGGCAGAGCAGCACAAGGCGCTGGATTCGATACGCCTGACGATACAAAAAGGAGAGATCGTCGCCTTTGTCGGAAAGAGCGGAGGAGGCAAGACGACGCTCGTAAACCTCCTGCCGGGGTTCTTCAGGCCGACGGAGGGGAATATCCTCATCGACGGCATCGACATATCAACAGCCACCTTCCCGTCGCTGCGGGGGCAGTTCGGCATCGTCAGCCAGGAGGTGGTGCTCTTCAACGACACCGTCAGGGCGAATATCGCCTTCGGCAAGCCGGATGCCTCCCCTGAGGAGATAATCGCGGCAGCAAAGGCCGCCTATGCCCATGACTTCATCACCGAACTGCCCCAGGGCTACGACACCGTCGTCGGCGAACGGGGGACGAGGCTTTCAGGCGGGCAGCGGCAGCGGCTGTCGATAGCGCGGGCGATCCTGAGGAACCCGCCGGTCCTGATCCTCGACGAGGCGACTTCATCTCTCGACACCGCCTCGGAGATGATGGTGCAGCGGGCGATCGAGAACCTCATGATGAACCGCACCACCCTGGTGATCGCGCACCGGCTCTCTACCATAAAGAGGGCTGACCGGATAATCGTGATAGACAGGGGCAGGGTAGCGGAATCCGGCACGCACGAGGAGCTCTACGGCAGGGGGGGCATATACAGGAAGCTGTACGAGATGCAGTTCAGCGGCCAGGAGCACTGAACAGGAGGGTGAAGGTATCGCTTATCATAACGACGTACAACAGCCCGGTTGCCCTGCAGAAGGTCCTGGACAGCGTGCTCTTCCAAAAAAGGCGCCCGGATGAGGTTGTCATCGCGGACGACGGATCAGGAGAGGATACGGCGGAGATCGTCAGGACGTTCGGCGGCAAGGCGTCCTTCCCGGTGGTTCACGCCTGGCAGGAGAACAGGGGATTCAGGGCGGCGATGATCCGCAATAAGGCCGTTGAGCGTTCATCGGGGGACTACCTCATCATCCTCGACGGAGACTGCATCATCAACCGCCACTTTGTGGGAGACCATGCGGCGCTTGCCGAGAAGGGTCACTTCATACAGGGCAAGAGGATCCTGGTCAACAGGAGGGCCCTCTCCCTGTTTGATTTCCGGACGGCGAATTCCGCCTTTTCTCTCCTCCGCCTCGCCCTGACCGGAGGCATCTCGAATGTGCACCACCTCGTGAGGATGCCTTTTTTCCCCCCGCTCAGCAACAGGAAGCTCAAGGGCATCAAGTCCTGCAATATGAGCTTCTTCAGGGAGGACCTGGAGGCTGTCAACGGCTTTAACGAGGATTTCGTCGGCTGGGGCAATGAGGATTCCGAGCTTGCCTGCAGGTTTTTTACCTACGGGCTCGTCAAGAAGGTCCACCCCTTCATGATGGTATGTTTCCATCTGTGGCATCCGACGAACAAGAGCGTCAGCACCGGCAACCGGCAGCTCCTTCAGGTGACCATGGCCTCGGGGGAATACGCCTGCAAAAAGGGGCTGCGGAAAACGGTCAGGGGATCGTAATGCAGCACGCAGGGGGGGCAGGGAAAAAGATCGGTGCGGAGGCAATTCTCCAGGCAGGCTGCTGCGGCATGTTCTTCTTCCTGCCGGTCGCCACATCACCGACCGTGGTCTGCGGTCTGCTGGTGCTCCTTGTCTGGCTCTTTTCCGGACGGTTCCTGAAGGACATACCCGCCTGGCGGTCTGCGGACACAGCCGCTCCCGTCGTGCTGCTCATGCTGCTGCCGTGGGTCGGGCTCCTGTATACTCCCGTACCTTCCGACGGCATGCCCGTTGCGATGAAATCCCATTACTGGCTTTTTGCCGTTGCCTGCGCCCCGGTGATCTGCGGCATGAGGCGGCCGGACCTGCCGATACGCGGCTTCCTGGCAGGATTGTCTATCAACAGCTCGGTCGCGATACTGCAGTTTGGAGGCATCGTGCCCCTGAAGAAGGGCCTTACCACGGGGCTCCTGGGAGGCAGTTCGGCGCACATAGCCTTTTCCCTGCTGCTCACCGCCGGTATCCTCATATCCTCCTTCTATTTCTTCAGGGCCGGGTCCCGCAGCGAACGGCTGCTCTACGGCCTGCTGATGACACAGTTTTTTGCCACGATCGGCTTTGTGGGGGGCAGGAGCGGCTACGTCGCCCTGATCCTCCTCGTCCCGTTGGTGATACACAACCTCATCGGCAGGCGCCACCTGGTCGTGACGCTCATCGCCTGCGTCATCCTGGTCGGCGTGCTCTTCTCCTTTCCCGTGGTGAGGTCCCGGTTTGCCGCAGCCGCTGCCGACATCTCCCGCTACCGGAGCGGGGACATCGACTCGTCTCTCGGCCACCGCTTCCACATGTGGCAGATCGCGCTGGAGGAGATCAAAAGCCACCCGCTCCTCGGGGTCGGCACGTCAGGATTCAGGCGGTCGTGGGAAGTGCGCAAGGCAGACCCTGCGCTTCCCTTCTATGACCATCCGCACAACAGTTTTCTGTACGAGACGGTCAGCTTCGGGATCACCGGGCTCATCGCATTTTGCTGGCTGCTCATCGCCCTGCTGAGGAAGGGCTGGCGATGCCGGGACTCGGCGGCCGGATTTTCCGTGCTCTCTTTCGCTGCGGTCTTCGCCATCGGCAGTCTGTCCGACACCCAGGTGCTGCCTTTTGCCACCGCCATGGCCCTTCCCCTGTTTACCGGGGTTGCGGAGGCTATCCATGCCGAATGAAAAGGTCCCCCTCTCCGTAGCGGTCATCACGAAAAACGAGGAGAAGAACCTGCCCCGGCTTCTTGAAAGCGTCTCCTTTGCGGCGGAGATCGTTGTCGTCGATTCAGGCAGCTCAGACCGGACGGTCGAGATCGCCAAACAGGCCGGCTGCAGGGTCTTTGTCGAGGAGTGGAAGGGCTACGGGCCGCAGAAGAACAGCGCTGTCGCCAAATGCGTGCAGGACTGGGTATTCATCATCGACGCTGACGAGAGGCTCGAAAAAGGCGCAGCACCAAGGCTGGCAGAGGCGATCGCCCGGCCGGCAGCGGTCGCCTTCACGGTCAACAGGAAGAACTTCCTGCACGGCAGATGGATACGCCACTCCGGCTACTGGCCGGACAGGCACATACGTCTCGTGAGAAAAGACAGCGGGAGTTTTCAGGGTGCGATCCATGAGCAGTGGGTGACCGGGGGACCGGTGAGAGACCTGGACGTCTGCGTTGAGCACTACGCCTTTTCAGGCTACACGGACATGCTCCGGACGATGGATGAATACTCGACCGTCATCGCGCGGGACCTTCACGGCCGGGGGAGGCGTGCCACCGCCTTCACCCCCCTGTACCACGGCGTCGGCATGTTCCTCAAGATCTATCTGCTGGAGCGGGGCTTCCTCGACGGGCTCGACGGGCTGGTTACCGCGGTGACAAAGGCCGGGGGCTCCTTCTTCAAGTACGCCAAGCTGCGGGAACTGCAGCGGCAGGACGAAAAGAGATAGCATGCGCAGGTTCCTCTTCATCTTCGGCACGCGGCCCGAGGCGATCAAACTCGCCCCCCTCATCCTGCAGCTCCGGGAGATCGGCAATGTCAGCGTCTGCGTCACCGGACAGCACCGGGAGATGCTCGACCAGGTGCTCCGGTTCTTCTCCATCACGCCCGACTATGACCTGAAGATCATGACGCAGGGCCAGACCCTCTTCACGGTGACGACGCGGGCGCTCGGCTCCCTCGAAGGAGTGATCAGGAAGGACCGGCCTGACCTTATCCTCGTGCAGGGCGACACGACAACGGCGTTCGCCGGCGCCCTCGCCGGCTTTTATTCGCGGGTCAGGGTGGCCCACGTCGAGGCGGGGCTGCGGAGCTTTAACAAGGCATCGCCCTTCCCCGAGGAGATGAACCGCATCCTCGCGGGCCATCTGGCTGATCTGCACTTCGCGCCGACAAAGGCGGCGCGGCTGAACCTCCTGAAGGAGAACATACCCGCGGAGCAGGTGCATGTGGTCGGCAATACGGTCATCGACGCGCTGCTCATGGGGCTCGGGATCATCGGCGACGATGAAAGGGGATTTCACGAATACTTCCGTGCCGTCGATTTCTCAAAGCGGATCATCCTCGTCACCGGCCACCGCAGGGAAAGCTTCGGCCGGCCCTTTGACAGCATCTGCAGGGCGCTCAGGGAGATCGCCAAAGAGGATGTGCAGATCGTCTATCCCGTGCACCTCAACCCGGTCGTGCGTTCTCATGTCTTTCCGCTTCTGGGAGACACGAGGAATATCCACCTCATCGAGCCGCTCGAGTATTCCCACCTGATCTGGCTCCTGAAGAAATGCCATCTCGTGCTGACCGATTCGGGAGGTATCCAGGAAGAGGCGCCCAGCCTCGGCAAGCCGGTGCTCGTGATGAGGGACGTGACCGAGCGTATCGAGGGGATCAGGGCCGGCACCGCGCTGCTGGTCGGGACGGACAGGAAGAAGATCGTCTCGTCTGCAAAGACCCTGCTGCATGACGGCGTCGTCTATTCCCGCATGGCGAGGAAGAAAAACCCCTACGGCGACGGGAAGGCGGCTGCACGCATCAGGGACATTATCAGACGGATGAAATGGAAGTCCCGCTGATGCCGGCTTCCCGTCTCCTGTCCTGCGGCGGAACGTATCAGCGGGGCAGGCCACGCCGCAGCCGGAGCATTCCCGGCACATCCCTCTCATGAAAGACCGCTGGCTGATCATCTCGTATTTTGCGCATATGGACGCCATGGCTCCGGCCCACCATATCGATGACAAGCTGCCCTTCTTCAGGGAAAAGGGGATCGAGGCGACGCTCCTTTCTTCCCCCTGCGGCAGCCGCACGGGAGGGATGCGCCACATCCGGGTCTTCTCCGTGGCGCCCTCCGGCATACGGTACGAGGTACGCCACTTCCTCAGGAGGATGACGTCGAGGCGTTTCTGGTTCAAGTTCTGGGAGTTCAGCCTGCTCCTTCCGGTCTACCCGTTTTACTTCCTGGAGAAGATATTCCTGAGACTCGACAGTACCTGGTCGTGGTTTGTCCTCGCCTCGATCGCCGGGACGATACGCTGCCTGCGCAGCAGGCCTTCGGTGATCTACAGCACCGGCGGGCCGGTCAGCGGCCACATCGCTGCGCTGATCATCTCGAAGATGACCGGCATTCCCTATATCGCGGAATTCCAGGACCCCCTGAACTTCCAGTACGCGGCCCCGGGAAAGTTTGAGCGGCGCTACATCCACCGGGTCGAACAGGCGATCTTCAGGACAGCAAAAGCGGTCGTCTTCCTGACGGAAAGGGCGGCGGAGACGGCGCGGGAGCGCAACGTGGTCTGTCCTGAAATCGCGGTGATCTACCCGGGCGCCGTACCCCCTGAAAGGACAGGGACCTGTGAGAAGGCGGAGACCCTCCGCATCGCTCATTTCGGCTCTCTCGGCGGCAGTCGGAACCTCACTCACTTTCTCCTCGCCCTTGCCGGGCTCTGCAGGGAACAGCCCGGGACCGCGGATACTGTCAGGCTCCATCTCGTGGGGAACAATGCGCGGAATGTCTCAAAGGAGATCCGGGAGTTCGGCCACAGGGAAATGATCGTGGCACGAGGCAAACTCCGGAGACAGCAGTCCGTTGCGATGATGCAGACGGTTGACCTCCTCCTCCTGATCCAGAATACGGACGCTGTCTCGCTCGAGACGATACCCTCCAAGGTATACGAATACCTGCATGCAGGAAGGCCGATCCTCAGCCTCGTTTACAGAAACCGGGAGCTCAGGGCGATGCTCGAGGGGATGGGGCACCTGGTTGTCGAGGCGGACGACGAGCCTGCAATCCGGTCCGCTCTTCAACAGTGCGTGGAGCAATGGAACAGGGGCCGGCTCACGTCTGCTGCGATCGCATCGCCGTATACAGTCGAGCGGGCGGTCGCCGAGATGATCTCCCTGGCTGATTCCGTGCGCCGGACATCCGAACAATTCCCGGGTTAGGCCCTTCTCGAAATCAGGTCGATTGTTCACGCCGTATCATCTATTGATAAATTGCCCGCCTTACCGGGATAATAACCGTACAGTCTGTCGTATGGTAAGGCACGACAGCAGAGGCGACCGGGAGATTTTTGTTTCAGTTCCCGGTAAACGGAGCGGCAGCGTCCGCAGTTGTTCGAGCCTGCAGGGCGAGTTCTGCGGATGCAGTGAAATGAGCCGTGGAACTGCAAAAAATCTCCCCAGGAGCCGGATGCTGCTGTGCCTTACCGGGATGCCCCGCAGAAAGCCGTGCAGTGGTCCCGCTAAAGACGTGAATGACGACATGATGACTGTACGGAGTACTGAGGAGATTATTCTTTGTTACAAAAAGCGATGGTGCTCATGTACCACAATATCGGAGTCCCCCCCAGGGACGCGGGGCTCCAGAGCCTCTACGTCACGCCCCGGATGTTCAGGTACCAGATGTGGTACCTCAGGACAGCCGGCTTCAGGGTGGTGCCGCTGGAAATTGTCGCTGATTATGCGAAAGCCGGGGGAACTGAGAAAGTCGTCTCCCTTACTTTTGACGACGGGTTCGAGGACTTCTTTCATAACGCCTACCCGGTCCTCAGGGAATACGGGTATCCCGCGACAGTCTTCATCGTATCAGACCGGGTCGGCGGCGAGAACGAATGGGACACCGGAAGTGTCGGCATTCGAAAGAGGCTTCTCTCGTGGGAACAGCTCAGCGAGATGAAAGACAACAACGTCTCCTTCGGCTCCCATACCCGCACCCACCCCTTTCTGAGCAGGCTCTCTGATGACCGCATCAGGGAGGAGGTGGCAGGATCAAAGGACGCGATCGAAAAACAGCTCGGCCGCACGGCAGATACCTTCTGTTATCCCTACGGAGACTACGACAGCCGGGTGGCGGAGGCGGTCAGCGACGCGGGCTACCGCTGTGCAGTCACGACAAAGAGGGGTTGGGTGCATCCGGGTGATTCGCCGTTCGAAATGCGCCGCTCCTTCATCAGGCTGAACACCCATCCGCTGCTCTTCAGCATAAGACTCCATTCCTCGTACGAGGACCGGAAGGGCGGACGGCGGTGAACATCCTGCTTCAGAACGTCAATATCGGAAAATCCTGGGGATGGGGAGGCATTGAGTCCCATTCAGACACCCTGGCCGCCGTACTGGCCGAAAGGGGACACCGGGTGGTCATGGGCTGCTGGGTCAGCGGCTCCGTGGCGGTGGCGGGCGGCCGCATGCTGCCCGGCAGGAGGATAACCGTCAGGAACTCCGGGGACCTCTCTGCTGTCGTCCGCATGGTCCTGGCCTGCAAGGAAGAGAAGATCGACGTAATCATCGCCAACGGCGGAAGGGAGTATTGGCCTGCCGCGGTGGCGGCAAAGCTCAGCGGTGCGGGGATCATCTTTATACGCCACCAGACGGACAGGATCAGGCAGACGACCCGGTGGCTGATGAACAACCAGGTGAACCACGTCATTGCGGTGAGCGATGCGGTAAAGGAGGCCCTGCTCGGCAGCGGCGTCAAGGAGAAGAATATAACCGTCATCCCCAACAGCGTGGCCGTCAGCCGCTTCAATCCTGCGATGGTCAGGCAGGATGAGGTGCGGCCGGAGTTCGGCCTGGGCCCCAGAGACATCGTCATCGGCACGGTCGGCAAGCTGCACCGGGGTAAGGGGGTCTACGAGTTGCTCGCGGCGTTTGCGGGCCTTGCAGTCGGATATCCCCTGCTGAAGCTCCTCTTTGTCGGAGACGGACCGGAGAGGGACAGCCTCGAACAGGAGGCCCGGAGGTTGTCCGTGCACGACCGCGTCATATTCGCGGGCGTCAGAAAGGACGTCGAGAGGATGTACGCTGCCATGGATATCTTCGTCCTTCCCTCGACCTGCGATGAGGCCTTCGGCATGGTGCTGATCGAGGCGATGGCGATGTCCAGGCCGGTGATCGGGACGGACGTCGGGGGCATACCCGCTATTGTGAGAAACGGCGTCAACGGCCTCCTCGTGCACCCGGGAGACGACAGGGCCCTCGCCACTGCCATAGCGCGGTATCTGGATGATCCCGTCTTTTCGGCGGAGATGGCTGCGGAGGGATTAAAGACGGTTGAAAAGGAATACTCCGACAACGTCATGGGAGAGAGGTTCGATGATCTCTTCAAAAGGCTGGGCCTGCGATGAGGCTCCCGAAGCGCATCACCTGGCAGCATGTCCGGAGGCTCCATGAGGCCCTTGAGCCGTTTCTCAAGGCGCAGCCGGTCAAGGTGGCGCAGCCTGACAGCGGCCGGGTACTTGTGCTCGCCCCTCACATCGATGATGAGGTGATCGGCTGCGGAGGCAGCCTCAGAAAACACGTGCTGGCCGGCGACGAGGTATCTGTCGTCTACTTCGCGGACTGCACCGCCGGGAGGAGGAAAGAGGCTGAAGAGGCTGCCGGGATATTGGGGATCAGGGATATCGAATTCCTCGATTTCCACGCAAAGACCCTGCTGGACGACGAAAGACCGGCAGCAAGACTCTCAGCTGTCATGGCCGCCCGGAACCCTGACATCGTCTACCTGCCGTCCCTCTTTGACCGCCACAACGACCACCTTGCGGTGAACCATCTCCTGTGCCGGTGGTATGAAAAGGGGCAGCGCGACATCACGGTCTGCGGATGCGAGATCTGGACGACCCTTGTGCCGAACCTCGTTATCGACATATCCGACACCATCGGGGCGAAGAGAAGCGCCCTCGCCTGCTTCAGGAGCCAGCTCAGCGTGAGGGACTGGCAGGACGCGGCCGTTTCACTCAACCGCTACCGCGGGATCGCCTCGGGTGCGGGCGAATATGCAGAGGGATTCCATCGGAGCCGGATGAAGGATTACTGCGCCGTCTGGAAAAGGGTGTATGCCGGATAGGCCCCTCACGGTGATGAACCTCCTCTCAGAGGAGGGCCGGGGAGGCTCCGACAGGATCAGCCTCGATCTGTCGATCGGCCTGAAACGGAGGGGCCACCGCGTCATCTTCGGGGCTCCTTCCCACTGCATCCTGAACCAGGAGGCGGCAGACGCCGGGGTCGAGGTGTTCGAGATCTTTCCCCTGGACAGCCGTGACTCCGACTCGCTCCCGGGGTTCATGCGGTTCTGCAGGGAAAACAGGGTGGACATCGTCAATGCCCATCATTCACGAAGCAGGCACCTGCTGCTGAACGCGCGACTGCGGGGCCTGCGGTCAAAGGCGGTATTTTCGCGCCACTGCATCCTCAGGACCATGCCCTTTCTCGGGGCCTTCTTCTATAATTTTGTCGTCGCCGTGAACATAGCGATGAGCGAGGTGATACGAAAGAGCCTGATCCGCAGCGGTATCCTGCCTTCCAGGGCGGTCACGGTCCACGGGGGCATCAACCTTGACAGGTTCAGGGAGGCGGCTGAGGAAAAGGTGAGAGAGGTGAGGGCCGCATACGTCCGCGAGGGGTCAGTCGCCGTCGGCATGGTCGCCCGCATGCAGCACGCAGGCGCCTTCAATCCGGCAAAACCGACACTCAAGGGGCATGAGGTCCTCTTCCAGGCGCTCAACCGTCTGCCGGTGGACTTCACCCTGCTCCTCCTCGGCCCGTGGGAGCGGCACGACATCGCAAATCTGACGACGCTCGCACAATACCACGGTCTCGATGCATCGAGGATCTCCTTTTGCGGTTTCCAGCAGGAGATGGCCGCCTTTTACAGGGCGATGGACATCAACGTCCTCCCCTCGCCGGACGAAGGTCTGGGGCTTGCGGTGATCGAGGGGATGGCAGCCGGCATTCCCTCGGTCGGGGCCGATGCAGGCGGCCTCGCAGAGGTGATAACAGACGGCCGGGACGGCCTCCTCTTCAGGCCGGGCGACAGCAGGGACCTTGCGGACAAGATGCGGGCGATCATCGACAGCAGGCCGCTGCGGGAGAGGCTCGTGGCAGGGGGAAGGGAGACGGCCGGAAAGAGATTCGGTGCAGACCGGATGGCGGAAGAAACGGAACGCGTCTTCTATTCTCTTCTGAGCTGAAAAGTGGTAATCTTATCAGGCGATATCCGGTATAATACCCTCCTGGAGGAACCATGCACATAGGCATCATCGGAACCGGTTATGTGGGACTTGTCACCGGCGCCTGCTTCGCGGAGTTCGGCGTATTCGTCACCTGCGTCGATAAGGACGAGCAGAAGGTTCGCAGCCTCAGGAAGGGGATTGTTCCCTTTTTCGAACCAGGCCTCGAGGACCTGGTCAGGCGCAATCTCAAGAACGGCCGCCTGAAGTTCTCGTCCAGGATCGGGGATGCTGTCGAAGCGTCCCTTGTCGTGTTCATCGCCGTCGGAACGCCTCCCCGCGGCGACGGCTCGGCCGACATGAGCTACGTCGAGGAGGTTGCGGCCGAGATCGCGCGCAGCATCAGGGAGTATAAGGTGATCGTGACAAAGAGCACGGTGCCGGTCGGCACCGGAGCGCGGCTGCGGGAGATCATCTCCCGGAAGCTGAAGGAGCAGGTGGACTTTGACGTCGTCTCGAACCCCGAATTCCTGCGGGAGGGCTCTGCCATAGAAGACTTCATGCGGCCCAACAGGGTGGTGCTCGGCGCGGTGAGCCAGCAGGCGGTTGCGATCATGCGCGACCTCTACCGGCCCCTCTATCTCATTGAAACCCCTTTTGTCGTGACGAACATGGAGACAGCGGAACTCATCAAGTACGCCTCGAACTCCTTCCTCGCGGTGAAGATATCCTTTATCAACGAACTGTCGAGGCTCTGCGAGAAGGTCGGAGCAGACGTCCAGATGGTCGCCAAGGCGATGGGGCTCGACCACCGCATAGGCCCCAAGTTCCTCCACTGCGGGCCCGGATACGGGGGCTCCTGCTTCCCCAAAGACACCCGGGCACTGCTCACCATCGCAGGTGAGAGCGGAGCGGAGCTCGGCATTGTCGGCGCAGCGGTCAGGGCGAACGACCTGCAGAAAGAATTCGTGGTCGAAAAGGTGCAGAAGGCGATGGGTCCCCTCAGGGGCAGGACGATGGCGGTGCTCGGCCTCTCCTTCAAGCCGAACACCAATGACATGCGGGAGGCGCCCGCGGTGCATATCATCGAGCGGTTCCTGAAGGAAAAGGCCGCTGTCCGGGTCTTTGACCCTGCCTCCATGGCGGATGCGCGGGCGATTTTCGGGAAACGGATCAGGTTTGCGAAGGGTCCCTACGATTGCGTTAAGGACGCTGACGCTGTTATAATCGTTACTGAGTGGAACGAGTTCAGAAACCTTGAACTGCCCCGCATCAGGAAATTGATGAAGTCGCCGTACTTCTTTGACCTCAGGAACATCTATGAACCCGGGAAGCTGCAGGGTCTTGGGTTCAGGTATTTCTCGGTAGGACGGCCATAACGGGCGATTAGCTCAGCGGGAGAGCACTCCCTTCACACGGGAGGGGTCACTGGTTCAATCCCAGTATCGCCCACCATTTAAAATCAAGGAGTTAGTCATTTACGGCTAACTCTTTTTTTGTTGAATTGTATAGTTTTTGTATAGTCGGTTTTTGATTGATTGTGCTATCCAGTATATTCACAGCGTTTTTTATATGATTCGGGGCTAAATGACTGTACCGCAAAGTCATTTGCAAACTTTTATGCCCTAAGAGCTTTGAAACTGTTGTTATGTCAACCCCTGACATTACAAGATGAGATGCAAAGGTATGCCTGAGAGTATGAAATACGGCATTTCTTATGCCTGCCCTCCTTAATGCTGTTCTGAAACTTCTTTTGAGGGTCTTATACGGCTTACCAGTTTCAGGGTCAAAGAAAACATACGGCACGTCTAACCGTCTTGTAAGAGATTGCAATACACCCCGCAGAGTATCATTAATCGGGATTGTTCTGCCTTCACCATTTTTTGACTTGTCGAGTGTTATGTATCCATGCCGAAGGTCAATATTTTGTTCCCATTGCAGAGACAGGATTTCACCCCGCCTCATGCCCGTATTAATGGCAAGCTGAACAATCGGCTGCAAGTGCGGTTCGCATGATTTAATGAGTTCTGGTATTTCGTCAACTGTCAGATACCGTGCACGGTTGTTGCTTACAGGCAACTGCTTTACGGCTCTTACAAGTTTTAATGTATCTTCACCGCATAGCTGCCATTCGTAGGCTTTCCGAAACATGGCTTTCAGTATGCTTACATCCTTATTAACTGTAGCTGGTTTTAAATTCAAGCTCATAAGGTGCGTCTGATATGATTCAGCTATGAGGGTGTTGAACTTTCTTAACGGAATATTACTGAAAAAGCTGAACTGTGATTTTTCAGGAGCATTCCCCAGTTTAAGGGGCTAGTTTTTCAGGAGCATTCCCCACCCCTTTTTCAGGTCATTCCCCACCTATAATTTGCAGGTCAGGTGTAGCAATCTTGATAACGGTCATA
>JAKAHR010000002.1 GCA_021825365.1 Nitrospirota bacterium | reverse complement strand
CGTCCGCCACTAAGTCATCCCTGTATTGCTACAAATATGACCCCGTTCGACTTGCATGTGTTAGGCACGCCGCCAGCGTTCGTTCTGAGCCAGGATCAAACTCTCATTTGATTTCCTGTTAACTCAAATACTCAAAAATTAACGTGGCCTGCTCTTTAGTTTTCAAAGAACACTCTCGATATACCTGCGTAAGATTTAAAAGGTATTCAGAGAATAATAGAGGCTATAGGAAAAAACATAGCCTCTTTTCAGTTAACCGATCAATTATAAAAAGATTCAAAAAAAAAATCAACTAATTCTCACTCCTTAAGCATACCACATCCCTAAAGATAGTCAAGACCTAAATATATTCAAGGGAAAAAGCGGCTGTCTCAAACCCCATACAGTCTCCAACCCCTGAAAAGATAATCATAATTCATATACAAAGAAATTCGCCTTCCGCTCGATGCCGACTGAGGTGGCCTCCCCATGACCCGGAAAGATACGGGTAGACTCCGGCAAGCCCATGATGGTCCTGAAGGACTGTTTCAGTTCCTCAATATTGCCGCCATAAAAATCGGTCCGCCCCACTGATCCGGCGAAGACGGTATCCCCACTTATAATTATCCCTCCGCCGTAAAGGCAGATACCCCCTGGGCTGTGGCCGGGAGTATGTAGAATCCTGAAGATATTCTTCCTGCCTACATGGATCTCATATCCGTCCATAACGAACAGGTCCGGCTCAGGGGGCTGCTCGATCTCGTACTCCCAGAAGGCTGCCTGATCCACTGCTGCACGATAGATTTCCAAATCCGCCCGGTTAAGGATCACCTTGGCTCCTGTCCCGGCCTTCACCCTGGAGACCGCCCCCACATGATCGAAGTGGCCATGTGTGCAGATAATATAGGTTGTTGTTAAACTCCGACTCTCTATAAAAGAAATAATCTTCCCCGCCTCTTCACCAGGGTCGATGACGAGCGCATCACGTGTTTCCTCGTCAGATATAACGTAGCAGTTCGCCTGAAGCGGCCCTACCGCGATCCTTTCAATAATCATAGGTTATCTATCACTCCTTCTTGTAAAGCGGCCTCTTACCGTATGGTAAAGATAGTGCAGCTCCTCACTCTTCAGCATATGGCTGACACCGCTGTACACGAGGATACAAAGAAGGGCTGTGCCGCCGAAATAGACTGTCTTGATAAGAGTATTGCCGCTTTGCTCCCACAACTCCCCATGGAGCAGGGCCCAGCCGGCAAGCCCCATGACCAGAGAGGCCAGCCCGATCTTCCCAAAAGACATAATGATCCTGCGGCTGTCGATGCGCTCGAGTTTCTTCCGCAAGAAATACATGAGAAGAAAAAAGGAGACCCATGATGCAAGGGCATTGGCAAGGGCAAGACCGGCATGTTGCAAGGGTCTCATCAGATAAAGACTCAGGGCGATATTGAGCAGCATGGCTCCGCAGGCGATCTTGACCGGGGTCTTCGTATCCTGCATCGCATAAAATGTTGTCGTAATTACTCTTACTCCGACAATAGACCATATACCAAGGGAATAATAATATAGGGCTTGCACCGTTCCCTGCGTGGCTGCGTAATCGAATCTGCCATGCTGAAAAAGCAGATTGACAATAGGCTTGCCCAGAGCGATCAGTCCCACCATGGAGGGTACGGTGATGAAAAACAGGAGCCTCAAGGCAAATGAAAAGTCCTCCCGGAGCCGCCCAAAATCTCCCCGGCTGGCATGTTCAGAGAGACTGGGGAGCACCGCCATCCCCATCGCAACGCCGAATATTCCGATAGGAAACTGGGTGAGTCTCATAGAATAGAAAAGGTACGTTATGCTGCCGGCGGGAAGATAAGAAGCCAAAATATTGCTGACAACGATATTGATCTGACTGACAGCCAGGGCCATGGTCGCTGGAATAAGGAGAAGCGACATCTTTCTCAGTCCTGGGTGGCTGAAATTGGCGTCCAGCCCAAGACCATAGCCATTCTTGAAGAAGGTCGGAAGTTGAAAGACAAACTGAACAAAGCCTCCAACCACGACTCCTATAGCAGCTGTCAGGATAGGTCGCTCCGCACCTGCCTCAAAAAAGACGATACTCAGGATTAGGGTTATGTTCAGCATGGCCGGCGCCAGGGCTGGGACAAAGAACACCTTCTTCGTATTGAGCGCGCCCATGACAAGCGCAGCGAGGCTGATGAAGAGAAGAAAGGGGAACATGATCCTGGTCAACAGGACGGTCATGGAGAATTTTTCGGGAGACTTCAGAAAGCCCGGGGCGATGACCGTGACGATCGCAGGAGAAAAAAAGATCCCAACAAGACAAATAAGGCCGACTACCACAATAATAAAGGAAAAAGTGATGCGCACCAGACGCCTTGCCTCCGCCTCACCTTCTCTCTGGCGGTATTCCGTAAGCACCGGAATAAAGGCCGCTGACATGGAACCCTCGGCAAAAAGCTCCCTGAGGAGGTTAGGGATCTTGAAGGCTGCGAAGAAGGTATCGGAAAGCCCGCTGGCCCCAAAATACAAGGCAAAGATCATGTCCCTTATAAAGCCCAGGACGCGGCTGATGAACGTCGCGGCAGACATAACGCCGGCAGCCTTGGCGATCTTTCCCTTTTCGTCCATTTCAGCGCTAATTATATCAGATGGCCGGCCCTTTGCATCGCCGACAGATTGAAAAAGGACTTCGTTTATCTGTAATATTCGGTATGTCCATCCTGAAGCAGATCGTTCAAATAAAGAAAGACCGGCTGTCGTCTGCCAAAAGGGCATTCCCTTTTACATCACTCAAATCTCTTATTGCTGATACAGAATCTCCGCGCAATTTTCTCGCTGCCGTGACCAGGGGAGATGGGGGCATCAGGATTATCGCGGAAATCAAGAAGGCATCGCCGTCGAAGGGCCTTCTGAGAGGCGACTTTGACCCTGTCAAGATAGCCTCCATCTATGAGGCCAAGAAGGTAGACGCGATATCGGTGATAACGGAGGAGGATTTCTTTCAGGGAAGCCTTGCCTATCTTCCCGAGGTGAGGGAAGCCGTGTCACGACCTGTTCTCAGGAAGGATTTCATCTTCGACGAGTACCAGATCTATGAGGCCAGGGCTAACGGGGCCGATGCGGTGCTCCTTATAGGAGGAATTCTCAGCAGAAATCAGGCATCAGACTACCTGCTTCTCGCCCGGGAGCTGGGTATGGCAGTGCTCTTCGAGGTGCATGATTATGCTGAGTTAGAGGCGGCCCTTTCGGTAGAAGCTCCCATTATCGGCATCAACAACAGGAATCTTAAGACGCTCTCCATAGATATCAGGACAACACCCGAGCTGAAGCGGCATATGCCCCCTGACAAGATCGTTGTGAGCGAAAGCGGCATCAGGACGCGGGAGGATGTGGTGTTCATGGAATCAGCAGGGATAGACACCCTGCTTATCGGCAGCTGCCTGATGGAGTCTGCTGATATCGGCAGGAAGATCGACGAGCTGCGGGGCATCTGAACCACCCCACCCGCGGGCATTCACTCCTCTATGAAGCTATCTCAGATAGTATCCCTGCAGGCTATACACAAAGTGGCCGAGTATCGTGTACGAATCCATGCCCCAGTCGTCCGGCAACGGCCAGTATGGCTCCCCGTCCCTGAGCGCCTTGACAGCAGCCCTGTCGAGTGAGGCATGGCCCGAGGTTCTTACCAGTTCCACGGCCCCCAGCCTGCCGTCCTTCTTTATGGTAAATCGTATCTTCAGATCCCCGTAGTGTCCTGCTGCGATTTCGTCCGGCGGGTAGACCCATATGCTCTCGATCTTGTTTCTGAGAAGACTCATATAGCCCTTGAACCGATACTCATTCGTATCAAACGTGATGGCATCTTCTCTTTTAGTCCTGCTGCCGGGCCCTCCTGCATCCTTCCGGGCGATCTCTTCCGTCACACCCCTGTCAAAGAGTTTTTCCCTGCCCAACAGCCCGGGGACTTCGGGTACTTTCTTCGATCCTGCCGTATCTCTTCTGCTTCCTGCTCGTTTGTCCGTTGAAGACGGGCCTGGTCTTGTCCCCTCGGTGGATGATCCGCCGCTCACCCCTCCCTCGCCGGGCAGAACAGGTTTTTCATCCGCGCGGGGGAAATGCCGGAAAGGCGTCACCCTATCCGGTTCAATACGCCTTGGGGCAACTCGCGGGGCAGGCTCCGGAGGCAGCGGTGGTAACCGCCTGAGAGGCGGCTCCCTCTTCTCTGGTGGTGGCATGACAACACTCGGGGATACGAGGGTCGTGATAAATTTTTCTTCCGCCTTCTTCTTCGCCTGCTCCGGCATCAGATAGACAATGATCAGAATGATGCAATGCAGTGCCATGGAAAAGGCGACAAACTTCTTCAGTGTCAACGTATGAACTTCCTATAATCCCGTCTCAGGCATCTCGCAAAACATCAGGAATCAAAAGCCAGGGGGAAACGGGCAATGTATCTTCGCCTTTCTGACAAAAGAATGCTTGTTGAGGAAGTAGGCGGATATTTTAAAAAAAAAATCGCCGACAGATCCTGATATGGTACTGTCCCTGTTTTCGTCCCAAGGCATTGTTTTTTTGTTGTTATTGATGGCGACTATCAGATATATGTGATCTCGTTTCATCCCTGAGATGTCTTCCGGGCTGGGAACCGGCAGGCCCTTGGACATTCCGAACTGCGTGTGGGAATGAAAATCACCGATGATCTGGAGCCGGTCGAAACGGGCGAGGATCTGGTCGATCTTCTTATGGCTCGCGTCGTAGGAACGCACTCCCCGGGGTCGTCTGCAGGCGGTTTGAAAACTAAAGGCATGCTCTACGATGAAGCGGTCCTCAAGGCGGTAGCCCAGGAGGAATCCCAGACACTCCTGCTTATACACCTCCGCTGAACCCAGCAGAAGATCGATAAAAGCGTTTTCAGAAAGATATACCCTCATATGTTTTTTACATGCTGCGGCAGTCTGACCGACAGGACCGGACAGGGGGACGTGCGCACTACCTGTTCAGCCGTGCTGCCAAACAACATCCTGTCGATTCCCTTTCGGCCGTGGGTGCCGAGGATGATGAGATCCACCTTCTGCTCGGCAGCAAACCTGGTTATCTCCTCGTAGGGAACGCCTTTCAGCACTACCCGTTCTATGTCCTTGAATCCCCGCATCCCGTCAGTACAGACCTTCTCGAGTTCAGCCCGAGCGCTCTTCTCCATGTCCCGATAGATCTCATCGATCGAAACGTGAGGTACATACCAGCCGGCGGTCTTGGCCACATCATAAATCACATGTACGAAATAGAGCTTTGAGTTATACTGCCTAGCCATATCGACGGCGTAGGGAAGGGCGTGGTCCGACCCCTCGGAAAAATCGGTAGCAAAAAGAATTCGATCGATCTTCATTTTACCTCCCGTAGATACTGTGCGGCATATTCAGGGGATGTGGGAAGTACGTAACAGCCGGAGCCCCATTCGAAACCACTCGTCCGCAGTAACCTCGGCATGATCTCCAGATGCCAGTGAAAATCCTCCCCAAGGGTATGCCAGTGGTCCTTTCGGGGAATTCTGTTAGGTGCTGAATGAATGAAGTAATTAAAGGAGAGGCCGTCAAAACATTGCCGCAGCTTCTGCAGGGACGTCGAGAGGATAAAGGACATATCTTCGATCTCCTCAGCCGTTATGTCCTGGAAGGCACAGTGGTGACGTTTGGGAATGATCCAGGTCTCAAAAGGAAATTTGGACGCGTACGGGCAGAAGGCGATAAAGTGCCTGGTCTCAAGAACAATGCGGCTTCCTGTCCTTATCTCTTCCCTGATCATATCACAGAAGATACAGCGCTCCTTATAGGCAAAATACTGCTTTGCCCCGTCGAGTTCCTCTTTTACCCTCTTGGGAATAATAGGTGTAGACGCAAGATACGATACAGGATGGGAATATACCGCCCCTGCCTCCGAGCCGGAATTCTTGTAGATGAAGGTATACCTGAGGCGGGCGTCCCTTTCCAGGTCAGCCATTCTGTCTTTGTATGTCTTGATAACCCGCATCATCTGGTCGAGTCCCATGTCTTCGGGTCTAACAGCGTGGTCAGGGGATTCAATAATAATCTCACTGGCGCCGACGCTGTTCATCTTGTCGTACATGCCGTCGCCCCTTCTGCCCAGATCACCCTCAACCCTGAATACAGGGGCAAAATGGGGGATAACCCTGGTCCACCATTTCCCCGCAGAGTCTCCTGACCGGGGAATTGACAGGATATCACCCAGGGTCTCCTTTTCCCGACCGGCGCAAAGCATGCAGCTATCACCATGGTCCGTATCAGCGGGAAAAGAGTAGTCCCCCGGAGCCTTCGGCCGGTCGAGGACCGCCACCCATCTTCCCAGGAGCGGGTCTTTTCTCAGTTCATGAATGTCTGTTGTATTCATAGAGTATCTGCAGCCCTTCGAGAACCAGGTGGGGACGCCTGATAACAGACCTGTTCATAAACGGCTCCATTTGATCAGCTCCGCCGCCCGTAATCACCCTGGTGAAACAGCACCCGGTCTCTTTCTCTATCTCCGACAGTATCCTCTCAACGGCGCCTGCTGTCCCAAAATACAGGCCAGAACGAATGTTGCTCACCGTATCGTCACCCAATGCTGTTACCGCGGGATTCAGGTCTACGGCCTCGAGTTTCGAAGTCCCTGTCTCGAGGGAACGGTTCATCAGGCCAAGGCCCGGCAAGATCGCACCACCTCGACAATTTCCATCTCTATCAACGACGGTAATCGTCGTCGCCGTGCCAAAATCCGTGACCGCTACAGGAGATTTATAGAGAGCAAAGGCTCCCGCAGCACAGGCTATCCTGTCTGTGCCCATTTCTTCCGGCACCCTTACCCGAAGAGTTATCCCCATGCGCATCAGATGGCTTGCCTGCAATACTTCGCCGTGCCCGGTCAGCATCCGAACGGCAGTGACCAGAACCGGTGTATGGGTCAAAACCACAGATGATATTATACAGCTTATGTCTCCCTTTTCTATACGATTCTCCCGCAGCAAAGTGCCCATTTTGGACGCGTATTCCCTCTCCGTGCCGAGGGGATGTGTAGGAATCTTTTCCCAAATCAACCCGTCTCCACCAAATATACCAATATTTATCGAGGAGTTACCTACATCGAGGGCGATGAGCACGCGGTGACCTCATGGAAACATCTTTTTTATACCTACTTGCATATTTATTGCCTCCACTCATCATTGTACACTTTTCCGGCTGCCCTCGAAAATACGGATTGTCACCTCACCATATTCAGATCACCGACACTCACCCGCCGACGCTCTCCTGAGGCAAGACGCAAAATGAGGATGCCGTCATCGTCGATGTCCTCGGCGTAACCAGACAGGCGTTCGGTTCCCGCAGTCACCACAACATCCCTCCCGATGGTGGATGAGAGAGCCCTCAAGTCGGGGAGAAGCGCCCGCCTCCCCTGCCCTACCAGCATCTTGTACCGATGCTCGAATTCCGACAGCATCCCGACGATAAGGTGCGTGCGTTGAAAGGGGGACCCGGTTTCGAGTACGAGGGACGTGGCTGTCTCTCGCAGATCGTCGGGGATGTCATCCCTGGTCATATTCACATTGATACCGACGCCAATGATGGCCTGCTGAATATGGTCAGGATCAGACCTTGTCTCCGTCAATATCCCGCCGATCTTTCTTCCCTGAACAGTCAGGTCGTTGGGCCACTTTATTAACAGGGGGAGTCCGCTTAACCGGCGAAGGGCATGTGCGCATGATACAGCGGTCAGAACCGTCAGGAGGGGAGCATCCCGGGGCAACAGCTCGGGCCGTATGATCATACTCAGGTAAATGTTTCTGCCGGAGGGTGATATCCATCTTCTGCCGAGTCGCCCTCTTCCACGAGTCTGGCTGTCGGCGATGATCACTGTCCCCGGCAGGATATCCTTCATCGAGGCCGCTACTTCGTTAGTCGAATCAACGGAGGGAAAGTAGAGAACCGTCTTCCAGACATCCCCCTGGATCTGAGCGATGATCTGCTCCACCGCCAGGTCAGGAGAGGCTTGCAGGAGATATCCCTGCGATGAAACTGCGTGAATCACATATCCTTTCTTCCTTAGGAGGGTGATCTTTTTCCAGACCGCTGAGCGGGATATGCCGAGGCTGGCACTGATTTCCTCCCCGGATACGGTCGTGCCCTCTTTCAGGAATTTCAGGACCCTCCAGGACATAACCCTATCCGCCGGGAGCTACCCGTTGACACGCTGCCGGGCAAGGCCTTTTCGCTGACATCTATTCTTCCGGAAGTATGACGACCTCGATCTTGCCTTTGAGGGCATCTGCAAAGCGCCGTGCATCGTCGGCATTGCCGACGATCGAACCGTAATGCATGGGCACCGCAAACCGGGGCTTAATATCAAGGGCAGCCTTGGCGGCTTCGTCCGCAGTCATCACATAGGTGCCTGAGACCGGCAGCAGGGCTATATCAGCTCTGAATCCCTTCATCTCCGGGATATGGTCAGTATCCCCCGCCAGGTATATCCTCTGGCCATTCACCGTAAAGATATAGCCAACCCACCCGCGGTCCCTGGTATGAAATTTCTTATTCGTATTATATGCAGGAACAACCTCGACGGGGATGCCAAGGACTTCTGTCTTGTCCCCCGGCTTCACCACCTTTACCGAACCCCCAATCTTGACTGCACAGTCACCGGGAGCCACGACAACCGTGTGCGGGCCCCTTATCTTCCTAACGTCTTCGGGAGAGCAGTGGTCGTAATGTTCGTGGGTTATGAAGACGATGTCCGCGGTACCTTTGCCCTTTAGGTTGAAGGGATCAGTATATATCGTCTTATCGCCCGAGATCCTGAAGGCATCATGTCCCAGCCAGTGGATATTGTTGATCATAGGTCCTCCCATTGTTGCAGATGCCGTGCATGCGATGCAGCAGATGACAAGGGCAATAATGCGACAGCAACCTGTTCTCACACCCGAATTATAGCATAGCCTCCCGGTTTCACCGACAGCCCCCAAGGTTGTATAATCGATGGATTATGGGGACGCTGAGTGCATACGACAATGAATGGCTGCAGAGGCTTCTTGCCTATATCAACGAGATGCGGGGGATAGATTTTTCTAGGTACCGGCATGCAACGGTCCTGAGGAAGTTGGAACTGAGAATCGAAGCCACAAAAACAAAGACTTACCGTCATTATCTCGAGCACCTCAAATCCCGCCCCGAAGAGCTTGACAGCCTGATAGCAGCCCTCACCATCAAGGTCAGCACCTTCTTCCGAAACCCCCCGGTTTTTGAACTCATCGGCAATGTTGTCCTTCCTGAACTCGTGACTGAATTCGGGTTTCTCAAGATTTGGAGCCTCGGCTGCGCCCATGGTCAGGAGCCCTATTCAATCGCCATGCTCGCGCTCGACCTCATGAAACGGGAAGAGCCCGTTGACATCAAGATACTCGGCACCGATGTCTGCGACGGGGCCATCGAGCGTTCTTTTGAGGGTACCTATCCTGAGGGCGAACTCGCCGATGTGAAGAAGAAATTCCTTGAATCATATTTCGAGAGGATTGTTCCGGGTCCTGACCAGCGCCACAGCCAAGAGGGCATGTTTCGTGTCAGCAATCAGATAAAATCGATGGTGCGTCTCGAGTGCGGAGATATGCTGAGCAGGCTGAAACAGAGACGCGCCAAAGGGGACCGGTACAACCTCATCCTCTGCCGCAATGTACTCATCTATATGAACAGGTTTCTCCAGTCAGAGGTCGTGCAGCTCGTCTCCGATATCCTTCATGAAAACGGATATCTGGTTATCGGAGAATCCGAGATGCTTCCTGAGGGCTTGAGGGGACTATTTGCGCAGCCCTTTCCCGGCATAAAGATATTCAGGAAAAAATCCCTCGCAAAGAAAGAGGCGCAGGGACGGCCCTAGGCTCAGAGTGCCAATTTCTTTGCGCGGGTCATCCTGCGGTTGTGTCTCGTCATGAAGACGCGTGGTTCGACGCGGCGAAGGAGTCTAAGGAGCCTGAGCCGGTCGACCACCTTCATGCGGGCGGCGTCTGCATAGATCTTGAATCCGTCCCCGGAGAAGAATTCTATGCTCGCCTGCTTATACATCACCTGCCAGACATCTTCCATTGACTGTAGTATTACCGCCTCCGCCAGTTGTCGTATGCCCATAGATAATTTCATTCCGTAAGGTGTTATCACACTCAAGATACCTCATGCAGGTTGTCCAATAGTATCGGTCAGATGCTGATATTCTTGTAGGAACTACCGGGCAAGAAACTGTAGGTCTTTGTCCTACAGGCCCATACAAAGGGAAGAGGCGCTGGGATCCGGCAGACGAGGGTTCAGCCCAGATAGCGGGCCGGATTGTCTGATGCTGCCTCGGAAATTTCAGCGTCGGGGATCCCGATCGCACGCAGCACTGGCAGAGAATCCGACAGGGTGATCCCGCTTCCGGCGAGTATGGACCTGTCTTTCATGACAGGCCTTCCCTTCCTTCCCCCCTTTACCGAATCCGAAATAAGGATGATCCGGTCAAGCCGCTTCGAACCGAAGATAAGGGCAAGGGTTCGGGGGTGAAGATGGATGCCGTCAGCAATTACCTCGATGTAAAGATCCTCATCCAGGAGTCCGAGACCGGCGAGGCCCGGTTCGCGATGATGGAATGGCCGCATGCCATTAAAGATATGGGTGATCCCGCGCGCCCCCGCAGCCTTTCCACGGAGCGCCTGTTCATATGTCGCGTCAGAATGACCCATATTCACCCGTATGCCTGTGTCCGCACATGCCCTGATCACGGAGATTGCGGCCGGCAGCTCGGGGGCGACGGTGACAATCCTGATCATGTCCTCATAGCCGGCGATGAGGCTCTTCAGAACTTTCACAGACGGTTTGACCAATGAGCCGGCATCCAGAGCGCCGCACCTGGCCGGATTCAGAAAGGGGCCTTCGAGGTGCACGCCCAAAATATGGGCAAAGGCCTGTCTGCCTCGCAGGCCGAGATCTGCCTGAATCCCCATCGCCTCCCTGACGGCGGCCATATTCCTCCGCATCTCGTCGATCGGTCCGGGGTAGATGGTCGGGAGGATCGCCGCTGCCCCGGCAGCCCCGTGATGCTCGGCCATCTTCAGGACAGGAGACGGGTTATGGGTCCGGGTGTCGTATCTTTCGATGCCATGGGTATGGAGGTCGATGTAGCCGGAGGGGATCAAAGGATCTTTCCGCGTCTCGTGAAAAAGTCGCTGAGCGCCAGCCTGATTACCGCCCCTTTGGACCACCGCGTGCCGGTATCACACTCAAGCTCCCGGGCAGTTTGTTCAAGCGCCTCCATCACCTCCTCTTCGAGATAGACGGACGTCTTGATCAGCTTTTCGTGTCCTTCATCGTCAGGCGAGTTCATGAGATGCGGTCCGTGCCCATATACGGCCGCAGGGCCTCCGGAACAACAACGGAACCGTCCTTCTGCTGATAATTCTCCAGGATGGCAACCACCGTCCTGCCTATAGCCAGACCGGAGCCATTCAACGTATGAACAAATTCGGTCCCTTTCTTACCTTCACGCCTAAAACGGATATTCGCCCTGCGCGCCTGGAAATCAACGAAATTGGAACACGAAGAGATTTCGCGGTACTTCTGCTGACCGGGAAGCCAGACTTCAAGGTCATAGGTCTTTGCCGAGGAAAACCCCAGATCGCCTGCGCACAGGGAAATAACACGATAGGGCAGGCCGAGGCGCTGCAGGATATCTTCCGCATCCGCAGTCAGCTTTTCCAGTTCATCAAAAGAACCCTCAGGCTGCACGATCTTCACCATCTCGACCTTATTGAACTGGTGCTGCCTGATGAGACCGCGCGTGTCCTTTCCGTATGACCCGGCCTCGCGTCTAAAGCAGGGGGTATAGGCGGTGTAGAAGAGGGGAAGCTGCTCCTCGCGGAGGATTTCGTCCCGGTGGATATTCGTCACCGGCACCTCGGCGGTGGGGATGAGATAAAACTCGGGGTCCTCTGTCCGGAAAAGCTCCATGGCGAACTTGGGCAGCTGTCCCGTGCCGGTCATGCTCTCCCTGTTCACCAGGATGGGGGGGAAGACTTCCCGATATCCCTTCGACGTGTTCAGGTTGAGCATGAAATTCATCAGGCTGCGTTCAAGCCGCGCACCCGGACCCATCATCAGCGCAAACCGGGCTCCGGCAATCTTTGATGCACGGTCAAAATCGATAATCCCGAGGGGCTCGGCGATGTCCCAATGGTTCAGCGGCTCAAAATCAAATGACCGCGGTTCTCCCCATCTTCTCACCTCCACGTTCTGGGTCTCATCCTTGCCCGCGGGCACAGAGTCATGGGGGGTATTGGGGATGGTGAGCATGAGGGTCCTGGTCTCTTCCTCGAGCCCTTTAAGCAGTTCATCGAGCAATTTGATCTTGTCTGATACCACCTTCATTTCATCGAGCAAGACCGAGGCGTCCGCCTTCTGCCGCTTCAGTTTCCCGATCTCCTCTGACACAACATTCCGTTTGTTCCTCAGTTCCTCCGCCTCCCTGAGGACGGATACCCTTTTTTCATCTATGGAGAGAAATTCCTGGAGCGGGAAATCGTATCCCCGCTTCCTAAGGGCCTCTTTAACAGTCCCGACGTTTTCCCGTACAAATCTCGGATCAAGCATCGCTCAGTTCCTTTCAGAAATATGTACTACTATAGCCGAATAAGGGGAAAATTTGAAGCAGGGGTATTGACAAGATTCTACGGATTCTGCACATTATAGTCTCTACATAGCTTGGATCGGGCGGAGGAGGGTATGTCAGCTGCAGCGTATTTTTCAACTCCTGCATTTCTCATGACCATGGCGTCTTCGGACCATGATGACATCCTTCGTTAAGAAGTTCCAGAAGAAAGAATTGAGCCCGTATGAGCTGGAGGAGCGAAGGAGGACCCTCGCGGTCATCTTGCGGGTCATCCTGATCGCCGGCAGCGCACTGTTCCTGGTGAACGTCTACATCAGGGCCTGGGATATAGCGGCCGCGCTCCTGGCGATGTGTGCGGTATGCCTCCCTGCCCTCTGGCTCAATGCCCGGGGCCGCTACGCGTTTGCAGCTGCTCTTACGTTGACGATGTTATTTTTTGCCGCGGACTACAACCTTATGGCGAGCGGCGGCCTGCAGGACTCCGGCATGCTGGCCTATCCGATGATCATCATTGTGGGAAGCCTCTTTTTCGGGAGGTGTTCCATACCGGTGCTCACCCTTGTCTCCCTGGGTACCTTGGCCGTTGTCGGCCTCCTTGAAATCACGGGATACTTCTCGCCTGCGCCGAGCGTTACGGACACCGGGTACTGCCTCTCGGTAGCAGTCCTGCTGATCGCCTCCAGTGCCCTTGTCTGGGTAATCATACGCAATACGGAGAGCAATATCTCTCATATCAGGAAGGCGGAGGAAGAGCTTCTCAGGACGTATGATCTCACCCTGTGGGGGTGGGCAAAGGCTCTGGAATACCGTGACAGGGAGACAGAAGGACATAGTCGCAGGGTCGTTGATCTGAGTGTCCGTCTGGCGCGCGAGATGGGTTGCTGCGAGGCTGAGATCGAACATATCCAGCGGGGCGCATTGATTCATGACATCGGCAAGATGGCTATCCCGGATTACATCCTGTCGAAGCCGGGGCCGCTGGACGTCCATGAAAAAAAGGCGATGGAAAAACATACGGTATACGCAAAAGAGATGCTCGCCCCGATTTCCTTTCTTCAGCCGGCTTCCATCATTTCCTATTGCCATCACGAGAGGTGGGATGGAAGCGGCTATCCCCGCGGGCTTAAAGGCGAGGAGATCCCGCGGGCTGCCCGCCTCTTTGCCGTGGTCGACCAGTGGGACGCACTGCGCTCCGAACGTCCTTACCGGAAGGCATGGCCGAAGGAAGAGGTAATCGCCTTTGTGAAGGAGAACTCCGGAAAGCGTTTCGACCCGGAGGTTGTAGAGGCATTTCTACGGATTATATGAATATCGTGAAAGGAAGCCTGAGCAAGAGGTATATCATTGCGACGCAGGCTATATTCTCAAACGAGCCCCATCGCCCTGCGGACGAGGACCATCGTCTCCTGTGCAGCCTTCCGCGCCTTCTCCGTGCCCTTGTCCACGATCGACTTGAGCTGCTCGGGATCATTGCTCAACTGCTGCCTCTTGTCCCAGATCGGCTCCAGGACCCTGAAGACGTTCCTGATCAGGACCTTCTTGCAGTCAAGACAGCCTATGCCTGCCGTGCGGCAGCCCTCAGCCACCTCGTCCTGTTCCTCCTTGCTCGAAAAAACCTTGTGAAGCTGGAAGACCGGGGAGAGCTCGGGGTCGCCTCTATCATTCCGCCTCACCCTCGCGGGGTCAGTGGCCATGGTCCTGAGCTTATGCTCCACCTCCTGTGGGGAATCCGAAAGGTATACGGCGTTGTTATAGCTCTTGGACATCTTGCGACCATCCACTCCCGGCACCTTGGGAAATTGTGTCAGCAGTGCTTCCGGTTCAGGGAAGATATCTCCGTAGAAATTATTGAATCTCCGCGCTATCTCGCGGGAGATCTCGAGATGGGGCACCTGGTCTATGCCGACCGGCACATGCTTCGCGCGGTAGATGATGATATCGGCCGTTTGAAGAAGGGGATAGCCGAGGAAGCCATAGGTGGAAAGGTCCCGCTCCCTGAGTTCATGCTGCTTCTCCTTGTACGTGGGTACGCGTTCCAGCCAGCCGAGCGGCGTTATCATCGAGAGAAGCAGGTGCAATTCCGCATGCTCAAGGACCTTTGACTGGATGAAGATCGTGCATTTATCCGGATCGAGCCCGGCGGCGATGAAATTGATCAGCAGGTCAGTGACCGATTCCTTCAGGCCCTCAGGATGCTCGTACCCGGAAGTGAGGGCGTGCCAGTCAGCGATGAAATAGAAGCACTCATAGGAGTCCTGCAGCCTTACCCAATTCTGCAGGGCCCCGACCAGGTTGCCCAGATGCACCCTGCCGCTTGACTGCATGCCGCTTAAGACCCTTTCCACTGTAAACCTCCCCTATCTCAAAGTAATTTATTATTGATGTATCGTCCGGACCTGTCAAGAAAGAGGGCCGATCCTCTTATCCTCTGCCGGAAACAGAGCTTAGAGGAAGCTTCCAGATAAGCTCGAAGTTGCAGATGATAATCTGAGGGGAACCCGTGTCGTCTTGCATGATCGTCCCCTTGGCATCGATCGCAAGCAGCAGGTCATTTGCCTTCAGGGAAGACCCGTCATAACCCTGCATCAAAAGTCGTTCCTTGATGGCATCGAGAAAGCCCCGGCCCTGCTCTTCGCTGATGATCCCTTTGTAGACAGCCTTGGTCAGATCCACCGGGGTGTAGAGAGCATCGCCGCGTTCGGCGACCCATTCATCAGGTCCGTTGTAGTAACCCCGAATAGTGATGTAGTTATGGTTCTCCTGAAGCACGGGGTTGCCTTCCGGATCGAGTATCTCCCAGTGGGATTCATATTTTCTCGGATCAGTGGAGGCCTCGATCTTCGGGCTTCCGGTCATATAAATCGCCCTGGCATACACCGTGGGCATCCCCAGTCTGTTCAGGGTATGGGCTATGGCGAACTCCTCAAACGGACTGTTGATGCCGTACTGCCGGACCTTGGGATCGCCGGCACCTTCGTCGTCTCCGGCCGGCATCTCCCCGACGCGCGATGTCTCCCACACCAGATGAATATTGTCCTTGGTGATAGTGTAGAAAATCTCCTTCGTCTCGGAAAGCTTGAGGGAAGGGGTCTTTCGCCACCGTTCGGGCAAAAAATAATCGAAAAGATGGGCATTCATGCCAACCACCCAGAGCCTTCCGCCCGTGCTCTCCGCATGACCGTACACATAGGGGACGCCCAGGATGTCCATGCGCGACAGATGGGCTGGAAGAGGGGTGGGCTCGAACCGGTGTCGCTGGTCGTCAAGATACGAATGCCTTCGGGAATTCTTTACTTCCTCCTCGTGTTCCGGCGTGCGCAGCACCAGCTCATAATCAATGAGCGAATATCTGCCCTCATCGACCAGCCGGTATACCATCTGCACCTGTCTCCCCGGTGTCTCCGCGTCGTCAGATCGGCCCTCCTCGCGGATACGAGCGGTGTCTTCTTCAGAGAGGATGATATGCTCGGGCTTCATATCAGCCATCAGATAACCTTTTCTGGAGAGGTTGGCCAGGGCCTTGTAATTCATCTTCTTGAGGTTTTCTATCATCTCGGAGTCGTCGATGTCGATATGCTCGAAGACCTCGGTGAGATTGTGGCCCCGGATCCACCCGTAGATCAGCTTGTACTGCTTCAGGATGTCCAGGTCGATCCCCGGATGTTTCGCCCGGATACGGTTGATCTTGGCTCGTGACCTCCCGCTCTGCCATGCCTGCATCTTTTCGGGCGGCACATAGATGCCCATGGGCTGTTGGGTGTGTATCTTAGTCTGCCTCGGGCCGTAGTGGTTCTCCCACATCTCCATGACGAGGGCGAACTCCTCCCAGGGGCTGTTAAACTCCGCATCACAGAATTCCTGGAGGGTATGCGTGTTGATGGGGACGTCTTCACCCACCCGGCAGTTCTTCACCACCAGATCGAGGCTCGTGCCGCCGACCTCTTTGGTCGGGACCTTATATACGGAGCTGGTGCCGATGAGGCGGATCTTATTCTGGTTAAACCAGCCCGGCTCATACCAGTTCTCTATCTCAAAATGACGGTGGTACGGCTCGGCAAACCGCGTCAGGTACAGGTCACCGCCGTCGCTCGTCCTCGTGTGAAAATACACCACGCCCAAAACATTGACGAGAGTTTTTTTTATCGTATCCATGTATCAGACGGTCAAGACCTCTCGCATCTTTCGCCAAAGACTGAGACGTTATGCGAGATATCCCGGCCAGCAGCCATCAACCAAGACGCTTCACGAGGTCTTGGAGCTGATGTTTCAGCCTTTCAGGAAGTCTTTCCCCGAAGGTCGCGAAATGAGCTTCAATGTCCGGTATCTCGGCCTTCCACTCGGCTATATTGACGCTCATCAGTTCCTGCATGTCCGGGGGCGTCAGGCTAAGCCCCGCGAGGTCGAGGTCTTCTTCCCGCGGCATAAGCCCGATAGGGGTTTCCCTTGCGCCTGCCTTTCCGTCGACGCGTTCGCACATCCATTTGAGAACTCTGCTGTTGTCGCTGAACCCCGGCCACAGGAATTTGCCGTCTCCGTTCTTCCTGAACCAGTTCACATAGAAGATCCTGGGTGCCCGGCTGCCAAGCCGCTCTCCCATCGCAAGCCAATGATGGAGATAATCGCCCATATGATACCCGCAGAAGGGCTTCATGGCGAAGGGGTCCCTCCGAAGATTTCCTACAGCGCCTATGTTGGCGGACGTGGTTTCCGATGCCGCGGTGGCACCGAGGAAGACCCCGTGCTCCCAGGAGTAAGCCTCGTATACCAAGGGAACGACGCTTCCCCGCCGCCCGCCGAAGATAAAGATGTCTATCGGCACACCCTCGGGCTTCTCCCAGTCCTTGCAGATCACCGGGCATTGAGAGGCATGCGCCGTAAAACGGGCATTGGGATGGGCCGCGTCTGCCTTGCTCTCAGGGGTCCAATCCCGGCCCTTCCAGTCGATGAGATGCGCAGGCACATCGTCTGTCATTCCCTCCCACCAGGCATCGCCGTCGTCGGTAAGGGCGCAGTTGGTAAAGATCACGTTTTTCCCAATCGTGTCCATCGCCATCGGATTCGTGCTGTACGAGGTGCCAGGGGCGACGCCGAAGAAGCCGCTTTCAGGGTTGATCGCATGCAGGCGTCCATCGCCGCCGACCTTCATCCAGGCTATATCGTCTCCGATGCATTCGCATTTCCACCCCTTGACCGAAGGCTGCATCATGGCCAGGTTCGTCTTGCCGCAGGCTGAAGGAAATGCGGCTGCGATGTGATATTGTTTTCCTTCCGGACTGGTGAGCCGCAGGATCAACATATGCTCAGCCAGCCAGCCTTCCCTCCGTGCCATGGCAGAGGCGATGCGCAGAGCCAGACATTTCTTGCCCAGCAGGGCGTTTCCTCCGTAGCCGGAGCCGTATGACCAAATAAGATTCTCCTCCGGAAAATGGCTGATGTACTTGCTCTCCATGGGTGCACAGGGCCACGGAACGTCCTTCTGCCCCGGGGGCAGGGGGGCGCCGATGGAATGGAGGCAGGGGATGAAATCCTCTCCGGCATCGAGCAGTGCCAGGACCTTTGAGCTGACGCGCGTCATGATATGCATGTTCACGACAACATACGGGCTGTCGGATATCTCGACACCGATCTTCGATATGGGGGAGCCGATGGGCCCCATCGAAAAAGGGATCACATACATGGTCCTGCCCTTCATACAGCCCTTATAGAGCCCTCTCATGGTCGCTTTCAGCTCGGCCGGAGCGATCCAGTTGTTCGTGGGTCCCGCCTCCTCTTTCGACGAGGTGGAGATGAAGGTGCGGTCCTCCACGCGCGCGACATCGCTGGGGTCAGACCGGAAGAGATAACTGTTGGAACGCTTCGTGAGGGATATGGCGCTGCCGCTGGCCAGGAGCTTTGACATCATGCGGTCGTATTCTTCCCTGGTGCCGTCGCACACATAGATGGCGTCCGGCTGGCACATGGCTGCCGCTTCTTTGATCCATGAATCCAGCTTCTTGTTCTTCACCGTAACATTCATACGTGTCTCTCCCTCAAGAATAAAGTTCTCTCTTGCTTATTGTAACAATCCCATCGATTCTTTTTCTCTCTGTCGCCAGATGCCTCTTCCCGAACACCCGCACCCCTGACAGACGCCCGCTCCGTCAGTAAATCTGAAAAAGACGCAGAAAAAACCGTATAAACGGCATGATCAGGTAATTTGCCAGGCCGGAATAGATGAGAACAAGGACAATAATGAACCCAAAAGGCTCAATCCTGCTGAAGGACATCGCCTGCTTCGCCGGAAGAAGGCCTGTCAGCACCCTGCCTCCATCGAGGGGTGGAATCGGGATCATATTAAATGCAGCAAGGATGACATTGACCTGTATGGCAGCCACCAGGATGAGCGATATCGGTTTCAGGACCGCTTCGCCTGCCGCTTCCGGGACCAGGGCGGCCATCGGGAGGATGAAGAATTTCAGGAACAGAAAGCTCACCGTAGCCAAGAGGATGTTGGTTACGGGACCAGCAGCAGCCGAGATCGCCATCCCCTTGCGCGGATGCCTGAAGTTCATCGGATTGATCGGCACCGGCTTCGCATAGCCGAATACGAACTGACCGCTCGTCAGGACGTACAGCATGATCGGCAGGAGGATGGTTCCGAAGATGTCGATATGGGCAAAAGGATTAAGGGTAAGCCGTCCCAGCATCTTGGCCGTCGGATCTCCCAGCCTGTAGGCGACAAACCCGTGTGCGACCTCGTGAAAGGTGATCGCAATCAGGATCGGCAGAGCCGATATGATAAGCCGCGTAACAGCACTGGAATCCACTTTGGCTAGCCCCTACCAGGATAATTCAAGAGTTCACGCATGCGCACCCTGAACAGTGTCACGTGAGGCCTCTCCAGGGTGTGGCACGCATGGATCAATAGTATTATCAATACGTCCCCGTTAAGTCAATGAATAAGAGGCATCCGGCCGCTCGTCAAGGGGCCTTTTTGTTTGGTGCGTATTTCGTATATAATTACCAGAAGGCATGTCTGCAATCGTGGTGATACCTGCTCGCTTTGCTGCAACCCGGTTCCCGGGAAAGCCCCTTGCACCCCTCAAAGGTCTCCCGGTCATTCAGCATGTCTATGAACGCTCTCTCCGCTCTCGTCTCGCCTCGGATGCCCTCGTTGCGACTGACAGCGAGCTCATCTTCGAGACGGTGATCGCCTTCGGAGGCAAGGCGGTCATGACCTCCCCCGGGCATCCTTCCGGGACAGACAGGATCGCGGAAGTGGCGGCATCTATCGCCTGCGACATAGTCGTCAACGTCCAGGGAGATGAGCCGTTGATCCGGCCTGAGATGATTGATGACGTCATCAGCCTGCTCGACGCCGGAGATGCGGGAGTCGGGACCCTCGCCAAGAGGATACGAAACCAGCGGGAGGTCCTGGACCCCAACGTGGTGAAGGTCGTCTTTGGCGAAGACGGCCGGGCCTTTTACTTCTCGCGTGCTCCGATACCCTACCACCGCGACCTGTTCGCCTCCCACCCTCCCGGAACGGAAACAGAGGGCCTTCTTATGTTCAAGCACGTCGGCCTCTACAGCTACCGTCGCGATGTACTGCTTCAGCTCGCGCGGCTGAAGCCTTCCCGTCTGGAACTCATTGAAAAACTGGAGCAGCTCAGGGCGCTTGAAAACGGCTTTGTCATTAAAGTCGGTGAGACCGATTTTGAAACCCTTGGGGTGGATACCCCGGAAGATCTGGAAAGGATAGAACAATGTCTAAATTCATCTTCATAACCGGCGGTGTCCTTTCTTCCCTCGGCAAGGGGATTGCCGCTGCATCCATAGGCGCCCTGCTCGAGGCAAGCGGGCTCAAGGTGACCATCCAGAAGCTCGACCCCTATATCAACGTCGACCCGGGCACCCTCAGCCCGTTCCAGCACGGCGAGGTCTTTGTTACTGACGACGGCGCAGAGACCGACCTCGACCTGGGCCATTATGAACGGTTCACCCATATAAGAATGTCCCAGGGCAATAACTTCACCACCGGCAAGATTTACTACAATGTCATCTCCAAGGAGCGTCGGGGCGACTATCTCGGCGATACGGTCCAGGTCATCCCCCATATCACCGATGAGATCAAACAGGCTATCAAGTCGGTCGGCGTTGACAACGACGTCGTGATAGTCGAAATCGGCGGCACGGTCGGCGACATCGAGAGCCTCCCCTTCCTCGAGGCTATCAGGCAGATGCGGTACGACGTGGGAAGGGACAATGTCCTCTATGTCCATCTCACGCTACTTCCCTACATCAAGACGTCGGGGGAACTCAAGACCAAGCCGACGCAGCATAGCGTTCGGGAACTCCGGGCGATCGGTATTCAGCCGGACGTCCTCCTCTGCAGGACGGACCGTATGCTCACGCCGGAGGCGAAGAAGAAGATAGCGATCCACTGCAATCTCGACGGCGACTCTGTCATCAATGCCATCGACGTCGAGACGATCTACGAATGTCCCCTCGCCCTTAGTGCAGAGGGCCTCGACCGGCAGATCTCCACGAAACTGAAGCTCCCCTCAAGGGAGTCTGACCTGGGCGCCTGGAAGGATATCGTCAGAAGGATCAAGGAGCCTCGCCACGAGGTCAATATCGCGATTGTGGGCAAGTATGTCGGCCTCAAGGACTCATACAAGAGCCTCACCGAGGCCCTCAGCCATGGCGGTATCGCCAACGACTGCCGGGTGAACCTCCTCTGGATCGACTCTGAGGAGGTGGAAGTGCACGGCCCGGAGAAATACCTTTCCGAAACTGACGGCGTCCTGGTGCCGGGGGGGTTCGGGTACCGGGGGATCGAGGGCAAGATCGATTCAATCCGCTATGCCCGGGAAAAGAAAATCCCCTATTTCGGGATCTGTCTCGGGATGCAGTGCGCTGTAATAGAATTCGCGAGGAACGTCTGTGGTCTCAAGGCGAACAGCTCGGAGTTCGACCTCAACACGCCCTCGCCGGTCATCTACCTCATGGAGAAGTGGTTTGACTTCAGAAAGGGACGCTTCGAGGAACGGACAGAGAGTTCCCAGAAGGGCGGGACGATGCGGCTGGGAGCATATCCCTGCGTCATCGAGGAAAATACCCTTGCCCAGGACGCCTATAGGGTGAAGGAGATATCAGAACGTCATCGCCACCGGTATGAATTCAACAACGCCTACAAGGGAATTCTTGCGAGGCTCGGCATGAGGATCAGCGGGGCAAGCCCTGACGGTGAACTCGTTGAGATCGTCGAGCTTCTTGACCACCCCTGGTTCCTGGGGTGTCAGTTCCACCCTGAATTCAAGTCCCGGCCGACAGAGCCTCATCCTTTGTTCAGGGCTTTTATCGGAGCCTCTCTGAAGGAAAAGCGCTCTCTCTTCCCTTTTGCCGATATCTCTGCAGTCGAGAGAAAGACTATTGACTGAGCCCCGGGCTGTCCGCGATATCGTTTTTGCCGGGAGCCGGACTTTTTTTCTGATGGCCGGACCCTGCGTGATAGAGTCCAGGGAGATGGCCTTGCAGACTGCGGGCCGGTTGGCGGATATATGCAACCGTCTCGACATCCCCTTCATATTCAAAAGCTCTTTCGACAAAGGAAACCGCTCTTCTCTTGCCTCATTCCGCGGCCCGGGAATCGATGAAGGCCTGCGGACCCTTGCGGAGGTGCGGGAGCACCTCCGGATCCCGGTGGTTACCGATATCCACTCGACTGCCGAGGTGGCTCAGGCGGCTGAAGTGGCGGATGTCCTCCAGATACCCGCTTTTCTCTGCCGCCAGACGGATCTGATTTTGGCCGCATCACGCTCGGGAAGATGCGTGAACATAAAGAAGGGTCAGTTCCTGGCGCCCTGGGACATGAAAAACGTCATCGAAAAGTTCACCTCAACAGGCAACAGGCAGCTCATCATTACTGAAAGAGGCTCCTCCTTCGGCTATAACAACCTGGTGGTGGATTTTAGGGGCCTGCCGATCATGCGGGCCTTTGGGTACCCGGTTGTGTTCGATGTCACGCACAGCCTTCAGCTGCCCGGCGGTAAGGGAGACCGATCCGGGGGCCAGCGGGAGTTTGCCGAACCCCTGGCGCGCGCCGCCGTTGCCGTTGGCGTCGACGGTCTCTTCATGGAGGTGCATCCTGCGCCTGACAGGGCGCTCTGCGACGGACCGAACATGATACCGCTCGATGATCTCGAGGGAATGCTTGCCAGATTAAGGGAGCTGCAGGGAAAATGCAGCCCCCCTCCCTGTTAGGGCAGGGGGCTGCGGCTAATCCGCCTAAGAGGGGTCCAGGTCCCCGCAGGAGAATTCCGGCGGGGCCTGTTTACTCCCAATCCTTGCTGCAACTTACTGAACTATAAAGTAGGTTATCCACCGATAGAAGTTGTCATGCGATTCGTCGGAGTCATCGTCGTCCTCGGCCGATACAGTCGCGGGCGATACCCCCAGATGAAGGACGTAGAGACCCGGCGAGAGGTCTGCCACCGGTATCGGACCGATAACCGTCTCATCCACGGAGGTGACATTCGTCTTCCATTTCACCAACCCCTTGAACTTCTTCGAGGGTTTTACATGCCCATTGTGTTTCTCCTCCTGCTGGACAGCTTCCGTAACGGGCACAAGTTGCTCTGTGATATTCATGAAGTAGATGTCCCTGGCATCAAAGGTAGCATCGTAGATGCCGAAGACAACGTCCACAGGCCCTGCAAAAGGACCGGCATTCGCCTTGATGGTAACCGTGTCTCCGCCGCTGGCGATCAATCCGATGCCTATCGGCCGAGCCTGTGCAGGATCATCGCTGACAACAGGATCTGCTATCGGCCCATAGGTATAGACATGCTTGCCGTGAGGAAGCGGGATGACGGCTCCGGTCGGCGGCGGCGTTGTCGGTGGCGGCGCATAGGTGCAGGTCTGTGACAGCACAGGAGTGCCGGTACATCCTGCAGGAGAGCTGGAGATTACCGTTCTGCTCTGGGTATTATCCGGCTGGCAATCCGACCACGCTGAATAGGTGTACGTACATTCTGTCGGGGGCGGTGATGCCGGTTTGCTGTTCGGGTCACCGGGATACGTCCCCGCATTTATCTCCTCAATATTGGAAAATCCGTCGCCGTCAGAGTCGGCGGACTCGACTGCAGTGAGTTTCGCAGCGGTCACCGGAAGCGTTGCAAGCGCAGCCCCGTAGCTATTGAGGGCCGGGGCGCTGGTGTGGCATAGGGAACAGGTGTTGATGCCCTTATCGCCGTATTGCGCAGTAAAGGCATCGAGCGCCCCTTGATTTCCGTGGGCCTGTCCAAGGGTCGCCAGCATAACAATTACTGCCAAGAGTACCGCCGAGAACTTTGTCTTCATAACATCCTCCTTGAGTGAGTCGTTTTCCCCCTGCTTCAGTGGGTTAGCGTGACTCAACTTTACAGGCAGACTATTAAGCAAAAATTAAGACGAGATTAAACTTTTTTCATCAGGGAAAGTCTGCTGTACTAGTCGTGCCCGATTTTTCGATGTAGAGAGAATGTGCGATGACAGCTGACGCGGGCTTTTCTCCCGAGGGGTATAGATATCTGGAGGAAGGCGTGCCGTATTTGGGAATTGGGAGCATAATAAAACCCCCCGCCCTGTTGGGGCGGGGGGCCACACAGCTACTCTGCCTGAGCCAGGCTCAGGGGACGATGAAGTATGTTACCCAGCGATAGTAGCCGTCTGCGCTGGACTGGGAATGTAATCCTCCGAAGAGGTGCCCTGCAGGAGTCACATTAAGGTGCAGGATGTACAACCCCGGGGCCAGCTGCGATGTGGGGATAGGACCCAACACCGTATCTTTTAATGAAAAGACGCTACCCTTCCAGATGATCGGCTCCTTCGCCATCGCATTCTTCTGGTACGCGCCGGCGTCTATCTGGTGCTCTACTGCATCTGAAAGTGGTTCAAAGTTCTTCTTCCCGTCCAGGAAAAAGAGTTCATCCGCATTGAAAGTAGTGTCATAGACCGCCAGCGATACGTCAACAGCGCCCGCGAATTGGGCGGTCTCCACGGTAATGATTAGATTGTTGCCGATCGTTCCGGGCGCCTTTCCCAGCGATCCGATGCCGACAGGCTTCGCCTGAGCAGGATCGGTGCTCACCACCGGCGCGACAACAGGACCGTAGGTGAAGACTTGTCTTCCCGTCGGCAGCGGGATGCCGGTCGAAGCGGATCCAGCTGACAGGGCATCTGCTATCGCCTGTATCTGCGTCTGCGACAGAGACTTCAGGCTGCTCATCGCGCCTACTGAGTTTATGCCGTTTTCGATACGGCTTGCGGTAGCCCCTAACTTGGCCGAAGTCGCAAGCGGACCGTGGCATCCTGCGCAGAGTTGCGAATATAGTGCTGCTCCATTGTTAGTCGTCGGCGGGGCCGGCGGGGGCGGCGGCGTCTGCTGCCCAAGGGCAGTCGCTATCGCCTGCACCTGCGCTGCTGTCAGGGTACTCAGCCCATTCATCGATCCGACAGTGTTAATCGCTCCCTGAATCCTGGCTGCAGTCGCCCCGGCCTTGGCTGAACTGGTCAGCGGACCATGACATCCTGCACAATACTGCCCGTACAGCGTCGCTCCCGCGGTAGCAGGGGGAGGTGGCGTGCCACCTGGCGGCGGAGGTGTTGTTGTGTTGCCCAGGGCAGTCGCTATCGCCTGCACCTGCGTTGTGGTCAGGGTACTCAGCCCATTCATCGATCCGACAGAAATTATGGCGTTCTGAATCTGGGTCGCTGTCCTGCCCTTCTTTGCAGACGTTGCCAGCAGGCCGTGACATCCTGCACAATACTGCCCGTACAGCGTCGCCCCGTCCGTAGCAGGAGGCGGCGTCCCACCGGGAGGTGGCGTGCCACCTGGCGGCGGAGGTGTTGTTGTGCTGCCCAGGGCAGTCGCTATCGCCTGCACCTGCGTTGCGGTCAGGGTACTCAGCCCATTCATCGATCCGACAGAAATTATGGCGTTCTGAATCTGGGTCGCTGTCCTGCCCTTCTTTGCAGACGTTGCCAGCAGGCCGTGACATCCTGCACAATACTGCCCGTACAGCGTCGCTCCGTCCGTAGCAGGAGGCGGAGGCGGTGTCGTTGGCGGCGGTGCGGACAGGGCAGCGGCTATCGCCTGGATATCTGCTGCTGTGAGGCCGCTGAGGGTCCCCATACCCCCTTTATTGCTGTTTATTGCGCTTTGAATATTGCCAGCCGATACTCCGCTTACGGATGAACTGGCCAGGGGCCCGTGACATCCCACACAGTATGTCCCGTAAAGGGTTGCTCCGTCGGCAGCATCAGCGTACACGGCGATGCCGACAAGACCTGCCAGGCAGGCTATTGCCAATAAGATCGCCAGTCCGGCGATAGCAAGGGAACGATAAGACTTCTTTTTCATTTACTCCTCCTCGAATACGCTCTTTGCAGAGCAGGGGCGGAAGCCGTTGTCTTGTCTGAGGTCATTTCTCACTCAGGGAGTCCCTGCACTTCCGCAGTAATTTTCTTAATAGTGTGTTTACGGTAGACTTCTGCCGAGGCACTGGCCCCGCCCTGACAGGGCGGGGCACCTCTTTGCAGAGTGGTTTACAGCATTACTGGACAATGAAGTACATTATCCACCGATAGAAGTTGTCATGTGCTTCGTCGGAGTCATCCGATACGTCTGACGGTGATACTCCCAGATGAATGACGTAAAGACCCGGCGAGAGGTCTGCCACCGGCATCGGACCGATAACCGTCTCATTCACCGAGGTGACATTCGTCTTCCATTTCACCAACCCCTTGAACTTCTTCGAGGGTTTTACGTGCCCGTTATTTTCCTTCTCCTGCTCAACAGCAGTCGTCAGAGGCACGAGTTGCCCGGTTATGTTCATGAAGTAGATGTCCTTGGCATCGAAGGTAGCATCGTAGATACCGAGAACAACATCCACAGGACCTGAAAAAGCACCGGTATTCACCTTGATGGTAACCGTGTCTCCGCCGGTGGCGGCTGATCCAATACCTATCGGCCGAGCCTGTGCAGGATCATCGCTGACAACAGGATCTGCTATCGGCCCATAGGTATAGACATGCTTGCCGTGAGGAAGCGGGATAACCGTTCCGGTGGGCGGCGGTGTCGTAGGCGGCGGTGTCGTAGGCGGCGGTGTCGTAGGCGGCGGTGTCGTAGGCGGCGGTGTCGTGGGCGGCGGTGTCGTAGGCGGCGGTGTCGTGGGCGGCGGTGTCGTAGGCGGCGGCACATAGGTGCAGGTCTGTGACAGCACAGGAGTGCCGGTACATCCTGCAGGAGAGCTGGAGATCACCGTTCTGCTCTGGGTATTATCCGGCTGGCATGCTGTCCACGCTGAATAGGTATACGTACATGCTGCCGGGGGTGGCGGTGCTGGTGCCAATGCAGCTGCGATTGCCTGGATATCGGCTGCCGTCAGGGTGTTCAGATAACCCATCCCTCCCTTATTGCTGTTGATGGCGTTTTGAATCTGTGTCGCAGTCCTTCCGAGTTTTGCTGAACTGGCAAGTGGCCCGTGGCAACCGGAGCAGTTCGTGTTGTACAGGGCTGCACCGTTTGCCGCTTCAGCGTGTGAGGCGATCCCAAACATGCTGACCATGCATGCGATCACCAGAAGCGCTGTGTAAACTTTGGTCCTCATTTTTCCTCCCGTTATAGATGGGTGATTTTTGCCTGCTGCTGCAGGATGACTTTACTGAAGTCTACCGGCCCAGTATTAAAAGGGCATTAAGGCGCTATTAAGTTTATTTAATTGTTTGTTTATTGTTTTGGAATTCTTTCCCCGCCCGGCGGCTGTCCCCAGCTACAACCGATTGAAACGCATTGAGGATAAACTATTTTTTGGTTTAATGATGGAAACACAATATGATACAATGTGATGGCTTCAGGGAGATTTTATGGCGGGAAGTTCTTTGGAGAGGTACTGAAAGCATATGGATAATGTCCTCGATATAGCACGGAAGGTCCTCAGAACAGAGGCAGAGGCTGTGCTCTCCCTCGTGCAAAAACTTGATCAGGGCTTTGCTGATGCAGTTGATCTCATGTTGAGAAGTAAGGGGAGGGTGATTGTCACCGGCATGGGTAAATCAGGCTTGGTTGGCAAGAAGATAGCGGCCACACTCGCCTCAACAGGCACGCCCGCCTTCTTTCTTCATCCAGCGGAGGCCCAGCATGGGGACCTCGGGATGGTCACCTCCCAAGACGTTATCATCGCCATCTCCAACAGCGGCGAGACCGAAGAACTCGTCTGTCTTATCCCATTTCTCAAGCGGTTTAACGTCGGCATAGTCTCCTTGACGGGCAATGCAGGATCAACCCTCTCGAAGAACGCAGACATTACAATCGATATATCCGTTATGGAAGAGGCCTGTCCCCTCGGCATCGTACCGACCGCCTCGACTACAGCGGCCCTTGCAATGGGTGACGCCCTCGCGGTGGCTCTCCTCATGAAACGCGGCTTCAGGGAGGAAGATTTCGCGCTTTTCCACCCCAGCGGGAGCCTCGGCAAGAGACTCTTCATTCGGGTCTGCGACCTGATGCATGGCGGGGATGCCCTGCCGATAACAAGGCCTGGTGCCTCCATGACAGAGGCGGTGATCGCCATCTCGTCGAAGAGACTCGGCCTCACGGTAATCGTCGACGACAAGGAGAAGGTCCTGGGCATTGTTACTGACGGTGATGTGAGGAGAGGGATAGAGACGTGGGGGAAGGCCTTCTTCGACATGCAGGCGTCTGAGATTATGACAAGAAATCCCCGGACCATCGCCGGCGAGGAACTTGCCGCAAAGGCCCTGGCGGTGATGGAGAAACTCTCGATCACCGCCCTTGTGGTGCCTGACAGCGAAGGCAGGCTTTCCGGTGTCCTGCATTTGCATGATATCCTGAAGAAGGGGATTGTGTAACATGCCGGAAACGGCGCGAATAAAAAAGATCAACAGGAAGCTTGTCGCTATCGCCAAAGGAATACGACTCTTGATCCTGGATGTAGACGGCGTCCTTACGGACGGTCGCATCATCCTTGATAATACCGGCAACGAATATAAGGCCTTTCATGTCCGCGACGGCCACGGCATCAAGATGCTCATCAAGGCGGGCATCAGAGTCGCTCTCATCACCGGCAGGAGTTCAAAGGTTGTTGATATCCGGGCCAGGGAACTGGGCATCTCCGAAGTATTCCAGAATTGCAAGGACAAGGCCGAAATCTATCAGGCCCTTTGCTTGAAATACGGTTATAAAGACAGTGAGGTGGCCTTTGTCGGAGATGATATCGTCGATGCGCCGGTCCTCGGAAGAGTGGGTTTGCCCGTGGTGGTGTCTGATGCCGACCCGGAGGTCAGGAAACTTGCCCTCTTCACGACCGAGCGGGCGGGCGGGAGAGGTGCTGTCAGGGAGATAAGCGACCTCATCCTGAAGGCAAAAGGCCTCTGGCAGGGGATGGTCGGTGAGTACTTTACGGTTTAACCTTCCCACGATTCTCACTCTCAGCAGGATCGTCCTCATCCCCTTTTTCGTCGTCTCCGTGTACCATCACCCGTATCTCGGAGCAGCGGTATTCGGCATAGCCTCCATAACTGATTTTCTTGACGGCTACCTGGCGCGACGCTCCGGCCAGATAACCAAATTCGGCATCATCATGGACCCTATTGCCGACAAGTTTCTCGTCATCTCGGCCCTCATTGTCCTCGTTGATATGGAGAGGCTTTCAGCGTGGATAGCCATTGTTCTCATTGTCAGGGAGTTTCTCGTCACCGCCCTCCGTGTCGTTGCGCTTTCCCGTGATATCGTTATCCCTGCGGAGACGGGCGGCAAGCTCAAGACCTCTTTCCAGATCGCCGCGATCTTCTGCCTTATACTGATGGGAAGTATCTTCGGCGTGGACCTCTACGATATCGGGCTTGTGCTTATCTGGATCTCCCTGGTCCTCGCCGTAATCTCAGGTGTCAATTATACCCTGTCTTTCTGGAGACGTATTTGAAGATCCTGGCTCTTTCGGTCCTCGCCTTCCTGCTGGGGTCGATTCCGTCGGGTCTTATCATCGCCAGGGTACGGGGAGTCGACCTGACAAAGTCCGGCAGCAAAAACATAGGCGCTACCAACGTATTGCGAACAACGGGGAAATGGCCCGCCTTGCTCACCCTCGCCGGTGACATAGCAAAGGGATCTATTGCCGTCCTGGTGGCGCGGCAGTTCGAAATCGGCCTGCTTCCGGAAGGGATTGTGGGTCTCAGCGCCGTCCTGGGGCACAATTTCTCGATTTTTCTCCATTTCCGGGGGGGCAAGGGTGTCGCCACCAGTATCGGGGTACTCTGTATTTATGCTCCACAAACGGGTATAGTTACTATTATAATATGGCTAATGACCGTGCTGGTTACCAGATATTCTTCGCTGGGGGCCTTGGTGTCGTTCGGAGGAATGCCCATCTTCCTGGCCCTGCTTGACAACCATGCAAAGGTGCCGGTCGGTATTGCCATGGCCCTGATGCTGTTTGTCCGGCACAGGGAAAATATCGTCCGTCTGATCCGGGGGACCGAATCAAGAATAGGAAATCGATGAAGCGTACTGCTATTTTGGTGCTGTTGTTCTGCGTGATCATCCCCTCGGCGCCGGATGCATCTGATGTCCGCGATGCCCAGCTCAGCAGCGGGATCAGAAATGCAGAGGCATACTCACGCCTGTTGATCCGGCAGGCCCATGCCGATCCCCAGAAGGCAGGCGCTCTCCTGAAGGAAGCCCTCGTCGCATCACCCGATCTCCCCCTCGTCTACTTCGAGTTGTCCAGGCACAGCCTTTCTCCATCTGCTGCCGGCATGCTGGACAGTTTCGATTATGTTATTCAGGGAATAGATGCCTACGGAAGAAATTTCTTGTGGTCCCTCACCCTGATGGGCTCGCTTTTCTTCGCTGCCGTCTTTTCGTTCCTGCTGTCGGCCTCCATCCTTGCGTTTATTCGGCTCTTCCCGGACCTGCCTCTCCTCATGCACGATATTCAGGAGGATCCCCGACGCGCCGGTTTCCTTGCAGCCCTCGTGGTGCTTTCCGCCATAAGCCCCCTTTTCCTGATCGCCGGTATCCTTATGCTTATCGGCATCTATATGAAACGATCCGACAGGGCGGTTGTCTACGCATATCTGGTATTTCTCGTCTGCTCGCCCCTTGTATTCAAGACAGCCTCTCAGATAATGCAGGCCTTGTCGTCCGGCGCCATGAAGGCGGTCGTCCAGGTGAACGAGTCCCGTGGCAACACCTATGCTGCCTCAGTCCTCGGCAATGGCCGTGACATCCCCTCGGCCTTCTCCTATGCCCTTGCCCTGAAGCGGCAGGGGCTCTATTCCGATGCGATCCCCCTATTCACGTCTCTCCTGGACCGCTGGCCCGACCCGCGCGTTTATGTTGACCTGGGAAACGCTTACGTGGGCCTCTACAATTTCGATGAATCCAAAAAGAATGCGCTCGAAGAGGCTGCCCGCTGCTATTCCAAATCCGTCGGTATCAGGCCACTCGCCTCCGCCTACTATAACCTTTCCCAGGTGTACCGGGAGATGCTGGATTTTCCGAAGGGAGAAGAGTATTTCGCGGCCGCACTGTCGATCAACAGGACCGCTGTTGCAGACTACCGGTCAATCTCCGGGCGGACCCCCAACAGGATCGTCGCCGATGAGACCCTTTCGCGGCAGGAATTCTGGCGGTATATGAGGGAACGTTTCACATCAGTCTTCACTTTCGGGATGTCGCTGCTCCCCCTGTCCGTTCTCCCTGTTCTCGCGTTGGGGCTCCTCGCCGCCTTTTACCTCCTCACCACCCAGCTGCGGCAAAAGGCCTACCGGTGCAGAAAGTGCGGCGCCATTTTATGCGTCAAATGCGAGAAGCACATCACGTGGGGACAGATGTGCCCCCAATGTTTCTCTTCTCTCGTCAGACTCGATGAGATGGATGCGCGGGAACGTGTCGCCCGTATCCTTGCCATTTATGAACAGCAGCAGAAACGGCGTGACCGCGTCAGGATCCTCTCCTTCGTTTTGCCGGGCGTTTCCTTCATCTTCGGCGGCAGGGTCCTCACGGGCATCCTCTTCCTCTGGCCGTTCCTCTTTCTTGTATTGGTGCCGCTGACGAACTGGATCTGCGTGCCTGACAGCAATCTGGTTTCACACGGGTTCTTCAGCTGGTTGGCGCTGTGCGGCGCAGCGGTCGTCTTTGTTGCCTCCAACATTATCACCCGGAAAAGGATGGTCAGGGGATGGCTTTAGAAGGCTCCTTAAGCGATTTTGGACTGGCAGATATCCTCCAGCTGATCTATTTTCAGAGGAAGACCGGGGTCCTTACCCTGGAGGGAGGCATGGAGAAGGTCAGGCTATTTTTCATCGAGGGGAATATCTGCAGCGCTGAGTCAAAGCGGAGGCTGGATGACAGCCGCCTCGGCAAGGTCCTCGTCAAGAAGGGCCTCATTACGGAAACTGACCTGCAGGCAGGACTTGAGGAACAGCGAAAGACCCATACGAAGCTCGGCAATGCGCTCATGAGGATGAAGCTCGTCGAAAAAGAGGTCCTTGCAGAAATCCTGGGGAGCCAGATCACCGAAACAGTCATTCAGTTGTTCGGCTGGAAACAAGGCACCTATGAGTTTGCTGCCCAGGGTATCTCCCAGGACCGGGATTTTCCCTTTACGCTCGATACCCAGCATCTTCTCATGGATGGTTTGCGGCTCGTCGACGAATGGTCGGTCATCAAGGAAAAATTGTCCCTCGATACGGTCTTTGCCCGCACCGGCGCCGATGGCGGGGCGCTCAAGGAGGAAGAGGCGGAGATCTACCGCTACGTTGACGGGGACAATGATGTCAGTACGATTATCGATCTGAGCGGGAATGACAACTTCCAGGTCTCCAAGACCCTGATCGCGCTCTTGGACGGTGGGTTCATAGAAGCTGCGGAAAGGGTTCCGGTCGCAGCCGCGGTGGCTGAGACACCGCCAAGAAAGGCATCTCCGTTTATGGCCTATCTGCCGATTGCCGCCATTGCGCTGTCCGTTGTTGTTTCATTGGGGAGCATGGCTGCCCGGCATCAGAATATCTTTAAGGAGTTCAGGGTTGCAGGCTCCATCGAAGACCTCCGCAACAGGATTGAGATGTACCGGTTTGAGCACGCTGCATATCCGCAGTCCCTTGAACTCTTCTCAGCGGGCAAAGACCCCTGGGGCAGAGCATTTGTGTATCGGGTCTCGGCTACCGGGTTTTCTCTTTTCAGCGCAGGGCCGGACGGCAAGGAAGGGACTGCTGATGACATATATTGAGCGCGGCGGTTTCGTCAGTCAGGGAGAATGACGCGGATGAAGCAGAACCCGCGTGGGGGGAGAGGGGCTGTTGTTTTGCTGAGCGGCGGGGTCGATTCTTCAACCACCCTAGTCATGGCAAAGGCCGAGGGGTATGCCGTATATGCCATCTCCTTTGATTACAATCAGCGCCATCGGCGGGAACTCGAATCTGCACGGATGGTTGCTGCCTCCGTCGGGGTACGCAAACATCTCGTTGTTCGGTTCGACCTCAGGGAGATCGGGGGGTCGGCACTCACCTCGGCTATGAAGGTGCCCAAGACGGATATAAAGGCGACGAGGCCGGGGCCAGCGGAAAGAGGAAATGCTGCTGCACAGCACATCCCCATCACCTACGTGCCGGCACGCAACACGATCTTTCTCTCTTACGCCCTCGCCTGGGCAGAGGTGCTTCGTGCGGGATCGATCTTCATCGGCGCCAATGCAGTCGACTACAGCGGCTATCCGGACTGCAGGCCCGAGTACCTGATGGCTTTTGAACACATGGCAAACCTGGCGACCAAGGTTTCGGCGGAGGGTGATCTGCGGTTCCGCATACACGCCCCCCTTCTCTCGCTGAAGAAGGCTGACATCGTCCGGAAAGGAGCAGCTCTCGGTCTTGACTATTCTCTCACCTGGAGCTGCTACGACCCCCAGATGCGCCCTGTTCAGCGCACGTCCTCCCGCACGCGCGGCACGGGAGCGACGGGGAAAGCGCCGTCCGGCTACGTGCCGTGCGGCGCCTGTGATAGCTGTATAATCAGGGCAAAGGGATTCCGGGAGGCAGGCCTCAAAGACCCGGCGATGCAGCTTATCGCTACCAATGCATCCTGATGTCGGATAGCATATTCCAATAATTGACGAGGAGGGAAGCATGGAAGAGAAACTTTCCCGGGAAGAGTTCATCAGAAAGGCGATCATAAGTCTGCGGAAGGACGGCTACAAGGGCATCCATTCCGTGTATTCCGGGTTTAACGAGGCGTTCAAGAAATACTTTCCAGGAGAGAACCCTGTGGAAGAGACGAACAAGCTGGCCCGTGATGGCAAGATCGTCATCAGACCGGTGAAGGGCGGGGTCATGCTCTATTTGCCGGAAGAGGCCCCGGGGGCGAGCAGCGCCGATCAGGCCCTGAAAAAAATGGGGCTTAGTTGAGCGGCAGCCCGCCATCTTCTCAGTCTCTTCTTGCATCGCTGCCATCTGTCGACGAGATACTCAAGGGCGGCGACGGAGAGCAGTGGCTATCCCTCTTTCCGCGGACGATCGTCCTGCAGGCGATACGGGAGGTCCTCTCCGGCCGCCGTTCCGAGATTATCGCGGGTGGCACTCCTGATACAACGAGAGAGGGCCTGTCCGTCGATATGCGGGGGGCGATCGACAGGCTGTTGACCTACAGCCTCCGGCCGGTCATCAATGCAACGGGGATAGTCATTCATACTAACCTCGGCCGCTCCCCGCTCTCTACAAGGGTACTTCAGAACGTGGCTGCTGTGGGGTCGGGATATTCCAATGTGGAGTACGATCTCTCTGCCGGCAAGAGAGGCAAGCGTCATATCCACGTATCGCGCCTCCTGCAGCAGATCACCGGAGCCGAGGATGCGCTGATCGTCAATAATAATGCCGCAGCCGTTCTCATCTGCCTGAGCACCATGGCCCGGGAGAAAGAGGTGATCGTCTCCCGAGGGGAACTGGTTGAAATCGGGGGCTCATTCAGGATACCGGACGTGATGACCGCAAGCGGAGCCCTTCTCCACGAGGTGGGAACCACCAACAAGACGCACCTGCATGACTATGTCCGTGCTGTCAATGAGAGTACCGCGCTGTTCCTGAAGGTTCACCAGTCGAACTACCGAATGATCGGCTTTACTGCCGACGTTGATATGCGGGACCTCGTTTCTCTCGGACAACGCCACGGGCTTCCTGTCGTGTTTGACCTGGGAAGCGGCTGTCTCGTGGACCTGAAGCCGTACGGCATCCAGGAACCTTCCGTGCAGGAAGTGGTGAAGGCTGGTGTCGATGTCGTCACCTTCAGCGGCGACAAGCTCCTGGGCGGTCCGCAGGGAGGTATCATCGTCGGCAAGAAACAGTACCTGGAACAGATTAGAAAGAACCCTCTTGCGCGGGCCGTTCGCATCGACAAATTGACCCTGGCTGCCTTTGAGGCGATCTTCATGGAATATCTCGACCTTGAAGCCGCGAAACAGAATATCCCGGCGCTCGCTATGCTGCTGCAGAGTGCCCGGAAGATTAGGACACGGGCCGGACGGCTCGCCTCGGCCGTGAAGAGGCGATGTCCCGGGGTAACGGCGGATATTATCGAGGATGTTTCGCTGGCTGGCGGCGGATCGTTGCCGGGTGTTGAATTTCCGACCTTTGCCGTTGCCGTCAAACCATCCTCTCTTTCCGTCAATGAACTGGAGGAGCGTCTGCGTACAGGTTCTCCGGCAGTAATAGCGCGGATCAGGGAAAACGCCCTTCTCCTTGATGCCCGGTCGCTTGGCGACCGGGATGTAGAGGCGGTCGCCCGGGCTGTCGCTGCTGCCGTGGCCGGCTGATGTCCTACTTGCTCCCCAGTTTCTTCAGCAAGAGCGCGGACAAGGTGAACTTGGTGAATTCTTCTTCTTTCACCTTCTTGTAAAAATCGCAGTTTTCGCAATTCTTGTATTTGTGTGCGAAGGTGCCCTGAACCTCCCCCTTGCACAGGGTGCCGGCAATGACCCAACAGCTCCTGCCCGCGTTCGTGCCGCCGTGGACACCATCAAGTCTTTCTTCGGTCGGGGCAGGACAGACCCCAAGATCCTGAATATGCTCTCCGCCCGGCTGCCGGCCGCATTTCTTGAATTCCCAGCAATTCAGTTTTTTGCCGCTCTTCATAAACGCCCGTCCTCCTGATCAATCTAGATGAGCACATGCTCGTATCAGCGATTGCCCACCGTATATCATACTAAAATAACTCCTTCGGGAAATGCCAGCACTATTTATATGGGGTCATTGTTGCAGGACGGACGGGTACATCGGGCCAAAAAAGTATTATAATGTCGGTGATCAGATTATGCGCCATATCATCCTCGGCACCGCCGGACACATAGACCATGGAAAGAGCTCTCTTGTCAAGGCCCTGACAGGGATAGACCCCGACAGGCTCAAGGAGGAGAAGGAGCGCGGAATTACGATCGACATCGGTTTTGCGGACCTCCTTTACCCTGAAAGAGAACTCTCTGTCGGCATTGTCGACGTTCCCGGTCACGAACGTCTTATACGCAACATGCTCGCCGGTGCCGGGGGGATAGACATGGTGCTTCTGGTTGTGGCTGCTGACGAGGGCATCATGCCGCAGAGCCGGGAGCATCTGGCGATCTGCAATCTGCTCAGGATAAAGTCCGGTCTCGTTGCTGTCACGAAGTCCGATCTGGTTGAAAAGGACTGGCTGGATCTGGTCTGTGGCGAGATCCGCGACTTCGTGAAGGGCACCTTCCTCCAGGACTCCCCCATTATTCCTGTTTCATCCCGCACCGGAGAAAACCTCGATCTTCTCAAAAAGGCTATTCTCGACATCGGGGGCGCGGTCACGCCGAAGTCCTCTGCAGGCCTTTTCAGGATGCCTGTTGACAGGGTTTTTACCCTGAAGGGTTTCGGTACGGTCGTCACCGGGACGGCCGTCTCCGGCCGTATCTCGCTTGAGGATCCCCTGGAGATCATACCTGCGGGGATCAAGACAAAGGTGAGGGGTTTGCACAGCCACGGGCGATCCATTGAAAAGGCATCGGCCGGACAGCGGGTGGCGATAAATCTCCAGTCGGTGGAGAAGTTTGACCTCAAGAGGGGTGATGTGGCGGTTACGCCGGACAGCTTTTATCCCTCCAGGAATATAGACGGCTTTCTGGAAATGCTTTCAGCCGTTCCGGTGTTGAAAAACAGAAGTCTCGTTCATTTCTATTCCGGTACCTCAGAGGCTATCGCCCGTGTCATCTTATACGAAAGAGGGGAACTGAAGGCAGGCGAATTCTGCTATTGTCAGTTTCGTCTGTCCGAGCCGATCGTGGCTGTATCAGGAGACCGGTATATCATACGGAGATTCTCGCCTCTTGAGACACTGGGAGGCGGAGAGATTCTCGACCCTTCTCCGGCCAGGAGGTCGAAGAAGAAGGGAACCGCTGACCTCGACATTCTCCACTCGGGAACCCTGGACCAGAAGATATCACTGAAGGTGGAGACAGCGGGAAAGGGCGGCATCAGGGTAGGTCGGATCGCGGGATGGATCAGTTCGGACCTCGAGGCTGTTCGCAACTCCTTAGAGAGTCTGAAGAGCCGTGGTCTTATCATACAGCACGAGGACCTGCTCCTTCACGAAAAGGTTACTTCCTCCCTTCAGACGAAGATGGCTGAACTCCTCGCCGCCTTCCATAAGCATCAACCGCTGAAGCCGGGAATGGCAAAGGAAGAGATGAGGACGCAACTCGGCCTGGATCCGCGGCTTTTCAGTTTTGTGTTGACCGGCACGAAGGGCGTCATTGCAGAGCAAAATATAGTCCGTCTGAGGGAATTCCGGATAGCCCTTTCGAGCAATGAAGAAGAGGTGAAGACAAAGATACTGGGAGCACTCCAACAGGCAGGATTCCAGCCTCCGTCGAAAGAGGAACTTGCCGTATCCCTGAAGATGGACGCCAAGCGGCTGACAGATATCCTCAGCATCCTCTCCAAGGAGGGTACGGTCGTCAGGATAAATGAGGCGTATTATCTTTCAGGTAGTGCGTATCAGCAGATTCTCACTCTCCTGAAGGAATTCTTTTCAAAGAAGGCGGAGATGAGTGTTGCGGAGTTTCGTGATTTACTCACTACATCGAGAAAATATGCCCTTCCTTTGCTGGAGTATCTTGACTCAAGTAAGATCACCCTCCGGACGGGTGATGTTCGAAAGCTCCTGATAAAACGATAGCACATTCTCTCTTCTCTTCTATTACTATTTATTTATAAAAAGTAAGTAGTAGTAGAAGGGGCTGTGAGAATGTATAAAAGTCACCTATCTCTTTGAAAGATTAGTGAAAATAAGTATTAGTAATCTGTAGGAAAGACCCCCGGTCTCTCAACAATATGCGGCGAGAAGAAAACCTTACACGATACTAACAGATCCGTCACCGTCCTATTGTCTGAAATATGAAATTCGGCTATAATACCATACCCACCAGCATCAAGTTATCAACATTTGTTAGTAATTTGTTAATAAGGGCACAACTATGACGATTGAAGAAATATGGAATAACAGTCTCTCGAAGATAGAGGGAAAGGTGGGTAACAGCATATATAACCTCTGGTTCAAGCCGATCAGGCTTACGTCCCTGAAGGAACAGACGGCGACCCTCGAAATCCCCAACCGGTTTTACAAGGAATGGATAGAAGACTCGTATCCCCAGGTGATCCGAGAATCGATGGAAACGATTCTCGGCTATGCAGTCACCGTTCGTTTCAAGATCGGAGAGAGGCAGCACGATCCCCAGAAGAAGATTGTCGATAAGCTGGAAAACAGGCGCATACGCCTTGCAAACAAGGGCATCTACCTTAATCCAAAATATACCTTTGATAATTTCATTACCGGGAACAGCAATCAATTTGCTCATGCGGCCGCGGTTGCCGTTGCCGATGCCCCGGGAAAGACGTACAATCCTCTCTTTGTGTATGGCGGCGTTGGACTGGGGAAAACGCATCTCATGAATGCGATCGGCAACAGGGTGCTGGACTCCCGGCATGATGTTTCCATCCTCTATGTCTCCTCCGAGCAGTTTACCAATGAGGTGGTCTCTGCCCTGAGGCATGACAAGATGGTGGAACTCAAGGAAAAGTACCGGAACCTTGATCTTCTGCTTCTGGATGATGTCCAGTTTATCGCCAGAAAGACCGCCACGCAGGAAGAGTTCTTCTACACCTTCAACGCCCTGTACGAAAAGCAGAAGCAGATCGTGATATCCTGCGACCGGCCGCCCAAGGAGATCAGTGAGGTGACGGACCGGCTGCGCTCCCGTTTCAACATGGGACTCATCGCGGATATTCAGCCCCCGGACATCGAGACGAAGATCGCCATCATTTATAAGAAGGCTGACATGATGGGCATCAGGAATATCCCGGCAGACGTTGTTGAATTTCTTGCGCATAAGATCAAATCGAACATCAGGGAGCTCGAGGGAAGCCTGATACGAATCGCCGCGCAGTCATCGCTCACCGGCGAACCGATCTCCCTGGAGACCACCAGGAAGGTTCTGCGCGACATCATCCAGGATGACGCCAGGCCGATAACCGTGGAGTCGGTGCAGAAGATAGTCTGCGACTTCTACAATATTACGCTTTCCGATATCAAGGCCCGGCGGAGGACAAAGGAGATCGCCCTTCCCCGACAGGTGGCCATGTACCTGAGCAAGCAGGTGACCAATGCATCCCTGAGCGATATAGGAAAAAACTTCGGGGGCAAGGATCACGCCACGGTCATTTACGCATGCAAACAAGTGGAAGAGCGCAAGACAAAAGACGAGACGTTCAACCGGATGCTCGATAATCTTCTGCAGAAGATAAAAACCTAAGGAGGGGCCATGAAAATCGTTGTGTCCAAGGAAGAACTCCTTGCGAAGCTGTCCAATATCCAGAACATCGCGGAGAAACGGAATACCATGCCGGTGCTGAGCCATTTCCTTCTCGATGCCGGGAAGCAGGGATCATACATTATTGCAACGGACCTCGATACCGCGCTGAAAGAGCCCATCCAGGTAAAGGTCGATAAAGAGGGGAAGATCTGCATACCTGCACGGAAGATGTTCGAGATCGTCCGGGAGATGGACGGAGATCTGTCCTGTGAATCCGTTGACGAACAATGGCTCAAGATCAAGGCAGGGGCGAGCAATTTCAGGATCGCCTGTCTGCCGGCAAAGGAATTTCCGGCGTGGCCGGGCATGGAGGACAGGGAAGAAATATCCATCGGCGCGCAGGTCCTCACCGAGGTGATCGAAAAGACGGTGTATGCCGCCGGAGAGAGCGACACGCGCTACACCCTCAATGGGCTCCTCTTCCACCTGACAACAGACCTTAAACTCACCGTGGTGGGCACCGACGGCCACCGGCTGGCGATCATCAACCGGGATGTCGAAGGAACGATCAAGGATGAAAAGAAGATCATCATACCGCGAAAGGCCGCGACGGAACTGCGGAAGATCATCGACAAATCGGAGGAGAAGATCAGGGTGACCCTCGGCAGGAACCACGTGCTTTTTAATGTGGGGGAGATACATTTCCTGACGCGCCTGATTGAAGGCACCTATCCGAACTACGAGCAGGTCATCCCCTCGGGCAACGACAAGACGGTCGTCGTGCAGAGAGATGCCTTTAACAAGACGGCCCGCCGTGTCGCCATTATGTCGCGGGAGAGATCCAATGCGATCAAGATGGACCTTGCGCCGGATCTCGTCACGATCAGCTCGTCGAATCCGGATCTCGGCGAGGCGAAGGATGAGATCGGCGTCGATTACAAGGGGGACGCCCTGTCCCTCGGATTCAACGCCCGGTATCTGATCGATATTCTTGAGGCGATGTCTGCAGAGCGGGTTATCATGGAGCTGCAGGCGCCCTTGAGCCCGGTGCTCATCAGGGAGGAGCAGGACGGTGGCTACCGCTGTGTGGTCATGCCGATGAGGATTTAGCGAACGGGGCTGCCGCATGCGGAGCAAAAAATCCAGAGCAACAGCAGAGGAATAATGGAAGAAAAGGATACAAGAGCAGAGCAAGAGACATACGGTGCAGAGGATATAAAAATACTCAAGGGGCTGAATGCAGTCCGGAAGCGGCCGGCCATGTACATCGGCTCAACCGGCCCTGAGGGTTTGCACCATCTGGTTTACGAGGCGGTTGACAACAGCGTCGACGAATCCCTTGCAGGCTACTGCAAGAACATAGAGGTGATTCTCCATCACGATGGAAGCTGTACGGTGGGAGACGACGGCAGGGGGATACCCACGGGCCCCCATCCCGGCGATCCCGACAAGAGGACCGCGGCTGAGGTTGTTCTGACGGAGCTCCATGCAGGCGGCAAATTCGAATCCAAGGCATACAAGATATCGGGCGGTCTGCACGGCGTCGGCATATCGGTAGTGAATGCCCTTTCGGAGTGGCTTGAAGTCGAGATACGTCAAAACGGGCAGGTCTTTCAGATGCGCTTCGAAAGAGGAAAGCCGACGGGACCGCTGACCGTGGTCGGCAAGACGAAGGCGCGGGGAACGCGGGTGACCTTTAAGCCGGATCCCGAGATCTTCGAGATGACCGAATTCAGCTACGATATACTATCACAGAGACTGCGGGAACTGGCCTTCCTGAACCGGGGTCTCCGCATTACGATTTTGGATGAACGTGTCGACAAGAATCAGGAGTTCGTCTATAAGGGCGGCATCGTCTCGTTCGTGGAACACCTCAACAAGAACAAGACCCCCCTTCACCCGAAACCGATCTATATAGCGGGAGAGAAGGACGGGATATACGCCGAGGTGGCCCTTCAGTATAACGACAGCTACGCAGAGATGATCTATACCTTTGCGAACAACATCAATACCCGCGAGGGCGGAACTCACCTGATCGGCTTCAAGTCAGCCCTGACGAGGACGGTGAACAGCTATGGCGCCTCTGCCGGGCTGATCAAGAACGGGAAGGACAGCCTGTCGGGTGATGACATTCGGGAAGGGTTGACCGCCGTTATCAGCGTCAAGCTTCCGAATCCTCAGTTTGAGGGACAGACGAAGATGAAGCTCGGCAACAGCGAAGTGAAAGGCATCGTAGAATCCATCGTGAACGACACGCTCTCGACCTATTTCGAGGAGAATCCGTCCATAACGAAGAAGATCTTCGAGAAGGCGCTTCAGGCTGCGAGGGCGCGGGAGGCTGCGCGCAAGGCACGGGAACTGACGAGAAGAAAGGGCGCCCTTGAAGATACCGGTCTGCCGGGAAAGCTTGCAGACTGTTCGGAAAAAGACGCGGTCCTGAGCGAACTCTTTATTGTTGAGGGCGATTCTGCCGGCGGCTCTGCGAAGCAGGGCCGGGACCGCCGCACCCAGGCGATCCTTCCCCTCAGGGGAAAGATCCTCAACGTGGAGAAAGCACGGTTCGATAAGATGCTCGGCTCCGAAGAGATTCGGATCCTCATTACGGCACTGGGGACAGGGATCGGCGCGGATGATTTTGATGTTACGAAAATCCGCTACCACAAGGTCATCCTGATGACGGATGCCGATGTTGACGGAGCGCATATCCGGACTCTGCTCCTGACGTTCTTCTACCGTCAGATGCCCCAGGTGATCGAGCAGGGCTATCTGTACATAGCCCAGCCGCCCCTGTACAAGGTGAAGAAGGGCAGAACGGAGAAGTATATCCAGAATGAGGCGGAGATGCAGGCGATGCTCTTTGAACTGGCTGCCGAGGATTTGGTGCTTCAGCTGAAGGGACAGGACATCAAAGGCAAGGCGCTCATCCCCTATCTGAAGAGGCTTGCCAACTATGAAAAGCTGATAGAATGGTTCGAGAGGCGTCGCAAAGACCCTCTCATCCTGCGGGCCCTGCTGACGGAGGGAGTGAACAGAACGATCCTCAAGGAGAAGAAAGCTCTGGAGGATCTTCTCAAGAGGCTCGCGGCCGAAGTGCCTGGAGTAAATGTCGGCCCGATCTACGAAGACGAGGAGCACGAGGGTTTCGGCGTTGAGTTGCGGAGGCAGAACTACAAGGTCGTGCTGGATGCCAAGTTTCTCATCTCTCCTGAATTCAGGGAGCTGGAGGCCTTGCACGGCTACATAAAAGAATTAGGCAGGCCGCCTTTCAGGATGACCACGAAGGAAGGTCCCCGGGAGATTCTTTCCACGTCCGAATTATATACATATATCTTCGAGATGGCGCGCAAAGGCCTGACCATCCAGAGGTACAAGGGACTCGGGGAGATGAACCCGCAGCAGCTTTGGGAGACGACTATGGACACGGAGAAGCGCACACTGCTGCAGGTGAGTATCGAAGACAGCGTCCAGGCTGACGAGATTTTCACTATCCTCATGGGCGACCAGGTTGAGCCGAGGAAAGAGTTCATAACGAAACATGCCCTGGAAGCGCGGAATATAGATATTTAGTTTAGTCGTGTCGTGTCGGATTGCGCATATGTTGCAATTCATTGCGCATAACCTGCAACGATTTTGCACATAAGCTGCAATTTTGTTGCGGATAAGCTGCAATTTCCCGGGTGCCGGATGTCGATGATGTCCGGCTCTTCCTGTGAATGGGCTGTGATATCAGGGAATTAGTGACGGTAGAAAGGAGATCGGGACAAAATCTCGCCAGTTCATCTAGTGGCTCAATCGATTTAAGTCGTGGGAGGAAGCACCTCCGTCGACACCGATAACAAAAAAGGACATACTCCCCATAATTATAAGCACAATTATTGGCATATTAATATTGGTAGTCGGAATTACTATCGGGCTACAAGTAGTGCGATTATTTCAGACAAGATAGGTGGCTTCGCGCGTATTCAGTTTGAGGCTGGAAATATATAAAGGATAATGGTTCGGCTGGTTGTATCCAGGACCATTTTTTTGAAAATTGCAGTTTATGCGCAATTCCTCCGGAATATTGCAAGATATGTGCAGCAAGTTTGCAGCTTATGAGCAAAGAATGAGCATAACCACTTGATTGTTCGTTCGGATTATTGCAGTTTATGCGCAATCTGATATGTCGTCTTCGTTGTTGTCGTTGTCTCGGCTGGATGGTCTTCAGGGAAACCGGGCCTGCAGACGCTTGATCCCCTCTTTGGGATAATGCAGCGCAAAGGCCCTGAGGACCTTATAGGTGCGCAGGGTCTTACGGTCAAAGGATGCTGACCGGGCATCAAGTATCCTGATTCGTTCCTTTAGTGCGTCGGAGAGGGCAAGATACTCGCCGTATTTCTTCCGGTCGGTCTTTATCGAAAAATCACCCGGAATCCTCCACTTGTCTTTCAAGAATAACCACGGGGCGAAATCGGTGAGCTGGTACCCCGGCAGCGGCTTGACAGGTGATGTCGTATCCATGCGCTCGATGCGCAGACCCTTTTCGCCGGCCATGATGGTGTAGCCGCCGGTGAAGGGTTCGGCCCCCTGGTTATCCTGGAATTCCCAACGTGAAACCGAGGTCTGTTCAGACTCTCCATGGCAGGAGCGACAGCTCCGGGAAGGTCCATAGGGGTGGGCGGCCTGTTCTATCTCCAGCCAGAGCAGGTGCTTATTGTTCGGCTCGGAGACAGCGGGTAAGTCCTTTGGGATGCTGAAGGTCCCGAGAACAAAATATGCGTCCCTCGTCTCTCCCCTGGGCCATCTGAACTGCATGCTGCCGGATGGCGGGACATCCGGTTTCACATTCGCCAGACTGTGAGGCATGATCTTGGCCGGCATCCATTTGCCCTTCTGGTCCTTTATCAGGATAGGAGGCGACTGAATGCCGTAGTAGAGGGAATACTTGGTGAAAGGATTCTTCTTTCCGGCGACCAGGCCCGGACCCCACGCCGTGATCTGATACCCTCTGAGTTCGCTGATGTGGCACGTTGCGCAGTCCATGTCTTTATGGGCATCATCAGCCATCGCCTCTTCAACCTCTATATGGCACTCCCTGCAGGCGGCCTTCCTCTCGATATGCCCCATGCCGCCTTCGCCGGTTATGTGGCAGGCGACGCATCCGAGGCCCTTCTTGTAATGGACATCCGGCTGCATCCCCGCGGGGACTGAATAGTCCCCGCCCACATAGGTTTCTCCCCTCCGGCTGTGCATCGCGCCGGGATGACACATGCTGTTGCTGCGTCCATACCCTGAACAGCTCTCGGCGGTCGGCACCTTTCTGAATGTATGCACCCCTCCGCGCGCTACGGTCTTTCCGGTGTCGTCGGGAAGCAGAGGCGTGTAATGGCAGTCGAGGCATCCCGAGTGGCAGACATTACAGAATTTCTGCTTGTCCCTGGCCTGCTCCGGGCTGAAGGGCACATTCAGCTCCTCCATGATGCCGCGCGTGTTTGCGTAATCGAAGGTGGCGCTGTCGTGTCTTTCGGAAGGTCGCCTGTCTGCGAACGAGGGTCCGCAGTTATGAGGGCCGTAGGGTTTCAGCCAGGTTGTCATCGTCCGCTGTCTATGGTTTGCCCCCATGGACGAGGTGCCGAACTGCTTCATCTCTTCCGGGTGGCACCCGCTCTTGCCGCAGGTCTTCGAGATGATATCCGGATCGTAATCATAGGTGACGGAGCTTCGGTCGTGCCAGAGTATGTTTCTCACCGGAAAGGGCACCCATCTGTTGCCTTCAGGTCTCTTCGGCATAAGCGCGGTGAGCCGGTCTTCCCCTGTCTGACTCAGACCGTAGGGATACCCTTCTCTGCGTTCCATGAGAGTTGCGTTGTCAGATATGAGGAGCATCTTCAGCATTCCCCGGTGGGCGGTGCTCTTGTCATCGCTCCTGCCGTTGCCGAGGTGGCAGTCCCTGCAGAGTATCGTGCTGTGACGGCTTTCCCTGCGGACAGACTCATCGGTCACGTACGCCCAGGAGGCGTTGAGTTTTTCGAGTCTCCCCTTGTCCGAGTGGCAGCCGACACAGCCGGCGGAGGTATTACCCAGCGCACGGTAGCCCAGGAAGAAAACGACAGCGGCCGTGGCGAGAGCAAGGATCGTCACCGACTTTGCGGTGAGATGTTCGGTAAGCCTGCCTGCGTAGATTCTGCGCATGGATATTCAGAGACCCCCGGATATCCCCTGTCTTTTCACCATGTGGAAATGCGCCCATAAGACAAGTCCCATGGCAAGCGGGAGCCACAGGACATGCAGGCTGTAAAAACGTACGAGTGTGGTGCCGTCTATTTCGGGGCCACCCCTCACAAGATACAGAAGGTGCCTGCCTATGAGCGGGACGGTCGAGACCATGTTTGTGCTGACGACGGTCGCCCAGTATGCCTTCTGGTTCCAGGGCAGCAGATAGCCGGTGAAGCCCGAGGACAGGGTCAGCACGAGCGTAAAGGCGCCGGCGATCCAGTTGAGTTCGCGAGGCGGCCGGTATGCCTTATGGAGAAAGACCCTGAGCGTATGCAACAGGATGAAAAGGATGAGCAGGTTGGCAGACCACTTGTGCAACCCGCGGATGAGCGCGCCGAGCCTTACTTCACGGGTTATCCTGAGCACGCTCTGAAATGCCTCGGCCTCCGAGGGCACATAGTATATGCTCAGCATCATCCCGGTGAGCACAAGCAAAATAACCAGGGTGAAGGCTATGCCTCCGAGACAATAGAGATAACTCAGTCGGGCGGGGATGCCCCTCTGCAGAAAGTTCTTGTGAGGCGTGCTGAGGCTGAAACGCCTGTCGACCCAGTCGAATAGTCTTCCCATGAATCTACTCCTTAATCCCTATGTAGACTACCCCGTTTTCGATCTTCAACGGCATCCGCGCAAGGGCGAGAGGAGGCGGACCGGCCATGACGTTGCCCTGCATATCATATTTCCCGCCATGGCAGGGGCAGACGAACTGTTCCTTGTGGCGGGACCAGTCCACCAGACATCCGAGGTGCGTGCAGGAGGAGGAAAGCGCGAATATGTCGGCCCCTGCATGTACGAGAAAAAGGCGCATCGTGATTGTCTTCTCCCCTTTGTCGTATGTCAGGTGGACCCTTCTGACACCCTGCCTCGGGATATCATCTTCCTTGAGCAGGGGATGGTAGAGCAGCTGACGCGTACGGACCTGTGACGGATAGAGGAATCTGAGCAATGTCGCTCCGAAGAGGAAGGCGAGCAGTCCGAAGCCGGATTTCACGAAACGCCTCAGGAAATCTCTTCTGCTGTCCATGGGAAAGACGTCGTCTGTCAGGGCCACAGAAGCGGCACCACGGTCAGGACGAGAAAGAACACGGAGAGCAGGGCAAACAAAAAGGAGGCGGCCCTTCCGGAACGCACGGTCCCGCGGTCGACAAAGGGTATGCCGATGAAAAGAGCTGCTGCAACAATCGGAATCAGCACGGTCCCGACGAAGGCCCAACCCCCCGGGAAATACCTGATGAGCTGATAGATCCAGAGAAAGTACCATTCCGGTTTCGGGTGGTAGGCAGACACATAGTTGATCTCTCTGTCAATGGATGGCGCATATACCATGGCGAGGATAAAAACGGTGAAGATCGTTAGAAATATCGCTGCAAGGATTTCACTCAGATAATCCGGATAAAACGACTTGTCCCTTTCATCTCTATGGTTTCCCATAACAGCGCTCCGTTAGGCGAAATGGCGGAGATGTTTCCGATTGATGGAGCCTCGTTGTCGGAATACTCCCCTGTTTTTATTATAGGTATCAGGTCAGCCAATACGCAATAGAATGCCCCTCCATATACGGGAAGGCAAAAAAAGAGGGTCATATGGAGGTGATGATTACCTCCATATGACCGGAGGGTTAGCACTCTGTATTCCTTAGTACATCAGAACCGATACTGCAGCATCGCGGTGACCGTGCTGAAATCCTTTGACTGCGGATTCGGCTCCTTGTCGAAATTCGTCTTCGCGTATTCGAGGGTAATCCTGAGGCTCTGTCCGTTGATCAGATAGTTGAGCCCTGCCCCGAACCACTTCACCTTCTGGTCAAAGACATTGTTCAGCTGGGCGAAACTCCAGTCCTCGTAACGGACAAAGGGCTGGACCTGCCCCCACCCGATCTTCATGGGCAGGAGGTAGCCTGCCTTCAGATACCAGCCTTTCTTGTCTCCGTCGATGCCGAGACTCTCCGGATCAGGGTTGTTCCCCTTGAAGGCCTCGTCGAATTTCGTTTGCAGATAAGCCCCCGACAGGGTGATGGCACCGGCATTCTTGAACGGATATTCGAAAAAGGCATCAACGGTCCAGGCGGAGTAGTTCTTGCCCCCGGTCTTGTTGACGATATCGCTGAATACCGCGTCCGGCTCGTACTGAACGCCTGCGCCCACGGTCAGCGTCTTTTTGGTCCCGAGATATGTCCCCTTGTACCCGTATGCGTATTCCGGATCCAGGAGGGAGACGTGTACGCGGCCGGTGTACATGAGGGAGCTCTTGGGCTCATCGCCATTATCTTTCCCTTTCGAGACCGCCAGCCGGTATTGCATCAGCAACTCGGGGATGTTTCCCCAGACGACCAGTCCGGTGTCCCTGCTGTGCTTGAACGGCGTATAGATGAAGAGGGAACGGTCGACGCTGAGGGGCTCGAAACAATCTTCGAGGTTTTCCCTCGTCAGCTGTATCTTCTGCTTTCCCGCATAGACCCGGAAACTGTTCGAAAAGTCCGCCATGAAATAGGCGTCAAGGACGTTGAAGTCCTTGCCGGGCTGATCGTTGACGATGAGCGAGTCGACTCTCCTCTCCCCGGTATATTCAAGCTGGACGATAAACCCGTATTTGTCGGTGCCGTGTCCCCAGAAGGTCAGACGGTTCCTTCTGAAGAACAGGTCAGTCGTATCCGCTGTCTTGTCCGGACCGGACCCTGTGTCACGCACCACGCCGTAAAGCTGGCCCTGATAATCGATTTTCAAAAAGGCCCCTTCTTCACCAAACACGATAGGCTGAAAGGCGAGGGCGTCCCGCTCTCCCATGCAGAAGACGGCAACCGGAAGCATCAGGAGCAACGCCCATTTTAGAATTCTCATCATGCTATTCTCCTCCTTGACGATGGAATGGTTCTCTGCTCTTTCCGCATCATTGCTCCCTAGCATCCTGTCTTGCCTCCTCCTCCGCCTCCGGAACCGCCGGCTGAGCCGCCGCTGTTCATATACGCGGCGTCTTCTTCCTCGATCTTGTTCGCATCCGTATCGAACGACGCCGGCGTGGCGCAGGTGGCGGCGGAACCGTCCAGACAGAGCTTCTCGACGGTCTTGCCGTTTGCCCCATTGTAGACGACGAGCTCCGACCGGGAGGGGATGTCGGTTCTCCAGGGGGAATTCGGGTCAATCTGTTTGCCGTCAGTTGGGTCTCCTGCAAGCTGCCCCCACTGGCTCCAGGATGCATCATAGTTGGACGCTGGCCAGTTGAGGATTCCATCGAGTGCAAAATACAGGGCAGAGGCGATGACGCCGGTGCGGCAGTGGACATAGGCGGTCTTGGAGCTGTCGAGCCCGATCGCGGCAAATTTCGCGGCGAGCTGGTCCGGCGGGAGGAAGCGGTTGCCGTTGCCGGAATCAAAGAGCGTTGTATATCCCAATGCCTTTGCCCCTTTGATCCTTCCTTCAAAGGCGACAAAATCTCCGGTCGGGGGGAAGACGCCTGCGGTCGACCCTGGGGTGCCTGCAAACGAGCCGCCTGATCCCCTGCCGTCTATGATCAGCGCGTTGGGAGTTCCGCTGTCAACGAGGCTGATCATCTCGGCCAGAGATGCCCTTACTTCGCTCCGCAGAAGCCCGTTGCTCTTTACGCTGTACGTGGAGGGGATGATCGCCGGCGAGGGGGCGGTAGTCAGTCCGAACACGGCGGACCATGCGGGGTTGATGCCGTCGGCTACCTTGAGTCTCTCCTTGGGAAAGCCCCAGTACCGGAAGGTCCAATAGGCCCTGGTGGCAGAGAGCATGGACGACGGCGTTGTCTTGGGATCATTGTTGCCGCTTGTAAAAACGATCGTTGTATTGCGATCTATGCCGTATTTGTGGATCAATGCGTCCATGTGACTGCCGTCAAGGACCATGTTGACGTCAGCGGCGATGCCTTCGTTTCTCGTCTGATAAATGTCCGCGCTATCGAGAAACTGGGCGCCGGGTATATGCCCGGCTGAGTAGTTTGCCTGGGAATTGACGTCGAGGATGACGACCTTGTCGTATCCCGTGCCGTTTACGCTCCCGTTGTCGATCCAGCCCTTGAGGGTCTCGGGCGAGACCAGGGCCGACACGGTCTGGGTTGTGGCAGGGGCATCGTAGCCGCCTCCTCCACATCCGTGGAGAATCAGGGAAAAAGAGATCAGTGACAGGGCGATCGCCAGCAGTACCAGGCTTGCCCTATTTGTTTCCAATAGCCTCTTTCGCATATATTACCTCCGCCTGTCTGTGAAATGTGGCCTGCAGTCCGCAGGCTTTCGGGTTATTTCTGGATGATGAAGATGAAAGCTCCCATCTCCTCCGTCTGCTCGACGAGTTTGTACCCTGCCCGTTCGCACAAGGCCGGAATGGAATGTTTCGTGCTGCTGTCATTCGCCGTGATCTTCAACACCTGCCCCGGTGACATCGCTTTCAGCGCACTCATGCTCATCACCATTGGCCTTGGACAGACGAGCCCCTTCACATCCAGCTCCCTGTCGATATGGCTTTCCGTTGCCATTATTCCTCCTTTCGTTTAGCCGGACCCGGGAACCCGGCGGTCGTTACGGTGAGGGGACATCGGATTGAACAGCCCGCGTCCCGTCTATTCCTCCATGTATTTTCTGAAAGTCCTGCCGCTGAACCATGTCATCAGCAGGGCCCAGCAAATTACCACGCCGATGACAAAGGCGACTGCTGCAGGATATCCGCCCAGGATCTCCGGCAGGTATACGTCGCGGATGTTCTGCGAGCCATAGGGCGCGAAGATACTCTTGAACCATGCCTCCTCGCGCATCGGAAAGATCCAGGACGACACGCAGATGAGGGTGAGCAGCCCCACCCAGATCTTTACCTGTCCTTCTGCAGTCCTCCAGAGGCTGTCACTGACACACGCTCCGTTGAGCGCCATGCCGATGCCGAAGAGAATTGAACCGAGCAGGACGCCGATGCCGGCGGGGCTAATCGCGAAAATCTCCGCATACGCAAGATCAGGATTCGCAGTCGCCAGCAGCTTCATCGGCAGGAAGCCGAGCACCAGCAGGATGTAGAGCAATGCCATCGCCCGCGACATATCTGAAAATCCCGAGAGAAACGGTTCGCGGTATGCGTAGGCGAAACAGATCCCTCCCCTTTGCATCGCAAAGCCGGTGAGGGTGGCTGCGGCAAAGGAGAGCGAAAGAGCAGGGTAGCCCAGGCCCGCAAAACGGAGGAGGATGAGCACCATCGCCCCCAGAAGCAAGGCGGCCAGATACGGCTGATACCTGAGGCCGGCCGGTTCGCCGCCGTCGGCCCGGTCAGGCAGGCGGGGCCAGACTGTCTTTGTCTTTTCAAAAAGCATCAGCGGCCGGTAGCCGGCCCCGTCCGCTGCGCAGGCGATCGCCGCAACCCTTCTTTTTTCGAGCCAGACGATGATTTTTGCTCCGAAATAGGAGCCGATCGTCATGCCGATGACCATGATGATCGCCTGTACGCCCATGGCCCCCAGGTTGGTGGTGCTCACCACGGGGCAGCCGAACTGAAAGACCGCGCCTACCCCCATCAGGATGCCTCCGACGACCGCCAGGCTGTACTCGGTCCTGTCGAAGGGTACCTTCAGGGCGAACTCCTTCGCCAGGAGGGCGGCGATAAGGCCTCCGAAGAGTATGCCGAGCATCGTGCCGGCCGTCGGTTCGAGCAAGGGATTTGGATATTGCTGGAAGAAGTTGATCGTCACGCCATCAGGCCACGTATATCCGGCAAAGGGGTAATGAGGGAGCCCGATCTTGCCCAGAAGGCCGTTGATGATACCGCCGAGTTCCTTCAATCCGAGGAAGGTGCCGAGCGGTTTGGCCTGATCGTACGGGTTACTTCCCGCCACCGTCCTGGCCAGGGACCATACCGCGACGCCGTAGGCAATTATCCCGGAAAGTGCCATGAATACCGCCGCCATTGAGAGCGGCCATTTTTCTTTGAAGAATTTCCTGTACCACGCATCCCACCAGCCTCGCACTCCGTAGTCATCCATACGGCTCTTCCTCCTTGGATTGCACGGTTAACACCCGCCCACTCCGGCAGGCAGCAGCATGATCGGGATCTCGCCCCTGCCGAGCTCTGTTCCTGTTTTCGCGTCTACCGCGATCACGGGGATATCGAACTTTCCGAGGGGCATTCCGGGTGGCACGGTGAGCACCGCCTTGGACGATGCCTTTCCCTCGCTGACCGGGACTTCATGGGGGTCGATCCTGATGCCCATGGTCACATATTTTTTCGGCAAGCCGAATTTCACCTGTGTGCCGTTTTTTCCCTTGAGGGAGAACTCGAAGCGAAGTGTAGAGGCCCTGCCGAGGGCTATCTGCGCCCGCTTGATCCCCGGTCTGTTGGGGTGCCACGCGAAGTCTGTGGAGGGTGCCTCAGCCGCCTCGGCGGTCTTCACCGCACCGTCGCTGCTGTTATGAGTAGTAATCAATGGTACGCCGGCGAGCAGAAAGGAAGCCAGGATAGCGGCTCCCATAAGAGTTCCTATTTTCTTCACGGTTGTATATACCTTCCTTTCTCCTTTTTATAGAGCAGATCCAATCAGCAAAGACATTCGAGATCAGACGGCAGGAGGATAAAGGGGATGGTGGCGCTTCCTATCCTGGTCCGGGTCAGGCCATCGAGGATTTCGATGATGAGATTGTGCCTGCCGAGCGGCATCCCCTCCAGGATATAAAACGCAACCCCTGCTTGTGCCTTGCCGTTCTTCACTTCGGCCACCTGTGGTTCCATGGAGATGCCGAAGGCCTTGAATTTTGAAGGAATGATAAAGATTACTTCTGCGATGTTTCCGTTGAGCGAGACCTCGATAGGGACCACCACCTTCTTCCGCGCTACAATGCGTTCTACCGATAATCCCTCGCTCGTGGGGGTCCACCGGATTTCCCGCACCTCGCCCCCGGGGGATATGCTCCCTTTCTTTTCCGACGCCTCTCCGCAGGGGTTTCCTTCACACAGGAAGATGAGGAAAGCTGCGAGCACAAGGTGTATCGCCGGGGAAACCCGGGCAGTCCCGTGATGTTTTTCCCTGGGGCTGGGCCTTCTTGCGGGGGGCTCGACCATGCGGTCAAAAGACAATTTCGTCGCCCTTCCCGCTCTGATCGGCCGCGGGTGCAGCTTTGGCCTTTGCCAGCTCCTTCAGGTGGCTATCGAAGGGGGGCAGCATGAAGCCAAAGGCGAGATAGGCGATCACGACAGCCACCCAGAGCCAGGGCAAGGTAAGTCCGCCTTTTCCTTCTATCGACATTGTCTTCTCCTTTCTTTGGTAGTTCGCCCATCGCCGCCTGAGGGAGGCGATGGGCATGGTTCTTTTCGTAATTGAGCAAGATGGGTGCCAGTGAGCGCAATGGTCGCGGCGGGATGGAATGCGCACATAACTACAGAGGCGGCTGCCTGGGAAATCAGCGTAATGGCTTATGGAATGGCGCGGAGACTGGTTTTCGGGGTTGTTGAGGCGGTGAAGTGTTGCGCGGTCAGTCCGGAGTCAGCACCGGCGGTTGCGCATTTCAAAATGAGTTGGTTTGTCATTTTGAAATGCACGATCATTCAAGCCGGTATTTTTTCAGTTTCCTCCAGAGGGTCGAAGAGCTGATGCCGAGGGCCTCTGCAGCCTTCGCCTTCTGGCCGTTGAAGGTGAGCATCGCCTGCTCTATGAGTGATTTTTCGACCTCATCGAGACGAACGGCCGCGAAAGGAGGGGGTAGAGCACCCTGCTTCTTCTTTCTGACCTCTTCAGGGAGAGATTCGGCTGATATGCTTTTTTGCGATTTCGCCATGATGACCGCGTGCTCGATCGCATTCTCGAGTTCGCGGACATTGCCGGGCCAGGGATAGTCAGCGAGGATCTTCATCACCTCCGGACTGAAGCCCTTAATTTCCTTCGCGAACTTGCGGGAGTACTTGTCCAGGAAATGAGTCGCCAGGAGAGGGATATCGTCGCGGCGGCCTCTCAGGGGGGGGATATCGATCATGACCACATTGATGCGGTAGAAGAGGTCCTTCCTGAATCGTCCTTCTTCGCTCTCGGACTTCAGGTCAGCATTCGAGGCTGCGATGACACGGACATTGATGTCTATCGGTTCGACCCCTCCCACCCGGATGATCCGGCCGTCCTGCAGTACTCGGAGGAGTTTCATCTGCATCGATGCCGAGGAGTTGTTGATCTCGTCGAGGAACAGCGTGCCGCCGTCCGAGGCCTCAAAAAGCCCCCGTTTCATCTGGGTCGCACCGGTAAAGGCGCCCTTCTCATAGCCAAAGAGTTCAGCCTCCAGGAGGGATTCTGTCAGGGCGGCACAGTTTACCGCGAGAAATTTATGAGACGCCCTTCTGCTGAGCCGATGGATCAGCCGTGCGACAAGTTCCTTGCCCGAGCCGGTCTCGCCCTGGATCAATACCGTTGAATCAAACGGCGCGACTCTCTCCGCGAATTTTCGCGTCTTGACAGCCCCGTTGCTCATTCCCACGAATTCTTCTCCAGAGCAACTCTCAAGGGCTACCGACAGCCGGATATTCTCGTCGATCAGCCTTCGGTAGTCGAGGGCGCGCTTCACGACGAGGAGGAGTTCGTCGGGATCGAACGGCTTCTGCACGTAATCATAGGCGCCCTTCTTCATCGCCTCAACCGCCGAGTCCACGGTTGCATATCCGGTCGTGACGATTACGGGGGTGTCCGGATTGACTTCCCGGGAGACGCTGAGTACCTCCATGCCGTCAAGATGGGGCATCTTGAGGTCAGTGAGGACGATATCAAAGAAGCGCTCCTTGATCAGGGATACGGCATCCCGGCCGTCTTCCGTGACCGTTGTGGCATACCCCTCTTTTTCGAGAAGCTGCTTCATGAGAAGTCTCATGCGGTAGTCGTCTTCGACGATAAGCAGATGGGCCAGCGGAGTCGCCTCAGGAGAAAGATCAATTTTTGTCATGGGGATCTGACGGGCAGGAGGAAAGAAAAGACCGTCTTTCCCCGGGGGTCGGACTCCGCCTGTATGGTGCCGCCATGGTCCCTGATGATTCCCGAGCAGATGGAAAGGCCGAGGCCGACTCCTTCGCCCACGGGCTTGGTCGTGAAGAAGGGATCGAATATCAGGGGGAGCAGGGTGTCGGATATGCCGGGGCCGTTATCGACAATCCGCGTCTCCACAAAGGCGCCGGTACGCTGTGTCTCAACGATGATGGTCCCCTCCGGGGTCCGGGCAAGGGCGTGGAGCGCATTCAGCACCAGATTGCTGAGCACCTGCTCTATCTGCAGGGGGTCAGCCTCGACGAGGGGTATCGGCCGGAGGTTTTTTCTGGTGGTTATCCCCTGTCGCTCGATTTGGGTCGAAAGCTCCAGGAGCACTTTGTTGACCATATCGTTCATCGAAATGGTGGCAAGGGAAGGCTTTGACTGACGGGAAAAATTGAGAAGTCCCCTGATGATCTCGCTGCCCTTTTTCGCCTGTTCGACGATGACCTGCAATTTTTCCTTATGGTGGTCGCTGAGGTCCTGCTCCTTTAGCAGCATTTTGGCATAGCCGAGGATATTACCAAGGGGTGTATTGATCTCATGGGCAACGCCGGCTCCGAGCAGGCCGATGGCTGACAATTTTTCGGCCTGCCGCATGCCCTCTTCAGCCCTCTTCTTTTCCGTCACGTCGATCGAGACCTCGACGACGCCTTTGAGGGTGCCGTCGCGGTTTTTCAGGGGGGAGGTGACGATCTGGAAATACCTGCCTTTCTTCTTGATTTCCCTGATGAAGACCGGTTTCCCTGTCTCGATCGTCTCGATCGCCGGACAGTAGAGGGCCGGAGAATCGTTACCGCAATAGACCTCGTAGCAATAGCGGCCGACAAATTCCTTCTCGTTGAGATCGGAGACGAGCAATTCCCGCTGCTTCTCATTGCAGCTGATGATCCTGAGGTCAGGGTCGACGATCGAGATGCAGACCCCTGCGGTCTCGAAGACGGCCTGCAACTGATCCTTGGTGTTGATCAATTTCCTGTTAGTCTCCTCGAGGTGTTCGAGGACCTGGCCGAAGGCGTCGGCTATGATGCCGATCGGATCGATGTCAAGCAGCGTACTGTCGTCAAGCTCGGCGGGATCAAGCGGCCTCGTGCCCATCATCGAGAGCAACTGGTTCACCTTTTCCCGGATGTAACGCTTCAGCGTCTCATTGCTCTTCTGGAGTTCATCGATATTGTTGATACGGAGGGGAGCGATCTTTCTCATTTCCGGTACCCGATCGTGATCTCGTAGTAACCCTTCCGGCCTGTAACATTGATATCGTACCCCATGGCGCAGACCGTGGAGGGTATTGTCCTTGTGGCGTCGCGGTGATCGGTTTTTATGACGAGGCGCGCCTTGCCGTCCCTCAGGACCGTCTTGTGGGTGTTGATTTCCCGTAGAGTAATCAGCAGACAGGCGGGGCAGATCTGCCCCCTGATATCAATAGCTATGGTTTCCATGTGGGGCACACCTCTCAACTTGAAGGACCGTTGTGAGCAGCAGGCGGCTTCCGACATATGCGCCGAACCCCATGCCGCAGACGAAGAGGACGCTCTGAAATACGAAAAGCGGCAGTCCTCCCATGATATGCCAGACATTGCAGCCGCCTGCCATCAGAGAACCGCATGCGAGGAGGATGCCGCCAGCGAAACCGGAAAGGAGCTGCCTTCGGGGAGGCGCCGGGCGGGCGGTGATCTCCCCCAGCCTCAGGGCGGAAAGAAAGGCGCCGATGACAATTCCGAAGATCAGGGGTACCTGCGTGAGCACCACAGGGTCAGTCCCTGACAGGCTCTCCGGGTCCATGGCCATCCCATAGAGGAGACGAACAGAGTCGCTTCTGGCGGAGGGAAGGGTGACGGCTTCGGGCAGCAACCTTTCTGCAAGACACGAGGCAAGTCTTGAGTACCCTGACGTAAGCGCGAGAGGGCGGCCGGTCAGGGTAAAGGATAGGATGATGATCGCGCAGACGATAAGCGCCGCCTTCCAGGGGTCGAGATAACCCCTGGCAAAGGCATTACTCGTCCAGGCAGGACGCTCTTTTCCCCTGAAGAGGTACAGGATGGATATCGAGACGATAAGTAATGCGGACAGCCCCGGGGCTCCGGTCAGGTGTTCCATGGCGGTAAATCCGCCGGGCAGGGTAGTCGCCTCGACAAAGGAGCGGTGCAGCGGATATGCCCAGGCGAAGAGCAGGCTGCCGAGAAGGAGTCCTGAAAAGGCGCACAGACTGACAAGGTTTCCAGCTCCCGCTTTATAGAGGGTTCCCATAACACAACCGCCAGCAAGGACCATGCCGATGCCGAAGATGACGCCTCCCGCAAGATGGGCGAGCGAGGGGGAGGAATAGAAGGATGGCGGGTAAGAGTCCACGAGGCCGGCAGTGCGGGCCAGGTATAGCAGTACGGAGGTCACGGAAACCAGGAGGATGACAGCCCTCATCCGGAAAAAATCGCGGGTGATGAAGATATCGCGGAATGCCCCGGCCATGCAGAAATCCGACCGATGCATGACAACGCCGAGTCCGATGCCAAACAGAAGATGGGTAAGAACAATCTCCGGATACATGAAGCGCCTCGAAATTATTATACGGTTTTAGAAGGCGATAAAGCCAACTCCGGCGTTTTGTTTCGAGTGAATTTCCCCGGTGGATATGCTTATGAATTCTCTCATATTGAAATGGCATTTCAATATGAAATAACGTCAGGCGGCTATGGGGGGAGGAAGGCCCCTTTTGGCAGGCACGGGATTTGCCTCTCCATATTTCGTGAGCACAGGTACGGCGATGATGAGGCGAGACGTCCCGGAGACGATGATACGGGTAGTGCCTCTTGGGAACATCGATATCGATATTGTTTCAACGGTTGCGGAGGAGACGGGTTCGCTCTTGGGTTTCCCTGTTACCGTGGCGCCGACCGCCTCTATTGAGGGATTCGCGAAAGAGTCTCCGGGCAGGCAATACTTTGCGGCGCATCTGCTGAAATGTCTCCGCTCGTTGGCGAAAGGGCCGGGGCTGACAGTTGCGATTACAGATGTCGATCTCTCGTATCCAGGACTGAATTATGTATTCGGTCTTGCTGATCGTGAATATCCGGCTGCCATTATCTCCATAGCCCGCTTCGGCCAGGGTGATGAGAGAAAGCCGGCCGGCAGAGGGGTTATCGGAAGGGCTGTCAAGACTGCGGTCCATGAGGTCGGACACCTTCTTGGGCTCTCGCACTGCAGCCAGCGGCAGTGTGTCATGTTCTTCTCATACAACCTCAGCGACACGGACCACAAGTCAAAGGAGTTTTGTAAGGCGTGCAGGCGGGTCCTCACGCGAAACCCTCAGGTGCTTCGCGAGGTGTCAGAGCTCTAGCCCCGTATGGCCTGCTGAGTGTTATTTCTTCTGTCTGATATTTCGAAATAATAAGAAAACCAGCATGTTGCTGCCGATTTTTTGTTTCCTTGTGGTGCGGTTCTTTATGGTAGAATAGCGCTTGTGGAAAAAGTATTTCTTGTGGAAACATTCCCCGGCGGACTGAAGACGATCAGGGCATATCTAATGGACAAGGGCTCTCAGTGCGTCACTTTCGGCTCGGTAGCCGATGCCCTGAAGGCGAAGGATGAGCCGGATGTGATTGTCTTGTATGCAAATGGGAGACACTACGCAAACGACCTTTCTTCCCTGAAGATCAGCCCCTCTTTTTCTAAAGTGCCCCTCATATCGATTCTGCCGCCTGAGGTTCCGGAGCTTCCTGCACGAGGGGATGGTGCGGATGGGGAAATTGTTTTCCGCACCCCGGTTGACAGAGGCGCTTTTGTTGCAAAGGTGATGAGTCTTCAGCGGAGATCGTTGCGAAGGGTCTTTGAGATACTGGTAAATATCCGGCCGGACGGCAGCAACATCAAATATACCGGAAAGTCTCTGGATTTCAGCAAGACGGGTATGGCCTTCGAGTGCAGCGCCGAATTTCTGATGAAGCAGAAGGTGGGGATATCCTTTGTTGATCCAAAGAGCAGGAAGCGGTTAATGCTTGACGCGGAGATTATCCGGAGACAGCCGAAACTCGCCTCCGGCAGTTCACTCTACGGTGTAAAATTTCTGGATATCCCCGAGGAAGACATCAATAGCCTGATGAATTTCATTTCTGGAAACACCCCGCAGCGGTCCTAGGATCCCCCTTCAGTCTTCAGTACACCGGAGAGCCAGCCGGCTATCTCATTCCGCATGCTTTTTGCGTTAAAACTGTACCATTGTTTTCTTTCTGAAGGGAAAGGCGCCAGGGCGTCTTTGAATTTCCTGAAGGCACCCTGTCCGTCCAGGACTGAAAGGAGGCGGCTGCGTAAGGAAGGGTTGGCCACCTGTGCGGAGAATTCCGTCATAGCTGTGTAGCAGTCCCGAGGGTCCCGCTCGGGGATTCTCGCATACCGGTCTTTTTCGTACAGGAAGATATCAAGCGCCAGGTCTATTTCATCTTCCATCCATTCGGGAAGGTCAGTCTCCTCGTCGAACTCCACCTCCTCGTAGTTGTCAGTGTCGTCGTCAAGATGGTGGGATAGCAGTTCCCTTGCCCTGCTGATAATATCCTCGGAGAGGATGACAACGTCACCGGTGGAGGTATCGAGGAAGTAGTCAAAGGCATCTCTACCGGTGTCTTCCATCGCCTTTTGAATCTCGTCAAAATCGATTGTATGCTTATCCACCGATGCCCTGTACGAGGTTGTGAAGCGCGGGAAATTCGCCGCTGACCATGTCCGTTTCGCTGCGCAGATAGGAGAGGCAGCGGGGGATATACTTGAGAAAATATGTCTTTTGTTTTTCCCTGGATAGATAGCCGTAGGCACCGAGGGCCTGCATATGTCTCTGGAGCCGGCAGGGCAGCAGTGTCCGCAGAAAGTCCTCTCTTGCGAGTGCCTGGGAGGAAGCCACGAATTTGTCGATATAGTAGGCGAGAAGACGTTCGCGCAGGGGACCGCCGAGCTCGACATAGGGGTCCCATAAGAGGGAGGCGAGATCATAGGCGGGCGGGCCCATGCGCGCGCCCTGGTAGTCGATGATACGGGGAGTGTCGCCCTCGGCGATCATGATATTTTGAGACTGGAAGTCCCTGTGGATTACTGTCTTGGGGAAGTAGTCTACCCGGAGGGCCAGTTCATGAAATTCGTGGACAAGGGCCTTCCTGTTCGTTAGCGTCATTCCCTTCAAGCCGTGGACAAAACGGTCGATGAAGTAATCCGTCTCCCAGCGGAGATGGTCGTAATCAAAAAGCCTGGATTTCAGGAGCAGGCAATCAGCGACGCTTCTTGTGACATCCGTATGAATCCTGACGAGGATATCGAGGACCCTTTGGTACATCTTCTCCACCAACTCCGTCTTTCTGCGGCACTGCAGCCAGGAATAGAGGGAAAGATCTCCGAGGTATTCGAATAGCGCATACGAGTGTCCTCTGCTTGAAAAGGCCGGATTCAGCCCCCTGTCGCCCTCTGCTGCGAGGAGTTCGGGCACCGGCACCGAGTTATTCCGGAAAAAGCGGGTGTAGATGATATGTCTCTGATAGTCCGGGTCAGAGGGCGGGCACTGCATCAGCACCGCTGTCTTGCTGCCGTCTGAAATTCTGAAGTATTTTCGGTCAGACCCTCCAGAGCCGATCAGCGTCATTTTGGTTGTAGCGGTTTCGTCTGATATAAAGTCAGAAACAACGGATGATGCCAGCGACGGGGGGAGGGCGAGACGCTCCTGAAGGGGCAATACATAGTCCGGGCCGATAATCGCATTTTCGAGGTGTGCGCCAGGAGCTATCAGGGCGCCTGCAAATAGAATGCTGTTTCTCAGTGAGCAGTTGCCTGTCAGGACGACCTTCTCCTCAAGCACAGTCTTTGCCCCAAGGATAGCTGCCCCGCAATGGGCGGTCGGATGGACATAGACTGACTCGCCATCTGTCGAGAGAGCCTCAAAGACCGCCTCGGCATATGCTGCGGGGGTACCGATATCCCTCCAACTGCAGCCTGAAAAGTCCATCGTGCCGACCCTCCGGGAGAATGCCGCCTTCATCCAAGTCTCCGGAACATGCGATATGCCCGCGGGAATCAGCTTCAGGAACTCAGGAGAATAGGCTGCTATGCCGGTGAAGGCGACACACCGGTGACCATTGTTGTTCCCGGGGGGCTCCTTTCCTATGTGAAGAAGCCGTCCCTTCTTATCAACCCATACATTGTTAAATTCATCTTTACGGTGCACAGCGAGGGTGACAAGATCGCCTGAATGCAGGTGCCTCTCAAGCAGAAGCTGAACGTCGATGTCTGAAAGGATATCTGCATTATGCGTAATGAAATGGTTCTGCCCCAAGAATGTCTCGGCGTTCTTGAGTGCCCCCCCTGTGCCGAGGATTTCGGGCTCAGGAAAGATTATAATCTTTCCTGCGAAGTCTGAAGAGGTCAGCCATTTCTGCATAAAATCCCTTTGATAACAGATATTTACACCTATTGACGCAATTTCGAGGGCAGAGAGTTTCTCTAGGACTTTCTGGATGACCGGCTTGCCCAGCACGGGAAGTAATGGTTTTGGCAAATGATCGGTTATCGGTCTGAGACGTTCTCCGCGTCCGGAAGCAAGGATGAATGCGTTTACATTTTTCATCGGTAGAGAAGATATGACCTTCGAATCTCCTTATCGAATCGGCTACTATCAGCGAGCCACCTATTGGACATCTTATCCAGGGAAATTCCGGCTTCAATGTCTTTTCTGAGACTATCTGAGCCGGAGAGTATGTCAATGGGCATGAGCCGATCTTCATATTCGTAAGGCGGGCTCTTCCAAGTAAAGCTCCCCGGATAGAGCTCTCGAACAGCCCTCAGTATCGCAGCCGCCAGCTGAAATGGCCGGAGAACCTCTCTGTCGGTAACGTGTATCTGGCATCCCCCACATAACTTTCCCGCATGTTTCTGGAAGGTTGGCTGGAAATAGAGAGGCCTGAAGATGACGCCGGGAAGCCGATAGTCTTTCATTCTTCCGGCAAGGTCTTGGGGGTCTATGAAAGGTGCTCCGAAGATCTCGAAGGGCCGCGTGGTTCCCCGGCCTTCACTCAGGCCGGTTCCCTCAAGGAGGCACATACCAGGGTAAGCGGTTGCTGAATCCAGTGTAGGGATATTTGGAGAAGGGAGGACCCATTTCAGCCCGGTCATGTCATGCCACATGCCTCTCTTCCATCCCTGCATCGGGATTACATGCAGATCGAGGGTCTGATAGTGCCGATCCCTGACGTAAAGGGCGATTTCTCCGATCGTCATCCCATGACGGACCGGAAGGCTGTGGAGGCCGACAAAGGAACGGTAGGCGGTCTCCAGAAGAGGCCCCTCCACATGCCGGCCACTGATCGGGTTTGGTCTGTCGAGAACAACGACTGACTTGCCGGCCTCTGAACAGGCCTCCATGATCAGGGCCATCGTCCAGATAAAGGTGTAATACCTGGCCCCCACATCCTGAAGGTCTATTACCATGACATCGATGTCTCGGAGCATCTCGCCGGAGGGCTTTCGATGGCGGCCGTACAGGCTGTATACGGGAAGGCCGGTCATCTTATCCCTGAATCCCTCCCACTCAATCATATTGTCCTGAGTTTCTCCCCAAATACCGTGCTGTGGGCCGAAAAGGGCGGTGAGACGCAGGCGCGTTGACTTCAGGAGCAGAGACGAGGCATGAACGAGGCTCCTGTTGACAGAAGCGGGATGGACTACTAAGCCGGCCCTTGCTCCGGAGAGTCGGCGAGGCCACTTCCTGCCGATAAGATCGAGGCCGATGCTTACGGGTGGCGGCATCTATTCAAGGAGGAGGTCCCTGATCTCCATGGTCAGCTCCTTCAGGAGCAGATCCCGGTTTTCGGGCGTCAGCTCAACCAGCCGGATGTCATCCCGCTTCTTGATCTCCTGAATAAAGGCAGACCCCTTGTCAGCCATCGAGGCGACGACCGGATGATCCGAATTGAAAAGTTCGATAACCAGTTTGCAGAACTTCTTTGACTGACATTCCACCTTCCCGATCTCATCGATAAAGAAGAGTCCGGTCTTCCTGTCCATGGTGATCGCACTGGCCAGGAAGGTCTCGAAACCCTTCAAATCGATCTTGAATTTGCCGACAGTATGTTTAGACTTAAGACCCGGGTGAGAGATGATCTTGCTCTCTCCGGAAAGGCTGATGACGCCAAAGCCGGTGACTACCCCTTCTTCCTTGAGCTCTAAGGTCAGAAATCCCTGGGGATTAAACTCCTTGAAGATGTCCGCAAGTCTCTTAAGGAGAAGGGTCTTGCCTGTGCCGGGTTGTCCGGTTATCAATATATTTTTCATCCCTGCAGGATCTCCAGGAGACGGTCGAGTTCTTCGAGCGAATAATAGTCTATCTCTATCCTGCCACGCTTTCCTTTATGATTTATCCTGACCTTGGTGCCGAGGTGTTTGATCAGCCTTTCCTCCAGGGCAGCGATTTGGGCGTCTTTTGCGCCAGCAGCTTTCGCAGGCGATGATGTCGCCTTTGCCAGTTTTTCAGCCTCACGGACGCTGAGTCCGCCCTTGATAATCTTCCGGGCGGCCTCCACCTGTCTTGTCCGTCCTTCTATCGCCAGGATCGCGCGGGCATGTCCCATGCTCAGCGTGCCGTTGTAAAGGAGGGTCTTTATCTCGTCAGGAAGTTTGAGGAGCCGGAGATAGTTTGCGACAGTCGCCCGGTCTTTTCCGACCTTGTCCGAGAGCTCATCCTGGGTAAGGCTGAAATCCTTTATGAGGCGGTTGAATGCCTCTGCTGTTTCGACAGGGTTGAGATCCTCACGCTGTATGTTTTCGATCAGGGCTATCTCGAGAGAGTCTTTGGATGCCACGTTCTTGATAAGCGCAGGGATCTTCTTGAGGCCGGCCATTGTGGCAGCCCTCCATCTGCGCTCACCTGCAATGAGGTTGAAAGAGCCATCGCCGGTCCTCGACACGATGATAGGCTGGAGCACCCCTCTTTCCCTGATTGAGGCTGAAAGTTCCTTTAGTGCCTCCTCATGAAAGACCTTTCTAGGCTGCTGCCGGCCCGGGAGTATCCGGTCGATGTCCAGAAAAAGAACCTCTTCACCCTTCTCAGGGATGAGGGCATTAAGCCCCTTGCCCAACGCTGGTTTCATTCAGCATCTCCTTTGCCAATGCGAGATAACTCTGGGCCCCCCTGGACCGCACGTCATAAAGAAGCACGGGCTTGCCGTGGCTGGGGGCCTCAGACAGTGCAACGTTCCGCGGGATGATCGTCTTATATACCTTGTTACCGAAATGTTTCTGTATTTCAGCCGCGACCTGGTGGGAAAGGCTGTTTCTTGAGTCGAACATCGTGAGAAGTATCCCCTCGATGTCGATCAGGGGATTAAAGGAATTCCTGATGAGGCGAAGGGTCCTTGTCAGAAGCCCGAGACCCTCAAGGGCATAATACTCACATTGCACCGGCACGATGACAGACCCGGCTGCAACGAGCGCATTCACGGTCAAGATGCCGAGAGAAGGGGGACAATCGATAAAGATAAACCTGAATTCATCAGACACATCCGCAAGGGCGTCAGCCAGTATCCGCTCCCTCCCCTCCTTGCCGGCGAGTTCTACTTCAGTCCCCAGCAGGTCGATATCAGAGGGGATGATGAAGAGATTCTCTACCCCGGTAGGAAGTATCGCATCCCGCACAGGGCATTCACCGGAGAGGATGTCATAGAGTGTCCTGGCGAGAGACTCCCGGGAGATGCCGAGGCCTGAGGTCGAATTGCCCTGCGGGTCTATATCGACGAGGAGGATCTTTTCTCCGGCAAGGGCGATGGATGCGGCCAGATTGATCGCGGTCGTGGTCTTCCCCACTCCCCCTTTTTGGTTTACTATCGCCATGGTCTTGCGCATGCGGACTATTATAACACCACCCGGCAGCAGAAAATAAGAGTAAATATTGAGAATTATTGTTCCACGTGGAACACTCGACGGATCGAAGCGGACCCTCGGCGCGGCTAATCATCCAGGAAGGGAATTGGCAATTAATTGTGTAATATCAATTAGTTATAGTCTCAGAAGGTGAGATGCAGACGCCTTTCCCCCGTATCCCCGAGACTATGCCGGCTCGCTATTTACCCATCGCCTGCAGGAATCTTGTTATTCTTCTGGCATTGGTTCCGATATCGCTGACGCCCACGCGGGAAACGGAACGGATGTCTATGCGTGTTCCCGAGGAAAGAGGACGGATGCGGATTACGATGTCGTCCTTGAAGCCAAACCAGAGGGTTGAATCGACCGCCTCTATGCGACCGTCCTTCCTGCTTGCGTCAACGATCTTCCATCCAAGCCTTCTGGCAAGGACAAAGACCTTATCGTACGTCATATCAAAGGAATCCGGATAGATCAAAGGGCGGACCTGAGGATATGCAACCTCCTGTTGCTCGGCTATCTGAGGACCCCCATACCCCGGGGGGTTGGAGGCGTTCATGCGCAGGGGGAGAATCGCCACAAACTGAGGCGGATTAACCGTATCAGTCGTAATATCGTGAATCGCCGGCAATTGCCGGGCCTGCCTTGCCCAGTAAGCGGGTATGCCGACGACAAGACCACTGATAATACAGCCGGCGATGGAAAGTGCCAGGGCCCTGCGGCCAGTCGAAATAAGGCCTGCAGCTATACCGCCTGCCGACAAAATAAGAGAGCATATGCCGGCATATGCCGACCATTTGAGCAGGCCGAGGCCCACGCGAAAATGCCAGACTTCCCATCGTGTCCCCAAGCCGGCCATCACCGCCCCTACTACCGCCAGCAGGGCGAGCAGTGCGCCGATGACCGGCACCAGGGAAATGATGAAAGCCCTTACTTCTTTCCACTCCTTCAGCAAGTTCATAGTATGAAAAGTGTATCACAGCCCGGCCCTGAAGTAATGCTCCGCGACGCAGCATTATCACCCCTCTGGGCTGACATCGAAGACGTCCCAAGGAGACAGGGCGCATTGACAGTGTCCGATTAAATGAAATAACATTTTAATACGTGGTGTGAAGGTGAATCGAAGAGCCTTTCTTCATCTATCTGCTTTGGCCGGAGCGGGTCTTATGGTACCGAAGGACCTTCTCCGGCTTACCAACCTCGCCGATGCTGCAGAGCGGCCTGATATCGTCGTTGCGACCGGTGCATCCCCCGCAGCCATAACAAAGGCGGCGATCGATGCGCTGGGCGGGATCAAGAGTTTTGTCTCGAGGGGCGACATAGTCGTTGTGAAGCCGAACATGGCGTGGGACCGTCTCCCCGAGCAGGCAGCGAATACCAACCCTGAGGTAGTTGCGACGGTGGTACGCCTCTGCCTAGAGGCTGGAGCAAAGAAGGTGAAGGTATTTGACCGGTCGGTGAATGATCCGCGCAGATGCTATGTTCAGAGCGGGATCCCCAAGGCCGTCAGCCCGCTCGGAGCGGATCTTTTTTACATGGACGACAGAAAATTCAAGGAAAAACAGATCAAGGGGAATGCCCTGAAGTCGTGGCCTCTCTATACTGAAGTCTTCGAGGCTGACAAGGTAATCAATGTCCCTATCGCAAAGCACCATGGCCTCGCGAAACTCACCATGTCGATGAAGAACTGGATGGGTGTTATGGGCGGTTCGAGGAACCAGATCCACCAGAAGATCGACGAGAGTCTGGCTGACCTTTGCCTGGTCATCAAGCCGACCCTTACCATTCTGGATGCTGTGCGCGTTCTGGTGGCCAATGGGCCGCAGGGCGGCAACCTGGCTGATGTCAGGAAGCTCGATACCGTGGTCGCCGGAATCGACCAGGTGGCGATCGACTCCTTCGGAGCAACCCTCTTCGGTATGAAAGGGAGTGACCTGGGCTATGTCAGGGCTGCTGATCATATGGGCATCGGCAGGATGGACCTCTCGCAGGTGAGGATCAGGAAGATCAAGATCTGATCGGTTATGCAGAATTTCCGGAGAATTACCCAGGGACTTTTTCTTGTCCTCTTTCTATTCCTCTTCATACAGACAGAATCAAAAGGCGTCGATGAACTGGGTTATCCGGTCAAGGTATTTCTGGACTTCGATCCCCTGATCTTCCTGACAACACTTTTTTCGGCCCACTCGGTAGCAAAGACCTTCCTGCTGTCTATCGCGGTCATCCTGATGACCGTCATCTTCGGCAGGGTCTTTTGCGGGTGGGTGTGTCCCCTGGGTACCATCAACAATATGGTGGGTGCTCTCAGGAGGAAGAGAGGCAGGCCGGAACAACTACCGTGGTATAGGCTGAAGTACTACATTCTCATCTGCCTCCTGGCCTCTTCCCTGTTCGGCATGCAGCTGGCAGGGGTCATGGACCCCCTCTCCCTCCTGATCAGGTCTTTTTCCCTAAGTCTTTTCCCTACCGTGAATTACGGCGTCAGAAGTCTCTTCGATGCGATCTATAATCTTAATCCCCCTTACCTGGTGACCGCATCCGAGCTGATCTACTCTTTCCTGAAGAAGAGCATCCTCTCTTTTCAGCAGCCTTTCTATCTTCAGTCAGCCTTTGTCGGCGGACTATTCCTGCTCATCCTCGGGCTCAATTTCAAGGAGACCCGTTTCTGGTGCCGCTACCTCTGTCCCCTGGGAGCCCTCCTGGGACTCCTGTCACGGTCTTCGATCCTCAGGAGGTCCGTGTCAGAGGGATGCACATCATGCGGCGCATGCGCTTCCGCCTGCCAGGGGAATGCCGACCCTGACAAGCAGGAGGGATGGAAAGACTCGGAATGCCTCTACTGCTGGAATTGCGATGACATCTGTCCCCACAATGCGGTGAGTTTCGGGTTTTCAGGAAAGAAGGCGACTGCCGGCATGGACCTCGGCAGGAGAAGGGTGATCAACTCGATGCTTTTGGGAGCGATATCCGTCCCCCTGATCAGAACGACTCCCCTCTCGAAGACAGGATATTCCGACCCCAGCCTGATCCGGCCGCCCGGCTCCCTCGAGGAAGGGGAGTTCCTCAGGAGGTGCGTGAAGTGCGGTGAATGCATGAAGGTCTGTATTACCAACGGGCTTCAGCCCGCGCTCCTGGAGGCGGGCATTGAGGGCATATGGTCCCCGATGCTCGTTCCGCGAATCGGATACTGCGAGTACCGCTGCACTCTATGCGGCCAGGTATGTCCTACTGGCGCGATCAAAAGGCTGAATCTCGAGGAGAAGAACAAGATGAAGATCGGGCTGGCGATGATCGACAAGGGAAGGTGCCTGCCGTGGGCGCATGCCACCCCGTGCATCATGTGCGAAGAGGTCTGCCCGACGCCGAAAAAGGCGATATGGTTTGAGCAGGCGCGCGTCAGGGACAGGGATGGAAATGAGGTGGCTGTTGCGCAGCCGCGGGTAGATACCAGGCTCTGTATCGGCTGCGGTATCTGCGAGACGAAGTGTCCGGTCGTCGGAAGACCGGCCATCTATGTCAGCAGTGTCGGGGAGTCCCGGTCAAGGTCGAATCAGCTGCTGTTGTCGTAAGATCTGCAATCTCACCAGAGATTTCCTTTCTTAGAAATGTATTGCCAAGAACAGGCGGATTGTGATTTAATACCGCAGCCGCCGGGGCTGCCGGGCGCGCAGACTTCGGCTGCAGATAACTTCATGTGCATGGAGCCATGATCAATAAGCCGCGGAACGTAGTGCTGCTTTCCCTTGTCGCAGCTCTTTGTTTTTGGGTGCTTGATGCGACCGTCGATTACCTCGCCCACTATGACGAACCGTTCCTGACAATCCTTCTCTTCAATAAGAGAGAAGTGTCATTTCGCCTCCTTGCGTCTCTTTGCTTTCTTGTCACCGGCATGATCATGTCAAGAAGCTTTGCCAGACAGAAACGTACTGAGGCGGCCCTGCTCAACGAAATTGACGAGAGGAAGAGGATAGAGGAGCGGCTTCACGTGCTATCCCTGCGGGACGAGCTGACCGGTCTCCATAACCGCCGCGGTTTCTTTACACTTGCTGATCAACAATTCAAGCTGGCCAACAGGTCCCATAAGAGGATCTTTATGTTCTATGCTGACCTGGACAATCTCAAGACGATCAATGACACCTACGGCCATCAGGAGGGAGACGCTGCCCTGATGGAAATGGCTGCCGTGCTGAACGAGACCTTCCGGGAATCGGACATCATAGCCAGGATCGGGGGAGATGAGTTCGTCGCGATCCCCGTCGGCACGGAAGGTGATACCATAGAAGTAATCACCTCCCGCTTTAACAGGAACCTCGAGATCCACAATGCAGAAAAAGACCGTATATGCAGCATCGACGCCAGCTTCGGCATCGTCTCGTACAACCCGTTGAGTCCCCGCCCTATCGATGAACTTCTGGCGGAGGGAGACAGGCTGATGTACGAACAGAAAAAGGGGAAACAGTCGGCTTAGAAAGCGGCTTATTCCTGATCCCCCGCCGCCGTGCAGCAGGGGCGGTCGGGTCTTCCGTTACCGAAGCTCTGCAAGGAGCTTCTCGAGAGTCCTCGTAAACAGTGTCTCATATCTCTTTTCATGTTCAGGCAGGAATTCGGCCATCCTCGTCTGGATCGCCTCCTCCACCGTCATCGCCATGGGGTATGTCCTGCCGTCCGCTGCCTTCATATGGCGCATGCGCATCTGCGGGTTCGTCTCAATCGCCTGCCGAAGCTCCGCGATCGCCCCTTCTTTGATTTCCTGGTATTCCTTCTGCACCTTCCCGATTGAGGCCAAAACATTCTCGAGGGCGGAGATACGAGGGGTCTTCTTCAGGGATTCTATCGCAAGGATTCCGTCGCAGCGCAGGTGAAATTCCTCCGGCAGGCTGGCGAGTCTCAGGGAGTTGACCATGCCCATCTGTGCCTCCTTCAGAAGCGTGGGCCTGAAATCTTTCATCTTCTCCCATAAGGCATCCTTCGAAAGCTCGCCCTTGTAAAACGAGGCGAGCAAAATCCTAAGATTATCGCTGTCCCTGATCGCCTCCCTTTCCTCAGTCGAGAGACTCCCGATGGACTCCATCTTCTCCATCGCCTTCTCCAAGGCGCTCTTCACCCTGCTCATGCCTGTCAGCTCCTTTCAGTGCTTCATAATGCGTCCGTACTATATTAGTGCAAGAAAGGAATCTTCTCAACAGCTGCGCCTGATCCTCATCATGCTTCACGCACCGAGTCTCCTCTTCATCATTTCGTAATCCGCCTCCGTGTCCATATCCAGGACGACACCGTCATCAGAGACATCGAGAAAGAAAAGGGCCTCAGGATGCGACTCGACTATCTGCCGAAGGGTTGCCTGTGTATAAATGTCCCGCAGAATGTCGACGGGAAAGAGGCAGGGATGCCCCTTCTTCCCCTCGAACCGCGGGATAATGAGCCTTCCCGGCTCCCGAGCGTGCGCTGCTATCATCGCTTTCAGCGTGTCCGGAGAGACCAGCGGATGGTCGGCGAGGCAGACGACGACAGCATCCGCGTCCGCGTTAATGGCGCGCAGGCCGATCCTTACGGACTCGGCCATCTCACTGTGGGGGTCTTCGTTCAGTGCGGTCTTGACCGAGGTATTGATGATATCCCTTATCAGGCCCGCCTGCTGACCGAGGACGACAACAATATCCGTGATTCCCGCCTCGGTGATCGCGTCGAGACAGAGAACGATCGCCGGTTTAGCAGCGAGGGGGAGAAGCTGCTTCAGCCGTCCCATCCTCCTTGCCGATCCTGCTGCAAGAAGAACGGCTGATACCTGATGCGGCATTTTCCCTCCTCTTCTGAATTATTTGGGCCATGATGCTGACCGCTATCTCATCGGGCGTCACGGAACCGATCGCGAGGCCGACCGGGATAATGATCCGCTGGATGTCCTCCTCTGAAAAACCCTCCTCGGCGAGGGTCTTGAAAAGGAGCGCGCGTTTTCTCCTGCTGCCCAGCAGCCCGAGGTACCGCGCCCTGGTGCGAAGCGCAGCCCTCAGCGCGTCCAGGTCGTGGTTGTGTCCGCGGGTTGCGATAACAATGTAGGATGTCTGATCAGCCGGCACCCTCTCAAAGACGGACCCGAAATCATGGACAATGACCTGATCCGCATCCGGGATGTTCTCTTTGTTCGCATACTCTTCCCTGTCGTCCACCACCGTTACCCTGAACCCGGAGAAATGGGCGACAAAGGCGAGAGCCTTGCCCACATGTCCTGCTCCGAGAATCACCAGATGGGGCTCTGGTATGACCGGCTCTATATACACGAGTACCTTACCGCCGCAGACGAGGCCGCCATGCCTCTCTGTCAGTTCAAAGGGCACGGTAAGGGGGGTGCCGTTCTTCATCGACATGAGCGCATGCTGGATCACCTCCGCCTCGAGACAGCCTCCGCCCAGGGATCCGATGACAGAACCGTCGTCCCGGACGAGCATCTTTGCCCCCTCTTTCTGAGGAGATGATCCGATGCATTGGACGATCGTCGCGAGGCAGGATGCCCTGCCGTCTTTCCTGAGTCTCACCAGCTCTTCAAACAGTTCCATGCCTCCCCGTCTTCCTCCTTAACAGACGCTGTTATGCATGCCTCAGGTCTTCAGGCCTGACAGGCAGCCTGCGGACCCGTTTGCCGGTCAGCAGGAAGATCGCATTGCAGACAGCCGGAGCGATGGGCGGCACGCCCGGCTCGCCGATGCCACCCGGTTTCTCACTGTTATGCACGATGTGGACTTCCACCTCCGGCATCTCGTTTAGCCGAAGAACTTTATAGTCATGAAAGTTGCTCTGCCGTACCCGTCCGCCTTCGAGGGTGATCTCACTGTGCAGCACAGCGGAAAGGCCGAAGGAGACAGCGGATTCCATCTGCGCCCTTATCGTAGCAGGGTTGACAAACTCTCCGCAGTCAACGGCGCACACAACCCTGTGGACTCGCACCTCCCCTGCAGGGCTGACCGATACCTCGGCAACCTCCGCGACGTAGCTGCCGAAGGACTCATGCACCGCGATGCCCCTGGCCCGTCCCTCAGGCATCGGGGTACCCCAGCCCGCCTTCCCGGCTGCGAGCTTTAGCACGCCGAGATGGCGAGAATGTTTGGCCAGGAGGCCACGGCGAAACTCGTACGGGTCCTTTTTGGCCTCGTGGGCGAGCTCGTCGATAAGGCTCTCGACGACAAACGCCGTATGCGAGTGGCCGACAGACCGCCACCATAATACCGGGACGCCGACAGAAGGACTATGCAGGTCCACAAGGATATTCGGTATCGCATACGGCAGGTCGGCCGCGCCCTCTACGGATGTGTTGTCAATGCCGTTTTTCGCAAGGGCCTTTTCAAACGGCGTTCCGGCGACGATCGACTGACCGACAATGGTGTGTTTCCAGACAACGGGTCCGCCCTTCTCATCCAGGCCGGCCTCGATGCGGTCGTACCATAGAGGCCTGTAGTAGCCTCCTCTCATATCATTCTCCCGCGTCCAGATCACCTTCACCGGGGCCTTCGCCGCCTTGGCGACGTGCACCGCCTCGCTTACAAAATCAGAGGCAGGATTGGCGCGCCTGCCGAACCCCCCGCCCAGGAACAGGGTGTGTATCCTGACCTGCTCAGGTTTGAGTCCCGAGATCGCCGCGGCTGCATTGCGGTCAACGGTCTGAAACTGCGTTCCAACCCAGATTTCGCAGGAGTCAGGCCTCAGGTCAACGGTGCAGTTCAGGGGCTCCATGGTCGCATGCGCAAGGTAGGGGACTTCGTACTCAACACGGAGTCGTTTCGCCGCCTTTGCAAGGGCCGTATCAACGGAGCCCTCCTTTCTGGCGACCGCGCCCGGTGTCATGGCCAGGGCTGCGTATTGCTCGCGCAAACCGGAGGTTGACAGCTTCGCATTCGGACCTTCATCCCAGACGATCTCGAGGGCATCACGACCAGTCAGCGCAGGCCAGAAGCCTGTTGCGAGTACCGCAACGCCTGAGGGCACCTGGACAATATCCTTGACCCCGGCGACTGCCCTCGCCTTTTCAGCATGAAGGCTTTTGACCTTCCCGCCGAATACCGGAGGATGCGCAACGACCGCAGTCAGCATTCCGGAGACTGATGCGTCCAGCCCGAAGATCGCCTTCCCGTTCACCTTTTCGCGGGAATCGATTCGGAGGGTCGGCCTGCCGACGATCCTGTATTTCTGCGGGTCCTTGAGTTTAATATCTGACGGGACCGGCATCGCCGCTGCCTTTTCTGCGAGTTGGCCGTACCGAAGCCTCTTGCCGCTCTTATGAATGACGACCCCTTTTTCAGCCCTGCAGCCTTTCCGGTTCACCTTCCATGTCTCTGCTGCAGCTGCGATCAGCATCTCGCGGGCGGCTGCGCCGACCTTGCGCAACCGATCGTACTCGCTCCAGACACTCGTGCTGCCGCCGGTCATCTGCATGCCAAAGGCGGTGTGGTTGTATACAGGATCAACAGGGGCGGCCTCGACCCTTATCTTCTTCCAGTCAGCCTCGAGTTCCTCGGCAACGAGCATGGGGAGCGACGTGTAGACTCCCTGCCCCATCTCGGAATGATTTACGATAATCGTCACCATGTCGTCAGTGCCGATGCGGACAAAGGCGTTTGGAACAAGAGCGGCTGCCTGCTGCCCGGCAGCGAGGGATTCCGGCAGATTCAGGTGAAGGCCGAGGATCAGTCCCCCGCTGATCGCTGCGCCGGTCTTGAGAAAATCACGGCGGCTTATGTTTATAATCCCCTTCATCGCTTACCCCCTTTCGCCATCATCCCGGCTGCGCGATGGACCGCCTTTCGAATGCGCTGATACGTCCCGCAGCGGCAGAGGTTTCCCGACAGGGATGCGTCGATATCAGCATCCGTCGGCTGTGGATTCTGAGCCAGAAGGGCTGCGGCCTGCATGACCTGTCCTGACTGGCAATAGCCGCATTGGGGCACATCCTCCGCTGTCCAGGCCTCCTGCACGGCGCGTCCGGCCCCTGACGCATCGAGGCCTTCGATCGTTGTTATCTTCTTGCCGGAAACGGACGACACCGGCGTAACACACGAGCGGGTCGGCTCGCCGTCGACATGGACCGTACAGGCCCCGCACTGTGCCATGCCGCAGCCGAACTTGGTGCCGGAGAGTTTCAGATAATCCCTGATCACCCAGAGGAGCGGCATATCAGGGCTGACATCGAGATCATGTCTCTTTCCGTTGACTTCGATATGAATCATCATTGCCTCCTTTGCTGCGGGAAGATGAACCTGTTGTGCTGTTTGCTCCTGCGAAAGCCCCCGTAAAAAAAGGCTACTATGGATATGTCTCCCTGTCAATCACGGCATGGGCTGTTCTTGAAGGACAAGAGGCCCTTTTGATATACTGGGTTACGTCTTAACGCGAGGTGTCCATGAAATTCACTGAGGAAGAACTCAAGCGGTATAACCGGCAGATGATGATGGAGGGCTGGGGTGAAGAGACCCAGGCAAGACTGAAGCAGTCCACGGTCTTCATCGCAGGCGCAGGCGGTCTCGGTTCACCGGTCTCGATCTACCTTGCGGTCGCCGGGGTCGGCAATATCCGGATATGCGATTTCGATTCTCCCGACTGGTCGAACCTCAACCGCCAGATACTCCATAACCACGGAAGGATCGGGATCAACAAGGCCATCTCCGCAAAGCAGACCCTTGAGGAACTCAACCCTCACATCTCCGTAACCGCATTCACCGATAAGATCGTCGCTGAAAACGTCGACGCGCTGGTCGGCGATGCTGTGCTCATCCTCGATTGCATGGATAACTTCCCGACCCGATATCTCCTCAACGAATGCGCGATCAGGAAGAATATCCCGATGGTCCACGGCAGCATCTGGGGGCTTGACGGAAGGCTTACCTTTATCAAATCTCCCGAGACGCCCTGCCTGAGCTGTTATTTCCCTGAATCCCCGCCCAAGGAGGTCTTTCCCGTCCTGGGCGCAACGCCGGGTGTCATCGGGACCCTCCAGGCGATGGAGGCGCTCAAGTTCCTCACCGGCATCGGGACCCTCCTGAAGGGAAAGCTTCTCGTATGGTCAGGCCATGACATGAGCTTCAAGACCTTCAAGGGGTTCAAGGACCCTGCCTGCCCTGTCTGCGGGAAGAAATAGGCTCCACTATCACACGAGCGCAGGCAGGATAGATTATCTGATCCATCACAGGTAGCCAGTACCCGCGCCAAAAAAAACCCGAAGGCTGACCCTGTGGTTCCCGGCTGCCACACAGCGTCGTTGCCGCTATAATGGTACTATGCCAGAGATCGACGGCAGCTATGGTGAAGGCGGGGGGCAGATACTGCGAACAGCCCTCAGCCTCTCCTGTCTTCTCCAGATGCCCTTCAGGATGTTCAACATCCGGAAAGGCCGCAGGAAGCCGGGGCTCATGCCGCAACACCTCGCCAGCGTCCATGCACTGATGCGGATATCCGATGCGATAGTGCAGGGCGACAGCGCCGGATCGACCGAGCTCGTCTTTGAGCCGAAAGGGACGAGGCCGGGGGATTATTCCTTTGATATCGGGACAGCCGGCTCGACCACCCTGCTTCTCCAGGCGATACTCCCTGCACTCGTCTTTGCAAACGAACCCTCACGTATCTCCCTCAAGGGAGGGACCCACGTTCCGTTCAGTCCGCCGTATCATTTCATCAAGGAGGTCTTTATCCCCTTGCTCCGGTCGATCGGCATCCAAATCGACGTGACGATCGGGCAACACGGATTCTATCCGAGGGGGGGCGGGGAGATCAGCGTCCTGATCCATCCCCCTAAGGGGATCAGGGGCCTAAACCTGATTGACCGGGGTGAAGGCATCGCGGTTTCAGGCATATCGGCGGTAGCCAATCTACCCCTGTCTGTCGCTGACCGTCAAAAAGCGGCTGCTGAAGCTGTTCTCAGCCAATTACCTGTTTCAAAGGCGATAAAGACGGCCGGGGTCCCCTCATGCTGCCAGGGGACCTTTGTCTTTCTCAAGGCAGAGACCCCGCAGTGCGTCGCCGGTTTTTCAGCCCTCGGCGAGCGGGGCAAGAGGGCAGAGGCGGTGGGAGAGGAGGCTGCACGGGCCCTGCTGGGTTATTATCAGTCAAACGCCTGTCTTGACCAGCACCTTGCAGACCAGATCGTCCTGTACCTCTGTCTGGCTGAGGGGTCGTCCGTATTCACCACCTCCTGCATTACCGATCACCTTCTGACGAACCTCCGGGTCATCGGTCAGTTTCTCAAGACCCGGTATTCGATCGACGGAGACAAGGAAAAACCCGGTAAAATCACTGTTTTCCCTTGACTCAAAATCAGGCTGGCGAATAAAATCATGGTGGGCAGTCGCAGAATCGAACTGCGGACACGAGGCTTTTCAGGCCTCTGCTCTACCGACTGAGCTAACTGCCCATGTGTGTGTGCGGTTACTAAATATACCTATTAGCTTTTTTGAATGTCAACCTGACAGGCGCATACATATGATGAAGGGAGGGCGGACGTGCATAAAAAGATTCATATCCTGAGCGGCTCCGCAGCGCCACGCCCCCTGACATCAGGATTATCCGATGAGTGATTCATTCATGAAAAAGCTGAGCGAATTCTATCCGGCGATCCTCTCCGGGATCCTGGTCGTGCTCGCCTTTCCCAAGCCGGATGTCTCATCCCTGGCATGGGTCGGCTTCGTGCCGCTGCTCCTCTCCTTCTGGGACAAGAAGCCTGACAGGGCCTTTGTCACCGGGTATGCCTTCGGGATGGTCTATTTCTTCGGCACCCTGTACTGGATATACCATTCCATCAACCATTTCGGCGGCGTCTCTTTTCTTTCGAGCATCGCCCTCGTGTTTCTTCTGTGCGGATACCTCAGCATCTATCCGGCGATATTTTCGTACCTGGTTACGGTCCTCATCAACAGGACGAAGCTCCCCGCCTCTCTCATTGCCCCTGTATTCTGGGTGGTGCTGGAATATCTTCGTTCGTATGCCTTTACCGGCTTTCCCTGGGCGAGCATCGGATATACCCAATACCGGTTCCTGCCGATGATACAGGTCGCGGACATCACCGGGATCTACGGCATATCCTTTCTTGTCATCGCCTTCAACAGCGCGATAGTCGATGTCTTTCTCCTGAAGAAACGCACGAAGGTGATGCCCCTGTTTCCGGCGTCGTATTCCATAGCAGGCATAGCCGTTGTTGCGGCGGCCCTGCTCATCAGCCTCGGATACGGAGCCCTGCGGCTCGGGCAGAACAGGCCGGGAGCGCCGGTCAGGGCGAGCGTCGTCCAGGGCAATATCGAACAGGACAAGAAGTGGGAACCGGCCTTTCAGAACGAGGTGCTCAGTACCTACTTCGGCCTCTCGAAGGAGGCTGCCCTTCAGACTCCCCAGTTCATCGTCTGGCCGGAGACGTCCGTCCCTTTCATGTTTGGGTACGACGGCATGCTCAGCGAGGAGCTTATCCAGTTCCAGAAAGGGCTCGGGGCCTACCTCCTCTTCGGAAGCGTCCGGGTGCAGGAGCGCACAAAGGAGAAGACCCTTCTGACCAACAGCGCGATACTCCTCGACCCCTCAGGAAAATCCATTTATATCTATGATAAAATACATCTGGTACCCTTTGGCGAGTACGTCCCCCTCAGGAGTGTCCTCTTTTTCGTAGACAAGATCGCTGCGGGCATCGGTGATTATGTTGCAGGGGAGTCGTACCTGCGGGCAGGGACCGATTTCGGCAGCTTCGGGACCCTGGTCTGCTATGAGATCATCTTTCCGGGCATGGTGCGGAAGTTCTATACAAAGGGCGGGGATTTCATGGTGACGATTACGAACGATGCCTGGTTCGGAAGGACGGCGGGGCCGTACCAGCATTTCAGCATGGCTGTCTTCAGGGCGGTTGAAAACAGAAAGCCGGTTATCCGGTCCGCCAATACGGGGGTGTCGGGTTTCATCGACAGCAACGGCAGGATATTGTCGACCACCCCGCTTTTCACGAGACAGGTGCTGACGGATACGATAAAGACCGACAAGACCCTGACCTTTTACACGAAGTACGGGGACCTGTTCTCGTATTTCTGCATCGTGATATCGATACTGTTATTGATTAACATCAGACTCTGGAGGTAATGAAATGGTTGAACAGTCGGAGCTTAAGGAAGAACTGGCAGCGTTGAGGGCAAAGACCGAGGCATTACGAGGTTATCTTTGATGTCCTCAGCAAGAAAGACGCGATAGCCAGGATAACAGCCGATCTTACCAGAGAAGAGATCTGGTCGTCCCAGGAAAAGACCCGGGAGCTGATGAAGGAGAAGTCCCGTCTCGAGGGGATCGTCACCCCCTTTGAGGCGCTCGATTCCCGGGTTTCCTACATAGAGGATTCAGTCGGCATACTCGAAGAGGAGGGCGGGGATCTCTTCTTCAGGGAGCTCCGGCAGGACCTCGACTCCCTCAAGGAGGAGGTCGAGAACCTGGAGCTGCGAAACCTCCTCTCCGGAAGCCTCGATAAGAACAACGCGATCCTGACGATCCATCCGGGCGCCGGCGGCACCGAGAGCCAGGACTGGGCCCAGATGCTGATGCGGATGTACCTGCGGTGGGCTGAACGCCGGGGATACGCCGCTCAGATCGTCGATCTGCAGCCGGGTGAAGAGGCGGGCATCAAGGGCGTAACGATTACGATCAGCGGCGACTATGCCTACGGGTACCTCATGGCAGAGGCAGGGGTTCACCGGCTCGTACGGATATCTCCGTATGACGCCAACAAGAGGCGGCATACCTCCTTTGCCGCTGTTATCGTCTACCCTGAGATCGAAGATGATATCGACATAGAGATCAGGGAAGAGGACATCAAGATGGATACCTACCGGGCCTCAGGCGCCGGCGGGCAGCATGTGAACAAGACCTCCTCAGCGGTCCGCCTCACGCATATCCCCAGCGGGATCATCGTCGCCTGCCAGAACGAACGCTCCCAGCACAAGAACAAGGCGGTTGCGATGAAGATCCTTAAGGCGAGGCTCTACGACCTTGAGGTCCAGGCAAAGGAAAAGAAGCTCAGCGACCTCGCCGGGGACAAGAAGGGCATCGCCTGGGGAAGCCAGATCCGCTCATACGTGTTGCAGCCGTACCGGCTCGTCAAAGACCATCGCACCAGCCTTGAGATCGGGGATGTCGATTCCGTGCTTGACGGCAGCATCGACCGGTTCATCAAGGAGTTCCTCAAGACAAAGGCGAAACAGCAGCAATCATAGCGGGACCCGGTAAATCCCGCTTATCAGGACTGCAACGGTCTGTGGTACAATGGAGCACATTTTTTCCGGGGGTGAGACATGATCAAGGAAGCTATCAATATGCTCGTCAGCAGCATCAGCCTTTCAGAGGCGGAGATGGCTGAATGCATGAATGAGATCATGGAAGGCAAGGCGGCTGATTCCCAGATCGGCGCGCTTCTTACCGCCCTCAGGATAAAGGGTGAGACGGTCGAAGAGATCACCGGCGCTGCGAGGATCATGAAGGACAAGGCGGCCCGGATCAAGGCGCCCGAGGGGGTGCTAGATACCTGCGGCACCGGCGGGGACATGTCCCATACCTTCAACATATCGACAACGACCGCGTTCGTCGTAGCCGCAGCCGGCGTGCCGGTCGCAAAGCACGGTAATCGGGCGGTGTCCTCCCGCTCCGGCAGCGCCGATGTGCTCGAGGCGCTCGGCGTCAGGATAGACCTCGAGCCTGCGAAGGTCGAGAAGTGTCTCTTCGAGACAGGCTTCGGATTTCTCTTTGCGCCCCTGTTTCATCCGGCGATGAAATACGCGATAGGGCCCCGCCGCGAAATGGGCATCAGGACGATCTTCAATATCCTCGGCCCCCTTACCAACCCCGCCGGCGCGAAGAGGCAGATACTCGGCGTATTCTCCGGCAAGCTGACCGAGACGATGGCGCAGGTGCTCGGCAACCTCGGCGCAGAGGATGCGATGGTGGTGCATGGGGAGGACGGGCTCGACGAGATCACGGTGACCGACGGCACGCGGGTATCCCGGTTCCTTGACGGGAAGGTCGAGACGATGTATCTCTCTCCTGAGGAATTCGGCCTTACGCGCGGGGGCATCCAGGACCTGGTGGGCGGCGACAAGGATGAAAATGCCAGGATAACCATCGAGATCCTGAAGGGAGAGCCGGGACGCAAGCGAGATGTTGTGCTCATCAATTCGGCCGCCGGCCTCATCGTTTCCGGAAAGGTCTCCGACCTCTCCGACGCGTTTAAGATGGCGAGCGAGGCGATCGACTCCGGAAAGGCGCTCAGGAAGCTGGAAGAGGTGAGGCGCGTAACCGCTTCCCTGTGAAATCTTCTGGTGGATTTGTGCGGAGTCGCGGATATGGCCCTTTTTCATCATGCCCTCCGCCTCTTGTGCTTGTAGGGTGACCCATGGCTGATATCCTGAAGATCGTCCTGGTCCTGCTGCTCATCCTCGTACTGCTCAGGAAGAAACTCCCCCTCGGCGCGGTGATGCTCATCGCCTCCGCCGGGCTCGCTGCCCTCTACCTCATGTCACCCCAGCGCCTCGTCGAGGCTGCCGGCAGGGCCGCCTTAAGCGATGTCTCGATCAAGCTGCTCCTCGCCCTCTCTCTGATCAGGATCTTCGAGCTCGTCCTCAGGGAGAAGGAGGTGATGGCAGCGATGATGTCCGCGGTCAAGGGGTTCTTCAGCAACCGCAAGGCGGTGATCATCTCGATGCCGCTTCTCATCGGCATGCTGCCATCCCTTGGCGGCGCCTATTTCTCTGCCCCAATGGTGAAGGAGGCGACGACAGGACTCAAGATGCCGCCTGAGGAGAAGGCCTTTATCAACTATTGGTACAGGCACCCCTGGGAGTTCATCCTCCCGCTTTATCCCGGGATCCTTCTGGCAGCGGCGGTGTCCGGTGTGCCGCTGGCCCACCTCATCACCGCCAACCTCGCCTATGCGGTGGTGCTCTTTGCGACCGGTTTTCTCTACAGCATGCGGGGTGTTGCCGAAAGGTCGCCGCATGCGGAAAGGCCGAAGGTCGGATGGCGGGACAGCATCAACTTCCTGCCGGTCGCGGCGGTACTCGTCTCGGTCGCCCTGCTGCATGTCGAACTGCATTATGCGCTTCTCGTCATCATCCCCATCCTGTTTATTGTCTTGCGCTACCGGGTGAGGGAGATCCCCCGCCTCATCCGCTACGGGTTTACGCTCGAGGTGATCTCGCTCATCGCAGGCATCATGTTCTTCAAGGAGACGATGGAGGCCTCCGGGGCGGTCAAAAACCTCAGTGCATTCTTCATAAGCCATGGCATTCCGGTCATCCCGATCGTCTGCCTCCTGCCGTTTGTGACAGGGCTTCTCACCGGCCATACGGTGGGGTTTGTCGGCAGCACCTTCCCGCTCGTCATGAATGTGGCAGGCAACGGCCTGCCGATCATCTCCCTCGCCTTTGCAGCAGGATTCCTCGGCGTGCTCGTCTCACCGGTGCATCTCTGCCTCGTGCTCACCCGGGAGTATTTCAGGGCGGATATGGCCGGGGTATACCGCATGGTCGTCCCCGCCAGTGCCATCATCTTTGCGGTGGCGGTTGCGGAGTATCTGGTGATGAGGTGAGGAAGGGGACTGCCCTGGATAAGCGCAAGGGCCTTTACCTCATATCCGCCATCATTCTGCTTGTGGGCTGGTCTGTTGCCCTGCTTATCTACCTGAACGCGGGAGATGATGCCGGAGGTCCTGATGATGAGGGGCACATTATCGAGATGAGGGGCCGGGGCTCCAAGATGTACCGGCACGACCTGGAAGCATACGGCGGAAGGTGGAGCGTGGTGGCGGACGATATGATAGCCTGGTTTGAGGGCCTGTGGAAAGGGCGATCTCTCGCCGTCACGGTCGCTGTTATCACCGGCTTTGTGGCCCTGTTAGCATTCATGGTCGCCCGGCATACGCCGGAAGACGGCCGGGGGTCCGGCGTCACCTGATCCTGCGGATCATCTCTTTTCAGTCTGCCCCCGTCCTGCCCGTTGCGCAATTGCCCAGGGCTGTTTGACGATCGGCAGCTTCCCGGTGCACACATATTCCTGGCGCCGACAAGGGAGTATTCCGGTCTTGCGGCTATCCGCCGGGTCGTGCGGATGCCCTGTGGGCGGCCTTTTTTCTGGCCTTTTCGAGTTTTTCAATAAATATGTCCGGCTCGAAGTAGCCTATCTTGCAGAATATCTTATTGCCGGCGGTATCAAGCACAATGACTGCGGGCTTTGCCGTAATGCCGAACCGCATGAACTGCTCGGAATCTACCCCTGATTCATATTTCACCGCGACAAAATATCTGGCTATATATTCCTGGACGCTTTCGGTAATCAAGGTGCATTTCTTCATTCTGATGCAGGCCTCGCATTCCTGGCTGAAGAAGGCAGCCAGCACGAGTTTATCTTCTTTTTCCGCCTGCTTCAATGCGCTTCCAAGGCTTTTCCCCCAGACGATTTCTTCTGCCACGATGGAATTGGCCTCCCTGTGCCAAACCGCCCCTTATTCCATTATAGCCGGAAAGGGACGCAGGGGACAGGCCGGAGCTCCAGGTGGCGGAGGGGTCCTGGTGACCCTGCCGGAGGACCGGCAATTCATGAAAGAACCTTACTAAACCCCGCAGGTCGGCTCGATCACCCATACCGAGCAGTTGTTCGAGTTGTGAACAAGGGCATTGGAGACGCTCCCGAAGAGGAATTCTTCGGATTTGGATATCCCTCTCCTCCCCACGACGAGTGCGCAGCAGCAGGCCTCCTTCTGCTTCTCCAGGATGACCGCAGAGACCGGCCGGTCATCACTGACGACGAGTTCCGTCCTGACCTTTGTCCTGGCAAACCCCGACTGAATGAGGATCTGGCGGTAGCGTTCCAGCACGGCCGAAATCGCCTCTCTCTTGTCCGCCATCCATTTCTGCCTCTCCCCGTCCGAGCCGAACAAGTCCCTGTTCGGGGCGGCAATAATACTGAGGATCGTCACCCGAAAGCCGTGAAAGCCCCCGATAAAGCCTGCCACGAAGAGGAGCGCGGCCTTCGCGTTCTCCGACTCGTCCACCGCGATCATTATGTGCTTGTCTTTCAGCTTCGGCACGCCTTCATGATTTTCCATGGTCCCTCTCCCCTTTCAAACTCCGCGCAGTCCATCGGCCGCACGGATAAGGTCGTCAAGCAGCTGTTCGGCGTCGTCATAGTAGAACTGTGCCCCCAGCGAAAAGTGCAGGAAGATCCGGTTCAGCTGCTCGGGGATATAGGGAAAGACCTTCCCGAGATTCGCGACCCGGTTGTGGAAGATGATATTGAGATCGTCCTCCGTAATCGCCGAATATGCGCGGGGCATCTCCTCCTGCAGGACCTGCACCGTGATGTCGCGCCCGCCCGCCATATACATGAGGATGTTGCCGAGGCCGAAGAGGTCGTGGACGAACTTGTTTTCGTTTGGACCGTGGGCGAAATCGAAATCGATCCACCGCAGCCTGTTCGAGGTGGCGTCCCTCAGGAGATGATCGCGCCTGATATCGCCGTGGATCTCGTTGTGCCGGTGGAGAAAGTGTATCGCCTCTGCCGCCTCGATGTATTCCCTGAGGATGGACGGGAAGACGGAGAAAAAATACTCCTCGTGTCCCATTTCGCCGGCGGAGCCATAGTCGGCCATGGTCTGCCCGGGGATGAAATCTATCACCCTCACCAGATTGGAGGCGGCGTCCCGCACCGGATACCCATGCATGAAACTCGCATGTTCACGGACCAGGTCCAGGATCCGGGCCTCCTTCGAGGCGCTGCGCGTGAAATCAAAGAGGAGGTTCCCGATGCGGGCCTGAAACTGCTCCTGGAAGACGAGCTTGATGATCTTCTTCGACCCGCTGGTGAGGTCTATGGCGGACTTGACCCAGAACTTCGGCTGATCGTCCATGCCGAAACGACCCTCCTTCTGGTTGTGCCGTATGAGAAACGGGCTGTTTCCCAGGATCACGATGTCGTCGTATTCGATCCTGATGAACTCGCTTGTGTCGGTAATGATCCTGAATTTCTTCGGGACCCTGGACGGCCCGACCCACCGTGACGCAAGGTCCCATAGACCCTGCTGGGTCTGCCCCACATCTCTGCTGCCCGCAGTCGTCGTCATCAACCAAATTTTATCACCCCCAAGGCTGAATGCACAGTTTCCCGTGCGTGTTGTCCACCTGAAAGGCCGCACGCATGACAGCCTTCTGGGGTGACGAATCATGGCGGGATGCCGGGTCAGAAATATGTATAGAATGGACCGGCTTCCGGTACGGTCGAGGTCGTGTCGGTAGAGCTCGTGGGCCAGGATTTCACGCTGATGGCAGCAGGCCCATTTCGGTCGTGTTCACCGCACCGTCCACTGTCAGGGAAGATTATTTCCCCAGCAGAACGAAGAGGACATTCTCCATCCCCTTTTCGTAGCGGAGGGTCTTCATGACGTCGTGCCGGTGGGTGATGACCGTATCGATGATTATCATATCGGGCTTCAGGGATGCCGCCTTTTCTATGCACTCCGCTCCGCAGCATGAGTCGATAGCACTGTAGCCCCTGGCTTCCAGCATCGCGGTGATCGCCTTTGCCGTCGGCTCATCGTCGTCGACGACGAGGAATTTCTTGGGCGACGCCCCCCGCTGAAGAAGCAGCTCCGTTTCCTTCAGCAAGGCATCCATATCGATGGGCTTCGACAAATATCTGTCAACCCCGATGCGATAGCCCCTCTGCCTGTCCTCGACGATGGAAAGCACTATGATCGGGATGTCCATCGTCTGGGGGTCGTTCTTCAACACTACTGCAGTGTCGAAGCCGTTCATCTCGGGCATCATGATGTCGAGGGTGATCAGGTCCGGCCGTTCTTTCTTTGCCGTCTTTATCCCTTCGATGCCGTTTGCCGCCTCCAGGACATCGTATCCGCTGGACGTCAGCGCCTGCCCGAGAAGTTCCCTGATATTCGGCTCATCGTCCACAACGAGTATCTTCTTCCTCTCGCTCCGGTGCGACGGAATCGCCGTCATGACCTGTTCCCTCAACCGCTTCATCAGATCGTCCATGTCCGACAGGCCTTCCGCCGCCTCCGGCTCGCCCCGGGGGATGCTGAAGGAAAAGGTGCTGCCCCTGCCGGGTTCGCTTTCGACCCAGATCTTTCCCCCGTGATGCGTCACGATCTCCTTGCATATGGGAAGCCCCAGCCCCGTGCCCTTGGCCTTTCCGGTGAGGGAGTTCCCCACCTGCCTGAATTTCTCGAAGACCTTGTCCCGGTCGGCAGGGGCTATCCCTACGCCCGAGTCGGTCACGCTCAGCACTATCTCTCCTCCGGCATCCTGCGCCCTGAAGGTCACGGAGCCTCTTTCGGTGAACTTCACGGCATTGGAGAGGAGGTTGATCGCCACCTGAATCAGCCTGTCCCTGTCTCCGGTGATCATCGGCAGCTCGTCCGGGACTTCTTTCAGAAGGGTGAGGCCCTTCTGTTCAAAGAGAGAGGAGGTCGCAGCGGTCGAGCGATCGATAATCTCGCGGGCTGAGAACGATTCCTTCTTCCATTCTATCTTCCCCGCCTCCATCTTCGCGATGTCGAGCACGTCGTTTATCAGGGCGGTAAGCCTCTCGCCTTCCGATATGATTATGTCTATATTGCCCGAGATCTGTTTCATGGTCTTTTCCGTCTTCTTGTCCTCTGTGCCTATCAGCGGAAAGATCCGTTCATTAAGTCTGGCCTTTATGAGCTTGGCGAAGCCGAGCACGGATGTCAGGGGGGTCCTCAATTCGTGCGACACCGTGGAGGTGAAGTCGGTCTTCATTGTGTCGAGTTCCTTCAGCCGTGCATTGGCCGCCTCAAGCTTGCCGGCCGTATCTGAAAGCTCCTTCATGGTCTGTTCCGAATTCGCAATGACCCGCTGGAAATGCCCGGCTATCTGCTCTATGGCGTTCGCAAGGTATTTGAACTCGTCGTTGGATTCGATGCCCGCCGTGGCGCTGTAATTATGGGCCAGCATATTGTTTGCGTATGAGGTGAGTTTCTTTAAGGGGGAATCCACATGCCTGTCGAAGAACAGATAGGTAATGAGGAGTACCACGGCCAGGATGAGGGCTATGAGGGAGCCCTGGCCCACCACCGAGGCCTGGATGCCCTTTTCGATCATGCCCTTGTCCATGCCCACGTGGACATAGCCGATCACCCCGCCGAGGATGGGGGCGGAAACGTCGATATAATCGCCTTTCCCCCTGATGTGGAGCTTGTTGACCCTGGTTTCACGGGCCGAGGTCTCCACCGCGAGAACCTCGTCAGGCACGACCGGCACGAAGGTATGTGATATTACTTCGCGTTCGGAATTGACCACAATAATGTATGCAACACCCTCTATCTCCTTCCACTGGTCTATCAGCGCCTGGAGCGTGGAGGCGTCCCGGTTGAGCATCATCTCGATGCCGGAATTTGCTATGCTCTCGGCGACCGCCGACCCCTTGCTGACATACTCGCCGGTGAGATGGCGATAAAGGTTCCAGCTCGAAAATGCGGCCACCGCAAGAGCCAGCGCAAAAAGGGAAGAGACGACTATGAGGAGGTTCTTCCTCAGGAGGACGGACATTCTCATTTCGACCATCTCCCCCAGTCGGTGATGGGTACGAATCTGCCCTGCTGCACCGTCGTATAATAAACGTCGTCGAGCCCCTGGTGCTTGCCGGGGCCGAAGGTGATCCTTGTGTTTATCCCGATGTCGAGGTCCTTTATGCCCTCCACGGCGCCCCTGACCCTTTCCCGATCGGGATTATTGCCCATCCTCCTGAGGACCTCAACCATGAGCTTGGCGTTGAGAAAACCTTCGAAGCCGACATAGCTGTATTTCTGCGGTTCATATCCGCTGTCCGTGAGTTCCAGGGGGGGCATGGGGTTATAGGCATCCATCGCCTCCCTGTATTCCCTGACGGCCCTGACCGTCATATCGTCATAATTCTGGACGACCTGCGAATTTACCAGGTTGGCGGTATAATCCTTTCCCTTTTCTCTCCCGATCTCCATCAGCCTGGACAGAAGGCTCTCGCTGCCGACGAACGAGACGTTGGCTATGGGGACGTCTACACCCTCGTCCCGCGCATCCCGGATGAAGGCGGCGCAGGCCGCATAGGCGCCGATCGAAATGATCGCGTCGGGCGCCGCCTTCTTCAGGATGACCGCCTGCTCCCTGAGGCTATCGGTATGCCGGGTCCCTCTCCTGTAAGTGACCTCCCCGACCATCCTGAGGCCGTGTCCGGCGAGGGCCTTGCGCACCCCTTCCCAGCCGCTTCTGCCGTACGCATCCGCCTGATAGAATACCGCGATCCTCTTGCGGCCTATCTTGAGAAAATGATCGACCAGCCCCGCTGTCTCCTGGCTGTAGGAGGCCCTTAGGTTGAAGACGAATTCATTGTAGGGCGCCTCTCTCTGGGGCTGCGCGCCGGTAAAGGGAAAGAAGAGATGGATATGCCTGTCGGAGTATTTCTTCAGCAGAGGAAGGATCCTTGTTACGGTCGGCGTCCCGACATAATCGGCAAGAAACAGGACGTTGTCTTTTTCGATCAGTCTTATCGTATTTTCGATGGCCGGCACCGGGTTGTAGCCGTCATCGTAAGCCTTGATTGCTATCTTTCTGCCGTTGATCCCTCCGGAGCGGTTGACGCGCTCGATGTATGCCAGCGTTCCCCTGTAGAGCTCTATGCCCAGACCTCTTGACGGCCCCGTGAAGGCGGCGGACATGCCGAGCACGATGTCGGCGGCTTCGGACGCTTGAGGAAAAGGAAGCAGGAGCAGCAGGCAGGATACAAGAATGATAGATCTCAGATACATTCCCCTCCCATTTTGGGCAAGTCATTACCCCCCGTCAGGATTTGTGCCTATGATAGAAAAAAAATGACAAAAGCGCAACAGACAGGGCGGCTGCTTCCCCCGTGTAGACTCTGCGGCTGCCTCTATTTAGACTTCTTAGCTTCGCCGCGCGAGTAGGTTATCTTCTTCGTGCCCCGCTCGCACGTGCCGACCACCTTCTTGTCGCCTGCCTGATCCGCGGCGACTATCTCGAGGGTATACCCCTTTACCCCCTTCTCGTCCAGCTTTGCCGCTATCTCGGATTTCAGCTCCTCGCAGGGTTTCATCTGGGCGAAGGCGGACGTGCCGAGAGCGACGAATAAAACGATACTCATAATAGCTAAAGACTTCATGCATGACTCCTTATACAGCCGTTGTGGTGTGAGATTCCCCGGAAGAATTCCGCGTACCAAATTGTGCATTAAATGGGAGGATACGTCAAGGGGGATGCTTGCCTTGACACTAATTAAAGTAGCCTGTTCCCATTTCTTTCACCACGTTTTACCTCTTACGTCTCACCGGTTTCTTGTTTTGAGAGGGGCCCCTTTGAAAATCGAGGCAGGCCGAAGCGTTAAGAATTTCAGCATGCCTGCCTGCCGGTAGGCAGGTCCGAGTATCGATGTCAGGGACGAGTTCTGAAATTCAGCGAGGCCGGCCGTCACCGAAGGTGCGAGTTTCTCAGGGGTGCTCTTCTTTGGGTTACCTTGCCTGGAGCAAACAAGAAAGGTAACTGGGGTGCGGGGCGAGGCCCCGCATAATAAGTGCCATGTGTTGTTGACCGAAAGAAGGTACGTAAGGCCAGAGGCAGAGCCCCTGAGTCAATTGGATTGTTATTTTAAGAGTCGCGAGAATGAGGATTTTGATGCTGAGAACGCGGCTCCACCCCGAACATAGCAATTGCCATTGCCCCGAATCGGGCGCATACTTGGTGTAAAAAGGCAAAGGCACCAAAACCGGGAGGTATGGCGATGCAGCGAAAGCTCAATATCGCGAAGCTGAAAGAGGCGTACGATGGAAAATAAATCCCCGACAACGGTTGATGACTATCTTAAGAACCAGCCTCCGGCTGTGCGAAGGAGGCTGAAAGAGATACGGACGATTGTCCGGGAGGCTGCACCGGATGCGAACGAGAAGATCAGCTACCGGATGCCTGCGTTCTTCCTCCACGGATTCATCGTCTATTTCGCCGCGTTCAAAAAACACATCGGTTTCTATCCGGGAGCGAGCGGCATTGCCTCGTTCCGCGATGAGATCAGGGGATTCAAGAGCGCAAAGGGCTCGGTCCAGTTCCCGCACGACAGGCCGCTTCCCGTAGAGCTGATCAGGAAGATCGTGAAATACCGGGTGAGCGAGAATCTTCGGAAGGCGAAGAAAAAGAAGTGATTATCTCATCGGGGATATAGCCATGCCGCGGTATGTTGCCTTCCTTCGGGGCGTAAGCCCGATGAATGCAAAGATGGCGGAGCTGAAGGACTGCTTCGAAAAGGCGGGCTATACGGACGTGAAGACGGTGTTGTCGAGCGGTAATGTCGTATTCAGCGCGCCGTCGGCATCCGAGGCCGCGCTTGCGCACGAAATCGAGGCCGCCATGACGAAACACATGGGCCGCACCTTCCGCACGATCGTGCGACCAGTAGTCCGCCTGCGCAGGATGATCAAGGCCGACCCTTATGCCTCCTTACAGATTCCGCCGAAGGCAAAGCGGGTCGTTACATTTCTGGGTGCGCAGTACAAGGCACGGCTGGGTTTGCCGATCGAGACAGACGGCGTTCAGATCCTTGCCGTGACAGGGCTTGAGGTCTTCACCGCCTATGTCCCTAACCCGCGGGGCCCGATCTTTATGAGCCTCATTGAGAAGATATTCGGCACGGAACTCACGACTCGGACATGGGATACAGTGAAGAAATGCGCAAAGACGTGTGAGAGGGGAAGAGTGATAAATCCAGTTTGAATCAGAATGCACGGAACAAGATCTGACCCCGGTGTCTCTTCCCTTTCATAGATGAAGAATGAAGGTTTGCCCTAATGACTTCCTTTAGGTTTCTCTTGTCTCACGAAATTGGTTCTCGCGACCTGACGCAATAGCGAACTCGCCGGAATAATTGCGAATCTTCTGGAATAATTCATCCTCACCAAATGCTTTTGCAGCGAATGCGAAAGATAGGATAGCGCGATAAAAATAGTTGAGTAGGTCGTCGGTGTGGTATTCATAGAATGGGGAATCGGTCCCACCCGCCAAATGAAAATATGGAGGGTCGCCGTAGTAGAGCTCCATCAGTTGAGGCGAGGCTCCATGGACATATCCGGAATATGTCCTATTGATTGTCCTTCCAACCTCGAGCGTGGAGCTCTGATCGTATCCCGTGCCTCTATCTATACTAATGAATGCTCGGATCTTTTTTCTAAGAATCATCGGGCGCTTTTGAGTGGACGCGATTGCACTATCTGGATTATCAAACTCCTCTTCATAAAACGCCGCCAGATATTCTTTATGCAGGTCTGTTAATTCACGGAAGATCAATCCGAAACACAAAAAAGCCACATCCTCCTCGAACTCATCGAGCGTTCTTTGCATTGACGCTTGCTCTTGAAGCAACCCGACATTGTTCAACACGCTTATGGCTCGTAAGCTGGTAACTACTCTCGCTAGCTTTTGAACAATCGCTTGATGGATCGACTGCTATTTGTAGCGGTAGACATATCTGTGGCCCATGGGTTGCCGCTGAGGGTTTCCTACCTTACGAGACAGCGCTCCGAAAGCAACTCCCATCATATCGAGTGCTTGAACGTATAGATGATTCATAAATCTTCTTTCAAATCTAATAAATGTTATACCCGGCTGGCATTTTGTGACCCCACGAACAGAGAAACTAAAATGGTTCAAGGTCTAGCATGCTTCTATCTTGGCACCCTCCTTTGAACTCATATATTTCTACCAGAATCCCGCTTAATTAATCAATAAAAAAATGGGCGGACTTTTAGGTAGAAGAAATAGCCTGCTAGCGGCGTCGCTATTGAGGGTTACGGGAAGATAATCTCCAGGGGTCGCCCACGAAAAGGCGCGTACCCGGGGCTCAGCGGAGCGCGTTGGTCAGTGACTACTGCCTCTTGCTAAGAACCTCTATTGCCAATGGGAGCGTACTAATCGCTCCAATAATCAACAGTGTCCACCCTATGCATTCCGGAAGATAAAGGGGACACCTGTCCCCTTTATCTTCCTTAACCGGCGGGCGCTTCAGGTAGTCTGAGACCGGGGCAGACTTGAAGCAACTGCTCACGCTTGAGCTTGATCTCGCCGAGCCTTGTGTTTATTAATATTTCATCCTTCTGATCTTTAGCAGTCAGCAGCCGACAATGAAACATAGACCCCCCCCAACTTGAAACCGCGCTGTAGATTGACATTCTCAGCGCGAAGTCCTTTTCGTCAACGGCGGGCTGCGGTCCTGGTGTTCCTAATTCAGGCAATATCTCAGCAACTGCATTTCTCCACTGCGGCGATTCCTCCCAGGCATTCGCCTGCCAGTCTTTGAGGCCGGCTGTGTTGTTGAACAATGGGATAGCCACATCTATCAATTTCTGGGCACCTTTGCAGTATTTATCCTCTATCGCATATTTTGAGGCAGCAGTGACAGGACATTTTAGAAAGTCCTTAGCTGCACTGGCAGTAAATCTCACACCTGTATCATTATCGGTCATGAAAATGTCGGCAAGCATCCCGCAGACACTCACATCGCCATAATAGGCCAGAGCCTGGATAGCACAACCTCTGATGCTGCTGTCCTGGTGGCTAGCAGCTTTCATCATTAAGTCCTTGGATGAAGGATCTTTGATCATACCGAGGGCGATGGCAGCCGGGCACGGCAGTCTCGATCCAAGAAATGCAGTTTGAAGGGGAGCCACAGCCCTCTTGTCTTTGATGATCCCCAGAGCAAACGCCGCGCGCGATGCCGCCAGCAAGTCAGAGTCGTCGAGAGACGCTATCAGCCTCGTTACAGCCCCATCAATATCAATAGCCGCAACCGCCTCGGCGGAGCATTTCTGGACCTCTACGTCCTGATGCCGCTTAAGCAACTCAATTAAAGGTTCAACGGCCTGCTTCTCTCTTCTTTGCGCTAGCTCGGCGGCCGCAACACATGGAGTGGTACTCGTAGAGAGAGAATCGATAGTCTTGGCAGCAGAGTCATTCTTGCACGAAGAGACGACAAGGAGAAGCAGACAAAGCATGAGATTGATTAGTAAAAAAGTGATAGATCTTATCATGACATCCCCCGATCCATGATTTGCATACTTTGATGACTTTACAACCCTATCGATCATCCTGTCAATGAAAATAGCAAGAAGATAAGTGGGGTCAGCCCTTGACATGGGACAAAGAGGACCAAGTTGGGTACGTTGTTGCGTGCATTGCATAGAGCTTGGAGGACAAATTCCGGGGACACGCACCCATAATCAACACGTTAGCAGCACAGGCGGGCGTATAATAGAACAAGAAGTACCAAGCAGGCCGCGAGAATAAATAAATTTGTGAGGAGATCTTGCCATGTTCCAGAGCGAATCTGTCGAGTTCGTTTGCACGCAATGTAACAAGAAGTATTCGAAAAAAATCGGTTGGCTCAAATCTCACACCAAGTTTGACTGCACGTGCGGGACGACTATCAGACTCGATTCCAAGGAGCTTCATGCCAAAATTTCCGGGATCGAGAAGAATTTTAGAAATCTTTTCAAGTAAAGCCCGTATCCGACCCTTATCTCTCTCCTCCACACCATGCTGGATCCGGGCGGACGACACCCCCTCCCGCCCCAAAATGTCGTCCTTCGGCGCTATGTCAGCGTTTCCTCTTTTTCTCGTCCGGATAATCTGTTATACTCTGCGGTGTGAGGACGATACGGCGCTGATTCCGGCAACACCCGACTCGCCTATTATTCCTCTCGGGGAGCAATAACCACAGTACTACAGGGAGGTTGCGATGGGGTTTTTTGACAAGGTCCGCGGCGAATTTGTCGATATCATCGAATGGATCGATGACACCAATAACACCCTGGTGCATCGTTTTGACCGGTACGGAAACGAGATCAAGTACGAGGCACAGCTGGTCGTCAGGGAGGCCCAGCAGGCGGTCTTCATCAATGAAGGCCAGATAGCCGATGTGTTCAAGCCGGGCAGATATGTCCTGAACACCAAGAACCTCCCCATCCTCACCACCCTCCAGGGATGGAAATACGGCTTTCACAGCCCCTTTAAGTGCGAGGTCTATTTCTGCAGCACCCGCCAGTTCACCAGTCTGAAGTGGGGTACTCCCGGTCCCGTGACGATGCGGGACAAGGAGTTCGGCCCTGTCCGGGTCACCGCCTTCGGCATCTACTCGATGAAGGTCAAAGACCCCGCGGTCTTTATCCGGGAGATCGTCGGCACTGACGGGAACTTCACCACCGAATCGATCGAGGACAACCTGCGCGGCAAGATAGGCCTCAGGATCAAGGAAGTGCTCCCTGAGACCGGCATCCCGGTCATCGAACTCGAGAGCAAGGTCGTCATGCTCGGCCAGACGCTCAAGGACCGCATCGCCTCAGGCTTCGAGGGCTTCGGCCTTGAGCTGACAGAGGTGCAGGTGCAGGACATCGGCCTGCCCGAAGAGGTGGAGCGAGCGATAGACAAGTCAGGCGCGATGAAGGCGATCGGCGACCTCCGCGCCTATACGCAGTATGAGACAGCGGAGTCGATCCCGACCGCTGCCGCGAATCCCGGCGGCATGGCCGCCGCGGGAGTCGGCATGGGCATGGGTTTCGGGATGGCAAACCAGATGAGCCAGGCGATGGCCGGGCAGCAGGGACAGGCCCAGACTCCGCCGCCCCTTCCCGGCTACTATCTCGCGATCGGGGGCCAGCAGACAGGGCCGTTTGTCACGGATGTGCTGAAACAGAAGATCACCTCGGGCGAACTGAAGCGGGATACCCTCGTCTGGAAGACCGGCATGGAGCAGTGGACAGCGGCCGGACAGGTGGCTGAGCTGGCTGAGCTCTTCAAGGAAGTGCCTCCTCCGATACCGGGGAAATAGATACCTGATGAAGGCTAACTGCCCGTCCTGCGGCGCTGAGGTACAGTTTAAGTCGAGCGTCTCCGTTTTTACGGTCTGCGAGTTCTGCAAGTCCATGATCGTGCGCCACGACATGGACCTCGAGTCCCTCGGCAAGATGGCCCAGCTGCCGGACGACATCTCCCCCCTCCAGATCGGCAGCCGCGGGAAATACAGGAATACGGTTTTTGAAATCATCGGGAGGCTCAAGGTCGCCTGGAGCGACGGGTACTGGAACGAGTGGTTCCTCCTCTTTGAAAACGGGAAGAACGGCTGGCTGGCAGAGGCGATGGGCTTCTTCATGATCAGCTCCGAGGTAAAGGCTACGGACAGGGTCCCGAAACTCGCTGATCTCGAGGTGGGCAGGGCCTATGCCCTGGCGCCTACCCAACGTTATTTTGTCGACGACATAAAGGAGACGGTCTGCATAGGGAGCGAGGGAGAACTCCCCTTCAAGGGCCTCAGGGGGAGAAAGGCCGTCAGCGTCGACCTGAGCGATTATGGGGGCGAGTTCGTCAATATAGAATATTCCGAGCCGGACGACGTCCGGCTGTACGCCGGCAGGTATGTGGAGTTCGAGGAGCTCGACCTTTCGAACCTGAGGGACCTGGCTGCCGACATGAAGAAGATACGTTCAGCCACCGCCTTCAAGTGCCCGTCGTGCGGCGGGCCTTTCTCCCTGCTCACCCCCGGCCTTACCGCCTCCGTCGCCTGCAGGTATTGCGGTTCAACGATCGATACCACCAACCAGACGCTTGCGCTCCTGAGCAAGGTCGAAAAGCAGATAAAGATCAAGCCTCTCATCCCGATCGGCCAGAAGGGAAAGCTCTTCAACATCATGTGGGAGGTGACCGGCTTTATGCGCCGGTCGGACGCGACAGGCGAATATACCTGGGACGAGTATCTCCTGTTCAATCCCTACAGGGGGTTCCGGTGGCTGACGACATACCATGGCCACTGGAATTTTGTCGAGATGATGCGCAGCAGGCCGGTCCGGGAGATCCCCGGCCTGGGCGGGATCCAGTTCAAGGACAAGACCTTCAGGAAGTTTCTGGTAGGCCAGGGCAAGGTGGTCTATGTACTTGGCGAGTTCTACTGGAGGGTAAAGATCGGCGAAACCGTCGAGGTCGCTGATTTCATCAGCCCCCCCGAGATACTCTCCTGCGAAACCGACAAGTCTGAGGTTAACTGGTCGCTCGGGAAGTACATCGAGCCTGATGAGGTTGCGAAGGCCTTTACTATAGAGTCTGCTATGCCCGGGAAGGAGGGCGTCGCCCCCAACCAGTTTAACCCCTACGGCTCTGTTGCCAAGGGCGTTACGATGGCGTTTCTGGTATTTATGGCTGTCCTGACGGTACTCCAGTTCTATTTTATCTTCTCCGCCCGGGGCAAGGAGGTGTATCGCGGGAATTTCACCTTCGACGACACGAGGAGATCGCAGCCCCTCGTCACCCCTGCCTTCGACGTGCCCGGCGCCGCGGATAATCTTCAGGTGAAGATTGAATCCCCCCTCACGAATGACTGGATGGAGGCGTCTGTCGACATGATTGATGAAGGAACAGGCAAACGCTACGAATTCGAACAGGGGGTCGAATACTATTCAGGAACAGACAGCGACGGCTCATGGACCGAGGGGAGCCGGCAGTCTGATCTCGTACTTTCGTCCGTGCCGGGCGGACGCTACCACCTCGTGATCCATCCGACCGGGTCGGGAGTAGTCAGCCAGAAGGAGTTCAGCATATCGCTGCACAGGGGAGTCGCGATCTGGTCCAATTTTTTCATCGCCTTTCTGCTGCTGGCGATCTATCCCCTGTGTGTCTGCATGAAGAACCGGAGCTTCGAGGCGAAGAGATGGGCTGAAAGCGATCTGTCTCCAACGACCGCCGCCGACAACGAGGAGAGTGAATGAAATGAAGATATTCATCGCATACGGGATCCTGATTTCGCTGTTATTCTTTGCGGCAGGCTCGCGCGGGTTTGTGCTGTCGAGTTTTCTGCACCAGGCAAAATGGGGCCCTGCGGGGCAGAGTCAATACCACAAGTAGGATTAAAAGAAAGAAGGAGGAGATATGAGTGATCTCATCAATCTGAAAGACGTCGTGAGTTCCGTGATATTCTCATTTTTTGGTCTTGCCCTGTTCGGATTAGCCTTCTATATATTCGACAAGATGACGCCCGGTGACCTCACCAAGGAGATTCTTGAGGACCAGAACACCGCGGCCGCGATCGTCGTCGGCGCACTGATACTCGGCATTTCGATCATCGTAGGGCTTGCGATTCACTAACGGCCGTACGTCTGTTCATGGCCTATGCCCTGCTGTTTTCCGTCTTTGCGATTTCGACCTGCGGCCTTGTCTATGAGCTGACCGCGGGGGCCCTCGCCAGCTATCTCCTGGGCGATTCGGTCACCCAGTTTTCCATTATTATCGGCGTCTATCTCTCGGCGATGGGGCTCGGCTCGTACCTCTCGAGGTACATCGTCAGGAACATCATCTCCGTCTTTATCGAGGCGGAACTGCTCATCGGACTCGTCGGCGGATGCTCTGCGGCGATCCTCTTTTCCGTTTTCGAGGTGGCTGTCCACTTCCGGCCTATCCTCTATTCCCTTATCACCGTGACCGGGGCGCTCGTCGGCCTCGAGATACCGCTCATCATGCGGGTCCTCAAAAACAGGTTTGAATTCAAGGACCTTGTCTCAAAGGTCTTTACCTTCGACTATATAGGGGCGCTCTTCGCCTCCCTGCTCTTCCCCCTCCTGCTCGTGCCGCATTTCGGGCTTATCAGGTCCTCCTTCTTCTTCGGCATCATCAATGTGCTCGTCGCCTTCTGGGCGCTCCGCCTCTTCAGGGGTGAGGTGATCCGGCCGAGGGCGCTTGCAGCAGCCGGCGGTGTGTTGCTCTTTTTCCTGACAGCCGGCTTTATCTATTCAGAGCAGATACTCCATTTCACCGAGACCCTGAATTACCGGGGGAACATCATCTACGCCAGGACGACGCCCTACCAGCGGATCGTCGTGACGAGGGAACAGGACAGCCTGCAGCTCTTTCTGAACGGGAATCTTCAGTTCAATTCACGCGACGAATACCGGTACCACGAGGCGCTTGTGCACCCGGGTCTGCAGGCGGTCAGGGAGCCCAGGAACGTGCTGGTGCTCGGCGGAGGCGACGGACTCGCCGTTCGGGAGATACTCAGGTATCCCGGCGTGAACTCCGTCACCCTCGTCGACCTGGACGCTGAGATGACCAAGCTCTTCAAAAGTCATGAAAGCCTCGTGCGGCTCAACGGGGGCTCCCTGAATTCTCCGAAGGTGACCATTATTAATGCAGATGCCTTTGTATGGATGAAGACGAACAATCAGAGGTTCGATTTCATCGTAGTCGATTTCCCTGACCCCTCCAACTTCTCCCTCGGCAAGCTCTACACCAATACCTTCTACCGCCTCCTCTACCGGGCGTTACGCGACGGAGGCGCTGTTGTTGTCCAGAGCACCTCCCCGTTTGTGGCGAGGCGCTCCTACTGGTGTGTTGTCAATACCCTGAAATCGGTCGGATTCGAGACGACCCCGTATCATGTCTATCTGCCGTCCTTCGGAGAATGGGGGTATGTGATAGGCTCGAAGAGGGCCTTCCGGATGCCGCAAGGCTTCCTGGCCGGCCTCAGGTTTGTGACACCCGAGACAGCGAGGCTGATGACCGAGTTCCCGCCGGACATGGGTCCTGTCGAGACCGAGGTGAACCGGCTCAATAACCAGGTTCTCGTCAGGTACTTCGAAGAGGAGTGGTCACGGTATGTCCACTGATCCCCCGCAGTCGGGGATAAGCCGCCGTTCCTTCCTCATAAAAGGCTCGCTCTATATGGCATCGGCAGGCGGGATCATCTCCTGCACGAATCCCCTGGTTGACAGGAAGAAGGATACAGCCGGCCGGATCGTTGGAAGTAACTGGAAGGCAGGACACCTGCTGACCCAACCGGGCGGGGCATCCCCGAAGGAGACGGAAAGGACAGGCATCCTCATCGTGGGCGGGGGGATCGCCGGCCTGTCCGCGGCTCGCGAGATCAAGAAAAAAAATCAGCGGGATGACTTTCTCCTCCTCGAACTCGAAGGCAATACCGGCGGCAATGCGATCAGCGGCTCGAATGCGGTCTCCCCGTACCCGTGGGCAGCTCACTATATCCCGATACCGGGCAGGGACGCCGTCTTCGTGAGGGAGCTGTTCGAGGAGCTCGGTATCATAGAGGGGTATGACAGCAAGGGGCTCCCGGTGTATAACGAATTCCATCTCTGCGCAGACCCCCAGGAGAGGCTGCTCATCCACGGCCATTGGCAGGAAGGACTCGTGCCGCAGCTCGGCATGTCGGAACGCGACAGGCGCCAGTATGACGAGTTCTTCGGGGCTATGGAGAGGTTCAGGAAGGCGCGGGGAAGCGACGGCAGCCGCGCCTTCGCGATCCCTGTTGACCACAGCTCGCGTGATCCCCGGTTCCTGAAGTATGACGCCATCAGCATGGGCCGGTACCTGGCTGATAACGGATGGGACTCCGAGTATCTCCGGTGGTATGTCAATTACTGCTGCAGGGATGATTACGGCTGCCGCATGGAGGAGACATCCGCCTGGGCCGGTATCCACTATTTTGCATCCCGTGACGGTACCGCATCCAATGCTGATTCGCATGCGGTCGTCACCTGGCCTGAGGGGATCGGCTGGATCGTAAAGAGGATGGAGAAGGATATCCTGCCCCATATCCGGTGCAATGCCTGTGTCCTGAATATAGAGAAGATCGGGGATGAACTGGCGGTGGATTACCATGATGTCAGGCGAGGGACTGCCGGCAGGATACGCGCAAAGGCGGTGATCTACGCCGCGCCGCGCTTCACCGCCTTCAGGACGATCCGTTTCTTCAGGGAGAGGCTGCCTTCCTACGCGGCGTCTTTTGGGTACACACCCTGGATGACGGCGAACATAACCATGAAGGGCATCCCCGAGGGCAAGGGGGCAGCCGTATCATGGGACAATGTGAGCTATCACAGCGACTCCCTCGGCTACGTCGTCGCCAACCATCAGGACGTAGCCGCGCGGAGGGAAAAGACGGTCCTTACCTATTACCATCCCCTCACCGCAGGGGATCCGGCCGCTGAACGCAAAGAGGCGCTTCAGAGATCACACCGGGAGTGGTCGGAGCTGATCGTCAGGGACCTTTCACGCATGCACCCGGGCATAGAAAAAGACCTTGAACAGGTGGACGTATGGCTCTGGGGACATGCGATGATACGACCGATCCCGGGACTCATCTGGGGGGCGGCGAGACAGGAGGCGATGAAACCTCTCGAAAAGATATTCTTTGCCCACTCGGACATGAGCGGCCTGTCGATATTCGAAGAGGCCCAATACAGGGGGATCATCGCTGCAAGACAGGCGCTCCGGACGATAGCCGCAGGATAGACGTCAGCAGGCCTCTTCCCATCCCAAGACGGTTCCTTACTATCTTGTTTCCGGCTTGACCATTCGCTGGTATACTTTGAAAAAAGACAGAGAGAGGGTGTCCATGGACATTCCGGAGGGACTCACTGCCGCAACCACCCTGTCCGCGGCGGCGCACCGGGCGACAGCCGCGGGAGCGGGCAAGATAGCGGTGCTGTGCGATACAGACAGGGAGATGATGCTTGAGTTCAGCAGGCGTTGCGTCTGCCGCCTCAACAGGCACCTGCCGGTACGCCTCTTCCTCAACCTTTTTCAGCCTTTCCTCGATGCGAATGTCCGGAAGGAGATCGAGAAGGACCGGTTATTGATAGAACATGCGGCAGCCGCCTTTGACAGGGGAACAGACAGGACAGAGGTGGATAGCCAGGAGCTCTTCGAGATGACGAAGAAGGTCGATCAGGACTTCGTACAGGAGGTATCGAATCCCCTTTTTTCCATACGTATCAGGTACGAGGATTTCGCTGATATACGAAAAAAGAGGATAGACTCCTTCGTCACCATGGTCTACGGGCTGCTCCGGAACTGGCGCGATTCCCAGCCTTTCCGGGATGTCGTGCGGTCCACGTTCGCTGAAAAGGCCTTTCACGGCCACCTTCGGGAGGTGCTTCATCTCTACAATGTCGAAACAAGGCTGCTAAGCGATTCCGTCACCTTCCACGGCCCAGCCGGTGCGGTGAAGGACCTGTGCGCGGACAGGCTCTTCAGCGCGATGGAAAAGGCAGCGGATGCGGTAGCGGCGGAATATGCGGGCAAGGTATACGGGGGGCAGGAAGATCAGTTCGCCTCACCGGGTGTCTCTGCAACAGACCGCCGGCACCGATGAAAATACACAAGAAGGCCCGCCTCCTTTTCACCTGGGCGTTTACCAACACGAAGACAACGGCCGCGATCGATATCACCAACAGCTGCAATCTTAAGTGCTCCCACTGCTACTGGTGGAAAGAGGAGCGTCCTGCCGAACTCGACGATGAGGCGATGGTCGCCTTCATGAAGGGCCTGCGCAGGCAGGGGATGACCGCGGCGATCCTCTACGGAGGAGAACCGATGCTCCGGCCCGGTATGTGCGAGGCAGCCTCCCGGATCTTCGACCATCCGCTCATCTTCACGAACGGTACCCAGGGCTTTGCGCCGTTCGACGCCCAATGGATCCTGTCTCTCGACGGCACCCGGGAGGTCCATGACACCATCCGGGGCGCAGGGGCGTATGATTGCTCCGTCGGGAACATCAAGAAGGCGCCGCGCAAGCCGGTCATCCACACGACCATTACCCGCCAGAACCGGCATAACCTCGAGGCGTTCCTCGATGCGCTCAGCTCGCTGCCGATCAAGGGTGTCGGTTTCAGCTTCTATACACCGCATACCACCGGGGACGACGGCCACCTCTCGATCCCCATAGAGGAGCGGGACCGGATACTCGACGAGCTTCTCGTCCTGAGGAAGAAATACTGGCGCATCCTCGGCCTGACGGATGCGATGGCAAACCAGTTCAGGATAAGCGGCGAGTACTCCGAATGGAACAGCATCGAGAGATGCCCGGTCAGCAAGGTCTGTAACTGCTATAATGCGGACGGGACGCTGAAGCAGTGTACCTACGGAAACAGGGCGGACTGCAGCCGCTGCGGCTGTGCAAGCATCCCGTTATACCGGGCTGCGATCAAGCACCTCGACCCGCTCGCCCTCTTCATGATCTACCGCATGGTCAACTGAACCAGCCCAGGCCCGTACGAACTGATCAAGGCCTTGGATACCGGGAGCAGCACCCTGAAGAAAAGCTATTCCGGGGAGAAAAGCCCGGTGCTGAGATACCGGTCCCCGCGGTCAGGGATGATGACGACAACGCGTTTGCCCCTGCCGAGCCGTGCAGCCACCCTGATCGCTGCCCATACCGCGGCGCCGGATGATATGCCCGGAAGGATGCCCTCTTTCTTTGTCAGCAGCCGCGCCGTCTCGGCAGCGTCACGGTCGCTCACCTGTATCACCTCATTATAAATCTTCGTATTCAGGACACCCGGGATAAAGCCTGCGCCGATGCCCGCGATCTTGTGCGGACCGGGCTTTCCGCCGGAGAGCACCGGAGAGGTGACGGGCTCGACAGCGGCGATCCAGACATCAGGCCTTTTTGCCCGCAGCACCTCGCCGACCCCGGTGATCGTGCCGCCTGTCCCGACGCCGCTGACAAAACCCTCGGGTGCATCGCCGAGAGCGGCGAGTATCTCCGTGGCGGTTGTCGTGCGGTGGACCTCGGGATTGGCAGGGTTTTCGAACTGTTGGGGCATCACGTACCCGGGGTTGTCCCGGAATATCTCCTCTGCCTTATCGACAGCGCCCTTCATGCCCTTCTTGCCGTCCGTCAGCACCAGCTCGGCGCCGTATGCCTGCAGGAGTTGCCTGCGCTCCATGGACATGGTATCAGGCATCGTGAGGATGAGACGGTATCCCTTGACCGCGGCGACCATGGCAAGGCCGATGCCGGTATTGCCGCTTGTCGGCTCGATGAGGGTGCCTCCGGGCTTGAGCGTTCCGGATCTTTCAGCAGCCTCTATCATCGAAAGGGCGATCCTGTCCTTGACCGAGCCGCCGGGGTTGTTCCCCTCGAGCTTTGCCCATATCTCGGCATCAGAAGGTCCGGTAAGGCGGTTGATGCGTACGAGCGGCGTATTGCCGATCAGTCCGAGAACATCCTGAGGCAGTCCCATAGAAAACCTCCCCTGCTGCATGAATCGTAATGTATAGCGCCGGAAACTACCAGCATTATAGCACACGCCGGGTGAAACCTCCTCCGGCAGAATCGGCCTTCCGGCCGCTGATAACGGCGCGGAGGCTCTGCCCTTTTATGAGGATTTATGCTATCGTAATTTGGTAACCTTCATAGAAAGAACGCCATATTCTATGGACCCACAAAAGCGAAGCGGAGGAGAACCATGCAGCAGACGAAGATAGTCCTTCCTGACCGGGATATCCCGAAGAAGTGGTACAACATCATGGCGGACATGCCGAACAAGCCGAAGCCGCCGCTCCATCCGGGAACAAAACAGCCCGTCGGCCCTGACGACCTCAAGCCGATCTTCCCCATGGACCTGATCCTGCAGGAGGTGAGCGCGGACCGCTGGATCGATATCCCTGAGGAGGTGCTCGACATCTACACGCTCTGGAGGCCCTCGCCGCTCTACCGGGCCCACCGGCTTGAGAAGGCGCTCGGTACTCCTGCAAAGATCTACTATAAATACGAAGGCGTGAGCCCTGCGGGCAGCCACAAGCCCAACACCGCCATTCCCCAGGCGTTCTATAACAAGAAGGCCGGCATCAAGCGCATCGCCACCGAGACGGGAGCGGGCCAGTGGGGCTCTTCCATGGCGCTTGCGGGCAAGCTGTTCGGACTCGATGTCACGGTCTACATGGTGAAGGTGAGCTTCAGCCAGAAGCCTTACCGCAGGATGATGATGGAGACCTGGGGCGCCACGGTCCACGCGAGTCCCTCGACGGTCACGAATGCGGGGAGAAAGATCCTCGAGGCTGACCCCGACAGCACCGGGAGCCTCGGCATCGCCATATCCGAGGCGGTGGAGGACGCTGCCACGCACGGAGACACGAATTACGCGCTCGGTTCGGTGCTCAACCATGTCTGCCTGCACCAGACGGTGATCGGGCAGGAGGCCAAGAGGCAGCTGGAGGTCGCCGGTGATTATCCGGACGTGGTGATCGGGTGCTGCGGAGGCGGGTCCAATTTCGCCGGCGTTGCATTCCCTTTCCTGCACGACAAGCTGTCAGGCAAGAAGAAGGACCTGAGGGCCGTTGCCGTCGAGCCGACGTCCTGCCCCACGCTCACCAAGGGGGAGTTCCGCTACGACTTCGGGGACGTGGCGGGGATGACGCCGCTCATGACCATGTATACCCTGGGCCATGACTTCATGCCCTCAGGCATCCACGCCGGAGGACTCCGGTACCATGGCGATTCTCCGCTCGTGTCCCAGCTCTACCATGACAGGATCATCGAGGCCAGGGCCTATCACCAGAACAAGGTCTTCGAGGCCGCGGTGCTGTTCGCCGGCACCGAATCGATCATCCCGGCCCCCGAGAGCGCTCACGCCATACGCTGTGCGGTGGACGAGGCGATACAGGCCAAGGAAGAAGGCAAACAAAAGACCATCCTCTTCAACCTGAGCGGCCACGGGTATCTTGACCTGCAGGCCTATGCCGACTACCGTGAGGGCAAGCTGTTCGACCATGAGCATCCCGAGGAAGACATCAAGAAGGCGCTTGAGAAACTGCCTGTCCTTTAGGAAGTAAGATGCGCTGGGCGAGGGGCTCGGGGCAACGATGCGCAGGAAGGTCTTTGAGCCCGATGCCCTGGGCCAGTAGCCGGATACGCCCATGGTAAAGGTCAAGATCTGCGGCATAACGAACCCGGATGACGCGCTTGCCGCCGCTGATGCGGGCGCAGACAGCCTCGGGTTTGTCTTTTATAAAGGCAGCCCCCGGTATATCGATCCCCGCGAGGCGGGAAAGATCATCCGCGGCCTTCCCCTGTTCGTCACCCCGGTCGGCGTCTTTGTGAACGAGACCGCGGAGGCGGTCGAGGAGATCGCCGGCATATCAGGCATCCAGGTCATCCAGCTCCACGGGGAAGAGCCCCCGGATTTCTGCAGGCGGTCGCGGCCTGTCATCAAGGCCGTCCGGGTGAGGTCGCTGCAGAGCCTCAACGGCCTGGAGTCTTTTCAGGGGCTTGCCGCCGCGTTTCTCCTGGATGCCTATGCGCCTGACGCTGCCGGCGGCACGGGACTCACCTTCAACTGGGACATCGCCGGCAGTGCGAAGCGTTTCGGCAGGATTATCCTTGCAGGGGGCCTCACCACCGACAATATCGCCGGGGCGGTCCGGCATGTCCGGCCGTTCGGGGTCGATGTCAGCAGCGGGGTCGAAAAGGCCAGGGGGAGGAAAGATCACGCAAAGGTGAGGCTCTTTATCCAAAGGGCAAAGGCGGCCCTTGGGGATTAAGGCAGCGGTCCAGGCCCGGCGGTTACTTCTTCAGCGGCGATTCAGAAGAGACCCGGATGACGGTCTTCACATTTCCGCGGGGGTTGAAATCGCCTGTCACCTCAAGGAACCGCGGCCTGAGTTTCTTCTTCAGTTCAGTAAAGATCCTGTTGGTTGATTCTTCGTGAGATATTGCGATATCCCTGAATGAGTTCAGGTAGAGCTTCAGGGACTTCAGCTCAACGATCTTTTCATCCGGCACGTAGCGTAAGCCGATGATCGCAAAATCCGGATACCCGGAGCGGGGGCAGAGACAGGTGAATTCAGGGAAGCTGATATTGATCTCGTAGTCACGCCCGGGGCTGGGGTTTGGCCAGATCTCGAGCCGGGCCTTCTTGATGGAACGTTCTCCGTATTTCATCAAACAACTGTACCATGGCCCCGAAAAGATTGTAAAGAACGATGCTTGACAAAGGTGAGGGACATTATGTATAACTATACAAAACAGTTCTTCTTGAGTACGATTCCCGCGTGGATGGGAAAGAACCTTCCGGGAAAACAAAATCCAGAGCAAAAACCCAGATGAGGAGTATGGTATGGGAAACATCTCTATTTCTGAATTAAAAGAAAAAACTATCGATGAGCTGACCGACGTTGCCAAGGAACTGCAGGTCGAAGGTGCGGCGGGACTGCGGAAGCAGGACCTCATATTCGCCATCCTCCAGGCCCAGGCGGAGAAGACCGGCAACGTGTTTTCCGCAGGTGTGCTCGAGATACTCCCGGACGGGTTCGGCTTCCTCAGGTCGGCTGACTTCAGCTACCTGCCGGGGCCTGACGACATCTATGTGTCGCCCTCGCAGATCAGGAGATTCAATCTCCGGACGGGCGATCTCGTATCAGGCCAGATACGGCCTCCCAAGGAGGGTGAGCGTTATTTCGCCCTGCTGAAGGTCGAGGCGATAAACCACGGCTCCCCCGAGGAGAACATCAAGCGGCCTCTCTTCGACAACCTCATCCCCTACTACCCGACGGAGCGCATCAAGCTGGAATACGACTCGACCGACTATTCGACGCGGGTCATGGAGTTCATCACACCCATCGGCATGGGCCAGCGCGGCATGATCGTCGCCGCCCCCCGTACCGGAAAGACGATGCTCCTGCAGTCGATCGCAAAGGCGATCAAGAAGAACCACCGCGACATACATCTCATCATCCTGCTCATCGACGAGCGGCCTGAGGAGGTGACCGACTGGAAGAGACAGGTCAACACCGCCGAGATCATCGCCTCCACCTTCGACGAGCCGCCGCAGCGTCACTGCCAGGTCTCGGAGATGGTCATCGAGAGGGCGAAGAGACTCGTGGAGAGCAAGAAGAACGTAGTCATCCTTCTCGACAGCATCACGAGGCTCGCCCGCGCCTATAACGCGATCATGCCGACCAGCGGCAAGGTCCTCTCCGGCGGCCTCGACTCCAACGCCCTGCAGAAGCCCAAGAGATTCTTCGGCGCCGCCCGCAACATCGAGACAGGCGGCAGCCTTACCATCCTCGCGACCGCCCTCGTCGATACCGGAAGCAGGATGGACGACGTCATCTTCGAGGAGTTCAAGGGAACAGGCAACATGGAACTCCATCTCGACCGGAAGCTCGTCGACAAGAGGATATTCCCGACGATCGACATCAATGCCTCCGGTACCCGGAAAGAGGAGCTGCTCGTCGACAAGGAAGTGCTGCACCGCATGTGGATCCTGAGGAAGGTGCTCAACCCGCTCAGCACCGTCGAGAGCATGGAGTTCCTCCTCGGCAAGCTCACCGGAACCAAGAGCAACAAAGATTTTCTCGACCTGATGAACAAATAGCCCTCCGGATGGACGATAGGCGGAAGGTCAAGCGGTTCCTCGTAGCCGGCGCGATCGTCGGAGCAATCATCAGCCTCGTCATCTCGCTCCTCATGGATACCCTCTTCCAGGGCACTCCCCAGGGCACCTGGCGCGATGCGATCGCAAAGGACCTCAACACCTTCCTGCAGCTCGGCGTCTCTTCGGGCAGCGTCGCCGTCACCTTTGTCTTCATGATCGTGCTCGGCATCCTCTCCGCGTTCGGCGCGTTCATGGGCTTCATCTTCTCCTTCTTCCTGTACCGGTTCTTCTCCTTCCTCGGCAGCAAATGAAGAGGCTCTCCCTGTCGGATGACGGCCACTGCTTTGCCTGCGGCAGCCGGAACCCCGACGGGCTGCGGCTCGTCTTCAGGAGAGAGGGGGGCAGGCAGGTCGCCGAGTTTGTTCCGGGGAAGACCCATCAGGGTTTCAAAGACATCGTGCATGGTGGTATAATTACGACGGTCCTGGACGAGGCGATGATGAAGGCTGTCCTTGGCAGGGGCATCGAGGCGGTGACCGCCGAGATAACGGTGCGCTTCAGGCAGCCTCTTCATGTCGGGGACAGGTCCGTAATCGAGGCAGAGATAATAAAAACGGGTAAGAGGCTCATCGAGGCGACCGCGAAGATCACGGCCGGCAGCGGCATCATCGCGGAGGCCGCGGCAAAGCTCATCAGGAATGGCTAAGAAAAGATCCTTCACCTCCTTCTGTCTCAGTTTCATCGAGGAGAACCAGAAGGCGATTGTATTCCTGCTCCTGCTGCTGACGGTCATGGGCGGCATCGTGGGATACCGCTACTACGTCTACACCAGGGAAGACCCCCAGTTCTGCTCCTCCTGCCACATGATGCAGGAGACCTACAAGAGCTGGCAGCTGAGCAAGCATCGCGATTTTCCCTGCCAGAAGTGCCATACCATGAGCGTGCTTGAGCAGAACCGCATGCTCGTTGCCTTCGTCGTCAAAGGCGGCCAGTCCGCGCAGCAGTCCCACGGACGCATATCTCCCTGGAACACCTGCAAGGACTGCCACCTGAACGCAGCCACCCAGGGGTCGGTCACCTTCCGGAACTCATACGGCCACGCCCGTCATGTCTTCATGCAGAACATCAGCTGCAGCAAGTGCCATTCAGGTACGCAGCATTCGTTTGCGCCGAATGAGCAGGCATGCCAGGGCTGTCATCAGGACAAGATAATCCACGGCATGGGGATGGAGGGGCTCTCCTGCCTGAAGTGCCACAGCTACGGAGAGAAGGCACCGAAGCTGATCTCGAATGACCGGTGCCTCTCCTGCCACAAGAGCCTGCCTGCACGGGGGGTCATGTCCGGTCTGAAGTGTTTTGACTGCCATCATCCGCACGGCAAGATAAAGCCCGCCAGCGAAGACTGCCTCAAGTCATGCCACGGCAACGAGGCCAGGGTCGGCCAGCACAACCTGCACCTGACCAAGGCTGAACTGAAGTGCCTCGACTGCCACAAGGCCCATACCTGGAGGGTGGGGAAGAAGGAATCAGGCAAGCTCTGCAGCCGCTGCCATCCGGCAAAGGACCCGGCTACGTTTATCTACTAACGCCTCACCGAATTATTGCGGCGGACCCGCTCGTTGATGTCCCCATTCGCCATCTTTACTAAAACATTCTGATGCGTTATTCTTATGCAATTTACATCACAAGGAGGCAATCATATGAAGCACGTAATGAGAGTAGTCATCAGCGTGATAATTGTACTGGCAGGTTTGGGCATTTCTGCGGCGGAAAATGACAGGAAAGGGAGCAAGGACCATCCCCTGATTTCGAGGATGCCCAACTTCCATATAACGGATTATAAGGATATTGAATACGACAGTTTTAAGTTTAGCGTTGAACAGAACAAGAAGCAGGTGCCGGTCAACGTCGAGGGCCACAAGTTCTATATCAGATATGATCTCGACAAAGGCGCAGCCAAGCCCGGAAGCCTCAAGATTGTCAGAAACATCGAAAATGCGCTAACGCGTATCGGCGGCAAGGTCCTCGTTGATGTTTCCGGCCAATGGGGCGTCTATCGGTCTTCGACTGTCATGGTTCAGAAGGAAGGCAAAGAGACATGGATCCATGTAAAAGCAGCGGACACCTCTTATGAGCTTACGATCGTAGAAAAAGAAGCCATGAAGCAGGAGGTGGTGGCCGATGCCGCCGCCATGGGCAATGACATCAATGCAACCGGCCATGTTTCGGTCTATGGCATATTCTTTGATACCGCCAAGTCGACGATAAAGCCGGAATCCGACGCCGCCATTTCCGAGATCGCAAAGCTGCTTAAGAACAATGGCAGCCTGAAGCTCTATGTCGTCGGTCATACGGACAACGTTGGCTCCTTTGACGCCAATATGAAGCTGTCCAAAGACCGCGCGGATGCGGTAGTAAAGGTCCTGACCGGCAAGCACGGGATAGCCGCCGCACGCCTGAAGCCCCATGGTGTCTCCTCGCTTGCACCCGTCACCTCGAACGACACCGAGGAAGGCAAGGCGAAGAACAGGCGGGTCGAATTGGTCAAACAGTAAGAAGGGATCCTCATTCAGCAGGGAAGCGGGGAGAAGGGCGGACGAGACGTCCGCCCCTACTCTATGATGTAACTCACCTTCACTTCGAGGTCCTTCCGCAGGGAATGGTATACCGAGCAGTACTTCTCCTGCGAGAGGGAGATGACCCTGTCCATCTTCTTTGGCGTAATATTTTCGCCTGCGATGAGGATCTTCATCTCCATCTTCCTGTAATACTGCGGCGGGGTAGGATTCCGCTCGCCGCTTATGTCGATCTTGAACTTCGTGATCACGCACTTCATCTTCTGAAGAAATGAGACGCAGTCGATCGCGAGACACCCGGCCACGCTCAAAAGCAGGCTCTCCGTGGGGATGCACCCCCACTGGGCCTCTGCATCGAAATCTATCTCCTCGCCCCTCTGGGTCCTGCCCTTGAATATCAGTTCCTTGTCCCAGGTCAGCGTGCCCTTGTTGACCGGCATGATCTTTCCCTTATATCCCTGGAGGGATTCCTCAAGGGAGGTAGCGTCTTTGTCTTCTGCTTCGCTCACAATGCCTCCTCGGTCTCAATTGGTAATAACCGTCAAACAGGCCTGCACCCGACCGTCATTATACCACAAGGAGAGACGGCTGCTCGGTCCTCAGGCAGTATGCCTCTTCGATCAATTCGATCAGGTGAAGGACGGGCCGGTCGGTGATCTCCTGGCCAAGCTGGAGGATGCATCCAGGGCAGGAGGTGACGACCGCGTCAGCGCCGGCGCTGCGCAGTCTCTCTGCCTGCTTCTTTCGCAGGCTGAGAGACAGGTCCTTAAAAGACAGACTGAATGGTCCCCCGAAACCGCAGCATCCCGAATCATCCACTGACAGCAGATCGAGTCCGGCCCTGGTGATTATGTCCCGCGGCTCCCGCGTGACGCCGAGATTGTAACGGAGGTGGCAGGGGTCATGGTAGACGGCTGACTTCATGATCGGGGAAGTCGCATCGAGGATATCGGCAAAGAAGACGGAGATATCCATCGCCTTATCGAGCCCCTTGCCGATGAGCCGGGGATAGTCGGTCCTGAGACTGTGCGTGCAGGTGGGGCAGAGGCTCAGGATCGCATCCACCTTCAGCCTGCTGAAGACGCGATAATTTCTGCGCGCCTGCTCAGCCGCCTCCCCTTCGAGGCCGAGGTTTCGCAGCGGCGCACCGCAGCAGGTCTCGCCCTTGGGCAGGATCACCTCATAGCCGAACCGGTGCAGCACGTTCAGAAGGGATTCGCCGAAATGCGGGAACACATAGTTGACACTGCAGCCGGTGAAGACAGCGACACGTCCCTTGCGCTTATTTACCCGCAGGACCTGCTCTGATCTCCTGAAGGGTGCATCCGGAAGATCCGGCACAAAGGGGATCATTCCGCGGCGTGCAAGGAAAGGGAGTATGACATGCCTGGCCATGCGCATCGCCCGGAAGGCAGGATCAGGCCACGTTGTTGCGATCTTGATCAGGAAGCGCAGATACCTGCGCTTCCTGTCCGAATCTTTCAGCCTTTCCCTGCCCCTGCAAATCGCCTCGGGGATATGAACACCAAGGGGACAGGTGCCGGAACAGGCGCCGCAGAGGATGCAGCTGAATATGCGCTCATTCAGCTCAGCCGAAGGCCGCAGCCTGCCGGCGTTCAATTCCCGGATCAGCCTGATGCGGCCGCGCGCCCCCATCGACTCGGAGAGCCCTTCATCGTAGGTGGGGCAGACCGCCTTGCAGCCGCCGCACAGCACGCACTTGGCAAGGTCATCCGCATACAAGAGCGACTGCGCCTCCATCACGACTTCCCGTCCTGAAGCATGCGGTTCAGGCTGCCGCTTCTGTACCCTTCGAGGTCAAGGGCGACGAACCGGTAGCCAAGGGCCCGCAGCCCCTCGATGATAAGCCTCCTGTTTTCAGCCGCAAGAAGGAGCGGCATATCCTTCTCTTCCACCTCGATCCTCGCAGTGCCGCCATCGTCCCTGACCCTCAGCACTCGGATGCCGAGGCCGCGCATGAGGTCCTCCGCCCTGCCAACCCGCGCGAGCGCCCCGGAGGTTATCCTGGTCCCGTAGGGGAAACGGGAGGAGAGACACGGTGAAGAAGGCCTGTCCCACGTCTTCAGGCCGAGCTGTCGGGAGAGGAGCCGGATGTCCTCCTTGGTCATGCCGCATTCCGCAAGGGGACTGATGATGCCGTGCCCCTCGGCAGCTCTTCTGCCGGGCCGGTAGTCTGCAAGGTCGTCATGGTTTGAGCCATCGAAGACAGCCGGCATGTTCCTCTCTGCCGCGATCGCCTTCAGCCTTCCGAAGAGTTCGTCCTTGCAGTGGAAACACCGGTCAGGGGCATTGCGCGCAAAGGCTTCGTTTTGGAGCTCGGATGTATGGATGACGAGGTGATCTGCGCCGAGTGCCCTGGCAAAGGAGACGGCGTCTTCCCGGTCCTGCCGCGGCATTGTCTCAGAGACAGCGGTGACAGCGAGGACCCTCATATCAGCCATCAGCATCGCCTTCAGGAGAAAGGAGCTGTCAACGCCGCCGGAAAAGGCGAGGAGGCCGCCTGCGTATCCCCGGAGAAGGCTGTCGAGGGAGGCGAGCTTCTGATCAGGGGGTAAGGAGTCCTTCATTGCTACAACGTGCTGACTTCGTAGTTCTCCTGGTGCATCTTGTTGTCAGCCCGGATGAGCACCTTGACGCCATACTTGCTTTCGAGATCCTCTATGCCGAGCATCTCCTCGTCAGAGAGCATCTCCGCGACAACAGGGTGTGCGGTGATGATGATCTTCTCGGAGCCGTGCTTTGCGAGCTTCTTGATCGCCCTGAGGATCTCGTAACAGAGGGTCTCGGGGGACTTGACGAAGCCCTTGCCTTCGCAGTAGGGACACGTCGTCGAGAGCGTACGGCCGAGGCTCTCGCGGACCCGTTTCCTCGTCATCTGGATCAGCCCCAGCTCGGATATGTGAAAGATCGTGTTCTTGGCGCGGTCCCGCTTCATCGCCTCGGTAAAGGCGTTGAAGAGGCGCTCGCGGTTTTCCGGTTTGTCCATGTCGATGAAGTCGATGATGATGATGCCGCCGAGGTTCCTGAGCCGGATCTGGTAGGCGATCTCCTTCACCGCCTCGAGGTTCGTCTTGAGGATCGTGTCTTCGAGGCCTTCCTTTCCGACGAACTTGCCGGTATTGACGTCGATGACGGTCATCGCCTCGGTCTGGTCAACGACGATGTACCCGCCCGATTTCAGCCAGACCTTCCTGCCGATCGCACGGGCGATGTCCAGCTCGATGCCAAAGGCATCGAAGAGAGGCTCGGTCTCCTCGTAATACTCGATCCTGTCGAGCAGTTTGGCAAAATACGTCTTGACGAACTCGATGATCCTGCTGTACTCCTCAGGCGAGTCGATGATCAGGCGCTCCACATCCTGGCTCATCAGATCGCGCACAGACCGGAAGACAAGGTCCAGGTCACTGTACAGGAGGCCCCGTGCAGGGACGCGGTCCTTCTTCTCGGCCAGGTTCTCCCAGAGGAGGATGAGAAACTGCAGGTCCTTCCGGATGTCTTCTTCAATCGAATCCTCGCTGGCGGTCCTGATGATGAGGCCGTAGCCCTCCGGCTTGATACGCTCGACCATCGACTTCAGCCGGTTGCGCTCCTCTTCGTTGGAGATCCTCCGGGAAATGCCGACATGGTCAACGTCAGGCATGAGGACGAGATATCTTCCCGGAAGGGTGATATAGGAGGTGACCCGCGCGCCCTTGCTCCCGATGGGATCTTTGGACACCTGCACCAGGAATTCCTGGCCCTCCTGGATCAGTTCCTCGATCGTCATCTCGGACCGGCTTCTCCGGGGGACTACCTCAAGGGAGCTGTCCTTGTCCTCCTCCTCGAAGAGGGGGGCATATTCCTCTGTGTCCACCTTGATATCGGCGACATACAGGAAGGCGGCCTTCTCCAGGCCGATGTCAACAAAGGCGGACTGCATGCCCGGCAGGATCTTGACCACCTTGCCCTTGTAGATATTGCCCACGAGGCTTGCGTCGCGCTTCCGCTCGACATAGAACTCCACCACCTGGCCGCCCTCGAGAAGGGCGACCCGGGTCTCGTCTCTTGTCACATTTATCAGTATCTCGCTGCCCATATTCCTTCACGCGCCAGGGGCTCAACCCAACCGCTGTCCCAGCCGAAAAGCCCTGTTCTCGTTATGTCCAACTCGGCAAAAGGCCTTCCGAAGATGTCGGGGAGGAGTTCCTCGAGCCGGACCTTCACCTCTCCCAGGTCCCGCACGGAGAGGGAATAAACACCTTCCTCAACCAGTCTCACCTCTTCCACCATCTCCCTCAGATTGATCGTCGTCTGCTCACGCGCAATCACGGAATCCGGGCTTGCGACAAATTGCCCGACAGCCGCCGGGTCACCGTTTCTGATCTCATACACATATTTTATAACAAAACTGTTCAAGGACTTCTCTCTTCCGTACAGGGGCGCGAGCGCCTCAGCCCGTATGCCCTCGGGAAGTGCCCGGTTGAGAGCCTTCAGCCCGAGCGTCAGATCGAAGGGGGGCAGAAGCTCCATGTCAAGATACTCCCTGAGTCCGGCCACACCCACGCGCAGGGCAGGGCCGAATGAAACCTTGGGCGCCGGATGAAACCCTGCCGAGTATTTCAGGGGAAACTCCGCCCTCCGCAGGGCGCGGACGATCGCCGACGTCAGTTCGAGGTGGGATAGATACCTCACCCTTTCTGTCTTGGAATACTGGAGACGGGCCCTCATCGTGTCAAGCGGGGACTTGCCCTGCTGGGGCTGTCTCTCCACCGGCGCCTGCTCCGGAACGGCCGCAGATACCTGGACGCCCTTGGCTGGCCCGGCCTCTTTGCAGGCGAGGCCGCATGCCTGGCAGAGTTTCCTGCAGTCCGGCGTATGACTGCCGGCGAGGGCGGTCGAGTATTCCTTCCAGAGGAATTCCCTGGCAACGCCGGTGCTGATGTTGTCCCATGGCAGCCGGGCGTCCTTTTCAAATTCCTTCCGGCTGAAGTCGGCGACGTCGATGCCGGTCTGCTCCATAGCCTGCCTCCAGACATCGAAATCAAAGGCATCGGTCCATGCGTCAAGCCTGCTGCCGAGGGCCCATGCCTTCTCCAGGAGAGGGGTGAGCCGCTCGTCTCCCCGGGCAAGGGCAGCCTCCAGGAGTGACATCTCCTCCTTGTGCCCCTTGTACTTGATCCCCCTCTTCAGCAAGGACCGCCTCAGAAAATCGTTCTTTTCACGGAGAGCGGCGATATCGTTCTGGCCGAACCACTGGAAAGGCGTATGAGGCTTGGGGATGAAGGAGGAGACCCCGACACTTATGTTGACGTGTTTGCCGGTAAGCTTTCTCGATATCTTGGCCGCCTTGAGGACCATTTGCGGGATCGCCTCGATGTCCTCCGCAGTCTCTGTCGGCAGGCCGGTCATGAAGTACATCTTCAGATTCAGCCAACCCTCGGAGAACAGGGTCTCAAGCGCCCTGATGTATGTCTCCTCTGAAAAGTCCTTGTTGATGACAGCCCGCAGACGGTCGGTCGCCGCCTCGGGCGCGATCGTAAAGCCGGTCTTCCTGACGGACCTGATCTCTCTGAGCATCTCGCTGCTGACAGTCGCGACCCGGAGAGAGGGCAGGGAGGTGGCGATGCGTCTGTCCCTGAATCTTGTATTGAATTCCCTGAGAAGCTGGGGAAGGCACGAGTAATCCCCTGCGCTCAGGGACGTGAAGGAGATGTCTTCATATCCGGTATTTTTCAGGGATTCCTCGGCCAGTTCCAGGACCCTGCGGGTGGAGCGTTCACGCACCGGCCGGTAGGCCATCCCTGCCTGGCAGAATCTGCAGCCCATGGAGCATCCCCGGCTGATCTCTATATTGATGCGGTCATGGATAATAGACGTATACGGGAGGACCGGCCTGACAGGAAAGGCCGCCTCTTCAAGGGAGGGGATGATTCTCCGCCTCACCGTCTTGTTGCCTGATACCGAGGGCACATAGACGCCTTCAATCTCCGCCAGGCTGCTCAGCAGAGGGCCCTTGTCCTGCGGGCTGTCCTGCTTCCAGCGATGATAGGTTTCGATGATCTCAAGGATAGCGTCTTCTCCGTCGCCGACCAGAAAGGCATCGATAAAGGCGGAAACAGGATGGGGGTTAAGGGTGCAGGGACCGCCTGCGATCACGAGGGGGAGGTCCTGCCTCCGCATCCTTTCCTCTGATCTCAGGGGGATGCCACCCAGGTGCAGCATGTTCAGCACGGTTGTATAGCACAGTTCATATTGAAGGCTGAAACCGATGATGTCGAAGTCCCTCAGCGGCCGGTTGGATTCGAGAGAGCAAAGAGGCGTCCCGTCCCTTTTCATGAGGCCTTCGAGGTCGAGCCAGGGTGCAAAGACCCGCTCAGCGACGGCATGGGGCATATCGTTGATGATGCTGTAGAGGACCTTCAGCCCCAGGTGGGACATACCGACGTCGTAGATGTCCGGGAAGGCGAGGGCGACCCTGATGGCAGCGTCCTTATGGACCGCATTATACTCGGTGTTAATGTATCTGCTGGGTCTTTGGACTGACAAGAGGTTCACACGTTAAAGATAACACCCCTCAAAGGGCTTTAGCAAGCAGACCTTCTCTGATTCCCCAGAAAAAACAGGCAGATAGCCCAGCCATCTCCCGTGATGGCCGGGCTATAACCGCCGGGGAGGGGATAACGGCCCTGGCGGTGGTTGCCCAGGGCTTGACTAAAGGGAGGGGATAACGGTTAAATAATTCCATGAATATTTTTAAGGGTATCCCGGTTGTTTTGGTCCTGCTTCTGCTCTTTTCCTGTTCCAGCAAGTCAACGGTCAAGCCGCAGGGCGCGTTTGATCCTGAGAAGTCTTTTGCCCTTGCGAACAAGCAGATAGATTCGAAGGACTTCAATGATGCGCGGGCCACGCTCCTTGAAATCAGGAACAGGGACCTTACCAAGAAATACGCCCCGCTGGCGCAGCTGAGGATCGCTGATTCCTACGTCAAGGAGGAGGAGCCGGAGCTGGCTGTCGCAGAGTACCGGAAGTTCCTTGAACTCTATCCTGACCACCGCCATGCATCCTATGCGCAGTACCAGGTGGCGATGGTCTATTTCAACCAGATCGAAGGGCCCGAGAGGGGATACGGAGGGGCTGCCCAGGCTCTTGCCGAATTCGAGAAGCTCAAGAAGGATTTTCCGAGGAACCCGTATAAGGACCTGATCGAACTCCGGATCGAGAAATGCAGGAATGTCATCGCTGATTATGAGATGCTCGTCGGCGAGTTTTACATGAAGAACAATTCGTATGTGGCAGCCATAGACAGGTTTGAAAATATCCTGAAGAAATATCCTGAATATAAGAAGCAGGACAATGTCCTGCTTAACCTCGGTATCTCCTGCCGGAAGACCGGCCAGAAGGAAAAGTCAGAGACATACCTGAAGCAGCTCATTGACCGGTTCCCCAGCAGCCGCCTGGTCGCCACGGCGAAGAAGGAACTCTCCACCCTCCAGGCAGGCAAGAAGTAAGCCGCCTCTCTGCAGTGAACTATTACCCTGTCTACCTGAACCTCAGCGGAAAAAGAGCGGTTGTTGCGGGGGGTGGCCCCGTGGCGGAGCGCAAGGTGCTTTCCCTCATCGCGGCAGGCGCCTCGGTCACGGTCATCAGCCCTGCTCTGACAAAGGGACTACGGGAGATGAAGTCAAAGGGGTCAATCACCCATAGAGGCCGCGCCTACCGGAAGGGAGATGTCAGGGGCGCCTTCCTTGTTATCGCAGCTACTGATTCTGAAGAGACCAACCGGCTCATCGCCTCCGAGGCATCCGGGCTGGTGAACGTTGTAGACGTTCCGAAACTCTGCAATTTTATCGCCCCGTCGGTCGTCCGGAGGGGCTCCTTTGTCATAGCCGTCTCGACCAGCGGCGTCAGCCCGGCCCTCTCGAAGTCGATCAGGAAGGAACTGCAGTCCCTGTACGGGAATGATATCGCCCGCTACCTGGAATTTACGAAGAAGATCAGGGCGAAGGCCATGAAGATGATCGGTGATCAAAGAAAGCGGGAGGCGTTTCTCAAGGTGCTCGGTTCTCCGAAGGTCCTTACTGCTTTGCGGGAGGAGGGACTGTCAGAGGTCAGAGATGCGGTGACCCGGCAACTCGCAAGGATTATCCAAAAGGAGACGGGCAGGAAATAGTCTTTAGACCTTCCGCAACCGGGCGAATCTCGTAAAGGTCCCGGCGCGTTGCTGTTCCGTGTGAAAGCCGATCTTCTCAAAGAGTGAAACGGTCCTCTCCATGTCAGCCGGCCGCACCTCGACCGTAGGCTCATAGATCGCCAGCCGGCCGCCTTTCTTGACAGCCCTTCCGATGCGCACCGCAGCCTCATCCCGGGCACTTACCTCGTGGAAACAGTAGTACAGGAGGCAGACATCCGCCACACCCTCCTCCATTTCCACAAAGGCTATGTCACCCTGGATGACCTGCACGGTTTCGCCGAAGCGGCTGATCCTCTTTCTGAGCTTTCGTGCCATGCCCTCCTGCAGCTCGACCGCATAGACCTTCCGGCAGACGCGTGCGAGCACCTCGGTCAGAAACCCGTTGCCGCTGCCGACCTCAAGCACGACCGCACCAGGGGTGATCCCCGCTTCCTCAAGGACCTTCATCCGATCGGTCAGGGCCTTGCGGATCGGATTGTAGAGAATAAACGAAAGCCACGAGGGGCATACGCCACACATGCCTCACCATACCAAATGGCGATGCAAAAAGTAAACTCCAGCGACGCAGAGGGAAGAGCCTGGGCGCACCAAAAAAGTCTTCATCTCCTGCCGGGACTTGGGGTAAGATGAACATAAGGATTCAGGGCGGAGCGGGTCATGTACTGCTGCAGGCAGAAAGGCGGGTGGAAAAGGAAATGAAGGCATCTGATCTCCTGGTAAAATGCCTGGAGAACGAAGGGGTCGAATACGTATTCGGCCTGCCGGGAGAAGAGACACTCGATCTCATGGAGTCGATCAGGACCTCCTCCCTGCGCTTCATCCTTACCCGCCACGAGCAGACAGCAGCCTTCATGGCGGATGCCTACGGCCGCCTGACCGGAAGGCCCGGCGTCTGCATCGCCACCCTGGGTCCCGGCGCCACAAACCTCCTCACCGGCGTCGCGGATGCATACCTGGACAAGTCGCCCCTCGTCTCGATCACCGGACAGGCGGACCTCAAGAGGATACACAAGGAATCCCACCAGTACATCGATATTGTCGAAATCAACAAGAGCGTTACGAAATGGAACGGAAGGATAGAGTCCCCTGACATCATCCCGGAGATGGTGCGCAAGGCCTTCAAGGTGGCTTCAACGGAAAGACCCGGATCTGTGCATCTGGAGCTGCCGGAGAATATCGCCGCGATGGAGGTCAAGGATAAGTACGCGACGATGATCGCACCCATCCGGCCCCGACGGAGTTCGCCTGACAGGCAGTCGCTCCGGAAGGCGGCAGAACTCATCGAGCAGGCCCGCTTTCCCGTCATATTGTCCGGTCACGGAGTTGTCCGCAAGTCCGCAGACAGCCAGCTCCGGAAATTCGCTGAACTCCTCTGCATGCCGGTAGTGACCACCTTCATGGGCAAGGGAGGGATTTCAGCGGAAAGCAGCAGTTGTATCGGGACCCTCGGCCTCAGCAACGACCGTCAGATCAGGGACGTCTTTTCACAGGCCGACCTTATCGTCGCCGTCGGGTACGACCTCGTCGAGTTCGCACCGAAGAACTGGAACCCGGGGCTCGACAAGAAGGTAGTTCATATCGACTTTACGACGAGCGAGGTGGATCTCCACTATGTACCGGAGATCGAGATCATCTCCGACATCAGGGAAACGCTCGAGCTGCTCGAAGGGATGCTGAGCACGAACAAGAAAGGGGAGTGCCTTATCGGCCTGAGAAGGGACTTTATCGAGGGATTCGAGCGGGAGGGCAAGGCGCACTCCTGGCCGCCAAAACCCCCGCATATCATCTACGGGATACGGAAGGTCCTCGGGCCGGACGATATCCTCATCTCGGATGTCGGTACCTGCAAGTTCTGGGCTGCGAAGTTCTACCCTGTCTACCGGAACAATACGTTCATCCTGTCAAACGGTTTTGCCTCCATGGGCTTTGCGCTCCCCTCGGCGATGGCCGCGAAACTCATCTATCCGCAGCGGAATATCGTCGCCCTCTGCGGGGACGGCGGATTCCTGATGAACCTGCAGGATCTCGAGACCGCCTGCAGGCTCAGGCTCAATATCGTTATCGTAATCTTTAACGACAGCGGCTACAACCTCATCAAGTGGAAGTCTGAGAAGAAATTCGGGGCCTCCTTCGGCGTCAGCTTCAACAACCCCGACTTTGTCCGGCTCGCCGAGAGCTTCGGCGCAGTCGGCATGAGGCTGGAATCGTCCGCGGATTTTCAAGATGCCCTCAGGGAAGGCCTGACAAAGACCGTGCCGGTCATCATCGATGTGCCCATAGATTACAGCGATAATGACATGATCAGCAACCTTCTGTAGGCGGTCGAAGCGCGGCGAATCTATTGTTTGCGGGCGGTCTTCTTCAGATTCTCGACCCGCTCCCTGAGGACATTCGCAAAGTGCTGGTAGTCGTCCAGCCCCTCCGGCCGTTCAGAAAAATCCAGGTCGGATGCACGAAGGGGAGGGCCGAAATAGACGCTTATCTTCCTGAACCTCGGAAAAAAAGCAGAACGGGGCAGCGCCTCGAATGCGCCATCGATGTAGACAGGCACAACAGCCATTCCCATCTCCTTTGCGAGGATGCCGACGCCCTTCTTGAATTCCAGCAACTCTCCATCAAAGGAACGGCCGCCTTCGGGGAAGACGCAGAGGGAGCGGTTGTTTCTCAGCACATAGGCGGATATCTGTAATGCCTTGTTGAGATAGGATGCCGTGTCGATAGGGATGACATGGGCGACCCGGCTGAACCGGCTCCTGAGGAAGCCGGCAAAAAATTCGCGCAATCCGAGGGCGTAGATATTCCTGAACCTGCCGAAGGGGAGACAGAGGATCGCGACAAAGCCGTCAAGGTAACTGGTGTGGTTGGGGGTCATGATGAAGTTGGCATCCGAAGGGATATGTTCGCTTCCCCGCGCTTCGAGCCTGAAGCAGAGCCTGAAGAGACACTGTACGAGGGCATAGGCCGTCCGCACCGCAAACATCCCGTCTTCCGGTTTTGAAAAGGAGACCAGCTGCAGGTCACGCGCAGCAGGTTCTGACGAAAGGATCTCCTTCCATCCTGCACGCTGACCGATGCCGGCGGTCCCTGCAGGTGACAGGTCTTTCAGCCTCCCGACAAGCTCCCTGACGGTGTGGACATTGGCGAGAAAGTCCTCGGCCAGCTTCACGGAAAAGGTCTTCTCCAGGACGACGGTCAGCTCGATTTTTGACAGGGAGTCGAGGCCGATGTCCAGTTCGAGGTTGTCGTCAAGACGGACCGGCCGGCCCTTCGGCAGGAACCTTGCCAGTTCCCCGAGCACGAGCCGCGCGGTCTCATCGGCCTCCCTTTCCTCCGGGGCCGCTTCCGCCGCGTGGTCTTTTGGCTGCTCCGTTGCCGCTGCTACCAGGAATCGCCTGATCTTGCCCAAGGGGGTCCTCGGCAGAGGATCGGTCCTCACCGAAAATCCGGTAAGCCTCATGTACGAGGGTATCCTTCCGGAAAGCTCATTGATCTCCCATTTGAGCGCCTCGTGGATGTCGGTGATGCGGGACCGTCTTGCGTAGTCCATGTCCGGGACGATGACCCCGCGCAGGACTTCTCCCCCGTCCTTGCCGGCAACACCGATGATGCAGATCTCCCTGACGAGAGGGGAGGCCCCGTAGAGTTTCTCGACATCCTCCGGGTAGATGTTCTTTCCCGAGGAAAGGACGATCACCTCCTTGGTCCTGCCGGTAATGAAGAGATACCCGTCGCGGTCGAGCCTTCCCACATCGCCTGTCCTGAACCACTCGTCGAGAAATACCGCGGCAGTGGCAGAGGAGTTCCGGTAATATCCTTTCATCACCATCGGTCCTCTGACCGCTATCTCGCCCTCTCCCTTTTCGTCGGGATTCAGAATCTGAATCCCGACGGAGGGAAGGGGCATGCCTGCTGATCCGGGCTTTCTCTTCCGGGGAGGGTTGAAGGTGACGACAGGCGAGGTCTCGGTGAGGCCGTATCCCTCGAGGACGGTGAAGCCGAGCGCCTCCAGGTCTTTCATCACGGACGGATCGAGCCGCGCCCCGCCGCTGCCGAAGAACCGGAATCGCCTCCCCAGCGCAGAGTGGGCAGAGTAAAAGATGGTCCTGCCGATATTGACGTCAAACCGTTCCCGCAGGAACCCCGATATCCTGAGGGCCCGAAGAAGAAGGAACTTCGCAGGCAGCGGCAGGGCCTCTATCTTGTTGATGATACCGTTTCTGATGAGGCTCAGAAGCTGCGGCACTCCGATGATGACGCTGACGCCGTTGTCCCTGACCGCAGACAGTATGTCAGGACCCTTCAGGCTGGCGGAATAGGTGATGGATGCGCCGAGGAAGACCGGGACCAGGAAGGTGCACATGAAGGCATACGTGTGGTGCAGCGGAAGCACGGACAGGACATTGTCATCAGGGGACACGAGGCCGACATCGATGAGCGCCTGGGCATCGGAACAGAAGTTCGTATGCGAGAGCATCACCCCCTTGGGTGATCCGGTCGTGCCCGATGTATAGATGATCGATGCGATCTCGTCCTCGCCATATTCGGGCAGGGGAACAGATGCCGCATCAGTCCCGGCCTTTTTGAACGCGGCCGAGTCGATGTTGATCAGAAGCACGGCAGGGGCCGGGAAGGCTGCTGTCGCATCCCGCACCGCCGGGCCGGTCGCATCACTATGAAAGACGACACGGGGCCCGGCATCGTCCAGCAGGGTCTTGATCTCTGCTGCTCCCAGTTGCGCATCGATCGGCACGGCGATGCCCCCTGCCATGATGATCCCCAGATACGCAGCACACCACCGGGGTTTGTTCTCAGCGATGACTATGGCGCGATCGGCCCTGCACAGTCCTGCCTCCCGGAGGTATGCCGCCATGGCGAATACGTCTTCCGAGAACTCCCGGTATGTGATGCTCTTCCACCCCTCTTCGGGGTAATGAAAGACTGCATTTCCGGGAAAGGCACGAACCGTGTCGATGAATCGTCCTGCTATGGTACCCGCTGTTGCGGTTTTCATGGTATGAACATATTGATACATCATTTGCCTGCAAATGTAAACCGAGGTCCGGAACGCTTTTTTGGTAGAATAACGAATGGAGAAGGACAGGGAGATCGATGACCTCATCTCTCAGATCAAGGCCAACTGCATCATCTCGGACGCCAGGCACTGGGGGAACTTTTCCATATGCGGACTCCTGCTGCGTATGCGCGAACTCTATCGCAATGAGAAGGGTCTCCTGCCGTGGCAGGAGATACCCATGTCGGACATCGGCCCCTGGATCGCCGGACGCGAGGCGGTCTGGCAGGAGACGGAGGACGAGGAATACCGTGATCTGACCTTCGGGGGGGCGGGGTACGCACCGTTTGATGCGGACCGCATCAACCGCGTCCTCTCACCCCGGGGGCTGGTATATGGCGCAGGCATCGGGGTATACGGAAAGCCCTCTTTTTTCCTCGGCGATTTGATCTCGTACGGGGTCCGTGAAGGGCGAGAGGTATTTGTCTCGGGGAGGGAATATGTCCGCGATCTTTCGGCATACCCCGCGATGCTCCGTGGCAGGACTATCTTCGGCAGGCGCGACAGCCTTGCCGGCATCCTCTGGGAGCGCCTGGCAGAGGCCAGGCACAAGCAGTTCTGCGGCGCCCTTGCTTATGCATTCTCCCTCCTGGGAGTCGACCCTGATGAAAGACCCTCCGGAGCATTTCAGGAGAAGATGCTCGCCATCGCGGAAGCGGAGATCGAAACCTATGTCCATCATGAGATCGGGGAGGCCGTAGAAGGGGAACTGCTCGGGGATGCATGGAAGACGATACTCGCCGGTGTCCGCGGCAGGCGGGTCGAGGCCTTTCTCCGGGGGATCAAGGATATCCTCGCGGACACGTCAGACCAGGGTATGCTCAGGCATATCATCTTCCAACAAAAGGCCGCTTCCCTCGGTTTTTATCGTGCCTTTCTGGGCGGATTTTCCCTCCTCGTCTTCCCGGAGATCAGGGAGATCTTTGATGCCTTCAGGGCAGGGGGGGACTGGGGGAAGATCGAAGCTGCGCGGAAGATGGTCTATGTCCGGGCGCTTGCGATAGCTCAACGGGTCCTTGCCGTGTACAGGGAGCACGGAGAACAGTCGGAGCCTGTCATCGAAGCGGAACTGATCGGGCCGTTGCAGGCTTCAGGGCGGTGAGGCCTCAGGGCTTTATGTGCTGGGGCTCGACATTGCTCACGAACAGTTCGACCAGCTCCTGGTCGAACTGGGTGCCTGACTTCCGTTTGAGTTCTTCCACCGCCTCGGTAAAACTCACCGGCACCCGGTAGGACGTCGTACTCACCATCGCGTCAAAGGCCTCGGCTATATGGATGATCCGCGCCTCCAGCGGGATGTCCTCTCCCGCGAGCTGCCCGGGATATCCGTGGCCGTCAAACCTCTCGTGGTGGTAGAGGATGAAGGGCGCTATATCTGCGTAGAAGTTGATGGGCTTTATCATCTCGTACCCCACCTTGGGGTGCCGCATGTATTCTTCCTTCTTAAAGGCATTGTCCGAGTTGATCTTGAGGAACCCAACATCGTGCAGCAGGCTGGCGAAATAGAGCCTCTTCTTCTCCTGCTCGGTCATGTTCAGGCATTTCGCCATGATATTGCTGTAGCGGGCGACTCGCCGGGAATGCCCCCTTTTTTCCGGGATATGGTAATCGATCGCCTCCAGGAGCATGTCGGTCAGATGGATCTCATAGTTCTTCTGGTCTTCGAAGAACCGCGTCTTGATAATCGATATGGCCGCCTGCTCGGCGAGGTAGGTGATGATCTCCTCATCCCGCTCGCGGTAGGGGTATCCGCCCCTCTTGTTCAGGAGCTCGATCACCCCGATGACGCCGGAGGTGATCTTCAGCGGCACGCAGAGGACGGACTTCGTCCGGTAGCCGGTGAGGGTGTCGATGTCCGGGTTGAAGCGCCCGTCTCGTGATACGTCCTTGAGGCGCAGGGGCTCCCCTGTCTGGGCCACCCAACCCGCGATTCCCTTTCCTTTTCCGATAGCCGTCCCGATGAGGGTTTCGGCCTTCTGTCCCCGGACGATCTTAAAGACCAGGGTGTCGCTGTCCATGAGGAGGATCGACCCTGCGTCAGAATTCGTGATCGCAAGGGCAGAGTCCATGATCTTCTCCAGGAGGATGTCGCCATAGATCTCTTCCCTGAGGTCGCGCGTAATGGAGAGTATCTTTTCCAGCCGGTTTGCATAGTCCCTGATGATGCGCACCATCTGGAGCGAGATCCGCGTCGAATAGAAAAGGCCTATAAGGGCGAGGATAAGGGCGATAGTGACGATCACGGTAACCGAGATGTCGGGGAGAAAGTTGAGATACGTCGCTGAGGGGAGGTAGACGTACTTCAGGATGACCGCAAACAGGGTGAGTATGACGAAGGCGATGACAGCTACGGAGAGCCGGATTTTCTCGGTTATTTCCCGTATGACCGAGTGCTTTGCGCTGCGGTTCTCTTCAGCCATACAACAACTTTACTGCAGGCCAAAGTCGTAAGTCAATTGCCGCGGCGGGAACTTGCATAAATAAAAACGAATCCTTAGAATTAACAAATGCGTATTATCACCGGGAATAAAGGACTCGCCGCATTCCTGCGGCGTCTGCGGAAACGCGGTTCCGGGATCAGCCCCGCCATCGAAAAAACGGTCCGGAAGATCCTCTCCGATGTCGAAAAGGGCGGCGACAGGGCCGTGCTCCGCTACACCAGGGCATTTGATCGTATCGCCTTGCAGAAGCTGACACTGGGCAGAGCGGAGATGGACCGCATTGCGCGCAAGGCGGACAAGACGATCCTCAGGGCATTGGAGACCGCTGCAGGCCGCATTCGAAGATTCCATGAAAGACAGCTGGAAAAGACCTGGACGATAAAGTCCGGCGGGGCCCTCCTGGGTCAGTCCATCCGTCCCATCGGACGAGTCGGCGTCTACGTCCCGGGCGGAAAGGCTGCCTATCCCTCGACAGTCCTCATGAACGTCATTCCCGCCCAGGTGGCAGGGGTGAAGGAGATCGCTGTCTGCGTGCCCACCCCCGACGGAACAATCAACCCGTATGTCATGGCCGCGCTGAGGATGCTCGGCATCACCGAGGTCTACCGCATCGGCGGCGCCCAGGCGGTGGCCGCTCTCGCGTACGGGACGAAGACCCTCAGGCGGGTGGACAAGATCGTCGGCCCCGGCAATATCTATGTCGCCACCGCAAAGCGCATGGTATTCGGCACGGTCGACATCGACATGATAGCCGGTCCCAGCGAGATCCTCATCATCGCGGATAATTCTGCTGACAGCAGCTTCATCGCCGCAGACCTTCTGGGACAGGCGGAGCATGATGAATGGGCATCATCCGTCCTGCTCACCGATTCGGGTGAGCTCGCCGTGCGCGTGGCGCGGGAAGTGAAGCGGCAGTTATCCGGTCTCGCCAGGAAAGATATCGCGCAGGCGTCCCTGCGGGCCTATGGCGCCGTGATCGTCACCAGGTCCCTCGACGAATCGCTCCGCATCGCCAACGGCATAGCTCCGGAGCATCTGGAGATCATGACGCAGGACCCTGCTGCGGTCCTCCCGCGGATCGAGAATGCGGGCGCCATATTCCTCGGGTCCTGGACGCCCGAGGCCTTGGGGGATTATGCCGCAGGGCCGAACCATACGCTACCCACCGGGGGCACGGCCCGGTTTTTCTCCCCTCTGGGGGTGTATGATTTCTGCAAGCGCTCCAGCATCCTCCGTTTTTCCCGGGAGGGGTTTATGGATCTCGCCGGGATCGTCGAGAAGATCGCCGATACAGAAGGGCTTGAGGCCCACGGCAACAGCATCAGGGTGAGGATGGCGGCTGCGGTAAAAAGATAGTATAGTAAAGAAAGGTTACCCATGAAGACACGAAAGAAGATGCTCAACATCGGCCTGCCCAAGGGGAGTCTGCAGGAATCCACCCTGAAGCTCTTCAGGAAGGCAGGCTACCATATCTCGGTATCAAGCCGTTCCTACTATCCGGTGTTTGACGACCCGGAGATTGAATCCATGCTTATCAGGGCGCAGGAGATGGCGCGGTATGTAGAGGACGGAATCCTCGACTGCGGACTGACCGGCTACGACTGGATCATGGAGCAGGGGGCTGAGGTAAAGGAAGTGGCTGAACTCAACTACGCCAAGGAGGGCCTCAGGCCGGTCAGGTGGGTCGTGGCGGTGCCGGTCGAGTCCAAGATCCATTCCCTGAAGGACCTCAGGGGCAAGAGGATCGCCACGGAACTCGTGGGGTTCACCAGGCGGTACCTCAAGGCGAAGAAGATCGATGCGGAGATCGATTTTTCGTGGGGTGCCACGGAAGTGAAGCCGCCTCACCTGGCGGATGCGATCGTCGAGCTGACGGAGACCGGCTCTTCCCTCAGGGCCAACAACCTCAGGATAGTCGAGACTATCCTGGAGTCGAGCACACGGTTCATCGCCAACAGGAAGGCGTGGCAGGACCCGTGGAAACGGCAGAAGATGGAAAATATCGTGATGCTCCTGAAGGGCGCCCTGGCTGCCGAAGAGAAGGTCGGCATGAAGATGAACGTGTCGAAGAAAGACCTCAAGCGGGTGATGAGCCTGTTGCCGGCGATGCACTCGCCCACGATATCCGCTCTTTCTGATGCAGGATGGTATGATCTTGATGTCGTCATCGATGAAAAGATGGTGCGGGATCTCATCCCCCGGCTGAAGAAGGCAGGGGCAGCGGGGATCGTTGAGTATCAGCTCAACAAGGTCATCCCCTGAGAAAAAGAAGGAGAGGCTGAGTTTTTTGAAGAGAAACAGCCAGGAAATGTTGACAAGGTCCTCGGATATGCTGTAAAATTTCTGACTTAAAGGGGCAGTAATAGCCTCGAATAAAAATCAATAGAGGGGGTAGAGGATTGCATGCTTTAGGTACCCATTTATTGGTGGAATTGAGGGACTGCAACCCCGAGATTCTCAAGGACCTCACCAAGGTCAAAAACGCGCTGGTTTCCGCAGCCAAGGAAGCCAAGGCGACGATAGTCGATATTTCCTTCCATGAGTTCAATCCCTTCGGCATCAGCGGTATGGTGGTTATCGCAGAGTCGCATCTTTCCATTCACACATGGCCTGAATATGCCTATGCGGCGGTGGACATTTTCACCTGCGGTGACATTATCAAACCCGAAGTTGCTGCTTCCTTTCTCATCCGGGAATTCGAAAGCAAGAGTCCTTCCATCGTCGAGCTGAAACGGGGCATACTCTCCCACGTCAATGAGAAGCTCCCGCACAAGGTGACTGATTCCTATTATCTTCCGGTAGCCTGATCAGACGCACGGGTCAGCACCGGCAGTACAAACAGGAATAGTCGCGGGCATCCTCTGCGCGCAAAAAAAGGCCGTTCTGTATCTACCGACGAGGGCAGGTACAGAACGGCCTTTTGCCGGTCTAGATGTCTGTCTTGCGGTCCGTGAGGGCAGCGATGCCCGGCAGTTCCTTTCCCTCGAGGAGCTGCAGGGATGCCCCGCCGCCGGTTGATATGAAGGACAGGGCGTCCGACACGCCGGCGCGATGGACAGCGAGATCCGTGTCGCCTCCGCCGACGATCGTGAGAGCATAGGCATCCGCCACCGCCCGGGCGATGGCAAAGGTGCCCCGTGAGTAAGCGTCTACCTCGAAGATTCCCATCGGCCCGTTCCAGAGTATCGTCTTTGCGTTGAAGAGGGCCTCGGCGAAGAGCTTCACCGTCGCCGGCCCGATGTCCAGCGCACGCCATCCCTTGGGTATCTCCATCGTCGGTACGATCTTCGTCTCAGCCCCCGGTTCCAGGCTCTGGGCGATGACGCAATCAACGGGGAGGTAGAACTTGACGCCGGCGCTCTTGAGGGTCTTCCGTATCCGCAGGGCGGTGTCGAGCATTTCTTCCTCGACCAGGGAATCGCCCACCTCATACCCCATCGCCTTGATGAAGGTGAAGGCCATGCCGCCGCCGATAAGCACCTTGTCCACCTTCGTCTCGATGTGCTCAAGGACGCCGATCTTGCCCGAGACCTTCGCCCCCCCGAGGATCGCCACAAACGGCCTGACCGGGTTGTTGACAACCCCCTTGAGATATTCGATCTCCTTCTTCATCAGGAAGCCGGCTGCTGAAGGAAGGAATTTGGCGATGCCGACGACCGAGGCGTGGCTGCGGTGGGCAGCGCCGAAGGCATCATTGATAAAGAAGTCGGCGAGCTTTGCCAGGCTCTTTGAGAATGTCTCCTCGTTCTTCTCCTCCTCGGCATGGTATCGCAGGTTTTCGAGCAGGACCACGTCGCCGTCCTTCATCCGGGCAACGATCCCTTCGACCTGGGGGCCGATGCAGTCGGGCGCGAAGAGGACCTCCTTGCCCAGGAGCCGGTGGAGCCTCTTGGCAACGGGCGCGAGGCTGTAGCGGGGGTCCGGCTTCCCCTTGGGTCTGCCGAGGTGGGAGGCGAGGATCACCTTGGCCCCCTCGTCGATCGCGTAGTTGATGGTGGGGAGAGTGGAACGGATGCGGCTGTCGTCGGTAATGCGGAGATTGTCGTCAAAGGGGACGTTGAAATCGGCGCGGATGAAGACACGCTTCCCCTTGATGTCGAGCTCGTCGATCGAGAGCTTGTTCAGCACGTCCTTGATGGACAACGAGTTCGAGTTGTTCTTCCTGATCATTATCAGCCTCTTTTGCTGTTGATATACAGGATGAGGTCCCGGAGCCTCGAGCTGTACCCCCATTCGTTGTCATACCAGGAGATCACCTTCACCATGCGGTTTTCCATCACCTTGGTGAGCGTTGAATCGAATATCGAGGAGTGGGGGTTACCGTTGAAGTCGATGGATACGAGCTCCTTGTCAACATACTGCAGAATGCCCTTCATGGGGCCGTCGGCAGCCTTCTTCATGGCGGCATTGACCGCCTCTGCGGTAACGTCCTTCTGGAGTTCGACGACGAGGTCGACGACGGACACATTGGGAGTCGTTACGCGGATCGCAAAGCCGTCGAGTTTGCCCTTCAGCTCGGGGAGCACCAGGCCGATCGCCTTGGCGGCGCCGGTCGTCGAAGGGATCATCGAGACCGCGGCGGCACGTGCCCTCCGGAGGTCCTTGTGCGGAAGGTCCAGTATCCGCTGGTCATTCGTATAGGAGTGGACCGTTGTCATAAGACCGCGGATGATCCCGAACTCCTTGTGGAGCACCTTGGCGACCGGGGCCAGGCAGTTGGTGGTGCAGGACGCGTTTGAGATGATCCGATGCTTCGACGGGTCGAGCGTCTCCTCGTTGATGCCGAGACATACGGTAATGTCCGGCTCTTTTGCCGGCGCCGAGATGATCACCCATTTGGCGCCCGCTGCGAGGTGCTTCTCCGCACCCGCCCGGTCGGTGAACCTGCCGGTGGACTCGATCACGATATCGACGCCCATGTCCTTCCAGGGGAGCTTCTCGGGAGCGGTCTCGGCGGATATCTTGATTTCCTTCCCGTCGACGGTGAGGCTATTTCCTTTTACCTGCACATCGGCATCGAAGATGCCGTGTACTGAGTCATACTTGAGCAGGTGGGCGAGGCTGGGGGCATCAGTCAGGTCGTTGATCGCCACGACCTCGAAATCCTTCACCCCTTTGCTAGTCCTGAGAAAATTCCTGCCTATCCTGCCAAAACCGTTGATCGCTACGCGCACAGCCATTAGAACCTCCTTGCAGTGTATAGTTTAAAAGATGTTTAAAACCAATCCGGTCAGGAGCTTCGGGAAAAAATAGGTGGATTTGGGCGGCATCCTCAGAGAAGACAGGGCGACCCGCTCCACGTCCTCCACCCTCGTAGGGTTGAGGAAAAAGGCGGCAGCATATCTTCCGTCCCTGACGGACTGCAGGCATTTCGAGACATCCATCTCGTAGGAAACCCTGTCAATATCCAGAAGCTGTTTGAATATGAGGTCGTGAAGCACGGTCACGTCGAGGTCCCGCAGTGCAGGCGGTGCTCCGTTGATCCCTTCGCCCGTGTAGGTCAGGCGGTGCCACGTCTGCCCGCCGGTATACAGACCGAAGACATCCCTTTTTCCCGCGATCGAGCCGGGGATGTCAAAACCTCCGGTTATCTCTTCGATACGGAAATCGGAGGCGAGAAGATCGAGCGCATCGGCCGGCAGGCTCTCCGCGAGGCGGTGCGTCGGCAGGACGGTCAGCCCCTCGTCAGCGATGTGTGCGAGGAACATGAGCACATAGTCATAGGGCCTCGGACCGTCGGACGGGCCTTCCTTTGCCCGCATCTCCTTCTGGTATTCGAGGGCCGTTTCGTACCGGTGATGGCCGTCCGCGATGAAGATAGCGCTGCCGCCGACTTCCCTGCGGATCGTATCAAGGGCATCTGCGCCGGAGATCTCCCACAGACGGTGGACCGAACCGTCCCTGTCCCGGGCCTCGATGTACGGCTTCGACCGGTTCACCTCCGACAGGACCGAAGAGGTCCTTCTCTCCTTGCCGCTGTAGAGGGAAAAAATCGGACTGATGTTCGCATTGCATATCTTCATGAGGCTCAGCCTGTCTTTCTTGGGCTTTGAATGGGTGTACTCATGAGGATAGATATCTCCCTTGCCGAGTTCCTCGAGCCTGACGAGTCCGAGAAAGCCCCGGAGGACCTTCTCTATATTTCCCATTGTATATGATATTTCGTAGGAATAATAGCAGGGGCGATCGCTCCGGATGAGAACCTCGTCCTTCAGCCAGGAATCGAGGCTCTCCTTTGCGCGGGAATACCGGTTGGCTGCCGCGTCGTCGCCGGGGAGCTGCCTGCCGAAGTCGATGCGCACGATATTGTACGGACTCTTCCGGTACAACTCCTCCTGGCAGTCAGGCGTGATGATGTCATAGGGGGGCGCGAGCAGGTCCTCGCCGGAGGACCGGGAGATGCGCGGCACATTGTACAAAACTCCTCTAAACGGTATTACTTCAGCCATTGTTTCTCATCCTGGGGGGAAAATATGGGGCTATTGTAGCACGCGGTTTCCGGCTAATTCCAGTGGAGGACGGGGACCCGCGTCAGAGGTTGTCATCAGTCCACTGACAGCGGAATAAAACGGTTGCTGAAAAAAGCCATCAGAGGCTATACTTTATGCGGAAGCAGCCATTTCCCAATCGCAAATCCAGGGAGCACTATGTCGTTTTTCGGAGAGGTCTTTTCGAGCGAGATCATAAAAAAGCCGGTCCTCGACCCCAAGGGAGAGGAGTTGGGCAGGGTGCGCGACCTGGTCATCGTAAAGGGCGACCCCCTGCCGCTCGTCGCGGCCCTGATCGTCGAAAAGAAGAAAAAAGACTACTTGGTGCCGTGGCAGGACCTCAACATCTTCAACAAGAAGATCATCTCCTCCCGGGTATACGGCGACAGCCTCTCGATCTATGAGTTCACGGAGGGAGACCTTCTCATCGTCAGGGATATCCTCGACAAGCAGATCGTTGACGCAAACGGCGCCAAGGTGGTGCGCGTGAATGACGTAAAACTCGAGGGCTACCACGGCAGGGCGGTGCTCATCGCCGTTGACGTGGGAATGCGGGGGATCCTCAGGAGGCTCGGCATCGAGCGGGGCAGCGAGGAGTTTTTCAGCCTGATTAAGGCGCAGCTGCCGTTTAACCTCATCAGCTGGAATTATATCCAGCCGCTGCGGCCGAAGCTGCAGGCGATAACCCTGACCGTACCCCGACAGATGCTCTCTGATCTGCACCCCGCCGATATCGCAGACATCATCAGCCAGGTATCGAGGGAGGAGGGCACCCATCTCTTCAAGGACCTTGATATCGAGACCGCAGCCGAGGCCTTGTCCGAACTCAAGCCGGAGATGCAGGCGGAGATCATCAACGCCATGGAGGCGGAGAAGGCGGCGGATATTATCGAAGAGATGCCCCCGGACGATGCGGCCGACGTGCTGAGCGATCTTCCGACAGAAAAGGCGAAGGAGATACTGGAGCATATCGAAAAGGAAGAGGCGGAGGACATCCAGGAACTCCTTGGGCATGAGGAGGATACCGCTGGCGGCCTTATGACGAACGAATACATAGCCTACCCGGCGCAGATGACCGTCCAGGAGGCCTTCGAGAAGTTCAAGGCGGAGGCAAAGGAGGTCGAAAACACCTACTACATCTACGTTGTGGACAAAGACGAGAGACTCATCGGCGTGGCGTCGCTGCGCGAGTTGCTCCTTGCCGAACATGACTGCCTCCTGGCTGACATTATGGAAACGAACCTCAAGACCGTCTCTCCCGAAGAAGATGAGATGGATGCAGCGGAGATGATCTCAAAATACAACCTCCTGGCACTCCCCGTGGTCGACGACAAGGGCGCCATGCACGGCATTATCACGGTGGACGACATCATCGATGTCCTGCTTCCCACGGCTTCCCGAAGAAAGCGGAGAAAGGGATGACCCGCTGGCGGAGGTTTGTTTTCCTTCTCTCCATAATCGGTCCCGGCATCATCACTGCAAATGTGGACAACGATGCCGGCGGGATTGCAACCTATTCGATCGCTGGTGCGCACTTCGGCTATTCCCTGCTGTGGTCTCTTATCCCTATCACTATAGCCCTCATCGTCGTGCAGGAGATGTCCGCCAGGATGGGCGCGGTCACCGGGAAGGGGCTTGCGGAACTGATACGGGAGAACTATGGGGTGAAAATAACTTTCTGGCTCATGATCTTTCTGTTTATCACGGACCTGGGGAATACGGCCGCCGAATTTGCCGGGTGGGCCGCCAGCAATGAACTTTTCGGGGTGAATAAATACATATCAGTTCCCATCGGGGCCGTCATGGTCTGGCTGCTTGTCGTCAAAGGCTCCTATCGGGTGGTGGAAAAAGTCTTTTTGGCCTTTTGCCTCGTATACCTGGTGTACATTCCCGCCGCCTTTATGGCGAAGCCTGACTGGGGGGAGGTGGCCCTCCAGACGATACGCCCCTCCTTTCAATTTACATCTGTCTACATCGTCACGCTGATCGGGGTGGTGGGTACTACGATCGCGCCGTGGATGCAATTTTATCTGCAGTCGGCGGTGGTCGAAAAGGGGATACGGAAGGAAGACTACTGGGCCTCCCGTCTCGACGTTATCTTCGGCTGTTTCATGACGGATATCATTGCACTCTTCATCATCGTGGCCTGCGGTGCCACGCTCTTTGCGGCGGGGATAAAGATCGAAAGTGCCAGGGACGCGGCCATTTCCCTTGCGCCCATCGCCGGGAAATATGCATCTGTCCTCTTCGCCGTCGGATTGGCCAATGCTTCTCTCTTTTCCGCTTCAATCCTGCCCCTTGCCACCGCCTACTATATTTGCGAGGGAATGGGCTGGGAGGCGGGCGTGAACAAGACGTTCAAGGACGCTCCGCAATTCATGTGGCTCTATACGATTCTCATTGCCATCGGGGCCCTGATCGTCCTTTTTCCCAACGCGCCGCTTATTCCGATCATGTGGATATCGCAGGTGATAAACGGCATGATGCTGCCTTTCGTGCTTATCTTCATGCTTTTGTTGATCAATAAAAGAGAACTTATGGAAGATTACACAAACTCCCGATCCTTCAACTGGATCGCATGGGCGACGGTTGGCGTTATGATTGCCATGACGGGAACGTTTGTGGTAAGCATGTTTCTGTAGGGTATAATATGCAAGCAGTAAGAACACTCCGGAGGAATAATGGTCAGGACAATAGAATGGGTTGACGGCAAGGTCAGGATGCTCGACCAGTCGCGCCTGCCTGTTGATGTCGCTTACATAGATTGCAGCGATTACCTGAAGGTCGCCGAAGGGATACAGAAACTCTGGATACGGGGCGCTCCCGCCATCGGCATTGCTACCGCCATGGGGATCGCACTCGCCGCCCAGGATATAGCGGCGGCCGGTTACGACGAGTTCACGAAAAAGATCGAGCCGGTCTACGCGGCCCTTCTCGCCACCCGGCCGACCGCGGTGAATATCCGGTGGGCGGTGGACAGGGTCAGGCGCTTCCTTGCGCAGCATCGGGAAGAGGGCGTCCCCCGGCTGAAGCAGATGCTGGTGGAGGAAGGACAACGTGTCCTTGATGAGGACATCAGGATTAACAGGGCTATCGGCGAGTGGGGGGCGCAGTTTATCCGGGATGGAGACACCGTCCTTACGCACTGCAATGCCGGCTCCCTTGCCACCGGTGGGTACGGGACCGCTACCGCCCCGATGCTGGTAGCGCGGGAACAGGGCAGGCGCTTCAGCGTCATTGCGGATGAGACCAGGCCCGTCCTGCAGGGAGCGCGACTGACGGCGTGGGAACTGATGCAGGAGGGTATCCCCGTTACCCTTATCACGGACAATACCGCCGGTGCCCTCATGAAGCGCGGGGAGATCAATCTCGCCATCGTGGGGACGGACCGGACGGTGCTCAACGGAGACGTCGCCAACAAGATCGGGACGTATACCGTTGCGGTGCTCTGCAGGGAGCACGGCATCCCCTTCTACGTTGCCGCCCCGATGAGCAGCATCGATTTTTCGATACCTACCGGGGACCAGATCCCGATCGAGGAGAGACCTGCGGAGGAGGTGACGCACGTATTCGGCACCTGCAGGATCGCCCCTGAGGGCGTGAAGGTGCGCAACCTCGCCTTCGACGTCACTCCTGCCCGCTATGTGACAGCGATCATTACCGAGAAGGGGGCCTTCAGGCCTGATGACCTGAAAAGGCTTTCAGAGCCGGGTGTCAATATCGACGCGCTCCGGATACGGCTATGACCGGGAAATCGAGGCTGGCGTGACGTCACCCCATTCCATCCCCCCCCATCAGAAGATGCTTCTCCAGGATGTGTTCGAACTCTATGAGGGACGGCTGGGGCTCGTCGAGGCGAAGATCAGGGGTCTTTTCGAAAACAGGATCCCCGCGATCCCGCTCATCGGCAGTTACATCACCTCCTCGGGGGGTAAGCGTCTCAGGCCGCTATTTCACCTGATCTGCGCGGACGTTGCCGGCTACACAGGTGAGGCGCATATCGAGATCGCCGCCATCATCGAGTCCATCCATACCGCCTCCCTGCTGCACGACGACGTTGTGGACATGGCAGGCATGCGGCGGGGCAAGCCGACGGCAAATTCGGTATGGGGGAACCAGATCGTCGTCCTGGTGGGCGACTTTCTCTATTCAAACGCCCTCAGGACCGCTGTCATGCAAAAGAACCAGAAGATTATGGAGGTCCTCTCCGGAGCGACGACGCGGATGACCGAGGGCGAGATTCTCCAGCTCAACAGGATCGGCGACCCGGACATCACCGAGGCCGAATACCTGGAGATCATCTCCGCCAAGACAGGAGGGTTGATCTCCGCGGCATGCAGGATCGGAGGGATCCTCGGCGGACTTCCCGATCGGCAGGAGCTGGCGCTGGGCGTTTTCGGAATGAAGACCGGCATGGTCTTCCAGATGGCTGACGACATCCTCGACTATATGGCTGCGGAGAAGGATCTCGGCAAGAAGATATGCAAGGATCTGGAAGAGGGAAAGATCACCCTCCCCCTGCTCCACCTGCTCAAGACGGCAGCGGGCGATGAGGCGGTCGAGATCAAGCAGATCATCACCTCGGGCATCAACCAGCAGAACCTCGGCAGGGTCCTTGACCTGCTCGCCAAGTACCGCGCCATCGACGCATCGTTCGAAAGGGCCCGCGGCCTGGTCGACGAGGCGAAGACGGAACTGGCGGCTTTCCCTGATTCGCCGGCAAAGGAGGCTCTCATTACCATCGCCGACTATTCCCTCTCCCGGGAGAAGTAGATGCACGCGCTGGTGGAGCTTGCCAGACGGAGCGTGGAGGAATATGTGCGCCGCCGGAAGGTGCTGCAGCTGCCGCACGATCTGACGCCCGAGATGAAGGAGCGGCTGGGCGTCTTCATCTGTATCAAAAAACGGGGGGAGCTGAGGGGATGCATCGGCACTTACCAGCCCTGCTGTGAGAACGTCGGCATGGAGATTATCAGGAACGCGGTCGCTGCTGCTTCCCAGGACCCCCGGTTCCTCCCGGTGGCCGAGGAAGAGCTGTCTGAGCTGGCATACTCGGTGGACATCCTCACCGCCCCGGAGAAGGTGGATGACCTGCGCGGGCTTGACCCGAAGGAATTCGGTGTCATCGTATCCTGCGGCAGCAGGCGGGGGCTCCTCCTGCCGGACCTCGAAGGGGTCGATACGGTCGCGGACCAGATCAGGATTACGAAGATGAAGGCGGGTATTGCTCCGGGCGAAGAGGTGGAGGTCCGCCGCTTCAGGGTCCGACGGTACACATGAGACCGGAGGGCGCAGAGGCCGCGCAGAAGGGCGACAGCGGAGTCAGGAGGTTGCTCGGGACGCATGCTGCCCAGGTCCTTGGGGTCCTCCTGCTCCTTGCGGTTGTCCTGTTTGAAGCGTATTATATTGTGGTGTTGCGCACCACCATAGACAGGCAGGCCGAAGAACTGAAATCCATATCCATGGAATTGCAGTCTCTGAAGACCGACCAGACGACACTGCGCGAAGAACTCTCTTCAGCCGAACGATCATCAGGAGAAAAGAATGATGGAAATTCCCCTGACAGGTAATATCCGCGACGTCAGCCTGGTGAAGATCCTTGTTGCCCTTAACAGGAACCGGAAGACAGGGACCTTCTCCCTGACGACCCCGACTTTCACCAAGAACATCTATATGAGAGACGGCGATGCCATATTCGCCTCCTCCACCTATCCTGACGACCGGCTGGGAGAAATGCTCCTCAAGGCTGACAAGATAACCGTCGAGCAGTACGACCGGTCCGTCGAGCTGCTGAAGTCCACCAAGAAGCGGCAGGGGGCGATCCTCGTCGAGCTGGGATACCTGACCCCCAAGGACCTCTTCTGGGGCGTCAAGTACCAGGTCAAGGAGATTATCCACAGCATGTTCCTTCCGGAGGAAGGGACCTATGCTTTCGACGAGGGTGAATTGCCGACGCAGGAGGTCATCATCCTTAAGATGAGTATGGCCAATCTCATTTACGACGGCGTCAAGAAGATAGAGAACTGGACGAGGATAAGGGCCGAGATGCCGGATACCGGCCGCGTGATGAGGCTGAGCGCTGATCCCCTCAACCTGTTTCAGGGGATTGAACTGAGCGTGCAGGACAGGAAGATCCTTTCCCTCATCGACGGGAAACGGACGGTCAAGGAGTTGATGGAAAATTCATGGATGACTTCCTTCGAGGCGCTGAAGATCCTCTATGTTCTCTGGGCGACCGGCATGATCGAGCAGATAGCGCCTGGATCAGTAGCGGCGGCCCATAAGGCAGCTGCGCAGCAGGAAGTTCCCCCTCCGCTCAAGGAGATACTGCAGCCCCATTCCGAAGAGGAGGAGGCCCTGATGAGGCGGGTGGACGAAATCTTCCCGCGGCTCGGAGAACTAAGCCCCTATGAGCTGCTCGAGATCAGCAAGGGGACTGACGGCGACACGGCCAAGAAAAACTACTACCGTCTTGCCAAGGAGTTTCACCCTGACCGGAATTACGCGATCGCGGACGATTCCGTCAAGACAAAACTGACGGCCATCTTCGATGCGATCACCAAGGCGTACAATGCGGTGAAGGACGGTTCCGCGGCTGATGCGGCTCCATCCCCGGCGGCCGCCCGGAAGGCTGACGAGACGGATGAGGCGGCGAAGGCAGAGGATCAGTTCCGCAAGGGGATAGAAGAATTCAAGAAGGGCAACTTCTGGGGGGCCGTGGAGAATTTCAAGTGGGCGGTCAAGATTATGCCCCGGCATCCGGGCTACTGGAGCCACCTTTCCCTCGCCTTCTCGAAGATACCGGGAAGGCTCAAGGATGCTGAAGAGGCATTGCTTTCCGCCGTAAAGATAGAGCCCTTTAACGCTGATCATTATGCCAACCTCGGCCTTATCTATCTCAAGGCAGGGAGTCAGGGGCGGGCCCAGTCTAATTTTGAGAAGGCGCTCAAGATCGACTCCGGCAATGAGAAGGCGAAGAGGGGACTTTCCCAGATAAAGAAATAGCGCCCGGCTATGGAATGGACCCGTGACCTCTCGGTAGGCGTAAACGAGATCGACGAACAGCACAAGGAGCTCTTCCGGCGCATCGGCAGTCTCGTGGATGCGATCAGGAAGGCTTCCTGTAAGGACACGATCGATGAGGTCATCTCCTTTCTTGAGGAGTATTCCGTCACCCATTTTGCTCACGAAGAAGGGTATATGGCCCTCTACGGGTATCCCGGCTATGCTGCCCACAAGCAGCAGCATGCCATCTTCCTCACCTCCCTGGCTGATCTGAAGGCCCTCGCAGCAGCACCCCGCGTGAAAGGGGCCTCCTATGACCTGTCTGTTACGACAAACCAGGTCGTGGTGGACTGGATACGCAGCCATATCATCGTGGTTGACATCAAGCTCGGGGAATTTCTGCGGGCACGGCTCCCCTGACACCGACAGGACATCCTGCAGCACATGGCGGCGTGGTCACGGTCAGGCCACGGCAGGGAAGGGAAGGCCTTGTCCTTGAACCGCCCGATGGTGTACAGTAAAGCAGCTTTTTGAGCCATCCTTGGGTGGCGCGCATCACAGGGAGCAAAGGAGATGAAAAGACATGGCTACGGCAGCGAGGAAGGCTACCCCAAAGGCGAAGAAGACGACCACCGTCAGGACGAAGAAGAAGGTCACGGCAGCAAAGATCGCTGCTCCCGCATTTACGGCCAAGACGGCAAAAGAGATTACTGCAAGCTTCTGTGATGCCGTGGGACTGACCGCCAAGGTTGCCTCCGCCCTTGCGGCTGCGAACGTCAACATACTCGCCGGTACCGGCTACTCTGCCAGCGGTTTGCGCCGCAAGGCAACCTTCACCCTGATCGTAGATGATCTCGTGAAGGCGGAAAGGGCTCTCGAGAAGATCGGCGCCGATGATATCCACGAATCTTCTGTCATTATGGTCGAGATGGCCAACAAGGTGGGCGCGCTGAAGAGGATTTCGAAGGTCATCGCCGACGCGGGTATCATGATCTATTATTTTTACTCGACGACCAGCTCCGGCAAGACCGCGACCTGTGTCATCAAGACGGCTGACGACAAAAAGACGATCAGGCTCCTGAGTCAGTCATAACCGGTCCGGCCGACTGCCGGGGGAGAGGCTAGCAGACAGGGAAGGCGCCTGAGGCAAGGCGTTCGCAGAAGCCGCCGATGCCGGCCAATTCGGCCTCGATGATCATCTGCACGGGTTCTGAAATATCCCTGATCCGGCGCCCTTTCTCAAGAAGCAGCTGTGCAGACGCCATCGCCGGGCTGTCGATCGGCGCCCCGATCCTGCTGAGGAGCAGGACATACACCTCGCGTATCCCGTCTACATTCCGGTAGATCTTCTCTGCCGTCTTGTGCGCCAGGACATTATATATCTTTCCGACATGACTCACCGGGTTCTTCCCCGCAGCAGCCTCGGTCCCCATCGGCCTGTTCACGGAAATGAGGCCGTTGACCCGGTTGCCCCTCCCGACCTGTCCGGAGTCAGCCCCGTCAGCGGATGTCCCGAGGAGGCTCAGGTAGATGCCGCCGAGCCCCCTGCCCGGCTCATCAAGGGTGTTGAGGTTGACGGAGACCCGGCTGAAATGATCGTGTTGCCGCAGATACCGGCCGATCGCCCTGCTGATCAGCTCCTTTCTCCTGAAGTACTCCGTCTCCGAGCGTATGCAGGCGGATAGCAGCGGCATGGCGACAGTCAGGTCGATGCTGGTGCCTGTCCTTAATCCCATCACCTTGATGTCTTCGCCTGTTTCAGGGAAGCGTTTCTTGAAACGCCCCGAATTCAGGTGTCTCTCAAGTTCCAGCACCGTTGTCTCCACAGGCGAGAGGGGATAGTAGCCGATGAGCGCCGAGGTGTCGTTTGCGCCCCGGAGCCGGCCAGGCCGGGAGAAGATATCGGAAAGCTCTTCAGATCCGGGGGCCAGCACTGACCTGCAGCGGACGTGTTTATCCGGATCGACGAAACGCAGATTGTTCCTGAACCAATCCCTGGCTGCGTTGGCAGCGATCTCCTGTACCGGTATTTTCTTCCCGGCAACGGCGGCGGTGGCCCTGTCGCCGATGATCAGCTCCATCGGCCTTATCATCCTCCCGCCTCCAAAGGATATCTCCGCCCGTCCGGCTGCCAGCAGTCCCTTGTCGATGTTGTGGTGAAGGACAGCTCCGCAGGCCTTTCGGTATTCCCTGCTCAGGGCAAGGGAGATGCTTTCCATGACCGCATCGCAAATATAATCGGGATGGCCCACGCCCTTTCGTTCCACGATCTCGACGCGCCTGTCAGCGACCGGTGTGCCCCTGAATTCCTCAACGATGATCATACAAGCCATTGTAGCAACTGTCGGCTGCAAGGGCAAACGGGAAGCCCGGTGCGGAAAACGCCGGATTGGGTTACAATATGACCCATGAACATACGGGAGCAGACAGAGGAGTTCGAGCGGAGGTTCCTCCATCCCCGGGCATGTCTGAGTTCCGCCAGCAAAGGCCGCGCGGTGAAGGAAAAGGAAGGGGACATACGAACCGCCTTCCAGCGGGACAGGGACAGGATCATCCATTCAAAGGCGTTCAGGAGGCTGAAACATAAGACGCAGGTATTTCTGGCCCCCCGGGGAGACCACTACCGCACCCGGCTTACCCATGTCCTTGAGGTCTCGCAGATTGCGCGCACCATAGCACGGGCCCTGCGCCTCAACGAAGACCTTACCGAGGCGATCAGCCTCGGCCACGACCTTGGCCATACACCATTCGGCCATGCCGGAGAGATGGTGCTCCGCGAGATCCATCCCGGGGGGTTCGACCACTACATCCAGAGCCTCAGGGTGGTGGATTTTCTGGAACGCGACGGGCAGGGGCTGAACCTGACCCATGAGGTAAGAAACGGCATCGTCAAGCACTCAAAGGGCAAGGGCCTGATCATCCCCGACAAAAAGACAGAGCGTGCGGAGACCCTGGAGGGTCAGGTGGTGCGGGTGTCCGACCTGATCGCCTATGTCAACCATGACCTTGATGACGCGCTCCGCGCTGAGGTGCTGCGGGAGGCTGATATCCCGAAGAAGATTCTCAAGGTGCTGGGTGATACCCATGCCCGGAGGATCGATGTCATGGTGAAGGACTTCATCTACCAGTCAGGGGCAACAGGGCTGGAAGACCTGCGGATGAGCGATGAGGTGAGCGAGGCTGCCTCGGGCCTCAGGGATTTCCTGTACGTCCGCGTTTATGAAAGCCCCCTGATTATAAAGGAATTCAGGAAGGCGCAGAAGATACTCCGGGACCTGTACGACTATTACCTCGAGCACGTGGAAGAGCTATTCGAGGACATTCCCGCTGAGAAGAGGATGAACAAGAACCGTATGGTCTGCGACTTTATCGCCGGCATGACCGACCGGTTCGCCCTCATGACCTATGAGCGGCTCTTCCTGCCCCAGCAGTGGAACGTCCTGTAACCAGCCAATTTCCTTGCCGAAAAAACTCCGGATAGTGCAAAATATCATCTGATTTTCGGAAGGAGAATAGCGTGGCGTTACGGGTGGGTGTGATCGGAGTCGGCTATCTTGGCCGGCATCATGCCAGGATCTATGCAGGGCTTGACGACGCGGACCTCGTCGCCGTTGCGGACGGCGATGCTGCCCGGGCGGATGAGATGGCAGGGATGTACCACTGCAGGGCCTTTGAGCGGTACGCCGACCTCCTTCCGCTCTGCGACGCGGTGAGTATCGTCACCCCCACAACCACGCACTACCGCGTTGCGATGGATTGTCTTGCAGCAGGTAAGGACATCCTCATAGAGAAGCCGATAACCGAAAACCTCGCAGAGGCGAAGGAAATCGTCGACACGGCCGACCGCAAGGGCCTTATCCTCCAGGTGGGGCATCTGGAGCGGTACAATCCGGGCATCGTCGCTGCTGCGGACATGATCGAACAGCCGTGGTTTATCGAGTCTGAGAGGCTCTCGCCCTTCCTGGGCAGGGGCATTGACGTGGACGTCACCCTCGATCTCATGATCCATGACATCGACATCGTGATCGGACTGGTCAGGTCACGTCTCATGGACATCCGGGCAGTCGGCGCATGCGTGATCACCGAGAAGATCGATGTTGCCAAGGCATGGCTCGAGTTTGAAAACGGCTGCAGGGCACTGATTACGGCGAGCAGGCTTGCCCCTGAAAAGAAGCGGGAGTTGAAGGTCTTTCAGAAGGACTCCTTTATATCCATAGACTATCAGAACCAGGAGGTCAAGAGATATTTCAAGACCGGAACGGAGATAGCCTTCGACCTCATCAAGCCCGAGAGCAGGGAGCCCCTCAAGGAGGAGCTGTCGGACTTTGTCCGGTGCGTCAGGGAACGCCGAAGGCCGAAGGTCTCGGGGGCCGAGGCGATGGACGCGCTCGACGTTGCCCTCAGGATATCGGCACTGCTCAACAGCAGCAGGGTGTAACAGAACAAAATACTTTGGACGGAGACAGCTGACAATGATTCCGATGGTGGACCTCAAGAAGCAGTTTAATGATATAAAGGACGAGCTTTTTCACACAATCACCGAGGTGCTCGAAAGCTCCCAGTATATACTCGGCCCGAAGGTGCAGGAGCTCGAAAGACAGGTGGCGCGTTACCACGGGGTCTCCGAGGCGATCGGCGTCGCCTCGGGCACGGACGCCCTTCACCTGGCGGTAGAGGCGCTCGGTATCGGGGAAGGCGACGAGGTTATCACCACTCCCTTCACCTTTTTCGCCACCGCAGAGGCGATTATGTATACCGGGGCAGTGCCTGTCTTTGTGGATGTCTGTCCTGACACGATGAATATCGATCCGGCGAAGATCGAGGAGAAGATCACCGAGCGGACAAAGGCGATCCTTCCGGTTCACATCTTCGGCCATCCCGCTGACATGGAGAAGATCCTTGCGATAGCCCGGAAACACGACCTCAGGGTGATCGAGGATTGCGCCCAGTCCTTCGGCGCCGCAATAGGGGGAAAGAGGACCGGCGCCTTCGGGGATGCCGGGTGCTTCAGCTTTTATCCCTCCAAGAACCTCGGCGCCTTCGGCGACGCCGGGATGGTCCTCCTGAATGACCCTTCGGTCGCCTTCAGGATAAAGATGCTCAGGAACCACGGCTCCCAGGGGGCCTACCGTCATGAGTCCGTCGGCTTCAACAGCAGGCTCGATGAGCTCCAGGCCGCTGTCCTCCTGGTGAAGATGAAGCGGATCGACGACTATAACGGCCGAAGGCGCCGCAACGCATCCCTGTACAACAGGCTTCTCACCGACGCGGTCACGCACCCTGTTGAACGGGCGGGATATACGCACGTCTACCACCAGTACACCGTCCGTTCGGCCAGGCGCGATGAGATACAAAAGAGGTTGAAGGAAAACGGCGTCTCGTCCGTTGTCTACTATCCGATCCCGCTTCACCTGCAGGAGGCGGTGAGCTGCCTCGGCTGCACCAAAGGCGATTTCCCGGCGGCTGAAGAGGCTGCGCAGCAGGTCCTCTCCCTTCCGATGTACCCTGAGCTGGAGGAAGACGCCATTCGCCGCATAGCTGATCTCGTCAATAATGGCTGATACGGTCATGATCGTCACGGGCGAGACCTCGGGCGAACTCTACGGCTCGCTCCTGGCTGCCTCCCTGAAGGAGAGGCTCCCCGGCATCAGGATTATCGGCATCGGCGGAGAACTGATGAAGGAGGCGGGTGTCGAGCTCATCTCGGGGTTTTCGAGCGCCTTCGGTGTCGCTGAACTCGTTTCATCCCTCTCTTCCCTGAAGGAGACCTTCAGGAGGGCGGTGGCTGCCCTGGTGATCCAGAAGCCTTCCGTGCTCGTCCTCATCGACTATCCTGATTTCAACCTCAGGCTCGCCGCAGAGGCGAGGAAGCGGCAGGTCAGGATCCTTTATTACGTCAGCCCGCAGGTGTGGGCGTGGCGCAAAAGACGCGTGCACAAGATAGCGCGGCTCGTCGACAGGATGGCGGTCATCCTTCCCTTTGAGGAAGGGATCTACCAGGGGGCAGGGCTCCGGACCGAGTTTGTCGGCCATCCGGTGATGGATGAGATACGGCAGTCGGGCCGGGACAGGACAAGGCTGAAAGGGGAGCTTGGCCTTCAGGAGGATATGCCGGTGGTTGCGCTTCTTCCGGGCAGCAGGCCCCATGAACTGCAGAGGCTCCTGCCGCTGCTCCTCGAAGTTCTCCGGGAGGGCAAGAAGGCGTTTCCCCCCTGTCAGTTCTGCATGCCCTTTGCCCCCAATACAGACCTCGGCAGGCATGATGAGATGGTCAGGCAGTTCAGGGCCGAAGGGGCAGTGATCTCCCAGGGGGAATCGCTCCGGGTGCTTGCTGTCTCGGACCTCGCGGTGATCGCATCCGGCACCGCCTCTTTGCAGGCAGCGCTCCTCGGCGTACCGATGGTCGTGATATACAAGCTGTTCCCCCTGACCTACTGGCTTGCGCGGCTTATCGTAAAGGTCAAATATATCTCCCTGGTGAATATACTCTCCCACAGGGGGGTTGTGAGAGAATTTATTCAGGGAGATGCGACGCCGGGCAACATCATGCAGGAACTCAGCCGAATCATGTCTGATACGGGATATCGGGATGCGATGCTGAGGTCCTTTGAGGAGGTCAGACGGATGTTTGAGGGCAGGAATGCCTCGGCGCGGGTGTCTGAGATCGTGATCGAGATGGGGGGGTGGAAGTAGGTGCGGCCCGTCTCGGGGGTCAGGCCGATCTGTCCCCCTGCGATAGAGATCCAGCCCCGCAATCTGGCCATAGACCCATGCTGCGGACATGCTTCTGATCTATAGCGTTCTGTATGCGATAGTCCTCGCTTTTCTCTTCGTGCCCCAGTATCTCAAGAGGTCGTCAGAACTCAGGGGCAGATGGCTCAGGGAAAAAATGGGACGTATCGAATATTCTCCGGCAGGCGACAGGCCTATCTGGGTGCATGCGGTATCCGTTGGCGAGGTGTCGGCCTCGATACTCCTCCTGAAGAAGATCCGTGCAGCATATCCGGAGAGGCGGATCATCCTTTCGACCATAACCGATACAGGGCAGAAGATTGCCAGGGAAAAGGCGCCTTCAGGCACGCAGGTCGTTTATCTCCCCTTTGATCTCCTGTTCATCCTCAGGCGCTGGCTGGCCAGGACGGATCCCTGCATGATGATCATCATCGAGACCGAGCTCTGGCCGAATCTCTTCAGGGCCTGCGCGCTGCGGGGAATCCCGATCCTCCTCTTAAACGGAAGGATATCCGGAAAATCAGGCCAGGGCTACAGGCGCATATCCTTCTTCATGAAAGAGGTGCTCCGGAATGTATCTGTCTTCGGCATGCAGGGAGATATAGATGCAGAGAGGCTTCTGGCGATGGGGGCAGACAAGGCGAAGGTGAAGGTGCTGGGGAACTTTAAGTTCGATATGGACATGCCCGGCAGCGCCCCTGCATGGGCCCGGGGGCTTAAAGGCCCGGTGATTGTCGCGGGCAGCACCTTCGACGGCGAGGAAGAGATGATCGTCTCTGCGTGGAAGGAGAACCTCGCCAAGTTCCCTTCCCTTACGCTCATCCTTGCCCCGCGCCATCCGGAACGGTTCAAGGATGTGGAGGGTATGCTTGCAGCGAACCGGGTGCCGTACGTAAAGCGCTCTTCCCTGCGAGGGACGGAAGATCACGGGGAAAACGGCATCGTCCTGCTCGACACCATCGGCGAGCTGACGGTTGTCTACGGCGTCGCGGATATCGCGATTATCGGCAAGAGCTTCAGGGGGACCGGGGGCCAGAACCCCCTCGAACCGGCGTACTGGGGCAAGGCGATCATCTGCGGGCCGCACATGGAGAACTTCCCGTTCATAAGGGATTTCTATGCCGAGGCCGCGGCCTTCGAGGTTGAGGAATCGGGTCTTGCCAAGAAGATACGGGAGCTCCTCGTCTCCCCTGAAAAGGCGCAGACAGCAGGGGAAAAGGCGAAGGAGCTCTATCTCAGGAACTCAGGCGCGGTTGACCGGGCGATGGAGATCATCAGGGAATTCCTCCGGCCATGAGAAAGGGCATGAGTGAGCTGAATTCAAAGCTGGTATATTCCACAGGGCAGGCCATGCCCCAAAAGGGGAAGCCGCCCCAGAAGGAGGGCGGGTCTGCTGAGCCTTCCGGCCGGCAGAGGGTGGCGGTCCGGCTGGACAGGAAAGGGCGAGGGGGAAAAACAGTCACTGTGGTGGAAGGACTCCGGATGAAACAGCAGGAGAGGGAGTCGCTTCTTGCTCAGCTTAAAACAAGGTTCGGCACAGGCGGCACGATCAGGGATTCCGGCTTCGAGATCCAGGGTGACCACCGCGACGCTATCATGCATGTGCTGACTGATATGGGCTACCGACCAAAGCGATCAGGTGGATAGCCCGTTCAAGCCTTTACCCTTTCGCATTTTACTCTTGATTAAACCCTCTTCGTAGTGATAGAAATATATAAAACCACGATATACACGGGCCGACGGGCATGGCCCCTGGATCTCGATGTGTGCAAGGCAGGAGGGATATGAAACCTTGTCGTGAATGTCGCCATGAAGTCTCGGAGCAGGCGCAGGCCTGTCCCGGGTGCGGGGCGCCGTATCCGGCACGCGAGAAATGGGACGGCTACGGATTTGAGTACAAATCCGAGGCAACGATGTTTGGTCTTCCCCTGCTCCATATTTCTTTCAAATACAGGGCCAACAGGGTCCCGGTGCCTGCCAGAGGGATCTTCGCGATCGGCCAGTTTGCCTGCGGCATCTTCACGCTCTCGCAGTGCGGAATCGGTCTCGTAAGTGTCAGTCAATTCACCATAGCCGGATTTGCCCTTGCCCAATTTGCCGCAGCATATTCTCTGATCGCACAGTTCGGCCTGTACATCCATGATGGCCGCGGGCAGCTGATCGTGAATATATTCGATTTGCTGGGCCTGCGCTGACACCGCTGGCGGATAAGGGATTCAGGCCGAAACGATCGGGAGGGTGAAGTGGTTCAATGCTTTCCCGGGAGGCTTTTGCTGATTTTCTGAGAAAGTGAATGATGGCTGAAATGCGCTGAAGCTTTCGGTTTGGCGGGAGAAAGCCGCACCGAAAATGCAATATTCTTTGCCCATTGAGCCTTCTCCGCCTTCAACTGACATGCTCAATGCATATCCTTAATCAAAATGTCTTGTGCCGTCGTTGACAACAATTATCTACTTGAGTATTATAATTACATCAATGTAGTTATAATACTCATGGAGGTTAGCCGGTGAATTTCAATACAAAGACCCTATCTAAGATTGCCGGACTAAGTAACAGGCAGATCGACTACTGGGACAGGACCCATTTCATAAAGCCTTCCGTTAGTGAGGCAGCGGGCCACGGATCGGTAAGGCTCTATTCCTTCGGAGACCTTGTTCAGATGAAGGTGGCGAAAACCCTTCTGGATAAAGGGGTCAGTCTTCAGCAAATAAGAAAGGCGATCAGTTATCTCAAAAAGAACATGCCCGAGGTTGAAAAGCCCCTTGCTGAACTTCGATTCCTTACGGATGGGGAATCCATCTTTGTTCTCACGAAGGTCAAGAAGGAGATCATAGATACTCTCAAAAGCGGGCAGCTCGTCTTTTCAATCGCCCTGGGAGAGATACTCGAAGACCTAAAGGGCGAAATTGTCTCCTTGCAGACGGAGAAGAAATACGACGTCGTGGTCAGAGGGAATAAGTATGCTGTGGTCCTTCACCCGGATATCGAGGACGGCGGGTTCTGGGTCGAATGCCCGGCACTGCCCGGATGTGCCTCTCAGGGAGATACCGTCGAGGAGGCACTTGAGATGATTAAAGATGCGGTAGCTGGGCACTTGGCGATTGCAGGGAGCGGGAGGTTTGGCAAGAAGGCCTCATGAGCGGTCTTCACAACCTGAAGCCCGACAGGGTCGTCAAGGCTTTCGAGCGGGCTGGCTGGACGGCCGAGAGGCAGAAAGGGAGCCATGTGCATCTGACTAGAGAAGGGAATCCGAATATCCTTTCGATCCCCGTCCACAAGGGTAAGCCGATAAAACAGGGCCTACTCAGAAGCCAGATTGCGAAGGCCGGGATGACCGTGGAGAAGTTCTCGAAGCTGTATAGGTAGCCTCGGACAAGGACCCCCAGCCAGTATATAATCCGGCATCTCCCCTGAGCCAACCTCAAGCCCTCGCCTTTGAGCACACCCCTGCCTTCTGGTAATATACCCCATGCATCTCCTGGAATTTCTCTACTTCATCGGCCTCTCCGCAAAGAAGTTCTATGCACTGAGAAATCAAAAGCGCCTGCCCTGCAGGGTCATCAGCGTCGGCAACCTCACCACAGGAGGGACAGGGAAGACGCCCTGTGCGATAGCCCTCGCCGAGGAGGCCGGCAGACGGGGGCTTAGACCGGTCATTCTCACCCGTGGATATAAGGGCAAAGCCCAGGGACCTGTGTTTGTTTCCCGGGGAGAGGGTCCTCTCCTGTCGGTGGAAGAGGCGGGTGACGAACCCTTTCTCATGTCAGGGAAACTCCCCGGGGTTCCGATCGTAAAGGGCGGCGACCGTTATACATCCGGTATCTTTACCCTGGAGCATCTTACTCCCTGCGGCTGGGACCCTGCGTCAGTGATCTTTATCCTTGATGACGGATTTCAGCACTGGAGGCTGTATCGCGACGAGGACATCCTCCTTATCAACACGGCCCATCCCTTTGGCGGCGGAAGGCTCCTGCCCCTGGGAAGACTCCGCGAACCGCTGACCTCGATGCGACGGGCTGACATCATCGTGCTGACAGGTGTCATGGATGCGGGCAAGGGGGGGGAAGAGGTCGGGCGGCTCGGGGAGGAGATCAGGCAGTATAACGCCTCAGCCCTTGTCTTTCATGCGGGATATGCCCCTGCCTCTTGCAGGAGGCCCTCAGGAGAGGAGATGCCCGGGGGCTGGCTTTCAGGCAAGAGACTCTACGCCTTCTGCGGCCTGGGCAGCCCCGAATCCTTTAAAAAGACACTTGCCGCAGAAGGCGGTATACTGGTAGGGATGAGGGCCTTCAGGGACCATCATCAGTACGGACCGGGAGATGTGACAGCGGTAACGACAGGGGCCCGGAAGGCCGGGGCTGATTGGATTGTTACCACCGAAAAAGATATAATAAAAATTCAGAAAAGTGGCATGCCGGACAACCTGGTCGTTGTAGGCACAGGGTTTGCCGTTGACAGGGGTTTTTATGACAGCGTGTTCGACCGGAAAGGCGATTGATTGCGAGGAGGATGATCCGTGGTACGGTATATAAATGTCAAGAGCAGGACACGGACCGAATTTATTGATATCACCGAAAAGATCCAGGAGGTGATCAAGGAGGCGGGTGTTGTGAGCGGAATCTGCTGCCTCTATGTTCCCCATACCACGGCTGCCGTCACGATCAATGAGGGTGCCGACCCCAGCGTCCAGAGGGACATTCTGTCTGTCCTCAACCGTCTTATCCCCTTTGAAGGCGACTACCATCATCGCGAGGGCAATTCATCGGCCCATATCAAGGCCTCCATGCTCGGCATTTCCCAGACCGTGCTCATCGACGAGGGCAGGCTCGTTCTCGGCACCTGGCAATCCATTTTTTTCTGCGAGTTTGACGGCCCGCGCCACAGAAGGGTGGCGATGAAGTTTGTCACGGACAAGAAGACCCCCTGAACCTTCTGCAATCCTCGCGAGCAGTCCCCCTTCGGCGAAAGGAAGCAAGAGTGTCCCCTCCGGGACGCCCTCTGAAGAGCTGGCATTCCTGAAGAAGGAGGTGAGGCGCCTCAGAAAGGCCCTCAGCCGATGTTCCCCAACACTCGAAATGCTCCTGAGGAGGAGGGGGTTTACCGTATATAAGAAAGAGCCGGCAGAAGACCTGCTCATCCCCGGCAGGAGGCTGCTGGATGAATATTACCGGCAGATGCACAGATACTCCTTCCGCCTCTTTCTGCGCGACGTGATCAAGCACCAGGAGCACTTCACCCTTCAGCAGGTTGCCCGCTATGCCACCCCGAACGTGACCGCGGAATATCTGAGGTTCATCACGATGGCCGGTCTTGCACGGGAAAGGGAAGAGGGATACCGGCTTGTCCGCCCTGTCAGGAGTTTCGGGGAAACGCTCGAATGGTATATAGCGGAGCTGTGCAGGCGGGAGTTTGGCGCAGAGTCGGTCTGGGGGGTGAAGTTCAAACGGCCGCAGATCGGTGGTGACTACGATGTCATCGCCCGGCTCGACAACTCTCTTTTGTATGTTGAGGTGAAGTCCTCCCCGCCCAAGCAGATCTACTCAAGGGAGATTGCCGCCTTCCTCGAAAGGGTGAGCGACCTGGTGCCTGAGATGGCAGTGTTCCTCATGGATACGGAACTGAGAATGAAGGACAAGATCGTCCCGATGTTCGAAGAGGAGCTGGCCAAAAGACACGGGGAAAGGCCTGAGGTGAGCAGGATGGAAAAGGAACTCTTTCAGATTAAGGGGAGAATCTATATAATAAACGCGAAGGACAGTATCATCCGGAACATGGAGGCGGTGATAAGCCGTTATTTCAGGAGGTGAGTGATGAAGATAAAAAAAGATATCTGTATCGTGTGCGCCTGGAGGGAGAACTGCCAGAAGAAATTCTCCGTTTCCGGCCGCGACATCCGTTGTCCTGATTTCGTCAGGGACCTGAGAATCAAGGAGTCGGAGTCTCCGTCCGAAAAAGGGGAAAAGGGAAAGAGGCCGTAGTTTTCTTCTCTTTCCCTTCCCCCACCCCTGCCTTTTTTTCGTTAGACTGTCCCGCAAAAATGAGTATAATAGTCCCATTACAGGCTCATCATCATCCCCCGACGCATATACCAAAAGGAGGACTGTATATATGGACATCAAGAAGCTGAGAGACGTTATTTCCGTCTCAAAGGACGGCATAGCGGTAAAAGACAGCAGCAAGGCAGCCGCCATGATGGACGGGCTCATCTATGAGGCGGTCTTTTCCCCTGATGACCGGAAGAAGGGGCTCCTGCTCCTGGTGAAAGAGATCGCCAAGGCCTGCGGCGCTGTGCCTGCCTCGATCCAGGGACTCTATGAGGAGATGGGCAGGAGCTATCCGGGCTTTACCGTGCCTGCAATGAATATCCGCGGCCTGACCTATGATTCCTGCCGCGCCGTCTTCAGGAAGGCGCTCCAGCAGAAAGTGGGGGCCTTTATCTTCGAGATCGCCCGTTCAGAGATCGGCTACACCAAACAGCGTCCTCTCGAATACTCGGCGGTCGTCCTCGCGGCTGCCGTGCGGGAGGGTTTCCGGGGCCCGGTCTTTATCCAGGGAGACCATTTCCAGCTCGTGCGAAAGAATTTTCTGTCTGATCCGGCTGCCGAGACCGGGTATGTAAAGGGGCTGATCCAGGAGGCGGTTGAAGCGGAATTCTACAATATCGACATCGATTCATCCACCCTGGTGGATCTTGAAAAGCCTACCCTGAAGGAACAGCAGAGGCCGAACTTCGAGGCTGCCGCCGAGATGGCGAAACTTATCAGGGAGATACAGCCAAAAGGGGTCGAGGTCTCAGTCGGCGGCGAGATCGGCGAGATCGGGAAGAAGAACAGCACGCCGGATGAACTCCACGCCTATCTCGGGGGATTCAGGGAGATATTCAAGTCCGGCAAGGGTCTCAGCAAACTCAGTGTACAGACCGGCACCTCCCACGGCGGCGTTGTCCTGCCGGACGGCTCCCTGGCAAAGGTGAAGATCGACTTCGATACCCTCAGGCAGCTGTCCGAGATCGCCCGGAAGGAGTACGGACTCTCCGGCGCTGTCCAGCACGGGGCATCAACACTCCCTGAGGACGCCTTCCATATGTTCCCTGAAACCGGCACCTCCGAGGTGCACCTTGCGACCGGCTTCCAGAACATCATCTTCGACAGCAGGCACCTTCCCGCAGGATTCAGGGATGAGGTCTACCAGTTCATCAGGACCGAGTATGCCAAGGAGCGCAAGGCTGACCAGACAGAGGAGCAGTTCATGTACAGCACACGGAAGAAGGGGTTTGGTCCCAACAAGAAGCAGTGGTGGGATCTGGGCGCTGACATCCGGGGGCCGATCATGGCGGAGCTGGAGCAGAAATTCGGACTGCTCTTCCAGAAGCTGAAGGTGGAGGATACCGTCTCCATTGTCAGCCGTACGGTCAAGCCCGTGGTGGTCGGGAAGGAACTGCCCGCAGAAGTGCTCAAGGAGTTATGAAGAAAGAGGTCCTTGCGATTGTTGTCGGGGGCGGTCCGGCCCCCGGCATCAACGGCGTCATCAGCTCCGCGACCATCGAGGCGATCAACGAGGGCAAAGAGGTGCTCGGCATTGTCGGGGGATTCAAGACCCTGTTCAGCGGAGATGCGCAGAGCATCACCCCCCTGCACATTGACGATGTCTCGAGGATCCATACCACCGGCGGATCAATCCTGAGGACATCCCGGGACCCGATCGATGATTCCGCGCAGGAAAAGTTCAAGGTGCTGATGAAGACCCTGAAGGACCTCAGGGTGCGCTACCTTATTACCATCGGGGGCGACGGCACCGCATTCATGGCCCGCTGGGTGGAACGGGAGTCGCGCGGGAGGATAGCCGTCGTGCATGTACCCAAGACGATCGACAACGACCTGTATCTCCCGGGCGGGAGGTCCTCCTTCGGATACCATACCGCACGCCACTGGGGTGTCGAGATCGTCAACAACATCATGGAGGACGCCAAGACGACCGGGAGGTGGTATTTCATCTCGACCATGGGCAGGAATGCCGGGCATCTCGCGCTCGGCATCGGCAAGGCCGCCGGCGCCCCTCTCACGCTCATCCCGGAGGAGTTCCCTGAGCAGAAACTCTCTGTCAGGAAGGTTACGGACATCCTGGAAGGCGCGATCATCAAGCGGATGTCCATGGGCAAGGACCACGGGGTGGCGATCCTGGCGGAGGGCATCTCCGGCAAACTCGATAAGGAAGAGCTTGAGTCAGGAGAGCATACCGAACGCGACGAGGCGGGCAGGATGAGGCTCTCCCAGATAGAGCTCGGCAAGATCTTCAAGTATACGGTCCAGAAGAGCCTGGAAAGCCGGGGGATCAAGACCACGATCGTGTACAAGAGTATCGGGTATGAGCTGAGGGCGGCTGCCCCTATCCCCTACGATACCGAATATGCCCGCGATCTCGGTTATGGCGCAGTGCGGTTCCTGCTGGGGGGCGGTACGGGCGCCATGATCGCCTTTGATGGCGGGAGGATGAGGCCGGTATCCTTTGTGGAGATGACAGATCCTTCCACCGGCAGGATAAAGGCGAGGCTGGTGGACATCACGGCCGAGACGTACGAGGTCGGCAGAAACTATATGATCCGCCTTGAAAAAAAGGATTTCGAGAACCCGGCACAGCTCGAGGCCCTGGCCGCTGCAGGGAAGATGTCGGTCAGGGACTTCAAGAAGAGATTCTCCAGCCTCGTCGGATAGAGGATACGCCTTCCCCTTTCGTGCCCGTAACAGACTGAATGCCCTTTTTCCGCTACCCCCCCTTCCCATTAGGCTTGTCTGCTATCATAGAAGGATAGTTGACAAGGATCGACTAAGGTACTATGATAAAAAATATACAGGAGGAGGGCTGATGGCACCGCAGGTGAAGGACTACTATGAGATACTCGGCGTTGAGAAGAAGACGTCCCAGGACGATATTAAGAAGGCGTACAGGAAGCTTGCCCGCAAGTATCATCCCGACCTCAACCCGGGCGACAAGACGGCTGAACAGAAGTTCAAGGAGCTGAACGAGGCATATGAAGTCCTTGGAGACGAAAAGAAGAGGGCAGAGTATGATACGTACGGCCGCTCGCCTTTCGAACAGGGCGGGCCTGGTTTTGATTACAGGACCTACACCTCGGGAGACCGGTTCGACTTCGGCGGGTTCGGCGATATCTTTTCAGACCTCTTCGGCGGCGCCGGGCAGGGTCATGAAACAGTCGCCCTGAGGGGGCCAGACCTCGTTATGAGCCTCGAGCTCTCGCTGGAAGAGGCCTTCTCGGGCGTAACCAGGCCGCTCACCTTTTCACGGGAGGCTGCCTGCAAGACCTGCGGCGGCAGCGGGGCCGAGAGTCTTCAGCCGTGCGACAAGTGCAAGGGTACCGGCACGGTCTCCTCTTCCAAGGGCTTCTTCAGGATGACCCAGGCATGCGCAGCCTGCGTCGGCACGGGCAGGAAGGTGACAAAGGCCTGCAAGACCTGCGGCGCAAGGGGGCGCATGCTCCATACCGAGACGATCAAGGTGAAGATACCCCCGGGCGCTGATACCGGCTCGCGGATACGCGTCCGCGGCATGGGCGGAGCAGGCCAGGGCAGCGGTCCGGCGGGCGACCTTCAGATAGAGATAACGGTGAGGGAGCATCCCCTCTTCAAGAGAAAGAACGACAATATCCTGGTGGATGTCCCGGTCACCTTCGGAGAGGCGGCCTTCGGCGCGAGAATCGAGGTGCCCACCATCGATGGAGCCGCTGCGATGACGTTGCCCGCAGGGACCCAGGGAGGCCAGAAACTGAAGCTCTCGGGCAAGGGTTTCCCCTCGGCGAAGACAGGCAGACGGGGAGATCAGGTGGTTACCATACGGGTGGCGGTGCCGAAGAACATACCCGAAAGGGCGAAGGGAGCGGTCCAGGAGATCGAGTCTCTCTACCGGGAATCGCCGAGAAAAGGGATGGTGAAGGGGCATGAATAAAAGGGACAGGAACCAGCCTCTTTATCTCATCAGCGTCGTTTCCGAGATGCTGCATGTGCATCCGCAGACCCTGAGGCTCTATGAGAGGGAGGGGCTGATTACGCCGCGGCGCACGAAGAAGCAGAGGCTCTATTCAGAGCAGGATGTTGATCGGCTGAACTTCATCCTGCAGCTTACCCGGGACATGGGCGTCAATAAGGCAGGCGTGGATATCATCCTGAGGATGCGCCACCGGATGGAGCTGATGCAGCGGGAGATGGAAGAGATGATGAATAACCTCGAAGGAGAGCTGAGGCGGGATTTCCGGGAGAGGCTCAAGAGGGCACTGAAGGAGGAGTAGAGAAATGAACATGGATAAATTTACGGTAAAGAGCCAGGAGGCGATACAGGAAGCGCAGCGTCTCGCGGAGCGCAAGGGACATCAGCAGATAGACGCTGAACACCTGCTGCGGGTGCTCGTGGATGACGATGAAGGGGTGGCATCCCAGATCCTCAGGCGCATCGGTATCCCCATGGACCTTCTCAAAAAAGACATCGACGACCTGCTCAACAAGCTTCCGAAGGTGATCGGCCCGACCCCTGCCGGCCAGATTTACGTAACTCCCCGGCTCAAGGAGGTGATTGAACGCGCCCAGCAGGAGGCCGAGCATCTAAAGGACGATTTTGTGAGCGTCGAACACCTCCTCATCTCCATCCTGGCGGTGGCGGGGCCGTCAGCGGATCTGCTCAAACGGTATAATGCCGACACCGACAAGGTCCTCGCCGCGATGAGGGAGATCAGGGGAACGCAGAGGGTCACGGACCAGAACCCCGAGGAAAAATATCAGGCCCTGAAACGGTTCAGCAAGGACCTGACCGAACTGGCTGCCAAGGGCAAGCTTGACCCGGTCATCGGCCGGGACGAGGAGATCAGGAGGATCATCCAGGTCCTCTCCCGCAGGACAAAGAACAACCCGGTCCTTATCGGAGACCCCGGCGTCGGCAAGACCGCCATAGCCGAAGGGCTCGCCCAGCGGATCGTGGCCGGAGACGTGCCCGAGACCCTAAAGGACAAGAAGGTGGTTGCCCTTGACATGGGGTCGCTCGTCGCAGGCTCAAAGTTCCGGGGAGAATTCGAGGAGAGGCTCAAGGCCGTCCTGAAGGAGATCGAACAGGCCGAGGGCAGGATCATCCTCTTCATCGACGAACTTCATACCCTCGTCGGAGCCGGGGCGGCCGAAGGTGCGATCGATGCATCAAATATGCTCAAACCCGCACTGGCCAGGGGTGAGCTCCGGTGTGTCGGGGCGACGACGGTCGGAGAATACCGCAAGCATATCGAGAAAGACCCCGCCCTTGCGCGGAGGTTCCAGCCGGTGCTTATCAAGGAGCCGAGCGTTGAGGACACCATCTCTATCCTGAGGGGCCTCAAGGAGCGGTATGAGGTGCACCACGGGGTGAAGATCAAGGATGCCGCACTTGTCTCCGCGGCGGTGCTCTCCCACCGGTATATCACCGACCGCTTCCTGCCGGATAAGGCGATCGATCTCATCGACGAATCAGCGTCAAAGCTCAGGATGGAGATCGACAGCATGCCGGTTGAGCTCGACGAGATCGAAAGGAAGCTCAGGCAGCTGGAGATCGAAAAGCAGGCGGTGATGCGGGAGGATTCCAGGGAATGCAAAGACAAGCTCGCCAAGATAGGCAGGGAGATCGCCGAGCTGCAGGAACGTCGCGGCCAGTTGCGCGGCCAGTGGCTGAGCGAAAAAGAGATCATCTCCCGGATCAGGGACTACAAGGAACAGATGGAGAAGGCGAGGATCGAGTCTGAAAAGGCGGAACGGGAGGGTGACCTGGCAAAGGCGGCGGAACTCCGCTATGGAAGACTCCTTGAGCTCCAGAAGGCCCTGGACGCTGAGAACGAAAGGCTCGCAACAGCCCAGGAGAAACGCAAGATGCTCAAGGAAGAGGTGGATGAAGAGGATGTTGCCGAGGTGGTTTCCAAGTGGACCGGGATCCCCGTATCGAGGATGCTCGAAGGAGAGGTCCAGAAACTCCTCCAGATGGATGACCGGCTCAGGATGAGGGTCGTCGGCCAGGACGAGGCGATCGAGGCGGTCTCCAATGCGGTCAGGCGGGCGAGGGCCGGTATACAGGACCCCAACAGGCCGATAGGGTCGTTCATCTTCCTCGGGCCAACGGGCGTGGGCAAGACCGAGCTCGCCCGTGCTCTGGCAGAGTTCCTCTTTGACGATGAAAATGCGATGATCAGGATCGATATGTCCGAATACCAGGAGCGGCATACGGTCTCCCGGCTGATCGGAGCGCCCCCCGGATATGTCGGATACGAAGAGGGAGGACAGCTCACCGAGGCGGTCAGGAGAAGGCCGTATTCGGTCGTCCTTTTCGACGAGGTCGAGAAGGCCCATCCTGAGGTATTCAACCTCCTCCTGCAGGTGCTTGATGACGGCCGGCTCACCGACAGCCATGGCAAGACGATCGACTTCAGGAACACCGTCGTGATCATGACCTCGAACATCGGGTCTCTCCATATCCAGGAGATGCTTGCCGAGCGACAGAAGGCGCCCTATGCCTACTGGGTGGATAATGAGGGGTCTTTTAAAGAAAAGGTTATGACTGACCTCAAGACGTTCTTCAAACCGGAGTTTCTCAATCGGGTGGATGAGGTGATCATCTTCAACCCGCTCTCCAAGGCGGTGCTCAAGCAGATAGTCGATATCCAGATCCGAAGGATGAAACGCTATATCCAGGACCGCAAGATCGACCTGGTGCTGACCGACAGGGCGAAGGAGTACTTCTCAGAGGTGGGGTTCGATCCTGTCTACGGGGCGAGGCCTCTGAAGCGGGTGCTGCAGCGCGAGGTGCTCAACGAGCTGGCCAAGAGGATTCTCGAAGGGTCATTTCAGGAAGGCGATACGGTTGAGGTCGATTTCCAGGACAGCCGGATCGTCTTTACCAAAGTAATCCAGGCGGAGATGGTTTCCTGAGAGGTCTTGAAGAGAGAGAGGCCGGCATGGCTCATATGGTCATGCCGGCCTTGTTATTTCCTGTAGGCGTCGATGATAGCCCGCCCTATGCCGCGTGCTGAATCGCCGCGGCCTCGTATTCCGGGAACATGATAATCGCGGGATGTACTTCAAAGGCCTTTGCCAGCTGTTCTGCGCGCCTCTTGCCGATCTCGACCCGATCGTTCTCCAGAAGGCTGAGGTTCGTGGAACTGATTCCGCAGCGCCGCGCAAGCTCCGCCTGGGTCCATCCCTTGAGGTCACGAAGCATACGGATCACTTCGCCCGAAGAAAGACGCGCATGCGGTTTTGCCGGGACGAAGTCATCCTTCTTTTTCGCTCTCATGTCGCCTCCTAATATCTGTGCGGAGTGATCTCGCGTACCCGCACGGTGACTACATCCTTTTCCACGGTATATATAACTCTATACTGCAAGCCCAGCCGAGATGAGCGCTCACCCCGCCGCTCGCCTCTCAGTTTCTCGTCGTGAAATCCGGGAAACTCCCGCAATTTGTCCGGACCGTGCCTGAACACAATACTTTTCCAAAGCTCGTATTTCTTCACCGTCTCACGCGGCAGCTTCCGGCACGTCTTCTCGATAGTCCGGTGCTCGATTATCCGCCACATTCTGATTTATGATAACTTATCATATTTAATAAGACAATCCTTAAGCTGCTGAGATCACAAACCACCGGCGCTGTCATTGACTTAAGCGGCTGAAGGCCTGGAGGGGGAAGTCAGGACAGGATCGTTTGAGATGGAGTGAGGGGCGGATAGGCACTCAAAAAGTAGCCTGTCCCCTTTATGCTCTCCGGCCTTGTTATTTCCTGTAGGCGTCGATGATAGTATCTGCCCCATTCCCTGCAGGTTACGTTACCAATAAGACACATCGCATTCCCGGGCTTGTCAGTTGCCGTTGTGTTCTCACAGAAGCCGACGGGGATTTCGATTTGCGATAACTGAGGACTTCAGCCTGTAGCTCACTCACTTAGATTTCGAAGGTGCGCTATCCTTCCACAACTTCAGCTAAGTCAAGATGTGCTGTCGGATATTCAGAATGCCACAAATGCGGGGAAGACGGTTACCGTTTCCAAAACAAATATTTCTGTCAATGGCTGGAATGGCTGCGGATATATTGTTAGAGACGTTACTACAGGAGCAGGTGCATATATGATTAGTGGTGGAGTGAATGGGGCTTGGTATAACTCAAAATGGGTAGATTTTGCTTGGACAGTAGGTATAATCGATAGAAATCAGCACAAGCGGTTTGGAAACGAGTGTGCGGCAGGGAATTGGGGTCACGGTCTTGTTCCGTGCATAGCTGGCATTGGGACTATTCCGGGGACACCATACTCAATTCTCGCCGCTACCCCGGCTGAATATCACTTCGAGCTTGCGTCCCCCTTCCAACTCCCCGGATAAAATGCAAAGGGAGGTTTTCATTTCCTTCCTGAACTCATCGATCTTCCTATTTGTACGTGAGGTGTCGACTTCAGTCGCAAACAAATCAGTTTCTTCTTGACTTCCCCAGCTACCATGCGGCATAAAATAGCATCTTCCTGAGGGGGGACATTGGCACATCAGGAGGGAAGCTGACCCCATGAGTTGCCTCTTGCCAAACGGAATGGATGATGGATAAAAGCAATAAAAAGGATTAGGAGGACAACATGGACAAAGGGAAACAACTGCTTCTAAAAGCGGCGGTGACCGTAGTACTCGTAATGCTGCTTGGTTGTGGCTCCAGCAGTGACACACCATCCCAGTTAAGTGCCCAGCCGTCCGATTGGATGGCACAGATTTCTGATCAAACGCCGATCAGTCTTTTGAGCATACCGGGCACACACGACTCGGCCACATACACACAAGATCAGAACGCGGGAGGTGGATTCGTCAAGACCCAGATGTGGAGTATCTATGATCAACTCAACATTCTGGGTATCCGCTTCCTGGATATTCGCTGCAGGATCATTGGGAACGGGTTTGCGATTCATCACGGTGTGGTTTTTCTCGGCCTGACTTTTCAAGATATCATCGACCAGTGCCGAGCTTTCTTATTAAAACACCCTAACGAAACGATTCTCATGGACGTGGGGCACGAGTATATAGATGATCCGGGCTCTACATTGTCATTTCATCAGATTTTCCTCAATTACTACAATGCCAACAAGTACTTGGATGACGCCCACACCCGGGAGCTCTGGTACCTGGGCACAACCATTCCCACGCTGGGACAGGTAAGGGGGAAAATAGTTCTGATGCGAAGCTTTGATGTGGATACCGGTACTGCTGAGATCGGAATGGATATAAGGACTGATGGCGGGAACAGTGCGTATTCTTCCAAGCAATTCAGCACCAATCCGGATCAGACCGTCTACGTTGAAAGCCTATGGACACCCGTCGCCGATGCCTCGATCAGCGCATACGACATCAAGTGGGCTGCAATCCGGGACAACATATGGAGGGCCAAAGGCGACGGCTCGCCTGACCATCTGTACATGACCTGGACGAGTGCGACCATGTCGATTCCCATATTTCACTGGCACACGCCTTTGGATTTTGCTCAACATATCAACTGGCAGTTAAAGACCTTTCCGGCCGGCAGCGGGAAGATGGGCATCGTAATCATGGACTATCCCGGCGACGAAGCCTACTTTATTATTGGCACCAATAGCGGCGGCTAATGGTTTATTCGTGAAAAAAAAGGCCGGCACAGCCGTAAGGCTATGCCGGCCTATTGGGTAAAGGTTCTTATTCCGTCTTGACGGAGATCTTCTTCGTCTCCCTCAGGGCCTTTTCCGTCTTTGGTACGGAGACCTTCAGGATGCCTTTTTTGTAGCTGGCCTCGACCTTGTCGATGTCAGCCTCGGCAGGAAGCGGGATCGTCCGGGAGAACGAACCATAGGACCGCTCCATTCGGTAGTAGGTGCGTCCCTTGTCCTCCTTCTCTTCCCTCTTTTCGCCCTTGAGCGTCAGGGCCTCCCTGCTTACCGAGATGTCGATGTCCTTTTCGTCCATGCCGGGGACCTCGACCGTCACCATGATCTCCTTGTCAGTCTCGGATACGTCGATCCGGGGACTAAAAGAGGTCAGGCGGCTCTCGAAGGGCTCCAGCTCGAAGAACTCCCGCGAGAAGGTGTCAAAGAGATTGTCCATCTCCTTCTGAAGCACCACTAACGGGTTTTCCTCATGCCGTACCGGCAAACTCTTCTTTCCCAAAGCCCATGGTACCAGATTCCTTACCGCCATAATTACACCTCCCTTCACAGACTGCGTTACCGATTTCTTAATCCGCTGCCGCAACCGCTATCTTCCGGGACTTGACCGCCTCGGCCTTTGGCAGCGTTATCCTCAGAACCCCATTCTTGACCGTCGCCTGGATCCGGTCGCGGTCGATCTCCTCGGAGATCGTAAATATCCGCTTGTAATCTCCGATGCCGTATTCAGACGACTTCAGGGTGAGGTTCTCCGCTGGTTCCTGCAACACCTTGCCATAGATGGTCAGCGTGTTCTTCTCGATCATTACATCGAGCGTCTTCTCGTCAACCCCCGGCATATCAGCCACGACCTCAAGATCATCCTTCCGTTTGATGATGTCAACGGCAGGTGTATAAATCCTTCTTGCTACATCTTCTCTGGATGCCTCTGTCATCATGTTCACCTCCTATTCAGAAGAAATGGTTATCTTCTTGGGCTTCTCAGACTCGGCCCGCGGGGCAAAGAGAGTCAGTACGCCCCGTGCATACCTGGCTGCAACCTTTTCTGCGTTGATCTCAAAGGGAAGCTCAAGGGTCCTGTCGAATTCTCCGGCACAGCGTTCCTGTCTCTGATAGAACTCTCCCTCCTTGAGTTCGTTCGCCTTCCGGTTTCCCTTCAAGGTCAGCGAGTTGCCCTTTATCGAGATCTCGACATCCGAGGGCTCGATGCCCGGAAGCTCCGCCGTGATTACCGCCCCTTCAGTATTTTCCGAGATATTCACCGGCGGAAACTCGACTCCCCTGGGCGCCGAAAGCCTTGCCAGAGACCTGCTCATCCTTTCCAATTCCCTCAAGGGCTCAAACATCCTCTCAACCTCTTCAATGCCTGTCCAGAACATATCTCTTACCTCCTTTGATAATTTGATTAATGAACTCTCTTGTCTCTATTATCGCAACCAGCGTGCCAGATCAAATAATGATTGTAAATCAAGGCGATATGGCAAGGGTGCTCATTGGTAAGATGTCATGATAGGCCAATATGTCCGCCAATTGTCGCGGCATAATGTCCTATAGGCCATAATGGCCTAGTTGCGTTATGCCTTGTTGAGCTTCCTGCGGAGTGTGCGGATGCTGATGCCGAGCATCCTGGCCGCCTTGGACCGGTTGCCGCCCACGAGCTTTAGGGTCTCTGCTATCAGCATGTCTTCGGCCTGGGAGAGCCTGGCGCCAAAAGGGATGAGAAGGCCTGCGGGGGTCTGCATCTTAGGCGCTGAAGCGGCAGCGCCGACAGGATCATCCAGATAGGGGATGATATGCACGGGGAAGACACGCTTCGTGTCGGGCGGAAGGAGGGTGGCGACGCGGGTCATGATATTCCTGAGTTCACGGACATTGCCCTTCCAGGGATAGTGTTCGAGGAGATACATCGTCTCGGATGAAAGCACGGGATAGGGCGGTGTTCTGCCCATCTCCGATAGGGCCCGCCCGAGGAAGTGGCTGGCGAGAAGGGGTATGTCTTCGGACCGGTCGCGCAGGGGAGGCAGGTGTATGCGAAGCACATTCAGCCGGTAGTACAGGTCCTCGCGGAAGAGGCCGTCAGCCACCGCCTTTGCAAGATCCATCCTCGTGGCTGTGATCACACGGACATCTATAGGGATGGGACGCTCGCTCCCCACGCGGTAGACCTTGCCCTCCTCCAGTACGCGGAGGAGCCTGCCCTGGAGCTCCACCGGCATGTCGGCGATCTCATCAAGAAAGAGGGTGCCGTTGTCAGCCGCCTCGAACTTGCCCTTCCTGCTCTTATGGGCTCCGGTAAAGGCCCCCTTTTCATGCCCAAAGAGTTCCCCCTCGATGAGTGTCTCCGGAATCGCCCCGCAGTTTATCGGGACAAAGGGGCCGCCGGACCGGGGGCTTAACATATGGATCGTCCTGGCCACGATCTCCTTGCCTGTTCCCGTCTCTCCCGAAATAAACACGGTCTGTCCGGAGGCAGCGATCTCCGGGAGGTTCCTCAGGGCCCTGCGCATCGCCGTCGACCGGAAGAGAAAATAGGGCTTGACCCTCGATATGAGCGGTTCTACTACGGCCAGGGAGGTGCTTCCGGTGCTTGGTTTACCCAGACTCGTCTGCACCATCCGGCCGAACCGGACCGCATCAAACGGCTTCTTTACATAGTCATCGACAACGAGCCGCGCCGATTCGTCGGCTATCTCGATCGTGTCATAATCGTGCTCTGTCAGGAGATAGTAGAGGGTCCCGGGGTGGGACTTCTTGTATTCGCTGATCATCGCAATCGTCCGCTCATCCGCCAGATCAAGAGAGGAGATGATCACCTGGATTTGCCCGCTGCCGAGGATACGGGTCGCGTCCTCAACAGTGGGAGCGCTGAAGACGCGGGCACCGAGGGCCTCAAGCCTCTCGCCGGTCAAGCCGGCCGAGGAGTCTCCGGCGTCAAGGACAAGGACAGTCAAGTCCTTAAGATCAGGGAGTTTGTGTGTCATCTGCAACAGTTCCTCACTATCAATCATCATACGGGAAGCGCATACCCGAACACTCTGTCATTACAGTATAAGGCAAGATACTTTTTTTCGTCACCACCGGCGCAGACAGAGGCCGCCGGCCCAGCAAAAGCAGCAGTATTTCCGCTATAATACTACATCCCATTTTGCGCGAGGAGAGCATGAAATTTTTCATCGATACCGCTAATGTCGAAGAGATCAGGAAGGCCTGGGAGATCGGCGTCATCGACGGCGTGACCACAAACCCGTCCCTCATAGCCAAGGAGGGCAGGGAGCCCGTAGAGCTTCTCAGGTCCATCTGCAGCATCGTGAACGGTCCTGTAAGCGCGGAGGTCGTCGGACTCACGGCTGATGAGATGGTGAGGGAGGCCGGGGCTCTGGCAGGCATTCACAAGAACATTGTCATCAAGATCCCCATGATAGAAGAGGGACTGAAGGCGGTGAAGAGGCTCTCCGCCAAGGGCATCAAGACCAATGTGACCCTGATCTTTTCCTCCATGCAGGCGCTGCTTGCAGCCAAGGCCGGCGCAAGCTTTGTCAGCCCTTTTGTCGGCAGGCTCGACGACATCAGCCACCGGGGCATGGACCTTGTTGCGGACATTATCGATATCTATGAGAATTATTTGTTCGAGACCGAGGTGATCGTGGCGAGCATCAGGAACCCCCTCCACGTCGTAGATGCGGCGAAGATTGGCGCCCACATCGCCACTATCCCCTATTCTGTGATCCGACAGCTGATCAGGCATCCGTTGACCGACGCCGGGATCGAGAAGTTCCTCAAAGACTGGGAGAAGGTGCCCCAGAAAGCGCCGCGGAGAAAGAAGTAGGTCGAGGAGGATAGCCGCAGGATGCCTATTTACGAATACGTCTGCAATACCTGCCAGGAGGAGTTCGAGAAACTCGTCTTCGGGAACAAGGCGGTGGACTGTCCCCGGTGTGCGTCGAAGGATGTGAAGAAGAAGCTTTCCGTCTTCGGCATGAGCGGTGTTGAAAAGCCCTTTGCCGGCTCATCCGGCGGCTGCACCTCCTGCAGCAAGGGCAGCTGCAGTTCCTGCAAGTAGAAACCTCTCCGCGGGTATCGCTGTCTCTTGGATTACTGCCGAAGGATTACTGCTCCGGATAGATGAAAGGGTTGCCCCGGAGGATCTTCGATACCTTCGGCGGCCTGCCTTCGAGCACCATGACCGCCATCCCCCTGTCAGCCGCCGTCTTGCCGGCTGCTGTCCATCTGCTTTTCCAGGTCACGTTCAGGGTGGTCTGTTCCTTGTCGATCTCAACCCATCTCGGCGTGAAGATCAGTTCAACGGAGTCAAAGGGTTTCTTGTTCGCCATGATGTCGCGGTACCCCGCCTCGGTGGAGTTCTGCTGGATCGTAAGGAGGTCTTTCTTAACAAAGGCGTTTCGTATCTTTTCGGCAAGGTCAAAGACCTCGATGGATATCTTCGAATCAAGAGAGACCTGCTTCACCTCCTTCTTGCCGCATGAAAAAAGGAGCAGAACAGCGAAGATGAGAAGTACCGACTTTTTCATAAGGCGCCCGTCCTCCGTTACTCTAGATGAATCGCTAATAATAAAACGCAGCCGCCCTTTTTTGCAATATTGTGTCATCAATAACCCTTGCGCAGCGCGGTTGTTACGTGCTATCCTTTGACGGGGATTATCAACGACCGCACCCTGCATAAGGGTGTTGCCCTGCTGGTCATCTTGAACAAAGAGGGTTTTCATGCTGTCAAAGGTGTTGAGCGCAAGCGTCCTGGGTATTGATGCCCACCGGGTAGAGGTGGAGGTGGATATCTCCTCCCGGGGCCTCCCCCATTTTTCGATGGTCGGCCTCCCCGACGCAGCGGTCAAGGAGAGCCGCGACAGGGTTAGGGCCGCGCTGAAGAACGTCGGTTTTAATTTTCCCCTCAAACAGATCACCGTAAACCTTGCACCCGCTGACCTCAAGAAAGAGGGCTCTGCCTTTGATCTTCCTATCGCCGTCGGCATCATCGCTTCTGAGGGGCTTATCGAACAGGAAGCGATAGCAGGCCTCCTGTTTACCGGAGAACTGTCTCTGGACGGAAGGGTGAAGCCGGTGCGCGGGGCGCTTTCGATGGCACTGGCCGTCAGGGACTTCGGGTTAAGGGGTATTGTCCTTCCCGTCGAAAACGCGCCCGAGGCGTCAGTGGTCAGCGGCGTGAATGTCTACGGAATCAGGAGCCTGCCCGAGGTGATGGACCTGCTGCGGGGTGAACGGTCCCTGCTCCCCTTCACCACAGACATTGATGAGACGATGCGCACGCACTCCCTTTATGAGGATGATTTCTCAGAGGTGAAGGGACAGGAGCATGCCAAAAGGGCACTGGAAGTGGCTGCCGCAGGCGGGCATAACGTTCTGATGGTCGGCCCCCCCGGGTCGGGCAAGACGATGCTTACAAAACGCCTGGCGACCGTTTTGCCGGACATGACCTTTGATGAAGCCCTGGAGACAACGCGCATCCACAGTATCGCAGGGCTCTTACGCGAGGGACAACCGCTTCTTGCTACCCGGCCGTTTCGTGCGCCGCACCATACGATTTCGGATGTCGCCCTGATCGGCGGCGGTGTAAGATTACAAAGATATTCCAACTGTAACCAATATAATCAAACTGGCAGAGCTGCCCAAGCCGCAAATAAGCTGTTTTTTCAAGAGGATATGGCTCGTTGATCGAAGCTGACCTGTCATCGGTAGCAATTGAAGCGCTCCAGGAAGGGGAGAACAGGGACAAGATATTCCGACTCATCTGGGTACAGAACCTAGACCTTCGCGATCATCAGTTCCGCGTTTTGTTTAAGCTTGATGAGCCAAATGGCAGGTATGTCACAACAAAAATCGCGCCAGAGCTCCTATTTATGTTTGCCCCCGGGGCTTACTTCCTAAACGGTCAACGTCTCGAACACCCTCCTGAGGAGGGCTCGACTATGGAGATTTCCCTTGAAACTCTACAGGGCAATCCTTTTAGGACGGTAAGTCATGCATTTTCAGACGATCTTTATGATCTTCGCCACAGCTGGGTTGGCTATAGTAAATCTCAGTATTGTGTTGTCATCGAAACTGATAATGCTGTATACATTTTCCCATGTTTTGTTTTAGGATCTGCATATTATTTCACATCGGCGTCCATGTGTCGGCAGTTATTCGCCCAGTCACTCGATGGGCTCTACGAGCCTGGCAGCATCCATGTTGACCCTGTCGCCAGACGAGCTGAGATTCACCTGAAACCAAATGCAGCAGACGGCGACGCCCCCGATATCATAAGGTTCGCGACAGAGCCCATTGCCAACAGGCACTGGCACTCGATCGTTAATCGATTAAGAAGTAATCAGCACAAGACGAAGGGGAAAGGGGATCCCAACGTCCCTTTTATGGCAGACTTCCCGGTCGCCGCAAAACTCTCCATGGTCGTGAGGGCGATCAAATGCTACGATCCGAAATTGAAGAAGGAAAGAATCCTTGTAATGGAGATCAAAGAGGAGAACAGTCCTTTCGATTTCGATCAGTATTTGAGGATGAGAACAGTAGGCCCGCCACAGATAGAAGATGTTGGCAAGACGTCCACAAGGCGTGGGACATCGAATGTCATCTCCACCAGGAAGCCCTCTCCCAACCTCGTAAGCATTGAAATAAAGAACTACGAACCCCCAAAGAACGTCAATAAGCGCCATATGATGATTGAGAAACAGTACGAAGAAGATCCCGAAAGGAAAGAAATAGGTGTCCCTGATAAAGTCCATGATGCAGGCCAAGCTGATGTGAGCGTTAGAGATCCATCACGGGATGGTGATGCCGAAGTGCGGCACGGGGAGATAAAGCCGCCAGAGCCAGATGAAATGGAGGTTCGTCACAAGGAATGTCTTTCCTTGAACGATTTTCAAGCCATGGCCGTACCACTGGCAAAGGAAGATAATGTCCAGGACTTTAGGATAATAGGGCCGATTGCCATGCCCAAGCGCGTGGGAGACAAATTAAGGGGGTCGCTTTGGGAATATGCAGACAAGGAGCATACGATAAGCAGAAGATATATGGCAGTGACCTTAATCTACAAGTCGGCGCATGCGTGCCTCATTGAGATAGATCAAAACGGCCTCCCCTCGCCCACGGCTACCTACGTCCTCATATCAGCAGCCGGCGATCAGATGTCGCTGCAAGAGATTCGGGAATTTCTCGGAAAGGTTGTCAAACGTGAAATACTTGAATCAATCGCCGCAAATTACTTGCGTCGGGGCTACATTCTGTACCCCAAGAAGCACCCTGAAAATAAGACAGATGAGCAATATCAGGCTTGGCGAAATACTCTCTTGAGCAGGATTACGACTCTCGGTAGACTCAAAGACAGATAGAAGGGTGGCCTGGCAAAGATTGAAATGGAGGGCTCATCCGCATTAACGGTGGTAGATCGTCAGTAAACAGGATCGGCTTTGGCTATTGGAGTTGCTTCTGAATTCTTTCTTCCCAGGCGGACGGCTATTATGCTATATTTTTGTCGGGATGACCTGACCAATCTTCATAGCTACGCTCAACTCTTTGAGGAAATCATGAAATACGTTCGAAAAATATTGTCATCCATCTCTGCATCAAGGCGAAATCCGTTGAAGCCCTGGGCTAAGCTATGCGAGCGCTATTTCAATGCGATATCCGCATCCTACCCTCATCTCGTCGAAAGCAACATAAAACATATGGGACCAGCCACCATTGACCTTCTTGAAAGTGGCGATCCTGAAGCCCACCATTTTTCTACTCCACAATATCCTCCGATCAATATTGATCCGCTTGCTGATCCGGCTATTAAAGCTTTATATGAAGTTGGCGCAGTCACAATTAGTTCGTCCGGAGACTCTGTCGTAGAGCCGAGTCCTTCCGTTTTGTTGCGCGGCTTGGCTCGACTTGCTCTTCCCAGAAAGTACTTGATTGGCATAGTCAACGCCGCCAGGATAAGAAGAGGCAACCCAGCAATCACGGAATCGGACTTTGATTCCCTTGATAGAGAACTCTTTAATTCTATAAGACGAGGACTCCGGCACGCTTATGAAGACCACTGGTTTGGCGCCATGAACAGGGGTGCATATGTTCTTCATAAAGCGTATGTTTTGCCATGTACAAGACTTGCAGGCTCCCAGGAATTCTACGAAGAAGGCATAAATTTCTATCACGCTCAAAATAGTGAATCAGAAGTATACATTTTTGCGACAACTTCTGGACTCGTTATCCCACGCGAATTTAGCGGAGATGCTTCAAAAAACCACTACAGATATCAGTACTTCACCAAGGGTATTCTTGGAAAGGCAGCATGCATCAGGGTTTACCAATGGGAGCGATATCGCACTGCAAAAGCCTTGGCGATGGGTTATGAGAATATTAGTGACAAACAAGGTAAAGAAGCCTATTTGGAAAATGCCTATTCAACCTTGCTCCGTTTTTCTCAAGCCGACAATCTTGTTATAACAGAGGTTGATAGATTCGAGAATTGGAAGACTTGGCATACACTTGTGGGTCCTCAGCGTCAGCAGTTCTCCATCCGCTCGCAAGAGAAAAAGGGCGCTATTGGGCACGGAATCGCATACGACACAAAAGCTATCAAGAAGAGATCAGACCTTCTTTCACAGGGAGCCGTGTGTATTTCTGGAATTGGTGCAGTAGGCAACTATTTTCAGCGCGCCATATTGACGAACTATGGTCCTGCTGTATCTCTTGCCGCAGCCAGTTGCGCTCTACTTGGCGTCGGTGCATCTAGATTGTCATCAATCCTGGTGGACCCTATCCTAGACCGATGTAGAAAAGACGCAGCCTCCGAGAAGACCCGGATCATCAAAGACAGCTGCACAATCCTGAGAGAAGTGGAAGTCATAGATATTGTCGATAATCTCCTGAAATATGGAAGGCTAATTCTAACATCAGAAAATCAGTGTCCGTAATTCTTCTGATAGACTAGCGGAGGCAGATGTGGCGCGGAACGATAGTTTGTCGCAAACGACAGACTATCGTTCCCAAGGCGCGACGGCATGACATTCTCCAAGGAGGAGAAGGCAATAGCATTTTCCCATGTCTACAATATAGACAACTTCAATTGACACATTTAGCATCGCCGAAGTAAAATTCTGCAGGTGGTGCACTCCGCCACCGATCCCCAGGAACGACCGCGCTTATTTGAAGGAAGGTGACCATGTCGGGTGCTGAATTAGAGAATGTCAGTCTGCCAGCAAACCCAAGGAGCAGGGAAGGGCGAGTCGCCTTCGCCAAGATGGTAAGCCGCCTCTTTGCCCTGTGGAATCTGAGCACGAAGGATCAGATGGCGCTGTTGGGGTTGTCCGAAGGCTCTCGGATGAGTCTTACCCGGTATCGAAAGGGCGCCCCGTTGGCCGACAACCGCGATCTTCTCGACCGGGTGGCAAACCTCTTATCGGTTCACCGTTCGCTCCGGATCCTTTTCCCCCAGAATAGGGACCTCGTGTATAAATGGCCCACCACGCCAAACCGTTTTTTCGAAGGTCGGTCGCCTGTCGAGGTCATAAGGAAGGATGGCTTTATGGGGCTCCTGATCGTCAAGAGGTACCTTGACCTTGAGAGGGGGGATGTTTGTGTTACTAATCTAGACGGTTAGTGTTCAGGTTCAGCAGCCTGTTGTCTATCCCGATGTGATATAGATCCCTTTTCGGGAATATTAAGCATAAGAGACGTGTCTTCCAAATTCCCCTCGCTTCGACGCCTAGCTGAACTATGCTTCCTGAGATCGAATTGCAATGTCCATTGTCATGAGCACATGAACCATAATCACAGCAGTTTGACAGAGCTATTTCCAGAATTGCCACCATCTTCTGCTGGCCACCGTGCCTTGGTGAGTCTTCGAAATTCTTACTGCCGATTGTATCAACGACACCACCTCTGGCGATAGCGCACTTGGGTGCCTGTGATACCCCGGCGTTTTTCGCGCAGCCTCGGAATGACGTGCCGCGCCTATGTCATCGTCAAGAGCTCGATATATTGCAGAAAGATAGTCATTGGCCTCAAGAGTCATCGGTTCTTTTGCCTCTGTTAGTTCTCTGTTGAACCACCCGATCGCTTCCTGAATATCGCCTCGATGGATAGCCACCTTGCCAAGTTCGAGACGAGCACCGACCAAAGTCCGGTCAATCCCCAGGGCTTCTCTAATTGTCTTGTCTGCATCGACAAGATTTGTAGCAGTAGCGAGTTCAACGCCTCTGCGAAGCAGTTCTCTGGCGTTGTCCTGTTCCGTATAATCGACCCCCATCGCATCTTTTGCCTCGCGTGTTGCGTTATCCCATGCCCACGGGGCCCATTTAATCGCTCCGATAGTCTTTTGTCGCTGAGCAGAAGTGAGATTGTCGGGTCTGATGGGACGCACTGTGATGGCCTTGCTCTCTTTGCCTACATCAAGAGTCGCGACACGGGCATTACAATCGCCATAACGCAAGTTGTATTTGTCAGTCATGACATCGTTTCGACCTAAGAGTCCATGAGTCATGAGAATCGCCATAAAAATCGCCACAGATCTGGCTTCCTGGTCGAGGCGGACGTCGGCTGCGAATATGCTTCTCACCCCGGACCGGTTGCCTCCAACTGAATTGACATCGCATAGTACTGAAACATAGTTGCCTGGCTGAAGAACCTCGTTGCCGGTTCCATATGATTGGTAGAAGTGTTCTTCATGTCCGGAAATGACCACATCGTCACTTGAGAAGATGACGACATGGAACACGGAAAAAGAGGTGTAACTCATATTCGATTCCTCCGTTTCTAGACCGGCGGTATCACCCTACTGTTCAATCAGGGATTGAGTGTGCCGTGCCTGTTCCACCCACCATTTCAATTCTTCTTCTACAGGCAGTTTTACGTTTATTGCGCCGGACTGCACTGCTTCCCGCAATCTGCACAGCAGTTCTCCCTCCTTGCTTCTATAACTCTTGAGCCTATCCAGAGACGATATGCTTGCGGAATACAATAGTACGATGATGCCTGCATCAATCCCTGCAATGCGCAGTAATTCTGCAGTTTCTGCCCATAGCAGCAGTAGATCTCCATTTATGAGACATTTCTTGCTAAGCTTTTCTCTGCCTTCAACGGTACTTGCCCTGGAATAGAGGTCGGCGAAGGATTGGATCCCGGCTGTTTGCAAACACTTGCCATGCTCTACGCCTACGAGATCACCTAGGGAAAAAGATTTGGCAGGTGCCACCGCAGTCGATGGCTTCTTTGCGTCGCTCACCATAGCATCGATTTCCTTTTGTTTCCTGCTTAGAAGCACATCAAGCGATGGATCCTTATACACTATGTCGGCATAACTTCTGCTTGCCAGCAAGACATCTCCCAGATACTTCAGTGCCTTCTCCAGCTCTTTGTCTTCGTCTTGTTCCGGCACGATGTTGTATTTGACCAAGGTGCTCTTATGACATGCCAAGGCATAGAGAATCCGAGGAGAGGCATAGTTTGCCCTTTCAATTTCATCAATTTGACCCAGGGCATTCCTATCCCCTGATAGGATAACGGCATCAAAATAGACAATCCTCAGTACCTGCATTAACTCATCGCTTATCAGCAATGCGTCCTTCTCGTTGGCCTTTTCGGCGTCAGATACCGCCTCCGCCAGCAGTTTTTTTGCCTCCTTCAAACTATCCTGGCATTTCGAGCTGCAGTAGCGATGCAGTTTCAGCACACCCAAGGCGTAGGTCGCAAGGATATGAACCCTGTTTTGGCGGAAATCCTCCGTCATCGCCTTGACCTTCTTCAAGTCTTCCTCATCGTCGATATGCTGTGCGGACCTGGTTCTGGCCAAATTGTACCGGGCCACAAAATTCTCGTTGTCATCCGTTAGCGCCTTATACAGCCTTTCCATGGCCAGTTTTGGATTTTTGCCGTGGATCTTTGCGGCGACTTGTGTACTGATATAGCTATCCACATTGTCAGTGCCAAAGTAGCGCCGAATGCTATCTTTCGGGTGAGTATGCTTATGGATCATCCAGTAGGCCCAAATTGCGGCAAGCTCCGCCAGCCACAAATAGTCATCGAGTTCTACCGGCTGAGCGATGGATCCATAAAAAGGGGCGACGTCGCGCTGCCATATAGTATGAGACTGCCACACTTCGTTTCCGCGGCTGCTTATCAGTCTGACGTGAAGGCCGGCCCCTTTGGCCTTGTCGAACTCGAGGCTGCCCTTGATGGTGACTACTTTATCAGGGATCACCTTTGTAATCAGTCCCCACAGAGCCTTTGCCTCCTTAGGGACAAACGAGACATCCGGCAGGGCCGGGACCTCCACAGGCCCTGCGACTGGCTTGACCGAATCCAGCTTGCGGATGAGGCGCCAGCTCGACAGGCTTTCCTCAAATCTAGTAGCAACCGCCTTGTTGGGGTCGCATCCGGCCTTCGCAGCATCCTTCTCCAATGCGGCAGATCCCAATACAAAGTCGCCGATATCAAGCTTCAGCCTTTGTCTGGACCAAAGCAGCTGGATCGTAAAGCATAGAAGCACCACAATCGAAAGAAAAATAAGAAGATCTGTTAGCCATTTTCCCGCCTCGATCAATACCTGATATCTGCCTCGCAGCTGGAATGGGAGGCCCTCAGATAAGCTTCTTATTTCTTTGTCGTCGGGATTTGCCGCTCGGGCGGTGCCCAGTTTCTTCCACGCTGCCTCATAACTGCCAATTTCAATCAGCCCTTTTATCTCCAAGTTTCTGACCGTCGCCAATCCCTCGATGGCGCAGTTCAGATCGGCATCTGACTTAAGCAATTGCAGATACATGTCCTTTGCTCCCTCAAGGTCGCCATTATGTGCCCTTGTGAGAGCTACCTGGCATCTGATGTCTGCAATATTCCTCAAACCGCTCAATGCACAATCTTCCAGGGGGAGTGCCTCAAGGACTTTGTTGTATTCCTTTTCAGCCAGACTGACCGCACCACTGCTCAGATGGGCATTGGCAATGCGGCATTTATCCTTCCTGATAATAGATCCTGTATCCTTCTTGACAGGTTGGGCAAGCGATATGGCCGGCAACATTGCAAACCCTATCAGCAGGACATGAAGTGCCGTAATAATCTGGAGTTGCAGGCTCCTTGCCGGCCTTATTCGCCTTCTAGGCAAATATTGGGCCCCCATGGAAGGGGCTTGCGAACCAGGCACATAGGCCATGGCGAACTTTAGCGCTGCCTCTGAAAGTACTGACAGCATTCCCCTGAACATAGTCCAATACCTGAGCAGGCTGAGATTATCCATCTTGGGCCCTCCTGTGAACGTCAGAAAGCTCGAGCGATTAAAGGTCTATTTCCCTATTACCTCCACTACCCCTGTTGCCGGCATCTCCTTCGCCGACTTCTGAAGAGCAATGAGTTGCGACACCAGCGACAAAACATGCATTGACCGATCCAATATGCAGTGATCTTCAGAGTTGTCCTTCTTTATGAAATACTTCTCTGCCTCGTATTCGACGGTCAGGGCTACTGCTGCATCCTTGCTGTCGTCTGTCAGCTGCCGCACGTCAAAAAGAGGTGCGGTTTTCTTAGGGTCTGAGCAGACGTTAATCCTATGGACGTTATTTTTCATTGACTCCCGAGCAAGTTCGCCCAAGTAGTAAAGGATTGCTTCGGGAGACCTAAGATAGAATACTCCCGCATATTGATCACCCTTTCTTGCATAGGCATCTTTTGCGTCGATGACTTCATCGCCGGCACATTTGAAATAGTGGGTCGTTCTTGGTGCAATTAGGCGATACTGCGGGCAACAGTCATCTTTTTGAAGCCTAAGGCCGGCCTTCTGAATTTCGACAAGATTCTTCACGTCGGAAGCTTGTGTTACATCTATGGCATGCCCCATAGGCTTTGAGTCATCCCTTGTCAGCACTTCACAGTTACGAATATAGGAGTGGAAGTCCTCGAGCTCTTGTTTTGACTCCTCCTTCGACTTCTTCTCCTCACCAGGGTAGTTCATGTATGGCTTCATTGTCCCGTCTCCCTGTTTGATGTCAATGCGCTTGACGAACAGATGCAGCAGCATCTCCCGGGGCCACCCCTGCTTTATGTAATAATCCACCGTCGCGATGCTCACCGGCGTCGTGATGCCGCGCATGAAGTCCTGGCTATCAAGGACGGCAAACTCATACGAGGGAGTAAAAGAGTGGCTTGCACTGGGGGAAAAGACGTAAGCGTTGTCCAGTCCGCCTCCCAGATTATTGAGAGGGATGTTGAAATTCCCTGTCTGAAACTGATTCGTCATATTGCCCCGTATTGCACTAAATGACGTGAAATACATCGGGCGCCGCTTGCTTGCCCGGATTATGTTAAGAAGAAGTATCTGGTTGTGAACCTTCTCGACTGTCAGGTTATAATCAATGGCATTGCTGGCTATCCTCTCCTTCGGGAGCACTGCGCATCCGGCTGCCAGCCCAATAAACACCAACATAATTAACGATGCCTGTGCTCTTTGCTTGATCGACGTCACGGTTGCCCTCCGCAAATTGTCCTAACTTGTTCTTACGTTGCTCGCCCGCTCTTATCTTCCTATGCGGGACGACTTTGTGATTCTCGACTTCGTCTCAGATGTCTAAATCAAGGAATACGCCGCAGTGATCGGACGCCTCTGTCTCGTCTGTCACATTGGCAAATCTTTCTCCCTTGTACTGTTTGCACTTCGGAGAAAGTCCGCCGCGTTCGATGATGAGCTTTGCCTTCTTATTATTCTTTGCCAGAGCAGGGGAGATTAAGATATGGTCCATCTTTGAGACTGTCTTGGGATCGGCAAAGAAATGGGTCCACGTATCTCCGTCTGTCGATTCTTCAACAGAAACCAGGGCCTGCGTCTCATAGAGGGATGATAACTCCGTGCCACCATCAGACGGCGGAGGGCAATTGAGATCTCCAAGGACAACATAACGGGCATTCTTGTCTCCCTTCATGCTTTCCTCGACAATTTCGGTCACCCGCTCGGCCTGAATCTTTCGCTTAAGCACATCCTTGGAGGGGTTCTTGCCCCTCTTGGTGAATTTGTCTTGGGCCTTGAAATGATTAACAAAGAACGTCACGATGCTGCCGTCAACGTTAACTTCCACCTCTAGGCAGTCTCTTGAAAAGATATTCGATTCGTCCTTATTCCCCGGGAACTTTGTTGTTTCAAACATATGGGTCCGAATATTGAGGAATGGGTAGTTAGAATACAAACCGACATCGATAAGCCTCATTTGATCATTCCCCTCGATCAATACTGAATAGGCGAAATGGTGTTTCAGAAAGTCGCTGTTAAAGAGCCTCATTGTGGGCAGATTTTCCACTTCCTGGACGGCCAGGATATCGGGCTTGTTGGCCAATACCACTGCGGCGGTATTCTTGCGCTGCTGCCTGCTAATCTCTGTTGGAACTGGGGTGTCGTCCCGACCGGGACCAAAAGTGACCAGCCCCTCTGCGACTGTCGGGCGGATGAAATCAACATAGTGGGTCCCCTCCCATGAATTGTTAAGAAACTTATACCTGGCAAACATGTTCTCACAATTGAAAGTCCCGATCCTTATCTTTCCCATAAACCGCCCCCTGTGATGTGATATATAGCGCTCAGCGCATCAACTATTCATTGGAAACAACGACTGGACCTGCACTCCTATCTCTTGGGCATACTGGGAGGCCACATCGAGCAAGTGCTGGTATTCGTCTTCTGTAAAGGTGCCGAAGTATCGAGATGAAAGGACGTTGCCGTGGTTATCGATAATGTCTCCGACAACACGACCATCAGGAAGTCTTGTAAGAGTTGCTTTGTTCCCCATAAGACGATCCCCACGTCCTTTCCCCTGGGAGATCCTTGGGCAGATTATAGAATAAAGGGAGGATTATGGAAAGAGAAAAATGGGGATACACGCAAGGGGCTCCCAAATACGCCAAATTCAAACTATGCCTGAGAGGTCACCCCACGCCAAGGTTATAGTTATGCGACTTTCGCATGACAGAACATAACCCCAGTATGGTCAGAGTCAAACAACACAAAGGTTCCGTCCTTGCTTCCGTCCCTTGGCTCCCCGATGCTCCCAACGTTGACCAGATATTTCTTCCCCGCTTCAAGTGGGACCCACTCCTGATATATGACTTTGTGCCGAGTCAATTGCCGGTTGTCGACGAAAGAAAATAGTCCTGGCACATGCGTATGTCCAACGAATGCGATGCTATCGCGGCCTTCAATCTTCCCCAGGTATTCGCCGATGATCTGCATATTATCCAGATACTGAAAATGGCCCGCCAGGCAATAACTATGAGCAAATAACAATACCCGGCTGTGAAGACTGGCCTTGAATAGCATTCTTGCCCTTCGTTTCAGCCAGTCTTTGTTGTCCTCTCTGATATTGTAATCATATCTGTATTCGACATCGTCGACTACGAACCTGATATCGCTATCGTGGTTGCTCCCTCCAATGACTTCGAGGTCGTGATTTCCAAGCAGTAACCTACCCTTCCTTTTTTTAAGCAGGTCAATGCATTTATTTGAGTCGCGATTTTTACCCGAAACTCCCACATAATCCCCGAGGCAGACGACTGACTCATAGTCTTTTATGACTGCATAGAAGCTCATATTTCCATGAATATCGCTAATTATCGGAATTAACATACGCAATCTTGCCAAAGGATAGTCTAATCTTGCATGCGAGATTCATAATCATCGCGCCACAGGAACAACGTGCCGGGACGTTGTTCCTGTGGCGCTACTCGGGAGAAAAGTTCAATTTGCCGCAGACGCAAGACCTAACATTTCTCCAACCCCACGACTCACCTCAGACGCAAAGTCTTTCTCGACATCTTCGATGCCTGTCATGGCGCCCGCGACGCCTCCCCAGGCAAATGATTTGCCCGCCTCTCCTCTGCAGATAGCATGTCCCGATCTTCCATCCTTGACCTCGATCTCTGCATTGATCTTCATGGCCCCCAGCCCTGCAAGCATGAGGCGGGCAAAACGGTTTCCTTCATCGTACGCCGTGAACCTGATTGTCAGTAACAGGTCCTCAGGACGGGCCCGGTCCGTAGATATGCTTTCAAATCGGCCAGGGCAACATTTGCCGCTGATTTCGGCCTTTATTCTGTCCTTAATCCGACTCTGCGCCAGATCACTTATTGCGACGCCGTCGGTGGAAAGAGTCTGAATTGACAGCGATCGGTATTGACCCAGGTCGACCTGAGGATCGGGCTTCAAGGCCAAAGTCGTTGTACCGCATGCATAAAGCATGGCTACCGCAAAAAGAAGTACAACCCGTGTGGCAAGGCCTGTGTAGTTATTCATTCCTTTCATATTAAATTTCTCCTTTCGATTACTCTCACAAGACAACAACTTCCTTAGAGTCTTTAGTCCGGTCCCAATAACGGCCAGTGTATGGCTCACCTCCTTTTCCTGATTTCCAGTCCTCTGATACGCATCTTGAGTGATCAAAAGGATATGACTGAAAATAGTTTCGAAGCTCCCTCAGGAAACAATGATGGTTTCCTGAAAGCCTTCTCTCTGGCAGTGGCAAGCGCAGACTGAGTGCCTAACCTGGTTAATGATGCGCTGTCTTTGGCTGTGCAGGAGAAAGGGAAGCAATAGCCCAGCGTATCGCAGCCCGTACCGGCCGCAACTCCAGATCCGGCTAATTTGATTGTCATATTATCGCTGCTTAGAGTTCCTGAAAGGGCCGCAGTATTTTCCGTGAAGGTGGCTGTTCCAACTGCAATTGCCGCCAGTTGACCCGATAGCTGCACTTTATCACCGACTATTGTGCCGGATCTCAATAGATTGGTCGAAGGCACAACAAAGCTTATGTTGCAGCCGCTTTGATTAATTCTGACTGTCCCGCTACCGACAATAGTGTCTGAGGCAACCTCTCCATCGACTGTGCAGTTGAGGTTAATGGTTTCGGAGACAGACCAAAAGCCAGCTATACTGGGACACTCAGATTCTTTGCACTCCGGATATTTCATTTCAAAGACCGCCATATCCTCAGCAATCAGGGCGCGCACTATCTCCCCGGCTCCGATGTGATCGTCAAATACTCCGTTTTGAGGATACCCGGGGTCGGTGCTATCCAAAATAGTCCCGATACCAAAGAGGTGACTTAATTCATGAACAATCAGGCTATACAAGTCGAATGCATCAGGAGCAATATCTTGTGTTTCTTTCGCATGAAGCTTAATGTTGTTTCGTATCACAATTTCTGCCTGGCTGGCAGACATCCACTTGAAGCCCGCCGGCAAGTCATGCAGCACGCCGTTTTCGTCATATCGTTTGGGATCACCCAGGCGCACAACTAATTCTGCTTCGCTCTTCGACATCACCTCTTGGAAACCGACCCCAGCACAATCCATATAGGGCAAGAAGGTGCCGTGTCTTATCGCTGCCTGTATAGTCATTTTTGCAGTTTCATCAAAACCCTCTATAAAGAACTTATGCGCCCCCGACGGAAGCTTTGGAAGATTAGTCAAATAGTAGGGAGTAAAGTGTGAAACCTTGATTATTGCCTTCTTAGAGGTTTTATCAATCTTTGAAAAAGGGAGGTAAAGCCATCCGCCCTCCTCTTTGCTAAAGACAAAGACACCCCAAAGTGCCCCGTCGATGTCGCCCTTATATGGCATTGTTATGGTTGCCGGTTTCTTAAATACTGTGCCTGACGGGCCGATTTCTGCCGCAATGCCACTGCCCAATTTGGCAAAGGGAGACGATGGCAAATCTGTTGCTTTGCTAATCGTAATATTCGTTTCTGTGGAGAGTGCTCCTGCGGGAATCTCGACCTTAACTCCAAACAGCTGGCTTGAAGAGCTGGTCACCTCAACAACGCCGCCTGATGAGCCTATCATAGCTGAAGCTTCGGATGCAGATCCCCCCCCTCCCCCAGTATTGTCTCCTGTGCTTCCCCCACTGACCGCAGGTGCGCCTCCGCCTCCCCCACATCCAGTCAGCGTAATCACTGCAAGAAATGCCACGACCGTAAGCATAGCCTTAATCTTATTCATATAGCCCTCCTGGGGTATAGACTCTTTCCAAGCTCGAATCATTATGGAAGCCTTTCTGCCCTATTCTTGCCGCAGCCTTTTCATATCAGCGTTTCAGCGGGCACTGAACAAATCATCGAGACTTACATCCAGGGCCTCGGAAAGGTGCACAAGAATAATTGCAGAAGGCACCTTCTTCCCGCTTTCAAGTTCCTGATAGTACTTGTACGATATGCCGGCAAGCTCACTCAGCTGCTCCTGGGTATAGCATTTCTTTATCCGATACCCCCTCAGCCTTTCGGAAAACAGGCTTAAGAATTTCTGCCTGTCATTATGCATATCGGCCCAAGTTTCGTTAACCTGCGATAGCAGGTGTCGATATAGCTTCATGGTCAGAAGTCCCTTGATATGTCACTATCACCTTTATCCATTCCCGGCTGACTCATCAGCACTTGGGTCTTCTTCCCTGTGGAAGACACCCGCGATGTATGCCATGCCGATAAGGATTGCAAGCGTTATAGTGGCTAATATGAGCTTGTTCAGAATAATGGCATCGCGGCCTGCCTTATAGAAGACCGACAGGTCATGTGTGGCAACTATCATTTCCATGAAGGCTGCTATCATGATCGGCAGTCCGAGCAGTTCGTGTACCCATCGGAAAAGGATAAGGCCAATAATCGTACCGGCGAGTCCATATAGCCACATGGAACGATCTCTGAAGATTGTTATTGCAGTTAACTCCTTTTCTTCTATATCCGCTCTGAGTTGTATCTCGGATTTGTACGGCTCCGTGCGAAGGCGTTTGAAGTCATCCTCGTCGATAACCTTGTCCGCCTCGAGTGCCTTGACCTTTCTGTAGGCCTCGTCATAGAGTCTCGCGAGTTCCTCCACGGAAACCTCTTTTTTTTCCACATATTTATCGAGAACCGACTTCCTGGGCTCAAACCATGTGTAGTATGAGTGGTGGCCGATCTGTATCCAAAGAAACAACACACCAATTGAAAACCATAGCGCCAGGTGACTTTTCATTGACATCTCCTTGTCATTCGAAATTATTACTGGGCTTCCAACAGTGCCCTCAGATATTTAGCATCCAGTTCCGGATACCGTGTATTGCTGTTTTTCGCCGACTCAATAGCCCTGCCGACCAGTTGGGCCGCCCCCTCGCTATTTCCTTTCCGTTCCTCGATCTTTGCCATCAGGACGAGAGCTTTTCTTTCATACCAGCGACCGCTGCCCGTAAAAAAGTCCATTATCTCCTTCACATCCGCTTCAGTGCTGGAGATGTCGCCAAAATCACCTGCTTCAAATCGACAAATCCAGCAATTTGCCCGCGCGTTCATCATTTCAAAAGTGATATCTGCCTCCATGAATAGTTGTGTTGCCTCTTCAAAATAGGGGATTGCCTCGCTCCATCGGCTTTCAAGGAGGTACTCAAAGCCGAGGTTGTTAAGATACAGGGCTTCACCACGTCTGTTTCCCTTCTCTGTTGCAATCTCAATGAGTCTGGCGAGCACCTTTCTTGCCTCCTCATACCTCCCGTGATGCTCATACCATCTGAAGAGCAGACTTCCCGTTTTGTCCTGAAGATCGTCGTCACCGCTCTGCGCGGCAATCGTCCAAATCTTTTCCAGGAGTTCTTTCAGGGGTCCAAGGTCGTACGGCATCACCGGATTTGGATAATATGGGAAGAAAGCTCCAATAGCTCCTGCAAGTATGGAACAGGTCTGAGCTGAAATCTCCATATCGGTGTTTCCCAATGCTGAAGCAGCAGCAATGAACTTGGGAACATTGCCTTCATTGAATGAGTTTATGACGCCATTAATACAGATACGTGCCGCCCTGAAGAGATTGGCCGGGGATGGCTTGCGCTGGTTGACTCCGTACAAGATGCTTTCCAGAGGCTCATCGTCAAAATAGAGCTCTATCAGATTATCTTCGACGTCAGATGATAAAATGGCCGGAACTACGTCCTGATCAATATATTTATGTCCCATGAAACCTCCTATGTCAGATATCCAAAGTCGCGAACAGCAGCAGGAATAAGGTCGAGGTTGTCGGTCTGCTTTTCCCCTATGTATGTTTCGATATCCTCGGTGTATATGCATTCAGGATCGTAAGTTATAGCGGGAACGAGATGGCACCGCTCGAGTCGGGCCAGGTCGTCCGCCGCAAACTTCTTGTGAAAGACGGGTTTCACCTGAACGCCATACTGACTGGCCTTCTCATGAACCACACGCTCTAGGCGGTACCCATCTGGTGCAACGACTGTGAGCACCTCCTTTGCATAAGGAATGGCCAGGAGAATCATGGTGGTAGTCCAATGGTAATCCTCAATCCTGATTCGATGCTTTTCTCTGTACTGTTTGGCAAGGCCGCCATACAAGTCGTTCCCGAAAAGGCTGGTTTCACAAAAGGGGGCTCTGCGATAACCCGTTATCTCGGCCCAATGCGCAAACTGCCTATTCGACCATGATATAGGCTGAAAAATCGTTATGCCCGCGTATCTATCGCACCGGGCGCCCGACGGTCTTGATAACGTGCTCTCATCGCAATAGCTCTGGCCGTAGGCAATGATGGCGACCATATTGCTGCCTTTTTTTGCCCTTACCCTTTCAAAAGCCGCCTTGTCCTTTATATGCCGCTCCATGTAATTACACGGCTCATACAGGACGCGCCAATCGGATCCGTCGATGTTCCCTGGCCGGATAATCCAAACTACTGGGAATCCGCCCACGAAATCCGGCTGATCTGGTGCAGCACAGGAGCAGTCGCGCACAAAATATGTCTCTTTACCTCTAGAAAAGGAGTGAATAGTCTTCTTGATGTCAATGCCATGCAGCAAACTTCCTTCGAACTGGACATGAATATTGGTTATTTTTTCCCTGGTCGACTCTTCAATCGCCCTCAGTGACAGGGAAGTTATGAGCCTGTTCCATGGTGACCATGTGTGGCTTGTGAAGTTGGAGGTCGCTCTTTCCATTAGTTTTCTGGCTTTGCCCCAGTCGAAGGATATCGTTGCCGGCGCATGGGCTGCATTTGTTGACTGGCACCTGACAAAGAACTTGCTTCCACCTTGCCGTCCCTCACCGTTTATAAGCACCGTGGCACCGGTATTGTGTCCTTCATCCCCGGAGGGACTGAGAAGCTCGCAGTCCTGGAAGTCATCGGGAGAGACCCAGGGGATATCCATAAATGTCTTAGTTAGGATCTGCGTGAAGTCTGCGCTCATTGTCTCCTTGGCGGCATTAGCAATCATCGAAAGATGCGGCACTTGCCGGTTGCTCAGCACGCACAGGTTTCCAAGATAGCCCTGAAACAGTGCAATCTTCTCGATATCCTGCTTTCGCTCGTCATTACTCTGAAGGTAACGTCTTGTATGGAAGTATCTTCTGCACGACCTTTTCAGTTCCTTGTCAAATATGGCCGTGGGGCTCAACTCATTCACTCCTCCCCCCCTGCGGCCCCGGTTTGACGCCGAAATCCTGGTCTTTTCATACGCAATTGCCAGTTTCGGAAAGGAGTCCATGTACTGCAGGGCAACGAGGGGATGTACAACCAGGCGCTTGAATTCACCCTGAATTCTTTCGGGCGTCCCTGAAGTCAGGGCAGGCTTGACAGTCTGGTCTGTCAACATATTACTGATGCTCAGCCAGTGGGCCATGCCGCAGACGAATAGCACCCGTTTGTAGCGCTGCAGAGTGGCCTTGATCCTGGAAGCCATTACAGTCTCCCTGCGAAGGTCGACTTCTTCATCTCTGTGCAGATCGGCCAAATCGGCATTGCGGTCGATATAATCAACCAGGCCTTCCAGCGCATCCGGATTTTGTATCAGGACCGGGGCATCGTAGACTCCGTCTGCCATATCGTCCAGATCCACGCCGAATGAGGGCAGACCAAGCTCTATGCCGCAGCGGATAGCCTCGATAATGGAATCAGTGGGAGATAGACAAAGAAGTGAATAGCCGCTATAACCCAGTTCACGCCTTAATACCTCGGGCGAAAGCTCGCTGAGGTCCTTGCCGGTATCCTTTTGAAGCTGGAGAGCCTTTTGTCTTAAAGATGCCCGGATCCGCCTGTTTCTCTTCATGAGTCCGAACATCACCGGAAGGCCGGCATTCTTGCCGCCGAGTTCCGAAAGCCACAGTCTTGCCTCAGATGCCGCCCTGGGTCCAAGTTCTACTGCTATCGCCTCAGGCGCTCCCTCAGATGCATGGCATATTTGGTTGACCCTGCGTGCAAACACGTGATTATAGTGGATAGAGGGCACAACGATCAGTTCTGTTTCTCCAAGCCTGAGAACCAAATTCTTAGTGTCCATTCATTTCCTCCATCCGGGAGAAGGCGGAAGGTCATGAAATGCGGCAAATGCCTGCTCCAGATGCCCCGCTTCAATGATGCCTGAATGAGTGCCCGCTTCCAGGGAATAGGGGCGTTGGCTCTCTATTGTCGCAAAGTCTGCGAGATTGAGAGCGTATCCGAAGATATAGATCGCGTCTCTCGGCGTGGGCGACTGATCTCCGTTCTTTTCTTTCCAGAGACTCCAGAACTGCGACAACAGGGAATTTCCGTTATTGGACATCGTCCTAAATCTCGCCCTGATTATCTGTTCAATCTCCCTATGCTCTGGATAACCCACACTGATAACCGGCCGCATGCGTGACCTGATGAAATCAGGGAGCAGACGGCTTTCCAGGTCCGTGGTGTTCGTTGCCGCAACAAACCTGAATCCTGGATGGGCATAAATCCGCTCACCCAGCAGGGAACTGTCTATATAACGGCGTTCGTCAAGCAGGCTGGCGAGCGGGGCCAGGGCTCTGGGCCTTATTTTTGCGATCTCATCTATGAAGACAACCGCCCCCCTCATGGCTCCAGTGGCGACGGAGGTCAGAATATAGTCCATCTTTCGGTCGGCATCATCACTGAATCTGACAGCGCATTCAAGGTCCGATGACGTTACATCCTCATGCCCCTGGAAGATGTAGAGTTCCTTACCGCACATTTGTGCGCACTCATAGATGATTCTGTTTTTCCCCGTTCCCGGCTCGCCGATAAGAAGAGGAGAAAGGGGTAATCCGCTCGTGGCACCCATCCATGCCGCCAGCACCTTTCTCATTTCCGTATCTCTGCCTATGCATTTGGAAAGAGGAGCTCTATATGGCTGGCTCAGCTTTACGGTCTTTTCTCCGATCTTCGCGGTATTGTCGCTCATGGACACCTCCCTATAGTGCGTTTACTAGAATTGGAATCTTTACATCCCTTCTTCGGTGAATAGTCTGCTTTGAACAGCTGCGTCTCCCATCCGTCAATACTTCCTGCCGGCTCCCCACCACAGCTCCCATTGGCCACCACTAATTCCGCCCGCGACGCCCTCCCCCCAAAAGGCGCCCGCCGGGAGTGGAGCCACAGCGGCAGTGCGCGGGCTTTCGAGATAACCGGCCGTGATGCCTACTGCCGGTTAAATTCATTCTCCGAGCTGCCCTGCGTGTGATAATTGCCGTTTATGACGCCATGCAGGGTGAGAGAGGCCCTCGTATAGCTGATGGCGGTCTCTTTTATCTGAAACGACTCACCCCTGGTATAACGGTATCGGCCGTGAAGATCGTATCTGACATATATGGAGTACTGACCTCCGACTATGTTGACCGTCTCGCTCGCGCCGCTGGGAATTTCTATAGTCCTGCGGCTTGGCCCCACAAGCTTGACCAGAGCGTTGTTGCCGGAATGGTTGATGAGGGTGAGGCTGTTTCTTCCCTCTGCTCCGGCTTCACTGACTGCAAACGCAACAGTTAATGCAATCATCAAGACTGCTGTCTCCAGGTGAAATAGCCGTTTCATTTGATATTCCCCCTTTCTTTGCTCTTGCATCTTATGTGCACGTCGGATGCCATTAAGCATCAGGGGCCGGGATGTCAGGCAAAACAACAAGTTATGAAGGCCTTGGAACAAGAAACGTTGAGTTTGCCTTCGTTGGGTTAGACAGGAAGGACGGTGTGGAAGCGTTGACTTTGCATGGTGATTCTGATAGCTTAATTGAAACTCAACATGGTCGATTCCATTTCTGAGATGGAGGTCCGGATCCTGAGCTACGGGGATGATTCCAAGGGCTGTGGATTCGTACGCCATACTATGAGGTGCTCATCTTCGGAGGATCTGCAGAAACTAAGAGGAAGCGGCTCCCCTCTTGTTTATGTCATTTCTATGGATTGCCTGCCTCGGCTTCGAAACTTCAGTCCGCCAATCATTGACAGGGGTATTAAGAATAAACATAAGGGCCTGTCGGAATATCTCATGGGAACAAGGGAAGATCGGATACCCCTCATTGACGGCAACTACGGCTCTTCCCGGCAACTGGAAAGAAGTATAAGGACCTTCATTATTAATGCAAAAAACCGCCGGGAGGATAGACTATTCCTTATTGGGATAAAGAATGCCATTTTTGATAAGCTTTGGCATGATGCCGGCGAGTCATTCTCAAAAGGTCGGCGACGACAGGATAGACCTTATCCCGATATAGATAGTGCCGACGAGATGGCATCTGTCCTTCTCCGTGACCTTTGGCAGAGATGCAACGTTCCGCCTGAACTGGAGAGAAGGTTTGTTGGGTCATCGTGGAAGGTTGATCTGGTCAGACGATTCATTATTCTTGCGGCTGGGAGCGACACACCCGTATTGATTTTGGGCGACACCGGCACAGGCAAGGAGATAGTCGCACGCTCAATCCATGAAATCGGCCGAAAAGGCACACCTTTTAAGGCTCTGAACTGCGGAGGAATTCCAGACAACTTATTTGAGTCTGAGTTGTTTGGATACAAAAAGGGTTCTTTTACCGGTGCTCTGGAGGACAGGGCCGGACTTTGGGAAGAAGCCAAGGGCGGAACGCTTTTTCTCGATGAGATAGGGGACCTCCCGCTTCTCCAGCAAGTGAAGATACTTCGCGCTCTTGAAGACAGAAAGATCAGGCGGCTGGGCGAGACGACATACCGTCCGGTTGAGACAAGGGTCATAGCCGCATCAAACCGTGACCTTTCCTCCATGACCAAGATGGGGCAGTTCAGGGAGGACCTTTACTATCGCTTGAGGGGCATCCCTATCCACACGCCCGCCCTAAAGGATCATCCGGATGACATCCCTCTTCTCGCAGAACACTTCTGGGAGAAGATTACCACCGATATCAGGGGTGTAAGAATGCAGCATAGCCCGAAATTGTCACGGCGGGTACTGGATGAACTTCGGGCATATCGCTGGCCGGGTAATGCCAGGGAACTCAAAATGGTGCTTAATAATCTTTACACCATTTGCGGCCCCAAAGAGATCAAGGAAAGAGATCTGCGGTCTGTATTCTATCTTCAGGGGCAAGACTGGACCACGGGAAGTTTTCACCTGTCGGAGAGGGGGATTGATCTCCTTCGGGGAGACTGCTGGCGTCACCTCAGGCGAGCTGACGACGTCATTCGAACAATGAGATATGAACTGACTCCTATTCTAGGGAGCAGGAAGATCGATAATAAGGCACTGGCCTCCGCGAGGGCCAATCTGGATTTCCACCTTGGCGAACTTGAAATCCTATGCCAGGAACATATGCTATTCCACACTGACAAGACCTATTCCGCTGTCCTGGGATTCAGAGATAGGCTCAGAGACTTCCATGACTTGTTTCAAAGCGATATACATAGGGCCAAGAAATATTGGAACGAGACGTTGGCAGCTGACTTTGAGGCTGTATTGACTGTTATCTTCAGAGAAGCGGAGAGAGTACTTGGGACTCGGTAAGAGGTTAAAGATCCGACCGAAGTGTTATTAAATCCTTCTTTTGTCTGGAGCCATCATAGCCCATCACCGCTTGCAAGCCGTTTACCAGTAATCTTCTCATAAGCTCGCCGTGCCGCTGCTCTGACATCGGGACTCTTATCGAGGCACAATTCAGTTAAGACATTCAGAGCACTCTTATATCGCAACTCGCCCAGATAGGTTGCCACTCTACGCCGGACAGAATGCGACTCATCCTTTGCCAAACGCAATAGATGAACGGCGAGATCCTTGTGGCGGATCCAATAAAGGCTATGGATGGCAGCTACTCTCTCTTTAGGAATCGGACTCGAAAGTTTCTGCACGAGAACTTCAGCATACACGCCTTTCTCTTTGACTATAAGGGCTGAAAAAGCGCTGACTACAGTTTCATGATGATCACTCATGAGCTTGGCCAAAACATCGGATCTCATCTGGAAGTCCTCATCGGAGGGTCCGGTCTCGGGCTGATTATCCCATACAAACACCGCACAGACGCCATTATTCATTGACTTGGGGCCCGATCCGGCATGGCCATCATCAAAGTGGAGATAGCGAACCTCGTTGTTTTCGAGGACCTCGCGAGACCAATAGCAGTATCTCTCCGGGAAAAGAGAACGCTTCCTTATCGCCCTGAGCTGGTCTATCGTCGGCAATTTCCATGCCCTTGAGCCAGCCAACGCCATTTTTTGCGAATATTCATACGCGACCTGCCAGCTAATATTCTCAAGAACTTCTTTGTCGTGAACGATAAAATCTTCTATGCTGAGATAATTTGAAGAATCACCTGCCGAAGCACTGTCTATTTTGGAAAGTGACGCGGGCGAACCATCATCTCTAATCGCGTCAATTCTGGAGCTGCCTGCTTGAGGCTTAACATAATCAAAAAGCCTCTCCAGCTTTCCAGGAACTAGCGGGATGGCCTCAAGGTTGCGCAACGCCAGGGGAAGTTCGTCAACGGTCATTCCGTCGGCCAGCACAGTGAGCAAATTGCCTTTCTTTCGTCCGGCGAGTTGCTCATCCAAAAACAGCCCCCACTCGAATTCTACCCAATCGGAACTGGCGTACTTCCTTTTGGAGGCAACAACAACCATGTTGCGCGCCCTATCTATAGCCTCTGTAATCTGTCTTCTATAACCGGAACTCCCCAGCTTAGGCAGAGTCTTTTCACCGAAAAAGACCTTCAGTCCCCGGGCCCTCAGAAAATCATTGACGGCAGTTCCAAATACATCGTCGTTAGATTTGCAGCAGATAAAAACATCGTAGTCCCTGTTATCAGCAATTTGACCATCGTCAATCCTCGCTCCGTGTCTTCCCAGTATACTTCTCAAGCCAGCGACATTTATTCCAGCCACTTTGTCTTCGGGATATACGCAATCGACGTGGCCATCGGCTATATTAAGTTGTCGAATCACGCTTTCGGGGAAATATTTCGCCTGCTCGACAAATAGCAATATGATTCTTCTTCCAAAATTGCGCGCTTCCACATACTCGAGGTTTATCTGTTCACGGATACGTTCGCCATCAAATGAATTCCTCGATATCAACAATATGAAGACTCCGCAGGTACGCAGTGCCTTCATGGTGTGTCCTGCATGAACGGCCGAAACCCATTCAGACCGTATCTTGCTGCCTTCAGCGTAAACGCTGTTTCTCGTACCATAGATACGCAGATCGTTTTGAGATCCGAGTGTCTCCCTTAAGTACTTATATAGTTCTTCAGCGTATGCGGCATCAGCGGCGACGTGACTAAGATAGATCCTGAATCTCGTGTCTTTTGCATCTTCTGCTTCGGGATCCAGCATAAATGGATAGGGTCTCTGGGGCTGAAGGTTAAGCTCGCGGTCAGATTCATGTGTAACGTTCTCATAGACGCCAAAGGTCTTAAGGGCGATATCCCGTACTCTTGTGGCCTGATCATCCGCGTTAAGTCCGGAGACATCGCATACCGTCTCCGTTTCAATTATGTTTCTTATCTTCTTGGATATCTCAACCCTTTCTAGTATCACGGGAAGGATTCTCTTCCCCAGTGAGAGCGCAAGACTAATCTCGCGAAATACATTTGGAGAAACGACGGAGTCCGCATCGATCAGGAAGATCAATCCCAGACTGTCAGGGATAGCCCTGGCTGTGAAATCCTCCCTCGACACTCCGTTGGCAACATCTCTTGGAGCAAAACAACATCCATAATTGGCCGACTCCAATCTATCTGCTATGGATTCTGCAACAGACCGTCTCATAAATGAATAGCTTATAAAAATATGCCCGTTCATCCGCATATGACCTGATGAATACTCCCGATGACCTGTGTCATATCATCGTCCATAGCCGCAGCTGTTATTGCCATCATTCGTTGTTCCTCCGCCAGTACCTTCTCAACCCCTCATCATTCCTGAATGCAATGTCATACTTATTCAAATCATCGGGTCCAATTACGGCATATTCACTTGACTCCTCATTCAGGGTGATATCACCTCTTACCGTGCATTCAAAATAGAGATTGAGACAATGCATTTTACCTTTGACCACAGGCAGGCTGTCCTGATAAAACAGAAATCTGGCCGAGGTGCAAGTAAGAGCCGTTTCCTCGTTGAGCTCCTTAACAACAGTTTCTTCCGCAGTCTGGCCATAATCGATCTTGCCTCCAGGCAGGCACCATGAGCCCTCGGAGTATCTGCTATGGCTTCTTCTTAATATGAGTACTTTCCCACTCGAATCGGGAATAATCAGTCTCACTACGGGCACCGGCGTTGCAGGATGTAAAGTCATCCTTATACCTTTCGTCTAATGGCGAGGCCGTATTTGTTGAGAAGTTCTGGTATGCTGCGAACAAAGATATAGTCATACGTCTTTTTTCCCTCCGGGAGTTCTGTCCAGGGAAGTATGTCAGGATGTCTTTTTTTAGCGTCATCTCTCGTCTCGTCGTATCGCCATCCGCTTAGCAGCCGCTCTGCATTCCATCTCCCGTGCTCCATCTCGGCCATTCGCTTTACCTCTTCGGCTCTGAATTCAAACATCGCCTCACCATTCGGAGATGCCTCATAGATCTCGCATCCTATCTCCCTGAGCTTCTCGGCTATGTGATCAACGCACTGCCGGCTGGATTCCTTGTAATCGATCCTCAAATACTGCCACTGAGCAAGAGCTGGCTCTTCTTTGATCTTTTCGGCCACTGCCTTTTCTCTCTTTGGCTGGCTATGTCTTTCATGGAAGTCCGTAGCGATGTCTTCTCTCTTCTGCGTGTCGATGTTTATCTTCTCATATCCGAGGAAGGCTCTTATGGTCTGGGCATCTGAAGGCAAACTTATGAGTCCGGGAGCTTCGCCCCATTCATCATCCTTTAGCATCCTGGAAGCCCCACGGCCGCTTTCTCCAATAAGCCCAACCTTTGCGCCAAGCGCGAGGGCGATCTTATACTCCAAAGATGCTATTCTTCCGCCATTGATTCCCATGATCAAGACGTCTGAAGGATATATTCCTGAAGAGATGATATCCACCCAGTACTGTGTTATTTCGAGAGGTGAAAATCCATTGCCTCGCGTCGACCTGATCTCGGTGTACCTCACGTCTTTCGTGGCATCATTTGGAATATATTCCGGCAAGTAGCCGATGAGACGAAGATTGTCTGGGTGACGCTCACGCAGGTCGCCTGCCAACCCGCTTATTCCCTGCGTAGTCCCTCCCGCAATGATGGTGCCACGAAAAGACTTGAACGCCTCGCAGATCAAATCGCGATATTTTGTTATGGTTTCTTCAACTCCGCTGTCACATCCTCCAGCCAGAATTACCACCCGGCCGCTGACGTCTCCAAGTTTGAGGCTGCTGAGTTCCTTAATATATTCACCATTATCAAAGGCCTTAACAAAACATCCCGCGACAAGAAACCTCTTAATCCAATCAAAACCATCGAGCCCCTCTTTTGCAAAGGATATTGCCTTGAGCGCCTTTAGAGACCTTTGCACCGGGGTCTCAATGTGACCTGCCGCCTTGGCCGTCACTAGGATGCCTTTCGCATATTCAGAGGTGGATTCGTAGGGCTCTCCGAGAAGAAGATGGAACTTGGCAGTGTAATAGTATGCCCACGGCAAATTTATTCCGACACTTATGTGTTCGCGGCTTCTCTGAATCGCTTGCCGGATAACGGATGCCATCATCGGAATGAATGATACATCTCTTTTCCTGAGTACTTCATAGTGTAGATAATTGATGAGAACAAAGGGGTCAGATGAATCGATTTCATATGCAAGCCGATATAGATGCCCGGCCCTCTCTTCAGCATAGCCCTCATAGGTCTTCGCCAGAGTCGTTACTGTAATCGAAGAAGTGCTGTCAATCTCCATCGCCTTCTTGAGATATTCCTGGCCGTCTATAAAGCCTTCAGCGGTTCTCGCGTCCTTATGTTTCCTGCACAGTGCATACCCCAGGTTTCTTAAAGCGGCCTGATGCTTGCTTTCCGCAAACGGCGTCAGGATTGCTATTGCCGTGTCCCATCTTTCGCATTCATTCGCAATTGCTGCAATTCTTACGGCGAGGTCGGTATTATCCGGGTCATATGCCATGACCAGACTGAGCGTGTCGATTTCGGCGTCCATGCGGTCCGGATCCATATATGCAAGGTAGTGCGATGCATAATTGCTTAGACCCCTTTGAATCCTCTCAAAGGACTTGTCCGCATCCTCTAATAAGGCCGCCACGGTATTGAGTTCACGCTCAATCGGCGGCGGCGTCTTGAACGAACTTTTGTACGTTGTATCATGAGCAAAGACAGCCCAGGCGTGCTCTATAAGAGTCCTTACCTGTATCTCGGCCTTCATCGGACAATCTCCTGAAGGATAGAGATCGTCGGGTATTGTCAGGGGGACATCCTCGGTGGGAAAGACATCTCTTCTGAAACAGACAATGTAGTGTACCGATCGATAGCCGAATTCAGAGGACTTATGCCGCTGAGACACATCGATGCTGTTTATCCAGTCGATCTCAAAATGGTTTTCAATAAATTTGCAGATGGCAGCGACCTCTGAAGGCGTTGTTGCAATGACCCTTCCCCCGCAGAGGTCGGTGAATTCATTGACCGGGTCTTTCCCGGGAGTCCTCTTTCTCTGAGCCTTTTCAGCAAAGCTGCCGATCGCTTTCGCCCTAACCTGAACGATGCCCTGCGGCGAATATTCCCTCGCGACTGCTATTAACACTTCTTCGAGTATTCCGGCAAGACCTTTATAGCGGTCACGAACAGCTCTGAATTTTTCGACTTGTTCTTTTATCCAGGCATGGTCAGGAACCTTTTTCTTCTCAGTCATCTGCCCCCCAAGGAAGACTTTGCCTCATCCGAACCACTCAGCCTCAGTCATCAGTCTTAGCCACTCCCGATGTTCGCTTTCAAGAAACTGTTCACAATGCCACAGAGTGAGAAGTATCTCGACGCAGTCTTCTTCTTTGCCCAGCCTGTCGCTTATGCGTTTCAATGCCTCATGTTTCGCTCTATACAGACATGCGCTACGGGCGAACTCGTGAGCAGATCTGATGCTGCGAATGGCAGCCCCTGTTACCGGAAGCGATACGGCAAGAGCTATTAGTATCACGCTGACTTTGTGGTTGCTGTGACTTGGGTTCAAAACAACGTCGGTCGCAAAATGCCCGAACACGACAAAAACGCTTACAAAGAATAGGATCGGGGGAAGATTCCTAAGATATCTGTCTATCCCCTGATACTGATTTGACCGCCTTTCAAAATATTCCATCTGGACGTTGATCCGCTTCTGAACAAAATAATCTACCAGAGCACGTAAAGTGCCCACATCAATAGAGCACTGCGAGATTCCATGGGGCACATCGGTTATGTCGCGTCTTTCGGCCCATTCTTTCAGAGACTGCGGCGTCAAATCATTTATCCTCGTCATTTCTTTATGGAGGCGGTTCTCCCATGATGCGGACTGTTGAGGATTCTTTGTCCAAAGGTCAGGATGAATCAATGAGCGGAATTTGAGAAGCCTGCATCTCTCGGCCTTGTGCCTCTGTAAGAGCCACAACGCCTGACGAGATTGGACTATGCCCAGGATGACCGCGCTTAATGCCATCAGCGCTGCCAGCACCTCGACCCACATGGGCAAAGGTGCTGGGACAAAGCCTGTCAGTTGTACTACTGCCAACAGTACAGCGAGCGTACCGGAAGATACTGCAAAATTGGTGAGGAATCGATGATACTTCTGGTTTCGCAGGGCGGACTCATCAGCAATATCATATGTCGGATTAATAATCTCGCTGCATCTTCTAAGGGCAGTGCTCAGAAGACGGTACTTTGAGAGATCTTCATCTTTATCAGCCATGTCACCATAGCAGAACTGTATTTGACCTCTCTTAACGCTAACTTCGCTTCTATTATCCATGCAACATCTTACAACGCGGAAAGATATAACATCGGGCATTAGATAAGAAGTGCCTTTTGCATGAAGTTATCCCATTGCCTCATCCCCTTTCAACAAATACGGCCAAGATAGCAAAGACAGCGAAAAGAATAGATAATTATACAGGAGAACGAGACTAATTGTCAGTCAAAAAATGTCGGGCTGATAGTTGTAAGCTCTCCATGAATTCAATATTTCCCCGAAAGCGTTTCAGTAGATCGGGACAGGGTCACGGGTTGCTGATAATAGTGAGTATCACGCTCAAGCAGGCCCCCCTTGCTCAGAAAGTCCTCGGCGTACCAACTCGGGAATATTGTCTTAAGGATACCAGTCGGGGCAACATGTCACAGACCTCGGAGGCTGTCCGGCTTAAACAGGAGAGCGATTCGACAAGCATTAACCGTACCTCTTGGGAAAATTGACCACAGACGGCTGCTTGCATTTGGTACTATTGCCAGCTAAACCCATCCCAAGTTCAAACCGAAAGAAGAGGGTGCCCGTGAGCACTCTATAGCGGTTATGACTGATACTACTCAGTTACGCCGGTTTGCAACTATTGAAGATTTCCGCTACTAACTGACGGAAACGCAGCACTCGGATGTCCGAGCTTGATTGCCCTCAGAGCATGTATGCCCAAGAGAACCGATTGTAAATATTCCTCAATATTCCTCTTTACATTAAACCGCACATTTTCTATATTATTGAAACCGCACAGGGGCGATCGCTAAGATGGGGAATATCATTGAAATGTTAGTCAGGTAGCTGATTGACAGCGTATTTCGAGTATTAGTCATAAGGTAAAGACAATAAGATCAAGTTGTTATATGGAGAAGGGCAGATTTATTCGTTGCGCAAGAGCGGCGTATGACGTTGTTAGCGGGTTAACTGCTCAATAACTTGTTAGTCAAATTAATATTGGAAGAGGTGTTCAATGTGGTCCGACAATGACACCGCAGAGGATTTGATAGGTTTTCGCGTTCATGCGGAGCTGGTCCGCGACGTAGTGAGCGACGACACTGTTTTGCCTGTGACCATCGGCGTGTTTGGCGATTGGGGGAGTGGCAAGACAAGCATTATGAAGATGCTGCAAGCTGAACTTGCCAAGAATGAGCAGGTCGCAGTTGTGTATTTTGATGCGTGGCTGTTTGAAGGATACGACGACGCCAAAAGCGCTTTAATTTCGTCCATCCTGAAGCAGTTGATGGACAACAAGCGTTTCCCTGCGGAACTCAAAGACAAGGCTACAAAGCTGATCAAACGCGTCAATTGGATGCGCCTCATGAAAATGGGCTGGGATAACGTCGCGCTACCGGCGGTGTTGGCTTATGCAACAGGCGGTGCCACCGCCGTCCCAGCGGTGGTGACCGGCGTCAAGGCGCTTTTCGGAAAGGCCGATGAGAGTCCCCTCAAATCTGAAGAGACGGAGAAGCTTCTCAAAGAATCGGAAGACGCCGAAATTACCGGAGTCAAAGATTTCCGCGAGAAATTCGACGAATTGTTGCGCGATTCAAAGTTCAAGTCACTGGTGGTATTGATTGATGACCTGGATCGTTGTTCGCCTGACCGTATTGTCGAAAACCTTGAAGCGATTCGGTTGTTCCTCAACGTGGACAAGACGGCATTCATCATAGGGGCTGATCCCCGCATTGTGCGCCACGGCATCGCGGTGCGTTATCATCAAGCGCTGGATGCAGCGCGCACCTCCCCAGCATTCGGGGAAAATCCCACCGAAGCGGCGGAGCAATTGGTACGCGATTACGTTGAAAAGCTGATTCAAGTTCCCTACCACCTTCCCCGGCTGTCACCCGCTGAAATCGAGACGTATCTCAGCCTGCTTTTCGCCAAACGGGATTTGCCTGCGGATGACTTCAAAGTATGTCTCGCGGAGTGCGAAAAGCTTCGGGCGGCAAATCGTTTCGGCCCATTCGGTCTTTCTGATATTCAGCAGGCCTTGGGAAGCAAGCCGTTGCCTGCGACCCTTAAGGAGGCCCTGTCATTTACGGCGGGGGCTGCCCATCTGATTACAGAGAATTTGAAGGGCAATCCACGTCAGGTGAAGCGCTTTCTAAATGCCTTCGTGCTGCGGCGGAAGCTCGCAAAGGTTGCCAAGATGGTCACGATGCGCGATGACGTGCTGCTCAAGCTGATGCTGCTTGAATACTCCAATGAAACGCGCTTCCGGGAACTCGCCCGATGGCATGAAGAGCAGGATGAAACTCCAAAACAGATTCATGGTATGGAGACAGACAAGGAATGGCCGAAGGAATGGGGAGAAAAGGATTCACTTCGCCGGTGGATCGGCATGGAGCCGAAGCTGTCTTCCGTGGATTTGTCGGAGTATTTCTGGCTCGTGCGCGACCGTCTCGCTTCATCGCAAATCGGTTTGTCGCTCACGCCTCCGGCAGTCAAAGAAAGCTATGATGCATTGCTCTCCGAATCGGGTCGCAAGAGCGTTGGCAGTTTGCTCAAGGGACTGCGTGAAGCGGAAGTGGATGCGCTGACCAGCCTGCTCTCCAAGGCCCTTCAACGTGATTCCAAAAATGCCGAGACATATAATGCGTTCTTGAAAGTGGCCGAGATAATTCCTTCTACGATAAGTGTTTTCGGTGCGCTGATAAAAAATCTGCCGTCCGACAACCTACCGGGATGGCTTTCGGGGAAACTCGAATTGCTGTCGAAGCACAACACTGCCTTGAAAGGCCCGGTTGATGATGCGGTGGCGTATCTAAAAACACTGACCAATAGCCGGGCGGGTAAAGCGGCGCAGCAGCCTCGCAGCAAAACGTAATGGGAACATCAGGATCATATAGGCCCTCGCCAAAATGGTCTGGAACCAAGACCGATGTCACCAATGCGCTAAGCGATGGCATGCCACAAGGGCAGGATGCCAAAGACATCCTGGGCAATTTCGCCCAACAACTGGCTGGCGATGCAGATGACGGATTCGGGAAAGTGCCATCTGACTTTGGTCATGTTGCCCCCGATAAGGCCACAGAAGAATTGGATGCGTTGCTGCAGAAGCTGCCACCGAGGCCAGCAACTTTCTCCGGTTTAAGAGTTAGCGGCAGCCCCAAGACGGTTGGCGGTGGTGGCGGAGCGGGTTCCGGCACCAGAAGGTCAGGCGCTTCAACGGGTCGACGGGGTGGAGGAAGGAGAGCAACTGGAGGGGCCGTCGTGCGGCCTGCAGCGCAACGACTAGCTGCGTTCATCAGCCAAGTTCCGAAAGTCGGTTTAAAGCAGGCGTTAACGAACGCAGGATTGGCTAATGTCGAGAAGTTGAAACCAGACGAAATCGCGCTGGCCGTGGCAGACGTGCTTGTGACGGATGCAAGCCAGTTGATCATGACGGAACTGCGCGACGCGGTTGCGACCGTGATCGAGGAATTGTGCGAGGATGCGAAGAGTCTGGAACAAGCCGAAGAAAAAATAGTGGAATCCGCCGGCAAGCTGGAATCCGTTGTCCAAAGCCTTTTCGAGTGCTATATCATGGAGCGTTTCAAAACCTTCTTCTGCGAGCACGAGGCTGCGAAATACGGCTACGAAGCAGCCGACAATATCTTAAAGGAGGCGCGTGAATTCATCTCCACCGAGATGGATATTCAGCGGGTGGATAAGCACGATTTGACGGGCGTGGACTGGATCGGCGCGGAAGGGGCGAAGATCGTGGATGCGATACTGGAACGAACCATTGCGGTGTACGCGAGTTAGGACCTGTATGAAAATCACTGTCGAACAAGACGCGGCGGAGGTTTTTCACGAGCTTTCGCTTTTAAAAATCCAGTGTTCAGGCATCGAACGGACGTTCCGGGTAGATTTGGATTTCAGCGCCATCATTGATTTCTCGTGGCAGCCACATGTCCTCGGCCTCGACTTCCTTGTTATTTGCGCCTGCGTTTACGCGGTGGATAAAATCGTGCCTCGGGACGACACGCCTGACCTTTGGACGCGGACGCTCGAAGTCAGCATTCCGGTTCGCAATCGGGAAACGTGGGTTGCGGCTAGTGCCGCTTTGGCGGAGGCCGTCTCGTTCCTTACGGGTGATAGCTGGTCGTTCGAGTTTACGGACGCGCCAAGGAATTTTTCGCAGCGTAGGTCGAATCGCCGCGTTCGTGCGCTGGGATTTCCCAAAAGCCCGGTGGTGAGCCTTCTCTCGGGAGGTCTTGATTCTTTTATCGGCGCGATAAACCTGCTTCATGAGCATCCCGAGACAAAGCTTCTTTTGGTCAGCCACTACGATAGGCATGTCAGCGGCCCGGCCACTGACCAAAACAATTTACGTCAGTTACTGGCGTTAAAATACGGCCAGCGTATTCGTCACCTTCAAGTTAGGGTGGGCGTCGTCGCGGGGGAAAGCGACGATGGCAAATACAAGTTTGAAACATCCTTTAGAAGTCGTTCGCTGATTTTTCTCGGTTTGGCTACCTATGCAGCCCTGAAAGTCGGCGGAGCTGTCCCGATCCTGATTCCAGAGAACGGGCCTATTTCGGTGAATATCCCTCTCAATCCGAGCAGGCGTGGTGCATGTAGCACAAGAACCGTGCATCCGTTTTTCATTTCATCCATCAACCAAATTCTGAGCATGGCTGGCATTCCGCACGTCGTGCAAAATCCATATTATTTCAGAACCAAAGGCGAGATGGTAAGAGAATGTGTGGGCCAGGAAGCATTGAAACTCGGCATTTCCTCAAGCAATTCTTGTGGTAAGGCGGGGCGCAAACAACACTGGGCAAACAAAAAGGCACGCGCCTGCGGCGTGTGCGTTCCCTGTTTGCTGCGTCGAGCAGCACTCAACGCTGCTGGTTTGGATAACGGCATTTATGGGAATGAAGCATTTTCTGGTGATCCGACAGGTTATACGGATTTGCATGCACTCATGGGGCTCGTGTACGCGAGGCCGAGTCAAAACGAAATCAAAAAGCGGTTGATGGCGAATGGCCGGATACCATTGGTGGAGCTTTCTCAACATGCAGCCGTAGTCCAGCGTATGATTCAGGAAGTCATTTCGTGGGTTGCATCCAAAGGCTCTGCGGAAGTTTGCAAATTAGCAGGAGTGAAGCGGCAAGTTACATGATTGACACGCACTGTCATATTGATCTTTACGACAATCCGCTAGAAGTTGCGGCAGCGGCTGAAAAGTTGGCCGTAAAAACGGTGGCCGTTACTTATCTGCCGAGTCACTTTGTTTTGGCCTCTAAACACTTGGCTGGCTTTAAGTATGTCCGCCCGGCGCTTGGTCTGCATCCTTTGGTGGCTAAAGATCACGAAGCTGAACTCAAACTCTTTGCAGAGTGCTTTGGTGCTGCGGAGTATGTAGGTGAGGTTGGTTTGGATTTTTACGGCGGCAATAAGGCTTCCAAATCGATTCAGGAAAAGTCCTTTGCGACGGTAATCCACCATCTGAAAAAGGTCTCGAAGTTTGTGACCATTCATTCGCGTGGAGCGGAGGATGTGGTATTGACCATGCTACGGGAAAGCGGCATTGGGCCGGTCGTATTTCATTGGTTTTCTGGCTCGAAACGCCAGCTAAGGAATCTGTTGGATGCTGGACACCGAATTTCCATAAACACCGCAATGGCTGATAGTCCCAAATGGGATGAAATGATTACTTTTGTTCCGCGCTCGTCCGTACTAACAGAGACTGATGGACCCTTTGTAAAAGTTAATGGTCATCCAGCGGTTCCCAAGAATGTGGGATCTGTGATTTCTTGGTTGGCAGAATCTTGGAAAACATCGCCTGCCTTAGCCACTCAACAGATTGAGAATAATTATAATTATCTATCAGAAGAATTATCATGAATACACACCCTAACAAATTGGAGGCAGAAAAAGGGACATGCTACTTTTTGAGCGATGCAAAGAATAGAAAGATAATTGCGAAGATGTCCAACCAGTCCGTCAACCCGATAAACGAGTTACGTCCGCGTTGTGACTTTTTACAATCGATTACTTTTAGCGACTCTATAACGGGAGGAAAGACAGCATCATGGCAACGCTCAGCGAAAAGGATATTTTAATGGAGATTGAAAAACAAATAAGAATCTTTTCAATCAAACTTGATTTTGATGACTTAGTAAAAAGAGGAGTGCTGAAAAGAAAAAAAGGGTCAACATCCTCGTACGCGATCCTTACCCCTGCCGACTTCCCAATGGAAGCTGTAAATCAATCAAATGCTTTTACTGAAGTCACTACTAAAAAGAAAGCCAATGAAAACACTAGGGTTTACTTTAAATTCCCATCGGAAAGGCAGAGATTGAAAACGCTCGATAAATATAAAGCAATGAGAGAGAGGCTATCTTATTAGAAAAGCGCGCGCTTTAATCCATATGGCTAGTACAAGAAGAAGGACGATCACCTGATCGACTCTGACCGGGCCGAAATTCTCGCCGAGGTGTTGGGAGTGGACTCCTGTGAGGACAGCGGTGGCCGGGTTTGTTTGGACAGCCTGAAGCGTTTTATAAGTGGTAAGCTGCCTGTTCATGCTGCTACCTGCTTCTGAGGTAGTGTACCCCAGTAAACATCATCCGG
>JAKAHR010000046.1 GCA_021825365.1 Nitrospirota bacterium | reverse complement strand
GAGTGTGTCCCCGGCCTTCAATACTCCCATCGCCTTTGCAAAGCTCTTCCACGGCGCTGCCGCCCCGCCATTGTTGGCGTCCGACCCGCCGTTCCCTATATAGTAGGTCGCTCCATAGGCATTCGCAGACAACCCGGTGACTGCCACACAGACGCAGACGGCAAAGAAACACCCCTTCGACCATCGCAGCTTCGCCATACCGCCTCCTCGCTGATGCACGACATATGGCCAGGGCAGGGAAGCCCTTGCCGCAAACTAGACGGTAGCATACAGGAGGATTATTAAATGACGGCAAAGATTTCATTAACTTTTCTTCATAAAAAAAGCCCGCTCCTTGAAGAAGAAGCAGGCATACAGGAAGACGGCCGGACGTGCGGGCGCCGAAAGGTTACAGGTCTTTCACCCCCTTTGCCATGAACTCATCCCTGAGAAGAAGAGCCCTGTCCTTGCAGACCCTGATCTCTCCGCCCTTGTTCCACTTGTCGATGATGCGGGTGACCGTCTCACGGCTCACGCCTGTCATATTCGCTATGTCCTGATGGGTGAGCTTCATTTTGAGGATCGTCCCTTCCTTTACCTTCTGCCCGTGGTCGTCGGAAAGAAGGTGGAGAAGCATCTTCACCTTCTGCGAGGCATTACTGAAACTGAGTATTTGTATCCGCTCCCATGACTCCCGAAGGCGTCCGCAGAGTATCTGCAGCATCACCGCCACGACCTTGCCCTGTCCCTGCAGCAGGGACAGGAACGTGTCCCTCGATATGATGGCGATCGTCGAGTCCTCGGTCGCCACCACAATCGCCTCAGTCGTTTTGCGGTCGATGAGCGACATCTCGCCGAAGAAATCCCCTGAGCGATGGAAGGCGAGGATGACCTCCCTGCCCCCTTCGGTCGATTGGATCACCTTTACCTTTCCGGAGAGGATCAGATACATGTATTCATTCGTGTCCTCTTCATAGAGGACGATGCCGTTTCGTTTGAATCGCTTCACGGTCATCCGCGAAACTATCTCGCCCAGTTCACTGTCGGTGAGGGCAGAGAAGATCGGTACGCGCCTGACAGCCTCAACAACCTGCTCTTTGTAGGTCTGGTCCATTTTTTTCCCTTTCTTCCCTGCGGTTCGGCCCAGACGCCTTGAGAGCCCTCCGTGCCGACCACCGGCAGCTTGGAATCCTTTCGATTTTTTCACGGTGCAACGTGCGGGGGCTGAAGACCAATCCTGGTTTGTATCGTCAGGCAGGACCTTCTGACCTGCTCCTGCAGGAGGATGGCCCCTGCCGCGTGAACAATGCCCACATCCGGGATTCGCCGAAGCAGGCCGCGGGCCGGATACGCCATGCGCACTGCCAGGCCAAGCCATGGCCGGTAGATTACATGCAGCCCGCAATAAAGCTTCCTGAACCCAAACTTCCCCAGGAACTCCTGGAAGCGGGTGTCGTGCGAGATCGACCTCGTGAAGTTGCTTAACCTCCTGCGCTGCGCTGAAACGTACTGTTCGCAGAGTGCATGGATAAGTGCGTACGAGGAGTAATATTTCAGAAACCCGGGGTGGAGTTTTATCGAGCTGGTTGATACCGTATCGTCCTCCATGATGCACTGGCAATACCCCGCAAGTTCTCCTCCGACGAAGACACCCCAATTTTCGAACGGGCCTCCGGAGGTCCCCAGGATCTCCCTGCGGAAGGCGTCTTCCGGAAGGGGCCGCGCGTTTCGGTACCGGCCGAACGCGGCCCCGTAGCATCCGTACCCGTGTTCAGCAAGCCACTCTGCGCCGATCCTCCTGACGCTGCACTGTTTAAGCCCCCGGTTGATCATCCCTTTCATCTTTCCCGGAAGCTTGTTGAAGTCGTACTCTCCGCAGACAACGTACCACCATTGGGTCTCCTCTTCATACGGCCCGGCGGAATAGCGCAGGAAGGAGGCCCCGGATTCACGAAGAAGCCTTTTTGCCTCGTCGTGGCCGAGTACGGGGAAACAGGGCCCGGCCGCGGCCGGGATCAGGGCCCCCCGGTATCTTCTCCACCAGATACCCCCGCCGCCATAAAGGGGCTCTCCGGTCTTTCTCAGCCATTCGACATACATGCGGCTTACCTGAAGGCTTCCAGATATTTTCCGGCGAGGACCCGGTAGTCGAAATGCTCCAGGACAAAACTCCTTCCCCGCGCGCCCATCTGTTCCCGCTCCGCGCCGGTCATCGAGAGCATCGACTCGAGGGCCCCTGCGATACGGCCCGGGTCTTCCGGAGGGACGGAGACCCCGCAGCCGCTCTCGGCCACCGGGTCGTTGCAGGCCTCAACGGAATGGATGACCGGCTTGCCCGACATCATGTAGTCCATAATCTTATTGGGACTGATGCCGAAGCGGTAGATGGGCTCCCGGTTCCAGCCGATATAGAGCGCGTCCATGGCCGAAAGCAGGGCAGGCATCGCCGCTTTGTCCACCGGCGGCAGAAGGCAGACATTCTCAAGTCCGAGACGCATGGCCTTCTCTGCGAGGGCCTGCTTCTCCGTCCCTTCGCCGGCCAGCACAAAGGCGACGGGGCTGTTCCTCAGGATCGCGGCTGCATCGATGAGATAACCCAGGGCGTTCGCAATGCCATGCCCTCCCGCATATCCCACGAGGAACAGACCCTTTTCCCTCAGGCCCGCCAGGGCCGCCTCATGGTAGTTCGGGAGACGGAGGCCGAACACATTCTCCCCGGCAATATCCACACCGTTGGGTACACAGGCGAACTTGTCGCGATTCATTCCTCTCCCGACCATGTAGTCACCGGCCTTCGGCAGGACCGATATGACCCTGTCCGCGGCGCGGTAGGCATAGTCCTCTGCCCTCTGCATGAGAGCTATAAAGGGGTGGCGGGGTGAGATATTCCCCAGCTCAACGATGGTGAGGGGCCAGAGGTCCCTCACCTCGAATATCAGACGTGCACCGGAAAGCCGGGCGATCCTGCCTGCCCCATAAATGATAAAAGGGTGCGGCGAAGAGGCGATCACGACATCCGGCCTCTCGTTCCGTGCAAGAAGCCCGGCCGACAGGTACAATGCCGTGCTGAAGGCGGCCATGTTCAGGACGCGGCCGGCACCGTTGCCGTTGTATCCCCGGGTCTTGAGCCAGAGGAAACGGATGTCGTCAATCATCTCTTCGGACTTCTCGGGAGACCTTCTCCTGAGGTGCGAAAATGAGGACCCCACGACAGTCACGCTATGGCCCAGACGCACCCATTCGCGGGCGAGATAATAGGGACGGTATTCCATGCCGTATAAAGGCGATCCTGCATAATGGTTTACGAGAAGGATCCGCATCACGCCCCCCGGGTCCTCAATCTGGACAGAAGCCATTTCCTTTGGAGCCGCCGCCTTTCTTCTTCGCTGATCTCGTGAAGGCCCCTCCTGTCGAGGAGGTAGTCGAGCAACTCCGTGACCGGGACGAACCAGCCATTCTTCTTCCGCAGTCTGCTCATGAGGCCCCTGAATCTCCGATCAGGCGCCTTGCCGTCTGAAAAGCCTTTTGCGAAATGGGTATAGACGATGCACGCGCCACCTTCTTCCTCAAGACGGTCCTGGTTTTTTTCGGAGATGAGACGATTGAATGACGCCATGTCCGGCCCGGAAGAAGAGGCGAAGTATGCGTTCACATACGGCCGCTGCCGGTCATGATAGGGCATGTACGGGCAAGCGGCGAGCGTATTGACATCCGGAAATACAAAGTTCCTCACGTGCCGCACCTTCTCCCTGCAGATGTCGCCCCAGAAATGGGGGTCCCCCTCGGTATGCCCGGTGAAAGCCCCCGCGCGCCTGCCGCGGGTAAGGATGCGGTAGAGGAGCCGGTCTGCTCCGGAAAGCCGGTCCTCGCCCCAGTAGATGCCTTCCCTGTTTTCAGCATGGTTTGCCAGCGAATTCGGTGGATGGCCGAACAGGTCCTCAAAGCGGGATATCCCCCTCACGGTCTCCTCCCGGAGAGAGCTGTGATAGGTCACGTTGTGAAGGCCGATCTCGAAGCCTGCGCGCTGAAGCCCCTTCACCCATGCGAGATACTGCCTGTCTTCGCAGGTCGCACCTCCGATCGCCGGCCTTTCCTTTCCCCGCACCGGCCAGACTGATTTTGTCGTCCTGAAGCCGAGGTCTTCAAGAAGGCGATAGACCGGCATCACATTCTCCAGTGTTGCCAGGTCGGTATCGTCGAAGACCGTGAATGCGAACTTCCTCCCCTCGGGCCAATCAACCGCTATGCTCATACCGTGTTTCTCTCACCCCGGCCGGGGGGGACATGGAGACTTCGCTTCGCAGTACCGCGGTACCGGCTCGCCATCATGCGGTAGACGCGGCGGCCGAGATTCACCACCGGTCTCGGTATCATCCCCCCCGCGAAGACATGGCAATATTCCTCAAGAGGGAAACCCCCGTAGGACATCTTATATTGCGTGATAGGACCGCCAAGCGAAATCCCGCCGAAGTCATATATCTCCATGCCCTCGGCCTTAAACATCCTGATCTCGTGCCAGGTGAGGTAGCGGCCGAGGACCGAGGCGAGCATCGCATCGTCTCCTCCGTTGAGACGGATTGAGGCGCTGAACGCGCCGAACACCCTTTTTCTGTCCGTATCCGGAAGGGTGAGGTTCGCGCAGACGACCCTGCCGTCATGGTAGATCGCAAATACCTCGGCATGCCCCAGATATTCCTCAAAGCGCTTCCGACTGAGGAGCTTCGTGTGCATCTTCGTCGTGACGAACCGGTTATAAAGGGAAAAAAAGTCTTCCCTGGATATCTGATCATTTCGGCGAATGAGTATGGAAGAAAGCATCTTCTCCGCCTTCTTTATCCTGCGACGGCATGCGTCCTTGTGCATCTCGCCGTATATCGCATCGAGGTCCTTTGTCAGGTCGATGCACCAGGTCCTCATCACCTGGCTGTGGGCAAGGGCGCGTTGGTCGCAGTCAAACCTGACCGGCGTATACTGTATCCTCACAATATCCCTGAAGGGGATGTCTCGGACGAGCTCACCGCATTCTGTTTCGCTCGGGAAAAAGATGAGCCTGTCATTCCACAACAGGTGCCGACTTTCGACAATAACCATATGATGCCTCCTTGAGCGGTTGGCCCCTGCGGGGTCAGGGCCGATGCTGACCGCATCGCCCGCGGCTTCCATCCAGACAGTTTACAAGCATCGCCATCGACAGGCACGGGCCAAGAGCGCCGTCGCCTATTTCGTCCAGTCGCCGGCTCCCGTCGATCACGCCGATCTCCTTCAATGTCTCCAGCGCGTCTTTCATCATCCCCAACTCCCGCACCCGAGTCATAAGGTCGACGTGATTTCTCCCCCCAACGGCCCTTTTCCTGATGCCCGCCTTGATCAACAGGCGCTGCAGCCTGTTGCCGGCGAATTTCGGCAGATCAGCGATGATGCGGCCCGCAGACGATGATGCGGACATGCCCCCTTCGGTCGTCGGCAGCGCCGCCAGACGGGGGTCGATATCGGTGAGCATCTTTCGGTGGAAGGCGTTGAAGAACCGTGCCCCCCGGGGAAGGCGGAAGCCTGTCTTCGCCGCTTCGATATCCAGATACGGTGCGTAGCAGGCGACATGGCGCGTATTGGCGGTAAGGATCCGGCCGGCGGCCCCGCTCATGAACCAGTGGTAGAAGATGCTGTCGTAGCTGGAGGTGTTGTCTGTGCCCGCATAGGCGGACAACTCCCGCACGATGCGTCCCCTCAGCGATTGTCCGCATTCTCGAAGGCCGGCCGCCAGCAGGTGGTGGACAGGCTCCGAGGTCATGATCCGCATGTCGACGAGCCGTTCGATCCGCGCCTTCCTCCTCCGGTACAACGGAAAGTCCTGGAGCCACCAGTAGTCCTTGAAGAGTTCGCCCCCCGCGCCGGAGACCATTGTGTCTATCCCCCTCGAGCTCCTCGCCTTCTGCAACTGGTGCAGCCGGTGGTAACTCAGGACATCCGACAGACCATCTGCCGCGAAGAATGTCTCTACCAGCTCTTCTTCAAGGCGATGCAATGAATGGATCGTCGCAAACAGGGGGCTTCCAATCACCCCGGCAACGCGATGCGATATGCGGACATCCTCGTAATCCGGTTCCCCTCCGGATACCGCGACCTCGAAGGGCAGCCCGGATTTTCTGAACATCGCCGCAAGCAGCCTCGAATCGACCCCACCGGTGAGGTCGATGCTCACCAGCCTGTTCCTGAGCGACTGGGCCGCTTCCATGATTATACTTTCGAAGCCGCGGGAACTCCCGTCCGTCCCGTCGATCGGCTGTATCTCCTTCCTCAGCAGACGGGGCTCCCGATCGCCGGGCCGCAGGCAATAGACAGCGTTCCAGGGGATTTTCCGGATCTGGGCGAAGAACGTCCTGTACGAAAAGATGTCCCCAAAGTAGAGGAACTCGGCGACCGAGTCGGGATCCAGGTCGCCCGCTGAAAGACCCTCCCGCCGCGCCAACTCCAAAAAGGAGGAGGAAAGTAACGGGCCGCGATAAAACGCCTGGTACAGACCGCTGTTGTCGACGAGGGCGAAGAGGTCTCCGGTCTTCTTCTCCACGACGGCGAGGAAGAAGGTGCCGCGCAGCCTCCGCACGGGACCGGTCACGCCCGAAACCCTGACGAGATCGAGGAAGGCCCGCACCGAATCGCTCCCTGACTCTATCCCCGGGATGAAGATGAGGCCCTCCCAGTACGCCCTGAACTCGGCGTCTTCCCAGGAGGACGACACCACGCCGGGCCGCGCAAGAAACACGGGACCGCCGGCCCCGCATCTCGAAGGACCCGCCGTCTCGAACGTCATACCCTGCACGGCGTTCCGCCTTCTATTTCCGCCATGGCGTCCTGATAACTGGTGAACTCGTGCCCGCAGTCCTTCAGATATCGGATGAGCCACCCGTACCATTCCATCCAGGTCTCGAATTCCCTGCAGAAGAAACGATCGTGGAAATTGACCGACAGATGCGTAATTCCCCTGTCACACGCCTCACCGATCATCTTCTTTGTATCCTCCGTCGCCTCGTCGAGACAGATGTTCTGCCAGCTTGCATTTTTCCGGATGATATCCACATCCATGATCTGGAGGGGAAACTCCCACATGCGGCCGACCCGGTAGGGATTCTGCAAGCCATAGTATGTGCTGTCAAAGGAATAGCCTGCCCCTGCCAGGAGTCCCAGCGTGGTGTCCGACCTCCTCAGATAGTGCATCCGTATGCCGAACTGCCCCAGTCCCGACAGATCGCGGAATGCGTCGTGCTCCCTGCGGACCTCCTGTTCGTCCTCGAAGGCGATCCCGTGCACACCAACGTCGAACCCCCCTTCCATCGCCCTCCGTATCCACGGTCTCGCCTCGGCGGGCCGATAGGTGAGGCCCTTGCCGTTTGCGACCGCAAAGAAGAATGTCGAGGTGATCCCTTCCGCCCTGTCGAACTCCATAAGTTCACCGAGGTTATGGAACCTGTTGCTCCATATCCTCATCCCGCGCCGGACGAATTCGGATACGCTTATATGCCGGAGCCCGCATTCGATCGCCGACCTCACCGCGAACTTGGGGATGAAGAGATCAGCAGCATGCTCTGAATACGAGAGGTGATCCACGTCGTGCGACACGATTACCTTCATTCAGAATATCTCCCTCTTGTAGAACTTCAGAACGACCTCGATGGGGAGTCTCGCCTTATGGACCCTGTAATACGGGGTGAGGCGCCCCCCGAACCCCCTGAAATACCGCTCTATCGCCGGGACCATCGATCCCTCGAAATCGAAGTATTTCAGACCCAGCCTCTGCGCATGCCTCAGCCCCTCCCAGTCAGTCAGCGCCCCGGCGCCGTGATGCCGGCGCTCGTGGTCATAGCCTCCCAGAAGCGCGTAGCAGGTTGTCCTGTCATGCAGGAAGAAGGTCCCCGCGATGGGGGTATCCCCGGCGAACGTCGCGAAGGAGAAGCTGTTTTCTGGCGTGGCGAACCCGGAAAGGACCGCATCGAGAGGCCCGGAATCGATCTTTTTCCCCTGTCGGCCAAAGGTCTTCAGTACGAGCGCCCTGACTATCGAGGGGTCCGGCACCTGTCTGACCTCAAGGCCGTCCTTGGCCGCCTTGTTTATGTCGTGCCGGTGCTTCTTCGACACGTCGGCCCATAGCTCCTCGTATGCCCTCTGCAGATCGAGGACATAGGTATACCCCGGGGTGACCTTGAATTTGTTCCAGATGTACGGCTGGGTATCGACGACCTCCCTGCTGAGCGAAAAAGAGATGAGGGAAAAGCCCATTTCCCCCACGTGTGCGGCCATCGCACCGATCGCCTCTTTCCAGGCATCCAGCCTGCTTGTCGCCCCGCCGCAGGTCTTCAGGAAAGGACCTATCGAAGGCGTAAACGGCGGGTTCCGAAGGACGGACATACCCAGCACGCTCGTGCGATAGGTACAAAAACCACCGACCATCGCCCCGCCGCGTTCGCATATCGCATAGTGGGTGATGCCGCTACCGAAGGCGCGGGTCCATCCGGTGGTGTCGAAGACCGACCCAACGGAGAGCGCGAGTGCGTCGTACGCCTGCCGATCCTTCTCTTCGAGTCTTCTTATTTCCATGTCTGTCCCCGTTTGTCCGTCGATCCGGACTCTACGCCAGCGCCGGCAGCCGGCGGACTTCGAGTCCCCGGTAGATGCCGAGCAATCTCCTTTCCATCACCGTCCAGCTGTATCTCTCCCGCGATGCCGACGCCGCCCTTCGTCCCATCCCTTCGGATTCGTCCCTCTGTTCGATAAGCACGGTAATCGCCGCGGCATACGACTCGGCGGAGGCGCTGTCCGCCGCGATGCCGCAGCGTTCCTCGCCAACCAGTCTCTTCATGTCAATGCAGAAGTCCGGCACGACTACGGGCATCCCGAAGTGCATATAGTTAAACAGCTTGTTCGGGGCGGCAATCACATGGTTGGGAAGCCTCTCGAGCGCAATGAGTCCTATGTGGCAGCCGGCCATCGCCTTTCCCACATCCCGGTAATCGAGCCACCCCGTCGTCTCGATGACCCCTTCGAGCCGGTGCTCCCGGACATACCGCTGCAGCCATGCCCTTTCTGCTCCGTAGACATCCCCGACGATCCGCAGTCTCACCCGATGTCTGCGTGAAACGATCCCGACTGCCCTCACCATCGTTACGAGGCCGCGGCTGAAGGGGAGGCTTCCGTCGTGACAAAGCACCGTCTCGTCGCCCCACGGCCGCTCCCCCGCCTCTCCGAATATGCCGGGGAGCGGACAATTCAGGATGGTCTCGGTCTTTTCCGGGCCGGCGAAGCGCGACAGATGCTCCGAGATGGACCACGAAGCACCGATCACGAAATCACACTGCCGCACCTTTCTCTTTTCGAGAGCAGAGTAAGCGCCCATGACCGGCCGGTGGAGGACTGCGGGAAAACGCTGTGCCAGTGCCGCTCCATACATCTCATGGCTGTCGAAGATGACCTTGCACCCAAGCCTCTTCTTCGTCTCCAGGGCCGCCAGCAACGATTCAGGCTCGTGACAGTGATAAACGTCGGCGCCGAGGTCCAGCGCAACCCTCGTCAGCTCGCGTATCGTCCCCGCCCTGCCCCTGAGGTTCCTCGGAAAGTTCCGTATCGGAAGGAAGGAGACGCCGTCCCTGCTGACCGGGATCTCGGAGGCATGGGGACTCACGATCCATACCTCGTCATACACCCCCGCAAGGGACCGTGCCTCCTTGTAGAAGATGCGCTCATCGGCCGGCGAATGGCCGCTCGACAGGAGGCATACCTTCACCGCGTCCCCCCGCGTCCTGCGACATCCAGGGCATCGGCATATACCCTCATCGTCTCCTCCGCATTCTTCTGCCAGGTGAACTTCCTGAGGATAATGCTGCGGCCGTACTCACCCATTCGCCTCGCCCGCTCCCCGCCGCATATCAGCGTCTCGATGGCGGACATCAGACCGCCCACATCACGCTCAGCAACGAGGAGGCCGCTCTTCCCCTCCTCCACCGCCTCGGGAATGCCGCCCACCCTTGCAGCCACCACCGGCAGCCCCGCTGCCATCGCCTCGAGGACCGCATTAGGCAGGCCCTCGGCGCGCGACGGGAAGACGAAGATATCTGCAGCGCCCAGGAAGGCGGGTACCTCTGACCGGTCCTTTGCGCCGACAACGTGCAGGACGGCCCCCGCCTCTCCGGCGGCAAGACGGACGATCATTTCCCGGCAACCCGTTTGGTTGCCGACGAGGATCAGGTGCAATCTCCGATACCTTCCCCTGAGGGCCTCAAAGGCCGCCAGGAGCTCGGGGACGCCTTTTTCCTCCACCATATCTCCGACGTAGATTACCGCCCTTTCATCATCTTCGATGCCGAGGATGCCGCGCATCCGGGCCCTTTCCCGGATGTTCGGGGCAAAGAGGCCCGCGTCGACTCCGTTGTGGATGACCCTGATTTCATGCCGCGGCGATGCGATGCTGCCGGCCTCGTCCCCGAGTGCGCAGCTCACGCTGACGACCCGGTCGGCCCCCCTGATAACCCTCTTTGTCAGAAGTCTCGTGACGCCCCTGCCTTTGGGATACGAGTGGACGTCGCTTCCCCTCAGGCTCACCACCAGGGGAAGGCCGTATCGTTTCTTGAGCATCAGGCCGGTATACCCGGCGGGCGTTGCTGCATGGGCGTGGATCAGGTGCGGATCAAATTCTTCCATGATCGCGTCCAGACACCGGTCGATGCTCAGATGCTGCGTATACGTCGCCATGCCGTGAAACAGGGCCCCGGGGAGCCGGAAATACCCGGGGTAGTGTACCGGAATCCCATCGACGACATCCTGCGGAGGGATTGCGGCGCGCTCCCTGACCCTCCTGATGAACATGCCGAGGAGGGGACAATAGGCGGACGGTGCCACGACGACAGCGCTGCAACCCATCGCGGCCAGGTGACGGGTCTGATCGTGGACGAACATCCCTCCGAGCCTGCGGGGATACATGTTCGATATGACCAGGACGCGCAAGGGTGCCATGGTGCCTGTCATGAGCGTGCGCCGAAGGCGGACGGTGCATCTTTCCTGTATGGTGAACGCTCCTGCACGGGGGAATAGTCCCCGCCCCCGTAAGACGAGACGCCGTACTCACGGCTGAGCCTTCTTTCAACCCTCAGGACGTTCCTGTGCATCGCTATCATCATCCACAGCATCCAGAAGCTCTTGTACCAGAGGGTGTCCTGGAAAAAACTCGCCGCGATCATCGCCCAGAAGACCGCCCTGAGCGCGGTCGTGTCAGGGCCGGCCCGACGCGCCCGCACGAGTTCCCTGTATTGCCGGCCGAATGCTATCACCATCATGACGAGCCCGATCAGTCCCAGCTCCACGAAGTTACCGATAAAGATATTGTGCGGAGCCCTGTCGAGCCCGATGAACACGGGCCCGACATCAACATATTCGGTATAGGCCTTCGGGAAATTGTCGAGGCCCGCTCCGAGCAGCCAGTATTTCTCCAGCGAATGCCACCCTATGTTCCAGATGATCGTCCTGCCGTCGCCCCCGCTCTCGACCGCCACATCCACCCTTTCGACGAAGAAGTCGGGGATAAAGGGCATGATCGCCAGGACGACTATCGCGACCACCGCCGCAACGGCTATCTTCTTCCGCGCGGACAACAGGTATACCGCCCCGATCACCATGACCGCTATCGTCCCGCCCCGCGAACCTGTCAGGACGATACCTATGCAAAAGAGCATCAGCGCTCCTCCCATGGCCACCTGCATGATCCTTCTCTTGCTTTCGGTCGCCATGGCGATGCAGATCGATACGGGTATCAGGAGGTCGAAGGGGATCCTGTTGAGACCCGCCTGCCGCCCCCCCATCTCCATCGCGGTCCTGCCCGCAACACCCTGCCCCCCCACGCTCAGGTACGTAAAGATAGTCGCAGCCGCGGCGAGCAGGCCGCCCGCAAAGATAAAGAGCTTTATCGACTCATAGTCCTTCCTGCTCGTCCTGTACGATGCTGAAACCACATACAGCAGGAGCAGTCCTATCGCGGTGGTAATCCTCCTTCTGGCCAGATCCGGTTGAGTCGCCCAGATCATCGAAAGAAGGGCAAAGGCGATGAACAGCACCCAGGGCATTACAAGCCCTCCGGGCTGGTCCAGCCTGTTTTCGACCGTCCCTTTCAGCACAAGGATCAATATCGAGGCCGCACCCAGGAGCATCGTCACCGTCGTCCCGCTGGCGTTACCGGTGACGGACAGGAGCGAATCAAAGGGAATGAGGAACAGATATACGCCGAGAGGGAAGATCATCGGCCTCTTGAAGGCGGCATACACCATGAGAGGAACGACCAGGATACCCGCAAGGAATATCTTCAAATCGGATATGCCGTATGCCAGCACCGCCGCGACACACACGGCTGAGGCAGCCACGAGGCCCTTTTCGCCCGTGAGCGCCTTAATCCAGGTCCGTATCGGGCTGACTTCCTGCACGGGACTCATCCGATCGCTCGCGGAGTCCCGGATACAGACAATGCGCCTTCGTCACGGCCCGCCTGATCACCCGCGGTCAGCCCGTCGAGGATCGACGCGTAGTTCCCGGCAGCCGCCCTGAAGGTGAACTTCCGGCAGAGTTCGTTTCCTGCGAACCGAGGGGCCCCGTACCGCACATACTCATCGTAATAATCCGCGATTATCCCGCTCAGCTCTCTTTCACTTTCGGCCAGCCGCCCGGCGCCGGTGTCCCGGAGGATTTCGGCCACAACGCCGTTCTTCCCGCCGATAGCGATAATGGGACGTCGCGCCCTGAGGTACTCGAATATCTTGGCGGTATACACCCCTGCCTCCTGCTCATGGTTCCACAGAAGAAGCAGAAGAAGATGAGATGCCTGCTGGCTCGCCATCGCCTCCTTACGCGGCACCTGTCCCCGGATGTCGACGACATCCCCCAGGCCCCTCTCCCTTACCTCTTCTTCCAGCCACGACTCCGGCTTTCCGAGGAAGCAGACACGAACCTTCTTCCTGTCCAGCCGGCCCGCATCAAACAGCCGGGTCAGCGCCGAAAAGAGCAGGGAGGGGTCCCTCTTCCCGTTGTAGAGGGTCCCGGTGTACGTGATGGTAAACAGCGGATCAAGAGGTACAGGGGCGTCGGCACCGTCCTCTTCGTCATACCCGTTCATCACGCAATGCACGGGCGTCCTCCCGTGGAGTGTCCTCAGCGCATCAGCCATGGGTTCGGAGACCGTTACGAGAGCATCAGCCTTCGCAAGCGTCCTTTTCTCCAGCTTTCTCTCCATCGTCCTGAGCAGCCGGGGCCTGTCGCAATAGTGGTTCTGCGTCCAGAGGTCCCTGAGGTCAGCGACCCACGGCATGCCGAATTCGTCCTTTAACCGTCCGGCGATCAGATGGGAGATTACGGGAGAGGAGGTGCTGATTATCGCGTCGATCTTCTCGGCTTTGAGCGTCCGTACGGCTGCCCTGAGGGCGTATCCGTACCAGCCCTTTTTTTCGTCAGGGAACGTAACGATCTCTCTTGCCAGTTTGATCGCCCTGCTTCTCCATGAGGAGTAGGCGAAATTCTTCGGCAGGTCAATGTTGAACTGCTCGTGCAGTCCGGCGCGGGGATCGAATCCCAACGAGGCCTTCACCCTTCCTGCCACGTCATCATACTCCGTCTCGATAACCCTCGCGGAGCAGTCGCGCGGGCACGACGCCTTCACCGTAAGGACCACCGGCTCCCACCCGAATAGGGGAAGATATTTTGACAGACCATACGGCCTCATTGCGCCGATATTGGTGGCAGGCGGAAAATGAAAGGCGATGATAAGGACCTTCTTCATGTCAGGGATGTCCCGCCCCGGTGAGGGTTGCCTGCATCCTGGTCTGCGAGCTTTTCAATAAGCGAGGTGACAGTAAAGACCGCCTCGAGCTGCTGCCGCGTCATGCCTTCCGTCTGGCGTGCGAGTTCCGCCGGGCACAGATATTCACCGATCGCTCCGGGCACCTTCGTCTGTTGCTCCAGATATCCCGCCACCGCGGTCCGCCCGGGCTTCGCCGCCGCTCCGCCCTTGATGATGCGCCTCACCAACTTCTTGATGGGTCCCGGCAGGCCGTGATAGACAGGAAAGAGCCTGGTCTTCATCGAGGCGACAGGGGCCCCCCAATCGGCGTTGTCTATCTTCGCAATTGCCGGTGAGAGCTGCTCGAGAAACGCCCGGCAAAGCCTGAAGCCGTTATTGTAGGCATCAGGACTGCGGACAGCCTCCAGGAAGAACGGCAGGGAGTAAAAAGGGGTCATACTCCAGAAGGAGTACCGGTTCCTGTCTTCTCCCTCAAAGCAATATTTCACGTTCTCCTCGTAGATGACGAAATGCTCATACCTCCCTGCTGCGCCCGTCTCGGGATAGGAACCGAGGCATGATGCCAGGTCATGGAGAATATCTTCCGCCGCGATGCCGGTGAGACGCTCCACCTGCCTCAGGGGGAAGAAGCCGAACCTCCGCACGATTTCCTCTGCCAGGCTGTCCGTTGATATACCGCGCGTGTGGAGCCTCACCTCGGGCTTGAGCACCTGTCCCCCGTCACCGGTGAAAAGGACCGTGCCTTCGCCATAGATTTCCCGGATCCGCCGGTGAAAGGGGAGGATGTAGCTCATGCCAAGATAATTCAGACCCCACTTCATCTCCATCAGGGTATCATAATCCCGGCGCTCCGGCGGAGACAGTGCGATGAGTCGCCAGCCGATGCCGGCGGCCTCTGCCACAAGACCGGCGACACATGCGTCCTCAGCCGATCTCCCCTCGGAGTCGAGGTACGTCGCCCCCCGGATCCCGCAGCGGCATGCGGCGAGACCCGCCCCAACGGCCCGTGAATCAAGGCCTCCGCTGAGGGCCACGATACCGGCCTGTCCCGGAAAGGCATCGGCCCTTCCCCTGCAGGCGGTGGCAAACGCCTCCGCCATGCGCGCGGCATACTCCTTCACCCCCGTGCGTCCGTCAGCCTTCTGCTCAAAGTTGAGCGCAACAGTCCGCAGTATTTCCCATCGTGCTTCATCAGGATGGATGCGAATCGCCTCACCCGCCGTAAGCCTGCTTATCCCCTCCATCAGGGTCCGTTGTCCCTGGGGGAAGCGGAAGAGGAGATATTGGGCCAGGGCCATCCTGGATATTTTCCCCTTTTTCGCCGACCTCGCAGTCACGCCCACCTCCCGGGAGATGACGAGGCTTTCCGGACATTCCGCATAATAGAGAGGCAGCCTGCCGAGCATGTCGGGGATCACGGTGATCTCACGGGTCCTGCGGTCAGCCACCACGATTACAAAATCACCATCGTGTCCCAGCTGCCAACTGCCTATCTCTTCGGCGTTACACCGCCCCATTCCCGTAACCATCCGTCCGAGCCTGCTGAGCTCAGCTTCAGCAGGTCCGTTACCGTATATCCTGCCCTCCATGATGATCGAGTAGTCATCTCCCTCGCAGAAGGAGAGGGGATAGCGGTCATAGGCAGTACACCCGATGAGGCAGGAGGTATCCCTATAAACAGTCCTGCTGCTGTACCGCTCATCGAAAAGGGCGGTCTTCAGGATTTCGGCAAATTCCTCTTCTCTCGTCCCGAGGGGTTTATCAAAGGTGCAGATCAGACTCAGCCCCGGCATGTCATCTTTTCCTGTAAACCCAGTCGAGCGTCTTCCAGAGGCCGCCCTTGTTCTCCCAGGTAACGCTGATACCCGTCTCCCTGTATATCCTGTCCTCCATCGGCCACGGCCACAGCGGCTCATTCGTCAGCACCCCGTCCACATACCGGTACAGGACCTCGGCGCCGATATCCGCTCCGGCCTCG
>JAKAHR010000045.1 GCA_021825365.1 Nitrospirota bacterium | reverse complement strand
GCAGGCAGATCGGGTTTGTGGCGCAGGAGGTGGAGAAGGTGCTGCCTGAACTCGTGCAGACCGACAGGGAAGGCTATAAGACCCTTTCCTACGACAAAGTGGTGCCGGTGCTGGTTGAGGCGATAAAGGAGCAGCAGGAGCAGCTGAAGGAAAAAGACGCCCGTATCGAGAGGCTTGAGAAGGCCCTTGAAGACCAGCAATTGGCGCTTATGCGACAGCAGAGCGCCCTATCATCGCTGAGCGCGAGACTGGCCGCTGATGAGGGCCATGCCGGGACAGTTGCATATAAGTAAGCGGGATTAATTTTAGCGGCGGACGTTATGTCCGCCGTCTCTCACTATCCCTGAGATGCCTTTTCATGCCGTGTGATGATGTGGGGGAAGAGAATGAAATGGGGTGGGCCTTGCTTCGTGCAATTCAATCACTTCGCTGCCTTGGCGCCCTCCCGCAGCCCGTATATTTCTACCAGAAAGTCCGGCTCAACTCAGTTCAGGGCTGAGTTTGTTCTTCACATCCGCCAGGTGCTTTGAGTTTTGGGCAAGTTCGAAAAATTTCGCGAAGGCCTTCTTTGCCTCGGGTTTACGGTTCAGGTGAGGGTAGCAGCAGGCCCGGCTGTAGCCGGGTCCGCCGTAGTGCTTCCCTATTCTATGTTGAACGTCGCCGCTTCCTTGATCCCGGGGAGATATTGCCCCACGGGCACCAGCTTCTTCCCTTCGCTAACGCAGCCGATGATGACCGTCCAGAGCTGATTCAATTCCTGCCGCTCGCGATCATTCTCAGGCATCATCGTGATAAGCGTCCCTTCAAGTTCGATCTTCATCCATGCCTCCCGGTATGAGCGTAGTGTCCTTCTAATAGAAAAGCACCAGTTGGCCCTCATGTCAAGACGTGCCTTTCCCCTTTTTGTAAGGGCAGTCGCAGGCCGTTCGAACCAACACCGCTCCCATTAAATTTATTTCATTTCCGTAAACAGGCCGGTTTTGCCTTGTTATAACGAATCTTTTTTTGGTATATGTAGAAGGCATGAATATACGGAAGGAGGTGAAAACAGTGAGGATACCTTTTTTCAAGCAGGTCTCCTGGTACCTGGTCTTTGCCCTGTTCCTCATCAGCATAGTCCCGAAGGCGGAGGCGGGCATCTCGCCGTCCGAGATGGTCAGCACGGTGATCGACCGCGCTCATGACATGGAGCGGGTGCAAAAGGCGATCGAGTCGAAGATGATCAGGGAGCGGCTCGGGAAGCTTGGCTTTACCGAGGATGAGATCGCATCCCGCCTTGGAAGGCTCACCGACCAGCAGGTCCATCAGCTCGCCCTGAACCTCGACAGTCTCAAGGTTGCGGGTGATGACGGACTCGGCGTGATCGTGCTGCTCCTCGTGATAGCCATACTCGTGGTTATCCTGCTTCAGGTGACAGGACACAAGGTTATCGTAAAGTAATGGCATCGGATTCTTCCATGCTGAAAGAGCGGGCGGGGAGGCAGCGTATGCGTCTTCCCCGCCTCTTCCTGCTCTCCCTCCTGGCGGTCTCTTCTTGCGTAACGGCATCCGTCGCGCCTCCCGGGACTGCCCGGGTCATCGGGGCTGTTCCCTTCTTTCCGCAGGATGACTACCAGTGCGGACCTTCTTCACTCGCCGCTGTGCTGAATCTCCGCGGGGTGAGTGTCAGCCCCGCTGAGATAGCGTCCGCTGTCTACAGCGGGTCGGCCAGGGGCACGCTCGACATGGACATGGTCTTCTATGCGGAGGGGAAGGGACTGAAGGCGACACGGTATGAGGGCAGCGGGCAAGACCTCAGGCGGAATATCGATGCAGGGAACCCGCTGATCGTACTGGTTGACCACGGTTTCTGGGTGTATGAAAAGGCCCATTTCATGGTTGTCATCGGATATGCGGAAGGGGGCTTTATTGTGAATTCAGGCAAAGAGCAGATGAAATTTATCGCTGAAGAAGACCTGCTGAAGATCTGGAAAAGGACCGGCTTCTGGACACTGCTGGTGGAGAGGAAATGACAGGCTTGAGTATGCGCCGTCTGTATGTGCTGCATGTCCTGCTGCTCCTGCTGCTGTGCGGCTGCGGCCTGCCCCGGATCATCGTGCTGGACGATCCCCTGACGCCTGAGGAGCATCTCAACCTCGGCGTCTCCTATGAGAAGAAGGGCGAGTACGACGCGGCCCTCAAGGAATACGCGATCGCCTCCCGACATCTGCCTGCGGCATTCCTGTATGCGGGAAACGTCTATTTTGCCCGGGGGGAAATGGACCATGCAGAGGAGCATTACCGGAAGGCGCTCGATAAGGACCCCCGCAACGCCGACGCGTGCAACAACCTTGCATGGGTATACTACACCCGGGGAAAGGACCTGCAGGAGGCGGAGCGGCTGGCATCGCGCGCCCTTGAGCTCAATCCGGGGAAGGCCGCCCTTTACCAGGACACCCTTCAAAAGATCCGAGAAAAGATGGTAGTACCCTTGCAGCAGGGGCTTCCCGCATTAAAGTAATTTAACCCAACTTTCCGGAATATCATGCTATTATTGCATATTCAAAACAGGCCGTAATGCGCCATAAGAGAGAGAAGGAGGTATGAGCAATGAAGAAGAACAAGATGCGTGTACTGTTCGCAGCCATGGCGTGTACCTTCTGCTTCGCAGCCTCGGAGGCTGCGGGAGAACCTTTGAAATCATCGGCCGACATGTTGATAGCCCGGGTAACGGACCGGGGTCTTGACGTGATGACGACCGCCGGAGGCCGCGGCGGAGAGTTGCGTGTGCCGGCCCGCTCCGGGGCCGGGGAACAGGCCCGCGGCACCAAGGTTGTCGAACAGGACCTTTTGGTGCGCCACCGCGCTGACGTATTCAAGGTGCTTGCCGTCCTCGAGCAGAGGACTGCTGACCGGATACTCATCGACAAAGTGAAATACAAGCTCTCCGCCATGAGCGAAAACAGGCTGCACCTGGCTGTTTCCCTGTCCGAACGGGCTGGGGACAACAACCCCGGCGTCAAGGCTGATATCGCCTTTCTCCTTTTGACGACACTCATCGTCTTTTCCTGATCCTGCCGGATTTTCCGCAATACACAAGACAATAACGAGGTGGCTATGTTTACAAAGCGACATATCAAGGATTACATAAAGGCGCCCGCTCACATCCTGTACCATGTCATCCTTATCGCGGTCAGCGCCGGGTTTGCGCTCTCCCTGCCGTACACCGCCGATTTCCTGGCGAAAAAGTTCCTCGCCTACTGGACCCTCATCGGCAATGAGAAGGTCTTCCTCGTCGCGGTGGAGCTGGCGCTGGCCGTATTCCTGATACTCCTCCTCAACTACGCGGGCAGGAGTTGGAAGGACCGGAAATACGCACGTATGGCGAGGGAGGCGGGCCTGGTCTTTGTCTCCCCGGCCAGGGGATTTTTCTCGAGGAGGAGGTCGCGGAGTCTGAAGGAAAGCCAGGGGATAGCACGTGACCTGATGTTGATCGGGTCGACCGGTTTCCGCACCTTTGCGGACGAACAGGGTGACCTGCATAAGGTGATTCGGAACTGCCGCGAGGCGAGGATCATGCTGCTGAACCCCAACAGCGAGGGGGCGAGCATCCGGGCGAAGAGCATCCTCGACCCGGACATCACGGTCGAGCATTTCAGGGTCCAGATCAGCAGGAGCATCGGGTTCCTCAAGGAGCTCAAGGCTGTCCAGAGGAACGTGAGGCTCAAGCTCTACAACGAGGTCCCCCTCCTGAAGCTGGCGATCTCCGGGGACTACCTCTGGGTGAAGCACTACCACGCCGGCCTTGATGTGGAGGGCCTTCCGGAGTTTGTCTTTAAGCACCAGCAGAGGCCCGGGAGCCTGTACATGCCTTTCTATCAGTATTTCCTCAACCTGTGGAACAACCCCGGAATCCCGGAATATGACCTCGAGACGGATGAACTCATCTACCGCGACAGCGCCGGGAACGAGGAGAGAAGGGAGCCTTTTCAGGCCCTGGAACCGGCCGGAGTTGCATGACGGGTATCCCCGTTCGCACCTCTTGCAAACCGCAAAAAGTCTACTATACTTTCCTTACACGCAAATATCGCGCAAGGAGGTGGACATGAAAAGGATGATCTCTCTGCTTGCTGTCGCCGGGCTGTTCCTGGCCTTTGCCGGTCCGGCGCTGGCCAGGGCCGACATCGAGGCCCGGGAAATAGACTATACAGAAGGCGGCGTCGTGATGAAGGGGTACATAGCCTTTGACAAGAATATCAAGGGCAAACGGCCGGGTGTGCTCGTTGTCCACGAATGGTGGGGACTGAACGACTACGCCCGCAAGCGGGCCCGGATGCTGGCCGGGCTGGGCTATGTGGGGCTTGCGGTCGACATGTACGGAGGGGGCAGACAGGCGGAGCACCCTGATGATGCGGGGAAGTTCTCGTCGGAGCTGATGAAGAACTTCGATACCGCCAGTGCCCGGTTCATGGCCGCGGCGGAGCTCCTCAGGAAGCAGCCGGAGGTTGACCCGGACCGCATCGCTGCCATCGGCTATTGTTTCGGCGGCGGGGTCGTGCTGAACATGGCGAGGCAGGGAGCGGACCTCCGCGGGGTGGCGAGCTTTCACGGCAACCTTATGGCGGTGAAGCCCGCTGCGGCTGGAGCGGTGAAGGCGAAGATACTCGTCCTGCACGGAGACGACGACAAGTTCACCACCCCGGAGCAGGTCGAGGCCTTCAAGAAGGAGATGAAGGACTCGGGTGCGGACTTTACGTTCATCTCCTACCCGGGCGCGATGCACAGCTTCTCCAATCCCGATGCCGATGCCTATGGAAAGAAATTCAATCTGCCCCTCGGGTATAACGCCCAGGCTGACAGGAAATCCTGGAAAGAGCTCAGGAAGTTCCTCAAGACGATCTTCAAGTGACGCCGGGGGACAGACGATCTTACAGATCCGGCCCTGGGGAATCAGGGCCGGACCTTAAGAGACGTGGCGCACCATGACCCTGAAATCCTGCTCAATACCGCTGATGAAATCGTTGCGCCGCTTCCGGTAAAAACAGGTCTTCACCGCCAGATAGCGCTTGAAGTTTATGAAGAAATACAGCTCAAAGGAGGACATGCAGAGCGCGGCGAGGATGACCAGCTTCCGCAGGCCTTCCATTTCAGCGGATATGCCGGAAGGCATCTTCCAGATCGCCAGGACGACGGCGGCAAGAAGGATGAGGACTACTCTCGTGATCCTGCCGAACCTTCGCTCGACCTCGGACATCTCGATCGACTCGAGGTAGTCGAAGAGTCTGCCTGCCTTTGCCTTGAAGGTCTCCCAGTCGCACATGCCGGCGTAATACAGGAGTGACTTCCGGTACCGTTCCACCTCTTCGTTGAAAGCTTCGCGACGCGTTCTTTCCATGGCTCCGCTCCTTCGGTTGTCCAGTCCTTTCTCATCGGTTCTTACTTACTATATCGGACGTTTTTCAGCAAATTTCAAGTGGGTTTTTTGAAAAAAAGAAAGGGCATGAGGGCGACCCGGAAACGCATGAAGGGGCGCGGCAGAGGAGGGTGCGGGGTTGTGGCCGGCCCGGCGCACGAGGGCTGCCACTACCCCGCGAGTGAGGAGGGTACCAATCTATAAAAAGGGCGGGATCAATCCCTGTCCCGGTATCTGCGGCTGTGCTCTCCGTACGCATGCCCGCCGTGGCGGTGATCGCCCCAGTGGTCTTCCCGCTCCCAGTTCCTCCAGTTCTTCCTGAACTGTCCGTAGGGGATATGTCCGCCGCGGACAGTGACCGCGTGGCGGTAATCCGGGGGGAGGCTCACCACAACGGAAGGCACCCTCCGCCGGGCCACGTAGGTCCAGGGGCCGTTATATCCTCCGGACCGGTACCAGCGGCCTCCATGAGGACGGTACCAGTACCCGCGATAAAAGAAGATGTCGACATCAAGGCCCGGCACGAAATAGACATACCTGTCGGGGATAACTACCAGGGGAGGAGGCTCGGCGATGATGAGCGAGGGCAGGGGGAGTCCGATGCCGACCGCCACGTTCACGCCGGCAAAAGAGGTGTGCGGCGCGAAGGCCGATGCAACCATAATTACCGAGGCGATGGTAATGGACAGCGATATTTTTCTTCGTGTCACGGATGCTCTCCCAATGAGTCTGGATGCGGTTCCTGCCTCTATAATTTAGTAAAAGGAGTTCAAAGTCAAGTTAAGTTTTCTTAATCTGCTGATGCATACAATTTGACCTTTCATCAGCCGCTGGTATGGTGCAAATACGTTCGATGCTATAATGTCTCTCATGAAAGACCAGGGCGTGAAGATCATCGCAAACAGCCTGAATCTCCTTGCCGAGACCGGGGGGGAGAAGCTCTTCCTCTTCCTGGATTCAGTAAAGGAGTGCCGCTGGTTCATGCATTCGCCTTTCGGGAAGGGAGATGACATTGTCGTTGTCGTCCCAAACAGCCTCAAACTGGCTGCTGCTGACCTGAAGAGGCCGGGGCTCTCGACCATCAGGAACTGGGCCGGGAATCAGACGCGTTTTTCAAGGATCAAGTATGCCCTGCTGCAGGGAATCCTCCAGGGGATCATCGCCGCAGACAGCAAGGTCGTCTGCGTTCTCGGCCCTGCCGGCAGGGAGCATCTTGATACCATCACCGTCCACGACCTCAGCCTCTCCTGGAGCGAGGAATTTCCCTTTGACGTACATTCCCTTGTCAGGAACAGGGCCTTCTATACCGTGATGGCGGTGGTGGACATCGCCCTGGATATCGGCGCCCTCGGCAGGGAGGGGAAATCCATCGGCACGTCCTTCATCGTCGGCGACGAAAAGGCGGTACTCGGCAATTCTCATCAGGCTGTCTTTAACCCCTTCAAGGGATACGCCCGGAAGGAGCGTATGATCGGCCTTCCGGAGGTGGTGGAGAGCATCAAGGAACTGGCGAAGCTCGACGGCGCTGTTATCATCGCACGGGACGGCGCGGTCGAGGCCGCGGGGAGGATCCTCGATGCAGGAGGGGTCGTGACGAAGAGCCTCAGGGGACTTGGTTCGCGCCACCGGACCGCTGCCGGCATCACCAGGGTGACCGACGCGGTCGCGGTCGTCGTCTCCGAGAGCACCGGCAGGGTGACGATATTCGAAAAGGGCCGCGTGGTGTCCACCCTCGAGCCCCTGATCAGCAGACGGATGGTCTGATCAGTCGCAGGCCTTTCCTATCAGCATCCCGTCGCGTATCTCCCGGGCCTTTTCCTTCCCCGCGAGTTTTTCCACCAGCGCGAGACCGAAACAGAGCGCAGTGCCGGGGCCCCGGCTGGTCAGCACGGTGCCGTCTTCCACAACGGTCCGCTCCTCGTAGAGAGCGCTGCCGAGCTTATCGCGGTAGGAGGGGTAGGAAGTAACCCGCTTTCCCCCGATGACGCCGGCATTTGCCAGGACAAAGGGGGCGGCGCAGATGGCTGCGGTGAATTTGCCTTTCCGGTGGAAATCGGCGATGAGGGTCTTTACTCTCGGGTCGGCGTTGAGGTTGTCGGAACCCGGCTGGCCGCCGGGGAGCACGATCATGTCGAAGTCATCGGCCATTACCGAGTCGATGAGAGAGTCGGGCAGCACCCTGACCCTTCGCGCGGAAACGACAGGCCCCTCGTGAAGACCCGCCACGACCACGTCAATCGCCGCCCTCCGCAGGACATCGACAATCGCCATCGCCTCGACTTCCTCAAATCCGTCTGCAAGCAACACCGCAACTCTCGGCATCGGAATCCTCCTTATTAGGGGGCAGCGGGCAGGTCCCCTTTGCCGCCATTATTTTGATCGTACTCTTCCATCTTCCGGGCCAGGTTTTTCCAGTCGCAGGACTGCAGGTTCTGGACGCGGGTATGGATCACCCTGTTTTGGATCGCCTTTATCCTGTCTTCATGCCCGGTGATTCCGTAGAAAGGGAGCATGATGTAAAACGCCTGGTTATTGAATTCCTCCAAAGGTGTCAGGACATCCTCCCGCCGGGAGTAGTAGGCGTCCTCCCCGGGGTTGCATTGCCTGCCCAAGACGATGAACAGCCTGCAGACGCCCGGCCGCAGGGGGTATATGGAGCAGCGGTGATCGATGAGAAAGGGGCAGGGCGGTTTCCCTTCATGGCCGGCGAGCCGGGCCTCCAGCTCTTGCCGGAGAGGCCCCTCCATTTTTTCGATCGCATACCAGTAGATGCCGGCGAGCTCGAGCGGATAGACCGGGATATCCGTGTTGGTGGCGCAGCAATTGCCGCAACCCTCTCTGCAGGCGACGGGCCGGTTATGCCTGCGTTTGGCGCGCTGAATGGCGATGGCGGCTCCTTTGTCAAAGACAGCGAGGCCTTCGAGCAGCAGGGGAAGCCAGGGATAACGCAGCTCATCCTCAGGGAACCGCAACCGGCCTGATTCAGGACTCGTGGCCCTCTTGCCGGTCTTCTTCATCGGGGCATCCCCGCAAAGGGGCTGATGGGTGACGATACTCTGCTGCAGTGCACACATTTACGGTAGCACAGGCTGCCGCCAAACTTCAAAAGATAAGCACGACCGCATTTCCTTCTTGAAAATAGCAGGTGCAGGGGGGTATCTTTAAGCAGGTGAAGCCATGATGCCTGCCAGGAGAAATCTCCCGCAAGCAGCCTTAAACCCGAAACGGACACCCCCGGTCCATGCATAAGGGCGAATACAGATTAGGCAAGTACAAGATCATCGAATACGGGGAGAGGCTGATTACCTGGGAAACGCATGCAGCTCTCGGCGAGCAGGTCAGCGGGAAATGCGTCCAACTCGGCGACGTCCTCGTCATCGGGCATGCGGACCATCACGAGACAGGATACCTGATCGGCGAATTCCTCGATCTTCTCGATAGCCTCCCTGCGTGGAAGAAGACCCGGTATTATTGTTTCGCCCCGGAATTGCTCGACGTTGTCACCGGCCAGGAACAGACGGATGAATCCCTGGAAAGGCGCTCTTCCCGGGCTGATGCCCAGTCTTCGCAGGATATGTCGCCGGGTAAGTTTCGTCTCGGTCATTATCTTATCTCTGTCGCCGCTGAGGGTGCTGTCTCCTGGAAGTCCGCTGCAGGGAACGGCAGGATTGTCAGCGGACGGTGTGAGGTGTTGGGGCCCGGCATCCTCTTTATCGGGCCGCAGGAGAGCGAAGAGGCGGGGAAGGCCAAGGAGGACTTTCTCGCGGAGCTGAACAGGTCACCACAATGGGACCGCACCGCGATCTGGAGCCGCCAGGCGGTATTGCGATTATGCCGGCCTGAGCAGGCGGAGGAAGACCGGCATCGGCATCAGACGGAGAGACCGCGGCCTCCTGCTCCTCCCCGGGAGAAGAGGCAGAGGCCAGACCCTGACAGAAGCACGACAGCCGCCGGGACCCCCTATCGCGAAGTGGTCATCTCCTTTTTCGGCCGGGCCGCGCAAAGGATGAAGATATTCCGGCTGGGCCTGGGGGAATGGAAGAACTGGTGGAAATACCTCGCTGCTGCGGTCCTGGCTGCGTTCCTGATCGGTCTGGTGGCTGCAGTCACGCTGGTGAAAAAACATGAGTCTCACAAGTCCGGGAAACACCATGAGAGGCATGACGACCACCGGGAGTGAGGTCCGGGCCGCGGGAGGATGAGCGGCGCAGCCCCTGAAAGGCCTGTCAGCGGGGGCCCTTCCCCTTGACCGACTCCTGGTAAAACGCTACGTTGTCCGCGTGCTTGAGTCCCTCCTCGACCGTTATCTTGCCCTCAATGCAGAGCCGCGCAAGGGCCACATCGACAGAGGAATACTCTTCTCCGGGAAGCAGCATCTGCGAGCGGATCTGGTGGGTCTTGCCCTCGCGGATGAAGCTCTTTATCTTGTAGGTGTTGACGAGTTTCTCGAACGCGAGAATGGGTCCCGAGAGGTCCTTCTTCATCACCAGCCTCTGGGAAAGCACCAGGAGGAGCGATTCCGCGAGCAGCACCCGGATCTGCGCCTGCTGATCAGGAGGGAAGATATCGATAACCCTCTCAATGGTCGACGTGGCATTGCGGGAATGGAGCGTGCTGAAGACGAGGTGTCCGCTGTCCGCTGCCTGCAGCGCGATCTTGAAGCTCTCCGGGTCCCTCATCTCTCCGATGACGATCACGTCCGGGTCCTGCCTGAAGATATGCTTGAGCCCCTCGTGGAAGGACATGGTGTCAATGCCGATCTCCCGCTGGTTCACGTTGCTGTTTTTGTGCTTGTGGAGATACTCGATAGGGTCTTCGAGCGTCACGATGTTGCACCGTCTGCTGGTGTTGATGAGATCGACCATCGAGGCCATGGTCGTCGATTTGCCGTGGCCCGCGGGGCCGGTGATGAGGATGAGCCCCTGGTTTTTCAGGGCGAACGGCTCGAGGTCGTCCGGGAGCCCGAGTTCCCTGAAGCCCGGTATGCGGTCAGGGATGTGCCTCATGGTGATGGACACGGAATTCCGCTGTTTATAGATATTCACCCGGAACCTGCCGAGATCATGGTCGGTGAAGGCGAAATCGAGGTCATTGGCGACAGCGAACTTCTCCTGCTGCTCAGGCGACATGATCGACCGGGCATATGAGCTCATATCGTCCGGCGTCAAAGGCTGCAGCTTGAGTCTCACGAGTTCCGTGCCCTGCTTGAGGCTCGGCGGTACTCCGGCGGTCAGCTGAATGTCAGTAGCCCGGGCCTCCGAGAGGCTGCGGAGCAAGGTCTTGATGTCAGGGGCCTTGCCATGGCTTACGACGGAGCTCGACTGTTCCAGGGCACGCCCTTTGAGCCCCTCCTGTCCGCCCTTTTCTATGCTCTTCAGGGCGATCTCCATCTGCGCGGCAGGCACAACCACCGGATGCACCCTCTTGCCGAGGATGAACTCGATGTTCTGGAGGGCGATATGGTCTTTCGGATTGACCATCGCGAAGGTGAACTTCTCGCCGATCTCGATCGGGAGCACCTTGTACTCCCTGATCTTATCGAGGGGAAGCACCTTGAGAACCTCGGGGGGGATGTCGACCTTGAAGAGGTTTGCCGCCGGCACGCCGAGCTGTTTGCTCAGGAACTGCAGGAGTGTATCTGTCTTCACGTATCCCATCTCGATGAGGATGGAGCCGATCTGGCCGCCCACCTGGGATTGCCGTTTCAGCGCGTTCTTGAGCATGTTTGAGGTGATTATGCCATACTGGACGAGTATTTCCCCGAGCATCGGCTTGCCGAGTTTCTTTCCCTGAGTCATAGCGAATATTCCCCCGTTTGTTTAATGCGCTTCACCCTTCCGTGAGGCTGCTAGACAGATTAACAGTTGCGTGATAATTGTTCAAGGGAGAAATGTCTCTGCCTCTGCCAGAACGTTCTCCCTCACCTTTCCGTCAAAGAGCAGGGAAACATGGTTTAGCGCGAAATCGGCATGCCGGTCCGCATAGGGAAGGACGGAACTGGCGGCAGAGACGAGTCCGTCGCCCAGGCCGGGCCGCATCTCATCCGGCACCACCATGCCCGGAAGGACCTTGAGGAAGAGTTCCAGGAGGGGGAAAGAGCCGATCCGCACAAGGTCGGGCGATGTCCCGCCTATCGAGCTGCACCTGACTCCCGCCGGTTTCTCCGTCCTGAATGACCGGACAAGGGGGGAATCGGGAAGCAGTTCCCTGAGCCCGCTGCTCTGCAGAAATCCGGCGATCCGCTTAACGGCCCGGCTGATGTCTCCCCGTGAGATCCCGGCGATCATCCGGGCGAAGGATGCAAGCGGCGAGACATATGAGGACCATCGGGCGAGTGTCGTCCCGCGGTGCGGCGAGGCGATGGTTATCAGTCCGCGGATGTTCTCCGGATGCCCCTCCATGAAGCTCCTTCCAATCAGCCCGCCCCTGCTGTGGCCGATGAGGATGATGCCCGCAGACGCATGCCGGCGGTGTGCCTCCAGCAGTTCACCGAGCTCGGCCACCGCGACACCGAGGGGCCCGGCGGGCCGTGACTGCGACCAGGTCAGGATGTTCAGCCCCAATTCCCGCAGGCCTGGATAGATGGTCCGCATCTCCCGGTACCGTTCGTCAAGGAGCGAGGAAAGGGGGTAGGTCCCGGCCAGGATCTTTACCCGCTCCGGGGCGGACCAGACGGAGAGGTCCATGCCCATGCCGTGGATGAGTACGACGAGGGGCATACGGACAGAGCCGCCATGGAAGAGGCTCTCGATTTTCATGGGCAGGCCCTCTGCGGCATAACAGATACTATGATACACGATTGCAGGAGGGAGCAGCCGATGCCGGGCGCCGCCGGACCAGCCGCGGGAGAGGCCCGGACGTTGTGTTCGGGCCGGGTGCATGGTAGAATGTGCATTAGACAACGATGGCCAAGGTGCTGGTACAGCTACAGAATGGTAACGAGATAAAGGGAAACGTCCTGGCCGTCGCCTTCAACGCAAACACCCGTTCTTTCCACGTGCAGGTCGAATCGGGCGCCGGGAAGCCCGAGACGGCGACGGTGTCCATGGATGCCGTAAAGGCGGTCTTCTTCCTGAAGAAGGAAGAGACAGGCGGCTCGATCGTCCATATGGAAACAATAGACCAGTCGGTATTCGCCGGCGCCCACGGCTTCCGGCTGCACGTGGAATTCAACGACGGGGAGATGATCCATGGCTCGGCCCATAAGTATAATCCCAACGACAAGGGCTTTTACCTGGTGCCGCTGAACCCCGTCGAGCGCTGGGAGCGTGTCTACGTCAACGCCGCTGCAGTGAAGCGGGTCGACAGCAGGAGGCTGATGGGCAAGATCCTGGTCGACCAGAAGAAGATCACCCCGGAACAGCTCGGCCATGCCCTTCAGTATCAGTATGAGAAGAAGGAGAAGAAGATCGGCACCATCCTCAGGGAACAGAATGTCATTACCCATGAGCAGCTGGAGTCGTCCCTCCTGCAGCAGAAGGAGCGGGCAAAGTTCATCGGCCAGATCCTCCTGGAGGCCGGCTATATCACCGAGGAACAGCTCCAGCAGGCGCTTCACCTCCAGCAGGAGAACAGGAAGAAGAGGCTGGGACAGATCCTCGTTGAACTGCGATACCTCACGCCCAACGACATCTGCATCGCCCTGGGGACCCAGTTTCACCTGCCCTGGGCAGACCTTTCGGCGGCGGACATCCCGGCCGAGACGGCGCACACCCTCCCGGAGGACCTGGTGAGGCATCTTCAGGTGATACCGGTCGAGAAGAAGAACAGGACGCTTGTCGTCGCGAGCGCAGATCCGCAGGAGCCGGGGCTGACGGGCGAGCTAAGCCGCTATACGGACCTGAAGATCGAACTGGCGGTGGCGTACGAGGGATACATCGAATCGGCAATCAGCCGGTTTTTCCCCTCGAAGAACTGAACCGTCTTCCTACCGGCCTCTCCTGTTATAGCCGAACCGGGCCTCAAAGACGGGCGCGATGAGATTGTCCACCGGGGCATAGTCGTCGGTCAGCACGACCGAGTAGTTGCGCTGCAGGAGTTCCTCCACGATCTTCTCCGGCACCACCGCTGAGTCCGCTTCTTCACCCCGGCTCTTCTTCATGAATGCCGCGAAGTCCCCGATGCTCATGCTGCCGTTTGAGGCGAGCACGACGAAGGTGCTGATCCGTATTTTTTCGAAGGCAGGACTGATGGCGATCAGGTGCACGTTGTCTCTGCCGAAGACCTCCCGCAGGGTCTTGAGATACGACGGCAGGAACGATCCGCCCTGGAAGTTGTCGATGATGTTCGTCATGACGATGCCGCCCGGGTTCAGACGGTCCTTCACCATCTGCGCAAACTCCCTGGTGGTCAGGTGGTAGGGTATCGAGAGGTCATTGTAGGCGTCGAAGAAGACGACGTCGTACCGGTCCGTGCTGTTCATCACGAACCACCTGCCGTCCTCGTTATAGGACCTGATGCGGGTGTTCCGGGGAAGCCCCAGGTGTTCATACGAGATACGGGTCACCTCAGGATCGATCTCCACCACGTCGAGTCGGGCCTGGGGATAAAAGACCTCCATGAACCGCGGGAACGTATAGCCGCCTGCGCCGATGGTGAGGCTCCTGAAGGCAGCCTCCCTGCCGAATCTCCAGGTGAGCACGTCCGCATACACCTTCTCGTAGCGGTACTCGACGTGGAGGGGGTTGCCCGTATTGACGTAGGAGTGGATGAGGTTATCGAGCACCAGGCTGCGCAGGGGCGTCTTGCCGTCGGCTCCGGTGGAGTTCTTTACCGTGATCGTATAGTAGTCGCTCTCCGTGTAATAGACCGTGTCCGGCGTGAGAGGAGGCTTGAATGCGTATCCGTGCAGCGCCCAGAGGAGGAAGACCGGGAAGAGCACGGTGGCGAGGGCGGGTCTCTTTGACCTGAAGAGGAAGCCTGAACCGAGGGCGGTCATGATCAGCACGCCGCCGATCCCCATGATGATGCTCCTCGTGCCGAAGCGGGAGATGAGATAAAACCCCGCGGTGAACGTGCCGATGATCGAGCCGAGGGTCGAGATCGCGTAGATCCTGCCGACGACGTTGCCGGCGGTCTCGACGTTCTTCAGCGCCAGCTTGACCACGACCGGGGATATCATGCCCAGGATGAGGCTCGGGACGAAAAAGGTGAGCGTGGTCACGATGACGATGCGCGCCATGAGAGAGGTCTGGAAGCCGTAGGAGGCGACGAGTGCGGTGACCGGGGCTATCGAGAGGGTGGCGATGCCGGAGGCGAGGAGCAGCCAGCCGAGGGTGCTCGTGTCCGGCCGGCGGTCTGCGGTCTTTCCGCCGAGGAAGGCGCCGATGCTGATGCCCGCCAGGACGACACCGATGATGCTCGTCCAGGTGTAGAGGGATACGCCTACAAAGGGCGCGAGGATCCTGCCGGCCACCACCTCGATGACCAGCATGCAGAAGCTGGCGATGAAGGTGATGCAATAAGCCACGCGTATGTCCATGAGACCACCTCGATTGTAATCGTGATTGTAAACGGTAGATTATACCCTATCGGGGGTATCAGGTGGAATGACAGCCTTCCGGCGGATGTCCGTTAGCCATGTATCCTCTCCCGGGCGGTCAGCCCCAGGAGGACAGGGCCGATTACTGAATGTACTGAACCCGGAGGTGTCGATAAAGGGTTGCGAAACAAGGCCCGGGCAGGGCGAAAGCCCAACCCGGGCCATCGTGATTTACGCTCCGGATTATAGTGCCGGTTCTCCGGACTCTCCAGTCCTGATCCTGACAACCTCCTCGACCGGGGACACAAAGATTTTGCCATCCCCTATCTTCCCTGTCTTTGCCCGCGACTCGATTATGGAAACGGTTTTACCTGCCAATTCTTCCGGAACGACCGTCTCTATCTTGACCTTCGGCACGAAAGATACATCGTACTCGGCGCCGCGGTACAGCTCTACATGACCTTTCTGCCGACCAAACCCCTTCACCTCGGTTACGGTCATGCCCTGAACGCCGATACTGTTGAGGGCATCCTTCACTTCTTCAAGCTTAAACGGCTTAATAATGGCTTCTATCTTCTTCATGGTGTAGTCCTCCTATCAGTTTATTTGCCTTTTGCCGCGGTGCCGATCGAGAACGAGTATCCGTAGAGAATCCACAGAAGGCTGACAGTGCAGAATGTCACGAAGGTCATCGCCGTGGTATGAAGAGAGTCTTTCCGGGCGCGGCCCCCGTAAGAAAGGACAACCCGGGAATCGACATCAACATGACCAGCGCTGTCGCCACGAGCATTCACGCGGTGTCCCCTGTATCTGTCTTCGGCTCAGACGCCGCAGCGGCAGGTGCCGGCTGAGCAGCGGCATGCTGCTCAGCCTGAGAAGGAGGGTTAGTCTTCTGCACCTGATCTTCGGCGAACAGCAGGCCCGCCGACAGAACCAAAGATAAGATGATCAGTAATCCGATGAGTGGTCTCAT
>JAKAHR010000020.1 GCA_021825365.1 Nitrospirota bacterium | reverse complement strand
CGTCCGCCACTAAGTCATCCCTGTATTGCTACAAATATGACCCCGTTCGACTTGCATGTGTTAGGCACGCCGCCAGCGTTCGTTCTGAGCCAGGATCAAACTCTCATTTGATTTCCTGTTAACTCAACTTTTCAAAAGAATTTCAGATAAGCTACGCACCTTTTCTAGTTTTCAAAGAACGAGTTAGTAATATAACCGAACCAAAAATCTTTGTCAAGGCAAATACCCTTTTTCGAAATTTTTCGGTCCAAGGGGTTTGATCCGGTCTTCACGGGAGATATTCCCGTCTCGCGACGGGATTACTATAACACACCCCAAAAAAACATTTCAAAGGTGGCAAGGGACCTTGCCCAAAATAACGCCATCTCTTTTGTTCGGGTGGTATCCCGACAGCAATGTCTACGGCCTGTCGAGGATCTCGCGGACCTTCCTGAGGAGGTCCCGGGGAGAGACGGGCTTCATGATAAAGTCGAGGCCTTCTTCCAGAAATCCTTCGGCGTATATCTTGTCGGCGGTGTACCCGCTGGTGAACATCGCTTTGACAAAAGGCCGCACCTTCCTGATCTCCTCAAACGCCTCCCTGCCGCCCTTTCGGGGCATGATCATGTCCAGGATGACGAGCCGGACAGCGTCGCAGTGCTCCCTGAACATCCGAATCGCGTCTTCCCCGTTTGCGACTGCCAGGACGTTATAGCCAAATGCGGTGAGGATGATCTCGGTAAGCTTTCTCACCTTTTCGTCATCCTCGGCAAGGAGGATTGTCTCCGTCCCGCCGATGAGAAATACCTTCTCCGCTGTCTTCTCCTCCTTGACTCGGCCGGACGATATCGGCAAGTGAATCTTGAAGGTGGTGCCCCTGCCCGGCTCGCTGTATACGTGGATATATCCGTTATGCTGCTTGACTATCCCATAGACCATCGCCAGGCCGAGGCCAGTCCCTCTGCCCGCGTCCTTGGTGGTGAAGAAGGGTTCGAAAATCCTTTCCTGGGTCGCCTCATCCATGCCGATACCCGTATCCGAGACGGTAAGCAACGCATACCTGCCCGGCTTCGCATACCCGTGAGTCATGACGAATTCTTCGTCCAGTTCAGCCTGACTCGTTTCAATCGAGAATATCCCTCCTTTCGGCATCGCGTCCCTCGCGTTTGTCGCCAGATTCATCAGGACCTGCTCTATCTGGCCGGTGTCGCCCAGAACCGGCAGTACCCCCCCCCGACAGTCTCGTCGCCAGCTCGACATCCTCACCGATGATCCTGCCCAGAAACACCCTTACCTTTTCTACAATCTCGTTGACGTCAACGGGTCTCATATAGATGATCTGCTTTCTGCTGAAGGCCAACAGGCTGCGGGTCAAACTCGACGCCCTGTCCGCGCACTCCAGTATCTGATCTCCATACTGTCGCAGCGGATCGCCGGCGCCCAGCTTCATCTGGAGGAGATTTCCATAGCCGACGATGGCGGAAAGGATATTGTTGAAGTCGTGGGCGATGCCTCCCGCAAGCTGCCCCACCGCCTCCATCTTCTGCGCCTGCCGCAGCTGTTCTTCGAGTCTCCTGCGTTCGGTGATGTCGAGGGCAGTGCCGCGGAGAACGATAAGGTCTTCTTTGCGGTGCTTGATTTCGCCACGGGCTGCTATCCATCGGGTCGAACCGTCAGGCCTGATCAGTTCAAGATCGACCTCAAAGAAACCCCCGGTTCTGTGCAGGATCTTCTCTATCGCCGACTCGAGCAGAGTCATGCTCGCAGACGTCAGGATTTGCGCGTGCTCCTTATAGGCAGGAACTCCGAGCGCTGGGTCCCGCCCAAAGATGCGATATATCTCTTCCGACCAGGTGACGGCGCCGGTCTTCCAATCGAGTTCCCAACTACCCATGCCCGCAACGCGCTGTGCCTCCTTGAGCTCGGCCTCACTCTTCCTGAGTTCCTCCTCCGCCCGTATTCTTTCGGTTATGTCCCGTGCTGCTGCGAAGACGCCCTGGACCTCTCCCGACTCATTCCGATAGATTGTCGCGTTATACAAGACGGGCGTCACTTTCCCGTCACGATGTAGAATCTCGAGGGGGTAGTCTCGGACCGAACCTTCCTTGAATACCCCCTGATACCCTCGCAGGGCTGCATCGGGGTCGGTAAAGTAGGTGCAGAAATCAGTCCCGATGAGTTCGTTTCGTGTGTGACCCGTCACCTCTTCGGTGGCACCGTTGACATCGGTGATCTTCCCGTCAGGGCCGATCGTCACCAGGGGATCGAGACTGGCTTCGATCAGACTGCGATGGTAAGCTCCGGCCAGGCGCAGTTTCTCCTCGGCCCTCTTCCTCATGATAAGATCCCACATGCCCTCGAGAAGCAGGGACACCTTGTTCAGATCGGACTCGGCATAACCCTCCCGCTTGTTGGCTACGCCCGCCACCGCCACGACACGGTTATTTTCGACCACCGGGACGCCCATGAAGCGCACGAGGTCCAGGTGGCCCTGGGGATAGCCCTTTTTATACGGATTGGGAGCCGGGTAGTCGTTGATAATCATCGCCTTGCGCTGTCTGATCGGCTCGGCCCAGATACCGGCGTCGCGCAGCGAGAAGTGCAGGGGTCTGTTGATAGGACATTCCTCCATCGCCCTCTCGGACCAGAGATGGGCTTCCATATGCGTGTTATCGTCACTGATGAGCCCGACAAACCCGATGGTGCTTTCAGTCAGGTTCACGCACTTGTCGACGACAAAGGAGATGATCTCCGGGATCGGGGCGGCGGCCATCTTCTGGTACAAATCCAACAGGGCCTTTTGCCGGATGAGATTCAGGCGGGCCTCCTCCTCGGCCTTTCTCCTTTCCGTCGCATCGCGTGCCGCGGCGAAAATACCCTGAACGTCACCTGCATCATTTCGGTAAATTGTCGCGTTATAGAGAACCTCCGTCGTCTTGCCGGAGACATGCTTTATGGTAAGCGGATAGTCCCTGACCACGCCCTCGGACAGGACCTTGCGATAGCCTTCCTTCGCCTTCTCCGGTATCGTGAAATAATCGGAAAAATCGGTGCCGATAAGTCCTGTGCGGGAGATCCCTGTCACCTCTTCGGTCGCCTTGTTGACGTCGGTGATCCTTCCGTCAGGGCTTATGGTTACGAGGGGGTCAAGACTCGCCTCGATGAGACCTCTCTCATACGGTGACACCGTCCTTTTCCGGAGACCCGTCCGCGGCACTTCACGCGAGCAGCACTTTCCCATTTTCCGGCTCCTCTGCCCATCCGAATAGATTTTGCACCAGCGCCCCTTTCCCTGGTTCAAGTGAAGCATAAATACCCGAAAAGTCAACCGATCGGGCCCCCATGGCATCCTTTTCGCGACCCGCTCCGCGCAGCACAGAGGATGCTGAATAGTGCATAATGGATGGAGCAAAAATTGCGAGGTGGACTTAACATGGACTTCAGCGTAACGGCAATGGACAAAGAGGCGAGGCTTGGCGTGATTAAGACGGCCAGAGGCGTCATCAATACGCCCGCGTTCATGCCCGTGGGGACCCTCGGGACGGTCAAGGCGATGTCGCCGGACGAGTTAATGGACATCGGCGCCGAGATCATCCTTGGCAATACCTACCACCTGTATCTCAGGCCCGGCACCGACGTAGTCGCCCGGCTCGGCGGGCTCCACCGCTTCATGAACTGGGACCGTCCGATCCTCACGGACAGCGGGGGGTTCCAGGTCTTCAGCCTCTCGCCTCTCCGGAAGATCGCGGAGAACGGCGTGGAGTTCCGGTCTCATATCGACGGCTCGCTGCACTTTATCGGCCCGGTCGAGGCGATGAAGATCCAGGGACTGCTGGGCTCAGATATAGCGATGGCCTTTGACGAATGCATCCCGTATCCCGCCACCCACGACTACGCGGCAAAATCCATCAGGCTGACAACAGCCTGGGCACGGACCTGCAGGGAATACCAGGGCAAGGGGCAGGCGCTCTTTGGGATCGTCCAGGGCGGCATCTATAAGGATTTGAGGAGACAGAGTGCCGGGGAGATCATCGATATCGGCTTCGACGGATACGCCGTCGGCGGGCTCAGTGTGGGGGAGCCGAAAGAGGAGATGCATGAGATGATCTATTTCAACGCCCCGCTGCTGCCCGCGGAACGGCCGAGATACCTCATGGGCATCGGTGATCTGGGAGACATGCTCGCAGCGGTCGACGCCGGCTTCGACATGTTCGACTGCGTGATGCCGACGCGCAATGCACGGAACGGCACCCTCTTTACGAGCGCGGGCAGGATCAGTATCAAGCGGGAGGAGTTCCGGTATGACAGCCGCCCCCTCGACCCTGACTGCAGCTGTTATGCCTGCAGGAATTACTCCCGGGGATATCTCCGCCATCTCTTCCTTTCACGTGAGATCCTCTCGATGCGTCTGAACACCGTCCATAACCTGTATTTCTATCTCAACCTCTTCCGGAAGATGCGGGAGGCTATCGGTCAGGGGAAGTTCGCGGAGTTCAAGAAGAGATGGGATCCGGTCTTCACCGGGGGAAACGGCGACTGAAACTCCTGCGGCCGGCTCCGCCACTGCCGGCGGACAACTTTCTTGCCATATTCAGATTTTTTCCCCCGGTGTGGATTACTATATAGTGTAAGGAGTTGACCATGGCGAAGAAGAACTGCTGGGAAGTCATGAAGTGTGGCAGGGAACCCGGTGGAAAGAACGTCAGGGAACTCGGGATCTGCCCGGCCGCAACGGATGAAAGACTGGAAGGTACCCACGGAGGGAAAAAGGCGGGCAGGGCATGCTGGGTAATCGCCGGAACATTTTGCGGCAGTGCCGTTCAAGGGACCTTTGCCCAGAAGTACAAGGACTGCACTGAGTGTGCATTCTTCCGGCAGGTGAAGAAGGAGGAGGGGGCCGACTACCAGACCTCCCTCATCCTTCTGAAGAGACTGAAGGTGGTCAAATAACAGCCGGTCCGGTCCGGAACTACACCTCCTGGTAAGGCCTCGCAAGAGGTCCCAAAACGGTCTTTTCCACCATGCTGCAGACCTCCGCTGCGGTCTTTCCCCGGTAATCCTCTATGGTGACAGCCTGATGCACGATCAGCTTCACGGGGACTTTCTTCTGGCGGCAGACCCTCGCCGCATTTTCCCGCAGGGACTGCGGCCGTACCCAGGCTACCGCGGCATCGTCCCTGTAATAGAGAGTCACCGGCAGGATGGTCAGCTCCGGGTTCAGTTCGATCACCTTAAAGATGCCCCGATGAAAAGGGAGGCGTTCGGAGATGCCCCCTGTTGTCCCCTGCGGGAAGACAGCCAGGGTACGGCCGGAATGCCCCTTCACGATCGCATTGAGCACCCGCATCCTTTCCTTGGCCGAGGCCCGGTCGAAAAAGATGCTGCCCATGAGCCAGGCAATCTGCCCGATGATCGGATAGCCTTTCACCTCAGCCTTGCTGACAAAGGCCGTCCCGAACCTGGCTGAAAGCACGAAGATGTCGAGAAAACTCGCGTGATTCGAGATGATGAGAAGATTTCCCCGGAGCTTCTTCAGGGAGCGGGACTTCCCCTTCCTGATCTTCACCCGATAGATCGCAAGGCAGATAGCCGAATAGAACCGCACAAGCCTTGGTCCTACAGAAAGCCGCCACGGATACAACAGGAGCAGGATACAGACGTACAGGGGAGAAAGGACTAGGGTGGTCAGGAGAAAGAGCGCTGTCTTTGAGCAGAACCCGAAGGCATTCATGTGATGATAAGGTAAGCGGGACCGTTTTCTTTTGTCAATCCACGCCTGCTGTCTCTTCGGTCTACTCTCCCAAGATCGCCTTTATGTGGGCAAGGGATTTACGCGCGAAACGTTCTTCATCGTCAGCATCAGGGGTCTCGTGATTGAGCCGCTGGAGCACCTCGCCGGGTATCTCATCGAGGAACCGGGACGGGTTCACGCCTGATTGTTTGCCGTACTTGGTCCTGTGGCCCGCGTAGGTGATGTAGAGTTCCTTCATCGCCCGGGTTATCCCGACGTAGAAAAGCCTTCTTTCCTCTTCCACGCCATCGGCCGTTGCTGATGATTTCTTGTGCGGCAGGATGTCCTCCTCCACGCCGCAGATAAAAACAACGGGGAATTCGAGCCCTTTTGCGGAATGGAAGGAGATGAGCGTGACGCCGCTCCCCGTCTTCTCCTCTTTTTCCTCCATGAGATCGGAGAGGGCGAGGGTCTCGAGGAACCCCTGCAGCGTGGGGGCGGCCTCTTCAACTGCATATCCGGCCAGGGAAGAGATAAAGGCATCGAGGTTTTCTATCTTCCTCATCGCAGCCTCGGGGGTCTTGTACAGCTCGCGGATGTAGTCCCTGTAGCGGATCTCTTCCACCAGCGCCTTGAAGCTGTCGCCCATGACCCGCCTCTTCTGAAAGACGGCCTGGTAGCGACCGATCATCCGGGAAAATTCCTCCGCAGACTCGGCCGTCTTTGCCCCCAGTTCGCTGATCTCCTCCGCCCTGGCGAATGCCTCAAGCAGGGGGATCGACTGCGTCTGCGCAAACTTCGACAGCCTGCCCAGGGCGGTCGCCCCCAGCCCTCTCTTGGGCACATTTGCGGCCCGGAGGAGACTGAGGTCGTCCCGCGGGTTGGCGATGATCTTGAGGTAGGCCGCAAGGTCCTTGATCTCCCTGTTCTCAAAATAACTCGTCCCTCCGACGACGCAGTAGGGGATTCTCAGTTTGCGGAGCGCCTCTTCAAAGGGCTTTGAAAAAAGGTTGGCCCGGTAGATGACCGAAAAGTCCTCCCACCGCAGATTACCGTCGAACCTGATCATGGAGATCCTGTCCGCAACCCACCGGGCCTCCTCTTCAGCGTCTGCCGCTCTGAAGATGCATACCCTGGGCCCGGGTTTGCCTGCCGTCCAGAGCGTCTTTTCCATCCGTTTCCCGTTGTTCTTTATCACCGCGTTGGCAGCCTGGAGGATGTGGCCGGTTGAGCGGTAATTCTGTTCGAGCCTGATGACCGCTGTGCCCGGGAAGTCCTTCTCAAAGTCGAGGATATTGCCTATGTGCGCCCCCCGCCAGCCGTAGATCGACTGGTCGTCGTCTCCCACAACGCAGAGGTTCTTCCTTTCGCCCGCCAGCATCCTGATGAAGTCGTACTGTACGCGGTTGGTGTCCTGATACTCATCGACCATGAGATATCTGAAGCGGTCCCGGTAGCGCTGAAGCACGGCAGGGTGTTCCCTGAAGAGCCTCAGCGTGAAAAGCAGCAGGTCATCAAAATCCAGGGCGTTGAGCGTCCTGAGGGCCTCATGGTACTTGGGAGAAAGCCTCTCGGTCACCTCCTCTATCTTGTCGTCTTCAGGGGAGGCCGCTGCCGCCGCGGAAACGTAGTCGTTCTTCGACCTGCTTATCCTCTCAAGGACAGACTCTATTTTGAAGGTCTTATCGTGGAACCGGATGTCTGAAAGGATATTGCGCAGCAGCGAGATCTGCTCCCCGGTGTCATAGATGGTAAAATCCTTGCGATAGCCGAGATGCTCTATCTCCCGCCGGAGGATGTTCAGGCAGAGCGAATGGAAGGTCGAGATTATCGGGCCGCCGTTGCCCTTGCCTCTGACCATCATAGAGACGCGCCCCCGCATCTCTCGCGCTGCCTTGTTCGTAAAGGTAACCGCCAAGACAGACTGTGCCGCAGCGCCCCGGTGCAACAGGTACGCCGCCCTCATGGTAATGACCCGCGTCTTTCCCGATCCGGCTCCGGCGAGGATGAGCAGGGGGCCTTCGGTATGAAGCACGGCTTCCTTCTGACGCGGATTCAGACGCGCTATTTCCCTCTCGATATCCATGACCTTCTTCTTTTCGGAGCTGAAATCTTTCTTGATCGTCCGGGCGTGACGTGAAACTGCCAACCACAGAGACTAGGGCATTATTGTAACGCGACAGGATGCTGGTGTCAAAAAGAGGAGACCGGTCACTCCTGAGCCGCTTTTACCCCGGATGTGTACAGAACTTCTATATTGAGGCGAATGCCGTCTTCCGTCCTGGTCCTTTCCACTGCATGCAGGTGCTCTTCCCTGAATCTCCGGAGATTCTCGGGTGAGAGCTGGCTGACCCGGCTGCGCAGCCCAGCATTCCAGATCACGTCCCACCACTCCCCTGCGTCCCTGAGGAAATAGCCGTGGTCCCGACGGTCTACCCGTATATCCGACAAGCCGGCTTCCCGGAAGAGGGCCTCGCAGCGGGATGGAGTGGATATCAGCTTCCATTTCAGCGAAGGCCGCTCAATCCCGTATCTCTCCAGATGGTCTCCGAAGATATCCATGAGAGGCCGGAAGGCATCTTCATGGAACCCGGTAACAATAACCCTGCCGCCGGGCCTGACCTTGGCCGCCATCAGTCTGAGCTGATGCATCATGTCGTCAGCAAAGAAGACACCGAAAGAGCAGACCGCTGCATCGAAATAATCGTCCGCGAAGGCGATTTCCTGCATGTCCATCTCAAGAAATTCCGCATTTCCAAGCCCGGCGGCTGATGCCTTCGTCTTTGCCTGGCGGAGCATGCCTGCCGAAAAATCGATACCGGTCACCTTGACCCCGGGGAGGCGGCGGGCGACCTCCAGGGCAACGTTCCCGGTCCCGGTCGCAGCATCAAGAACACAGCTTCCATCGGTCACATCCAGATAGCCGGCCAGGCATCGGGCGGTTTCTGAGAAGAACCTGAGGGCCGGGTTGTCGTAACCGGGAGAGACGGCATCGAATGTCTCTCTCATCCGTTTCCTGCGGTCCTGCGCGTCCATGCATTCCTCCGGCAGCGGTGATATAGGGGCTCTTAAAGGAAGGCCGGGGAGAGGAAAAAGACGGAAAGCATTTTCCCCTCGATCACCTCATTCTTCATGTCAGTCACGAAATATTCCGCTTCATTGACGACTGCCGCGCTGCCGTCGATAAAATGCTGCATCAGCCAGGCGACCGTCTCCGGCTCCTCGTCGATATCGAGCATCAGCCGGCCGCTGATCACCTCTCCGCGCACGCCCTCTGCTCGCAGGGACGCGCTTTCTCCGGGGGGCCGGGGAAGGGACATCCAGTAGGAGGGCTGCGCCTCCGTGCCGGAAGATGATATCCATTCCCCTCCTTCGTCGATGGATGCCAGGCCGAACCCGGTCTCCTGACCATGATGCCAGACCAGCACCACGGAGCCCTTCTCCGGAAGCCGGTCACTTGTCTTAATCCAATGAGCTGAACTTTCCATGTCCGTATTGTACCAGTCAGCAGTGTTGAGGGGAAAGTGGAATGAAATATACCTCGTCATGTCAATCCCTCTCTGTCATCGCTTTCGTTGTACCGCTGCGTCTGCGCCGTTCCGATCGATTCCTGCCCCGCCGCCTGTCGTACGATTATGATGAGGGTCATAGTATTCGGCCGTCATCCATACGATAATAAAGACAAATAAAGGAGGTGGCATTATGGAAACGCTCGACCTGAAGAAACTCATAAAATTCTATCCCGACAGGATCAGCCGGGAGATGCTTGCGGACAAACCGGAGATGAGGATCGCACTCATGTGCCTCGAACCCGGCCAGGAGCTGAAACCGCACAAGGCGCCGATGCGTCTCCTCATGTACTGCGTGGAAGGCAAAGGTATCGTTACTGTGGGAGATGAAGATATAGAGGTGGATGAGAAGACCTGCATACTCTGCGAACCCATGGTCCCCCACGGATTCAGGGCAAAGGACAGCCGTCTTGTTGTTATGGCCGTCGTTACCCCCGTCGATTAGGTCCGTACCGCATACATACGCCTTCTGCAGGACCTGTTTCATCAGGCCCCGGTTTGCATTATAATAGTTCACTTTCGAATCACGAGTGAACGGGGAAGGACATGAAACAGAGACTCATCGAGCTCATCTGCGAAAAGGCATTCCGGTACAGCGAAGAGCCTGTATTCAAGCTCGTCTCAGGCAGGATGAGCAACTACTACTTCAACTGCAAGGCAGTAACCCTGCATCCCGAGGGGATGCATCTTATCGGCAGCATTATCTACGAGATGGTGAAGGCCGCGGGCATTCGGGGCATCGGCGGTCTCACCCTCGGGGCCGATCCGATCGCCAATGCGGTTGCCTATACATCTTTTCTGAAAGGCAACCCTCTTGAGGCGTTCGTGATCCGCAAAAATGCCAAGGCACACGGCACCATGCAGTGGATTGAGGGCAACATCGTATCCGGCGACAAAGTCGTCATCGTGGATGACGTGATCACCACGGGCAAGTCGACGGTCGAGGCGATCGTCAAGGCGCGGGACGGAGGACTTTCCGTGGTAAAGGCGATCGCCCTGGTGGACAGACAGGAAGGCGGAAGGGAGAATATCGAGGCCCTCGGTCTTCCCGTGGAATCAGTCATCACGCGCGACGAGGTGATGTCCCTGTACCGCTCACGACAGGGATGATGTTCGGCCGCCGCTGTTGCAAAGCCTCCCGACCGCTCCTATAATGTAATCAGGTTTCCTTCGGGAACAGCATCCACCCGGTCCTTCCGCCAAGGAGGTTGCACCATGGCACCCGACGAGATCAAAAAGAAGATCGCGGATTATCTTACGTCACACAACAAGATGACCCTCGCCACGGTGACACCCGACGGAAGGCCGCTGGCCCATACCGTTGAGTACGTATCCGACGGCTGTACCGTTTACTTCGGCACCCTCAGGACCTCACGGAAGGCGCAGAACATCCTGAAGACCCCGCATGTCTCCTTTGCGGTTGATGAGGACTATGCTGACTGGATGAATATCCAGGGGGTGCAGATGGAAGGGACAGCATCCGTACTGGCAGACCCGAAAGAGCTCAAGATTGCAGGGGAAATGTATGCAAGAAAGTTCCCGGCAGTCGCCTCTTTCCCTCAGAATCCTGATATGATCATGGTGAAGGTCGAACCGGTGGCAGGCTTCTTCCTCGACTACGCGAAGGGGTTTGCCCACAGGGACGAGGCCTGCTTCTGATTCAGATCTGATTCAGAATCGTCTGACGATCCGATAGAGGGTATCCCGCTGGCAGGGAGCAAAGCCGGACGAGCGGATTGCATTGATGATGTCATCCATCGAGACGCTGTAGCTCACGCCGGTCGAGGCTACCACGTTTTCCTCTATCATGGTCGAACCGAAATCATTCGCCCCGAACCTCAAAGCGACCTGCGCCAATTTCAGTCCCTGCGTCACCCACGATGCCTGGACATTCCGGATGTTATCGAGGTATATCCTCGACAGGGCAAGGACCCGGAGGTATTCAACCGCTGTTGCACCATAGGAAGCCGCTGGTCCGGCCTTTTTTGATTTCTTTGTACCGGCCCCCTTTCGCCGCTCTCTTTTGCCCAGCTCCGTGTTGCCGGGCTGAAAAGACCAGGGAATGAATGCGGTGAACCCTCCTGTCCTGTCCTGCAGGTCCCGCACCGCGTCCAGGTGCTCGACAATGTCCTCCGGAGTCTCGATGCTCCCGAACATCATCGTTGCCGTTGTCCGCATACCAAGCCTGTGAGCCTCCTCCATCACCTTGAGCCACCGCGAGGAGCGTATCTTGCGCGGGCTGACGATCTCCCGCACCCGGTCGGAGAGGATCTCCGCCCCGCCGCCCGGCACCGAATCGAGCCCTGCGTCCTTCAGGATCGCAAGAGCCTCCCTCACGGTGATGTCCGCTGAATCGGCGATATAACAGATCTCGGGGGGTGAAAAACCATGGATGTTGATGTCGTATCTGTCCTTGATAGAGGAGAGCAGTCTGACATAGTAGTCAAGCCCGAGGTGGGGATGAAGCCCGCCCTGAATGAGTATCTGGGTCCCGCCCAGGGAGATGGTTTCATCGATCTTTGTGAACAGCTCCGCCTCGTTGAGGATATAGGCGTCGGGTGCGTCCTCCTTCCTCCAGAAGGCGCAGAAGGTGCATCTGTTGATGCAGACATTGGTGTAATTGATGTTGCGGTCCACGACAAAGGTGACAATGCCTTCGGGATGGAGCCTGCTCCTGAGTTCATCAGCCGCCTGCCCCAGTTCAAGGAGATCAGCCTTCTTGAGGATGGCGACGGCCTCTTTCCTGGTGATGCGGCCGGCCTTCTTCTTTTGATCAGCCATAGACCCGCACCTTCTTATAATAAGAGTCCCTCTCCACCGGCGTCCTGCCCGCCTTCCTGATAAGATGCGCCAACTGGTCCGCGGCGAGATGGCCGGCGGTGAGCCCACCTGCGGAACGGGTGATCTTCTCCTCGATGATGGTGCCGTCGATATCGTCGGCCCCGAAACAGAGGCTGAGCTGGGATATCTTTTCTCCCAGCATGATCCAGTAGGCCTTGATATGGTCGAAGTTGTCGAGTACGAGACGGCTGACGGCGATCGTCCTGAGGTCGTCGATGCCGGACGTGTAGCCGCCCTGTATCCGGGTATTCTTCGGATGGTAGGCAAGGGGGATGAATGCCTGGAAACCGCCTGTCCTGTCCTGCATATCCCGGAGGCGCATCAGATGATCGACACGGTCCTCATGGCTTTCGATATGGCCGTATAACATGGTGGCGTTTGTCCTGATTCCCACCGCGTGGGCAGCCTCCATCACCTCGAGCCACCGCGCGCCGGATATCTTCTCAGGGCAGAGTTCAGTCCGCACGCCCGAGGCGAATATCTCGGCCCCTCCCCCGGGCATCGTCCCGAGCCCGGCCTTCCTGAGGGCCTTCAGGGTCCCTTCGAGGCCGAGGCCGCTGATGCGGCTGAAATGGTCTATCTCCACGGCGGTGAATGCCTTGATATGCAGGCCCGGGAAATGCTTTCTGATCGATGAAATAATTTCGAGATAGTGGCCGAATGTCCATTCCGGATGAAGTCCGCCGACAATATGCACCTCGGTTATACCCGGCTGGCGACCCTTCCCCCCGCAATAGGGCTTCAGCTTGGTTATGATCTCGTCGACGGTCAGCTCGTAGGCGCCTTCCTGGCCGGCCGATCTGCTGAAGGCGCAGAATTTACAACGATTTATGCAGATGTTGGTGGGGTTGATATGCCGGTTACGGATAAAGAAGGCCTTTCTGCCGTTCTTCTTCCCGCAGGCGTACGCAGCCAGGGAGCCGATCGAAAAGATATCGTCGCTTTCAAAGAGGCTCAGCGCGTCATCCGCGCTCAGTCGTCTTCCGCTAAGGACTTTGTTCCTGATTCTGGCGAGCATTTATCATTATAACCGATATGCGGTCGCCAGGAGGACAGCGGGGAGACCTCCGGTCTCCCCGCTGTATCGTCTGCATCAGAAGCTGTACGAAACCCCCAGGAGGAACCGAACCCTGGAGACGAGCTGTACCCCTTTGACATGCTCCCACACGGGAACCTGCACCTTCATATCTATCAGGCTGCCCTTTGACGGAAGCAACTGCAGCCCCGGCGAAAGCCAGAGGCTGTCGCCTCCTGTATTGGCAGGGTCGTCCATGAGGCTCTTGAGGTTGGTATACTTCCCATCCCTGTCCGACGCACCGTTTACATGCAGAAAGGTGAGGCCGCCCGTGACGTTGAAGATTCTGCTCACCGCGTACTTGCCTGCGAGGTTGGCGGTTAAGGAATCACCGAACCGGTATCCCTCGGGATTCCGCGTTGAAAGCTGATACGTAGCGTCAGCCTGGAGGAGGAAGGGGTTCATCATTTTTGCGTAGACGATCGCCAGGAGCGGGTCCCAGGAGCCGGTGCCCGGCTGCATATGGGCGTGGATGAATTTTCCGCTCGACCCTTTCATCGTCGATGAGCCGGTGGGGGTCTTCACCCCGAGTCCGACGGTAAGGGCATTATTCGGCATCACGTCGAAATCCGTATATATCCGGTACAGTCCCATCAGCGTGACATCACCCAGCTCCTGTATCGAGTCCATCTTCGATTTCTTCCACATCATGTTCATCTGCATGGCCATGTCCATGGTATTGCGGATGTAGGGGATCGAGATAAAGGCGCTGAGCTTGGGGCTGAAGCCGTATCCCACGGTCATGGTATATTTTGTCATGTTCATCTTTGTCGGCAGGATGGGGTATCTGCCGTCCATCTTAAGATCGTCCAGGGACCTCGAAGTGCTTCCCTCTTTGAACTTGTCCATCACGGACAGGCTGTAACTGAGCTGCACTGAAAGCCTTTTGGACTCCGGAGATGCCACCCCGAGCAGGCTTTCCTGAACACCGCTGGACAACTGGCAGCAGAGTCCTGCTGCAAACGCGCCGGCCGGGAACATCAGCATCATAATAGTCAATGCTACGATTATTCTTTTCATCGTCATTCTCCTTAATCGCCTGAATAGCAGGGGCACGCCCCTTGACGTGGTAAGAGTACTGCCTGGTCCAGGATGACTCGGGTCAGACCCGGGGAGGACGTTCGTTTCCGTGGACGAGAAGAGGGGATTTACAAGGGGTGTCCGGCTGTTCGTGAAATCCGGACCGCTGGGTGAAAATAGCGGCATAACTGTTCTCTGGAATGGATACCGCGTCCGAAGAAGTTAAGGTCAGTCTCCCCTGGCTGTCGCAGATGTCGAGCTTGGCAAAAAAAGGAGCCGCATCCTCGCCGGGAACGGGGACAGACGGCGTCTGGCTGAGAAGCGGGGACAGGAAGATAGACAGAAGAAGCAGGGCAAAAACCGGTTTCATACGGGTTATTAAAACAACAGGACCCGTTCCTGTCAACGTCAAATTACAGTTACCAATCGGTCTTGCATGACCGGTACCGGAGGCAAGAGACAAAGACCGGCCTATGATTCTTCCGCCCTCTTTTCCCTGGAAGAAAAACAGTCCAGCCGCTTTCTTGCGTCGCTGAAATCGCCAAGGCATGAATATGCATTGATCGCTTCAAGGCGGAGGGCGTCAGTAGACGTTGCCATGCTCACCGGTTCAGTGTTACATAAGCAATGCGGTTCTTCTTTTCATATCTGACGTTTCCCATTATTCCTCCCCAACCGATACTGTGCAAGCGATATTGCCTTGCTCCGCCCCTGTGGCCCGATGTTGATCTGACTTCCGCTCCCCCTTACTGCTTCATCTTCAGGCCGACCTTCAGGAGCATCTTCAGCTGATCCGCAGCCCCCTTCTTGTTCCGCATGATTTCCTCGTAGAGATCCTCCTCCCTCGCGGGCGGAACTGTCTCGGAATCCTTTTTTCTCAGCCGCATCGCCTCGGATGGGCAGGTGGGAATGCAGACGCCGCATCCGATGCATCTGCTCAGATTGATCTGAGCCTCCCCCGAAGATCCGGTCAGGGAAACCGCCTTGACCTGGCAGCGGTCGGCGCAGGTCCCGCAACGGGAACACTTCTCGACATCGACTTCAGCCTGGAAATTGCTGGTCCAGAAGTCTACCGGACGGGGCAGGAACTTCTGATACGAGAGCATCCCGCAGCAGCAGCCGCAGCAGGAACATACGAATTCCGGTTGCCCGGCATTGGCCGGCTGCAGAACGAGTCCGTCGTCCTCGTTCATCCGGAGGATCTCGAGCACCTCGTCCCGGGTGACTTCGCGGCAATGTTTCCTTCGGAGGACCATGGCAGCCATATCCCCCATCGCAAGACAGGTCTCCTTCCGGGATGTCTTGACGCAGGGAGTGTTCCGAAGGGCCTTGTTCTCCCTGCAGATGCATTTAAGGACAACAAAGGGACCCGGGGAACTCGCGATGATCGCCCGGATATCGTCGTAGCAGGCGATGCGGTGTTCCGGGGATATGCTCGTGTTGATCGGAATAGTACGCATCTGAGAGGGTTTTACCGAGAGGAACGACTTCCCGAAGCTCAGGGTCTTCATATAGGCATCCGCATCGTCCAGGAATTCTATCGACGGGTCTCCGTCCTGGGCCTCATACATACCGACCACAAGCGGCATGACGTACCAATATTCAATATTGTCCTTCTTCTTCCACCCTATGGCTCCCTTGGTAAACATGCTGTCCAGAAGGCCGGAGGTCTGTTGTGCGGAATATTCAGGGGCCGCCTTCGCGATGATCGCCTCCCCGGGTTCAGGCCTGAAGGAAAGATTCAGGGATAGCCTTGCCTCCTCGGGGGTGAAGAGTCTCCTGAGCAGGCGGATATCAGCCCCTGATCTGACCGCCGGGAAGCCGACCGCCTGTGTATCGAGATGCTCCTGCAAGAGGCGGTATATCTCGTCGTTTCTGTTCATGCTGCGTCTCCTTTCCCATTCTGGCTTATTATAGTAATCTCAAGGGCGAAGTGGGCGGACATGCGAAACACTGACGCACCAGTCTCCCGGTTTCTTCTCAGCGAGGATATAAAACTCCGCTGCCTTATGGCCTTCCATGGTCAATAGTACGGCAAATTTCTTCTCTGACGAAGATAGGCGCCTTCCCCCTACCAAAGGCAACCTGTATGACCTTACCGCTGAGTTCGGGGGGCAGGTCAGCCGGCGGCCCGACCGCAACCTGCTCTCCACGCTCACGCATCATCTGCGCAAAATCCTCGGGGGAGACAGGCTGCCGGGATAACTTTTCCATCCTGACCAGCATCTGCAGATCAGCGCAACCGTTATCCCTTGAGAGCAAGTACCAGGTCGGCTGCTGGGCTGATGCAGGCGATGCCAGAACAACCGGGAGAAGAAATAGTGGAAGAAACATGCGCAAGCAACCTCTCCTCTCGTTAAGGGGCTTAACGGCCTTTGCTATTCCTTTGACCATATCTGATGCACCCTCAAGGCCTCGTCAGCGTGACAACCCGACTCCAATTCTTTCGGATACGAGTTAATCATATGCTCGACGAATGAAGCTATAAATTCCCGCTGTTGTCTGGAACAACTTGCATAAAGTTCATTATCCTCGCCGTTACCCTCCAAATGGAACAGGAACTGGCCCAGATAAGACTCGCCATAAATGGTCTCCAGGCTGAGCCTTATGAAAGCGGGCATATAGTATTTCTTGCCTTCATTGGTACAGAAACATATGGGGTCCCATCCGGGATTCCCCAGTTCGTCAAGGCCGATGGCATCAATGTCCGATTGGCTAAGGGTATTGTCATGCTCGGCGCATTCTTCGCAATGCATGTAGTTGGTGAAGTGATCAGGCCTGTCAGCCTTAAATACATGCCTGGCTTCTTTCACCCAATCCATAATTCGTCTTTTGTCATAGTCCGGCGTTATTCTTCATTCGTCGCCATGTGCCAGGGCATGTTCCCCAGACCCATGCCTTTCCTTATATTGAGCATAACTCCAACAAGGGACTTTGACGCAACTGTCTTAATCGGAAGTTTCTTCATCAGAATGATCCTTTCCTTTTATTCGTACGCCAGCGCTTCCCGGGTGGATACCCTGATCGCCCGTCGCGCCGGGATACGGCTGGCAAGCCAGCCGAAGCTTATCGTAGCAACCAGGGTAACCCAAAAGCCGTGAGCGCTAAAGGCCGTGCGGAGCATCGCACCGTCGCCCAGCATCAGACTGCCGAAGAACGGCGATGCGGCGATGCTCAGCGGCAGCGAAAGCAGCAATCCCAACAACACGCTGGCAAGACTCACTATCATCCCTTCTGCGACAAAAAGCTGATAGATCATTTCAGGGGTTGCGCCGATTGCCCGCAGGACCCCGATTTCACGCGTCCTCTCCATGATGTTGATGCCGGTCGCGGAGGCCATGCCAAGACCACTGACCACAAGAACCATCAGGGCGAGGGAAATGATCGTCGTAAGGATGATGTTCAAATGGTCATAAATGACCTTTACCCGCTCGGCCTGGGACATGACGTAGAGAACATTCAGATCGGACGGTCGGATGGCTTTCTCTATCTCCCTCTTCAGGACCATAACCCTGTCATAGGTCTTATCGTTCGCGACAAACATGAGGCTGTTGACCAGATGGTCCGGATTGGCAAAGGCATCGAACTGTTTCTGGTCCATATAGATTTTCGGTTTGTCCAGCTCCCAGACTATGCCGACGAGCTTGACCGCAAGCTTCTTCCCGGCCACTTTCAGCGAAAGCGTATCACCCACCCTCGGATTTCCGTATCCTTCCAGAGCCTGCTGGTTCATCACGACCTCAGGCTCTCCCGATCCCTGCAGCCAGCGCCCTTTTTCGACCCTTATTCTGAACAAGTCAGTATCGTACGGAAGGGCGACAATACCGACGCCGTCGTCTGTCGAGACGACCCTGTTCTGCAGTTCACCCTTCCCGCCGTTCCATGTTTCTATGCGATTGAGATTATCAAGGGATCGAAAGGGGGCAAGTGCGGTGTCTTTCGGTATCTGGTCACGGAGCACCACCTGTACATCATGCCGCATCCCGTCTCTTACATCCGTCAGGAGGTTTCGGAGAGACTGCCGCACATTAAACCCCGCGCTGAAGATGGCAACGCCCAGCGCCATTGTAAACACGGTAACCATAAGGCGCCTCTTGCGGCGCAGCGTATTTCTGCCTGCCAGCACCAGGATTGCCGGCAGATGCGGCCCGCCGGCTGCCGCCTTTCGGTTGGAGGGACTGTCCTGCCGTATGCCGAAATCGCTTAACGCTTCGTTCACAGAAACTCTGACGCCTTTCAACAGCGCAGGCAGTGACAACAGGATCGGCATCAGCAGACCTGCCGCAACGAGAAGAAAATAGAGACGAAACGGCAACCGCTTGGTGAGGATATCAAAATTGAGTTTTCCGGAAACGAAAGAGGCGAATGCAGAACCGGATGATACCGCCAGGGGGATTGCTATGATGGTAGCGGCAACGCCTACGATGAGAACCATCGCCAGGTAGATCTGAAATACCGGGAATCGTGAGGCTCCGATCGCCTTGAGTACTCCGATTTGACGGATCTGCCGTGCCAAGATGGCGGCCATAAGCTGGGATACGAGTATGGCCCCCATGAGAAAGGCAAGAAATGTGATGCTTCCCTCGAGCAGAAGCAGCGTATTCAACTGCCACTGATGGGGGTGCTCATCCAGCTTGGGGATGTTGACAGAGGCGACGGTGATGCCCATGGATTCAAGGTCGGCAAGAAGGCGATTCACCGCGGTCTGTATATCCTTTCTTGTCTTGACATCTTTCAGGCGCAAGAGCAGTCGTTGATTTGACGGCTCCCCGGTAATGTCCGTATATGTTTGTTTGTCGACATAGGCGTAGATAAGGTGATCCTGAGTTGCAGGTGCCTGGGCCGGATCGAAGCTGACGCCGCTGACGGGGACCTCCCTTACTTTGCTTCCGGCCCGGATTCTGGCGTTCGCCCCCACGGCCAGATCGGAAATGAGTTGTCCGTTACGCTCGATAAGCATGGTCCCGGGCTCAGGGACCTTTTTCCCCTTTTCGCCATGGAATCTTGCCAGGCTGAGGTTGTTGAAATCTTCGACCCCGAACAGCCATACCGGAATCCACTCGTCAGGATGGGCCTCGATTCTCTGCCATGATAGGTCCCTGAACTCTGCGCTCTGGAGCTCCGGCCTGTTTCGGAAGAACGCCAGGTCCACCCGGTCAAAATTTGTTGAGGTGAGTATGGCATGCGGAGGTTTTGTTCCGATGAAAGTCGCCCGCAGGTCGTTCTGCAGGATGGCTGCTGAGACCAGAAGAGACCCCACGCCCCACAATCCCAGCACCAGGGCGAAGATAACCAGCATGGTGCGGCCTGGATTAGTTCTCAGTTCACTGAAAGCCGTCTTCAGTCTTATGCTCACGGCTATGTTTCCCTTTTTCTGTCGCTCACGACAGTGCCGTCGCTGAGCGATATCGTTCGGCTGTAGGCGGAGTCAGAGACATCCTCGTGGGTGACCACGATGACAGTTTTGCCTTTACCGACGAGCCCTGCAAACAGTCCCTGAATCGCCGTTGCGGTCTTGCTGTCAAGGTTGCCGGTAGGTTCATCCGCCACGATGACCGGCGGGTCGTTCGCCAGTGCGCGTGCGATGGCCGCGCGCTGCTGCTCACCACCTGACAGCTCCGCAGGCAGTTTGTCCGCGTGCTGCGATATGCCGACCTCGGCAAGCAGGGCCTCTGCCCGCCTGTTGCGCTCATTCTTTGGAATGCTGTTGACGAAGTCCATCGCCAGAATCAGGTTTTCCCTGATGCTGAGGGTTGGAATGAGCTGGAAGAACTGGAATACGATGCCGACATTCTTTCCCCTCCACCGCGCCAGGCTGCTTTCACTTAATCGGTGAATGTCGGTTGCATTGACGGTGACTGTGCCTTGACTTGGATGATCAATACCGGTGAGCATATTAAGCAGGGTGGATTTCCCGCTCCCGGATTTGCCGACGACTGCGACAAACTCTCCCCGGTCGACTGCAAGGCTTACGTCCCTTAATACGGGGGCTGCGCCAGCGGGCGATTGAAACTGTTTGGTAACGCCACATAGTTCGATGAGCGGGGACTGTGATGTTTTATTTTGATCATTCATATAACACCTCTTTGCGATTTTTTCCTGGCTCGCGCATATTTCGTTACTGTCTGTGCTTTCTTCCTTTTGCTGGTGCGGCTGTGCGTTTCCCGCTCGTCGGCGCCATGCCGCTCCACAGCGCCTCGACAAATGGACCTATCGCATGGTCCAAATTTTTCCCGCCGTGCAACTCCATAAGCTCGTATACGGCGAGGCTGTGGATGGCGGATACGAAGAGACTGGCGGTTGCCATGGGATTATGGACTTTAACGGTTCCTCGCGAATTCGCTTCTTTCATATGCGCTGCGAGGGCTTCCGCCAGTACCTGGTCCGGCAGGCTTTTAAAGTGCGCCGTCACATCGCCCATACTAATCGAGGGATGGGTCATCAAATGCATGACCACGGGAATCAACGTGCGAAAATAGGCCAGGATTCTATGACCGATCTCGGTCAGGACCTGCCGCGCGTCCGTCTCCTGCGTGAATGAATGGATTACGACATCTATGTCGACCGGTTCCGGCACCATCGCCGCCAGGAAGAGCGCGGCCTTCGTAGGATACCGCTTGAACAGCGTCGCCTCCGATACCCCTGCCCTCCTGGCTATTTCCCTTGTAGACCCGAATGCCCCGCTCGCCAGAAATACGGCCCGCGCATGCTGCAACAACTGTTCATCCCTGATCGTCTTGTGACGCCCCACACACCACCTCCGCGGCTAATTAATAAGTAATTACTTACTTATCATAACCCCCTCATCGCGGTTTGTCAAGTCCTTCCGGTCGAGCCGGCCCGTCCCTCGGCGATGCCGCAGTGGTGACGCGCCTCACCTGCCGGACCGGCACTTCCAGGCCGGCCGCCCCCGGGTTAGGGCATCGGCTAATTGACGCACTCTGCTGCATTGTGGTATAAATGAAGACTCCTTGCTCTTTCCCTGGGAAAGGGCTTTAGTCCCCGCAAGCGGGGAAAAATCCATAAGGAGGTGTTCGGTGAACATCTACGAAAACATCGTCATCCTTAATGCAGCGCTCCCTGACGAGGAAATCCAGGCTTCACTCACGCGCATCAAGGACATCGTCGTCAACACGGGCGGCGAGATCCTCAAGACCGATACGTGGGGTCGGAGAAAACTCGCCTACGAGATCAAAAAGCAGAACAAGGGCTTCTATACGCTCCTCATCTTCAAGACCCCGCCGGCGACCATCAGGAAACTCGAGGACTTCTACAAGGTCTTTGACCCGGTCATTAAACACATGGTCATCAAGCTCGGCCCAAAGCAGGTGAAGCAGCTCGAGGCCACCCTGGCCTCTGAGGCGGAACAGTCAAAGACCGAGGCAAAGGCTGAGGCCTAGATGTTCAATAAAGTCATCCTCATCGGCAATCTGACCAAAGACCCTGAATTGCGGTATACGCCTCAGGGAACGCCGGTCACCACCCTGCGCCTTGCGTGTTCTTCCAAGTATAAGAGCGGGGACAGCATGAAGGAGGAGACTCTCTTCATCGATGTCGTCGTCTTCGGCAAGCAGGCCGAGACCTGCGGTCAGTATCTGAACAAGGGCAGCTCGGCCCTCGTTGAAGGCAGGCTCCAGGAACGGCGGTGGGAGACTGACGGCCAGCAGAGGAGCAAGTTCGAGGTCGTCGCCCAGACAGTCAGATTCCTCTCGAGCAGCAGGAAGAGCTCATCGGGCGGAGGCGGCGGGGAAGGCGATCTCCACGCACCCGAAGAGACAACGGATCTCGAGCCGTTCTAGAACGAAACCAAGACTAATAAGGAAAATAAAAGGAGTTTATCATGGCAATGCCCCAGAAGAGATTTCAGAGAAGAAAATTCTGCAGATTCTGTTCCGAAAAGACACCGTTTATCGACTATAAGGACCTTCGGCTTCTCCGCAGCTATCTGACGGAGCGGGGCAAGATCCTCTCCCGCCGCATGACAGGCACGTGTGCCCGTCATCAGCGTGAACTGAGCGAGTCGATCATGCGGTCGCGCAATATCGCCCTCCTGTCTTTCGTCGAGAAGTAGGATGCGCGTCCCGAAGTCATGGGTCCCGATCCTCGCAAAACGGATCTCTGACAACCTTGTCGCCAGGGAGATGGTGAAGCCGACGGTGCCGATGGAAAAGTTCATCGCCGAGTCGGAACTCATCATCCTGGAAGAACTTGCGGTTGAGGACCGGCTCAATGACGAGGTGCGGGAAATCCTCAAACACCACGTGACCGACATTGAAAAGGGGAGAATGGATTACCGGAAGCTCTTCGACCTTACCAAGCAGAGGCTGGTCAAGGAGAGGAATCTTGTCCTATGATGCTCTCCGAGGACAAAATATCGCATCTCAGCCATATCCTTCTGAAGGGCCTGATCAAGGGCAATCTCGTTGAACTCCTTACGGATGAGGGCACAATCCGGCGGGAGATAAAGCGGACGATAGTGGGTGAGCTGAAGATAGGCGAGGAGATCGATCAGAACGTCAGGAAGAAACTCCAATCTTTTTCGAGAAAACTCATAGAAGGCAGCCCTGAATGGGACGTCCTGTACAAGAAATTCTTCAGGGAAGAGGAGATAAAAAAGGGCAGGGCGTCTGGCTGACCCGCCTCACGAGGGGCGCGCCACCCGCTTTTCTTTCCATCATCTGTTTTCTCCTACTGACGGGCATGCCTGTCAACCGGCCGGCTGTCTGGTTCCCTTTGTGCGCAGCCGCCGCGGCTATCTGCCTGGTCCTCCTCAGGACCGGCAAACGCCCGGAGTTCGCCATTGAGTTCCTCTTTGCCCTGTTCGTCCTGCTTTCCGGCCTGATCAGATTAACGGGGCTCCCCTGGCTGAACCTTGCCTACTTCCCCGTTGTCATCGGGATGACGGGACTGTATTCCCTCTTGACCGTCCTGGCCGCTCTCGGCCTCCTCCTTCTGCTCGTCCCCCTCGGCCTCCTTGCAGCGCGCTTCGGAATCAGCCTCACGCAGGTCGACCTCCGCGAAGAAGGGGCCTTCGCCTTCTTCCTCCTGGCGACTGCCGCCCTGTCGTCCCTGCTCTTCACGCGGCTGAAGAAAGAGCGGGAACAGGCTGCCTCATCCCTTTCGGAGATCAGGACCCGGGCCCAATCTATCGTGACCCAGACCGGGATGGAATCACTCAGCAGCGATGAGGTGACATCTCATTATTTCGCATCGATGCTGAAGACTGACGAAGAGATCGGGGAACTGCTTCTCACCCTGAAGAAAGCGGTCTACGCGGATGCCGTGAATCTCTTCGTGCCCTCGGGAAGTGACATCGTCCTGCGGTGCTCCACGGAGGAAAAAGGAGACATCATCATCTCCGGGGAAGGGGTACTCAGGCGCTGCATGGCGGAGAGAAAGACCCTGGCAGCCGGAGAGATCGAAGAAAACAAGATCGACATCGGCTATTTGAAAAAGAATGGCAGGACGAAATCGATCATGGCCCTTCCCGTGGCTGCAGGTGCCAGCATCATCGGAGTGATTACCGCCGATAGGGGCCGTAACGACCTTTTCAACATCACGGAAAGGGAAACAGGCATGATGTTCGCGCGCCAGGTGGAAAAGATCCTTGAACGGGAACGGGTGTATCTTCAGATAAAACGCGACTACTTCGGACTAAAAGTCCTCCGGGAAGAGAGCTCCACTCTCCTGTCCTCGCTGAATGCGGAGGTGGTCATCCGGACTCTCTGTGAAGGCGCGGAAAAGATCGCTGCTGTCGGAATCTATTTTTTCAGCGCTGAGGAGGGTGGGTTCAAACTCGCCTATTGCACCGGAGAGACCCCGGCCGACAGGTTGTATGACCTGAAGGGAACCTTTATCCAGATGGGGGCGGAGAACAAGCAGCCGATCTACATTGCCGATGTCTCCAGCTACAAAATCCCCCTCCTGCCATTCAAGGCGGCCGACATCAGGGCGATAGCGGTCATCCCTCTGATGTACGAAAAGAGATTTTTGGGCATCTTCACGGCTTGCTCCGACAAGAAGGACTTCCTGAGCACCCTTCAGCTGGATCTCCTGAAAGTCATGTGCAACCAGGCATCCACCTCACTGGCAAACGCCCGGCTCCACGCTGCCATTGAAAAAATGGCAACCACCGACGGCCTGACGGGCCTGTTCAACCATCGGGTCTTTCAGGAAAAGCTCTCCGCTGAACTGAGCCGCTCCGGAAGGACGGCCAAGCCCGTTTCCCTGCTGCTGACGGATATCGATTTCTTCAAGAAAATCAATGACACCTACGGACATCCGGTGGGAGACCAGGTTCTCAAGAGGGTCTCTGCTATCATCCGCGAGACGATCAGGACGATTGACATCCCGGCACGGTATGGCGGGGAGGAGTTCGCGATCGTCCTGCCGGAGACCGATGCCGAAGGGGCGCTCCGGATCGCGGAAAGGCTGCGCAAGGCAATCGGCGAGCAGGAATTCACCACGGACCGGAGACCATTCAGGGTTACGATCAGCATCGGCGTAGCCACTCTCCCGGGGGACGCGAGGACCAAGGAGGAACTGATCGAAAGGTCGGATCAGGCCCTCTACCATGCCAAGCACGGCGGCCGCAACCGCAGCGTGGTGTGGCGCCATGTAGCGTGATCATGGACTATTTTATTTCGCCGGTGACAGATGAGGAGATCAAACGGGAGCGGGCGAAGGCGCGCGAACTCCGTCAGTCATCTTGGTGGAAGCGGAAAAGGGGAGAGGGCACCTGTTATTTCTGCGGGAGGCATTTCCCCCCTTCGGAACTCACGATGGACCACATCGTCCCTGTCGTCAGGGGCGGCAAATCCTCAAAGGGTAATCTTGTGCCGGCCTGCAAGGAATGCAACAACAAAAAAAAGCATATGCTTCCGCTCGAGTGGGAGGAATACCTGGAGAGGATCAGGGAAGAAGACTGAACGGGGCCCGGAACGAGATACCGGTGCAGGTGCCTCAAAACAGTGCCCCTTGTCAGGCCTTCCTTGCCGGCTCCTACTGCGTCGGCATGTGCACGATATCGGAGCCCGTTACCAATCGACCCGGCCAGCCGCTCATTCCCCCGCGGAGACATTTTGCATTAAAACCGCGGTTTTTCAGGAGAAATGCGGCGACCATGCCCCGGGAATCATTGAGGCAATATGTGATGTATTGTTTGGATTTGTCAAACCCTGCGCATTCCTGGCGCAAGACTTCAACCGGGATATTCTGCGCACCGTAGATGTGCTCCTCTTCATATTCCGCCGGAACCCGGGCATCGATTACGATATACTCGTCCAGGTATGTATCCGCTGAAATTTCCTCAGGGAATATGTTTTCGAGAAAAGCAGCTTTTATGATCCCGTTAAAGTCCGCCTTATGCAACACATACACCGTTGTCTTCTCGACCGCCCGGCAGGTCGCATTGCGCGGATCATCCCTGATGAGGGCCTCTTCCCCGAAGGCATCGCCTTCGCCCAGCTCCGCAACCCGGCGATACTCCTCGTCCGCTTTCTTCTTCTTTAATACGGAAACCCGGCCTGACTTGATAATGTAGTAGGCATCACCCTTTTCTCCCTGTACAATAATGTCCTCCCCAGGACCGTATTCCTTCTCTGCCATCTTTTCCATGACAGCGCACATCTTCTCCGGCGGAAGGAGCGCAAAGGGCTGGAGGGTCTTGATCTTGTTTATTTGGGTATAGTCCTCGGTCTTCCGGAGAAGGATACTCCTGAACGCAAAGTCGTTCAATACCATCTCTTCGAAATCTTTCTTTTGCAGCCGGTAGAGCATGACATCGGTCACCGCCGTGACGGAACTGGACCGGATGGAACAGGTAAGCAGGGCCATCTCGCCAAATCCCTGCTCCCTGCCGATGACTGCAAGCTTTGCCTCCAGTCCTGCCGGAGACCTGCTCGTCACCTCAAGCTGTCCCTCCTTCACAAAATAGAAGGCATCACCGACAGCCCCCTCCTGCACGATCACCGTCCCGGCGGGGTAATTCACGATCTCGATTCGTTCGGAAAGGGCAGTGAGAGCACTACCGGAAAGACTCGAAAAATAACTGTACTTACTGAGGTCGACAGATTGCCGTTCCATGTGTTACCTCCTCGCTGTCATTCCGCATTCGCTGCGGCATATGATCGTATCCCCTCACCATGCAGACAACCATTCACGGTGGACTATATAAGGGCGCCACCAGGAAACCCTGGCCCGTCTCCCGGACCTTTATCATCGCACGGGAGTCCGCCGGATCAGCGGGTGTATTCCGTCATCGCCGGCCTACTTGATCCTCGACCCCGGCTCCACGTCTTTTTCCGGCATCAGGATCACCGGTATGCCGTCCGAACCCGTGGCAGCCAGGAGCATGCCGTTGGACTCGACCCCCATAAGCCTGGCGGGCTGCAGGTTCGCAACCACGACTATCTTCCTGCCGACGAGGTCCTCGGGCGCATACGTCTTGCCGATGCCGGCAACGATCTGCCTCTCTTCACCGGTGTCCACCTGCATCCGGATCAATTTGTCCGACTTCTTCACCCGCTCAGCGGACAGCACCTTGCCGATCTTCAGCTCGACCCGGGCAAAATCGTTGATCGTGATGAGGTTCGACAGGGCCGCAGTCTTTTCAGCCTCTGCCGCTGCAACGGATTTCTCCACCTTCTTCTCCTTGCCCTTTTCTATCCGGGGGAAGAGCTGCTCCCCCTTCGCGACCTGCATGTCATATGACGGCCTCCAGTCCCAGTAGAAAATCCGCGCATAACAGCGGGGGTCGTCAGCAGGCCTCTCCGCCTGGCTCTGCCGGATCTCCTCCTCCATCGCCCGGAGGCCGAGTTGCTTCCACATCTTCACCGACGTGCCCGGCATAAAGGGATACAAAGAAAGCGCTATCAGGCGAAGGGCATTCCACAGGTTGTACATCACCGTCTTGAGCGCCTCCGGATCAGTCTTGGCGAGCTTCCACGGTTCTGTCCGGGCTATATGGTTGTTTGCCTCTCCGATTAGGGACCAGATGCCCTCGAGGATTACGGAAAAGCGCAGTTCGCGCCACTTTCGCTCCGTACGGGTCTCAATATTGGCATGGATGAAATCAAGGACAAAATCAGGCTTGAACTCCGGACGGGCCATGCCCTGTTCGGCGAGGGATTCGATCTCCTGCTCATCGACCGTAAATGCGGCTGAGGCAGGCAGGCCGATGGCGCCTTTGAAATACTTTTCAGCCATCGTTATAAATCGGCTGAGGAGGTTGCCCAGGTCGTTTGCCAGATCCGTATTGATCCTCCGGATGAGGGCGTCCTCTGAAAAATCTCCGTCAAGACCAAAGGGCATCTCCCTGAAGAGAAAATACCTGAAGGCATCGACCCCGTAGACATCGGCGATCGCATGGGGATCCACCACGTTGCCGAGGGACTTCGACATCTTCTTGCCCTCGACCGTCCACCATCCATGGGCAAAGATGTTTCCGGGCAGGGGGAGATTCAGGGCCATGAGCATCGTCGACCAGTAGACCGCATGAGTGGTGAGGATGTCCTTTCCGACGAGGTGATGATCAGCCGGCCACCAGAAATATCCCTGGCCCGCCTGTGCGGCATGAGGGGCCAGATAGCGTGTTGCAGAAAAATAATTGACAAGGGCGTCAAACCAGACATAGGTGACAAAATCCCCGTTGAAAGGCAGGGGGATGCCCCACGCCAGGCGCTGTCTCGGCCGCGATATGCAGAGGTCTCCCAGGGTATTGTTCTTCAGAAAACCCAGGACCTCATTCCTTCTCGTATCCGGAAGGATATAGGAAGGGTTTTGTTCGATATGCTCGATCAGACGGGACTGATATCTGGACATGAGGAAGAAATAGTTTTCCTCCTGTATCCGGTCAACCGACCTGCCGCAGTCAGGGCAGTTGCCGTTGACAAGGTCCTTTTCCGTCCAGAACCGCTCATCCGGGGTGCAGTACCACCCCGCGTACTCCCGCTTCTCTATCTCGCCCAGGTCCCAGAGCCTCTGGAGCAGCCCCTGGACAGTCTTGATGTGGCCTTCGTCCGTAGTGCGGATAAAGGCATCATTTGATATATCAAACCTGCTCCAGAGGTTCCTGAAGTTACCGACGAGCAGATCCGCATGCTCTTGGGGCGACCTTCCCTTCTCCGCTGCAGCCTTGGCGACCTTCTGGCCGTGTTCATCAGTCCCCGTGAGGAAGAAGACCTCTTTGCCTGCCATCCGGTTACGGCGGGACAGGATGTCGGCGGCTATCGTGGTATAGGCGTGGCCGATGTGGGGGACGTCGTTGACATAATATATCGGCGTCGTTATATAGAAGCGTTCACTCATTCTGTTTTGCCCTCTTCCTGAATCTCCGTCTTCTTCTCCTCCGTTTTCCTTTTTCCGTCTTTTGCTCCCCCGCCGCAGATGCGGACGTCGGTGCCGCCGGGGAGGTGTCTTCAGCAGGACAGCAGACAATCTCGGGAAGGGGTTCGGGCTCGTCAAAGGGTTCCTGCGCCTCGCCGGCAACGGCCTGGGCCTGCTCATCCGGCACCCCGACTGCGGTTGTCTTCTTTTCAGCCGGACCAGCCTCGCTGTATTCATAGCCCAGGCAGCACATGAGCCTGCCGCAGACGCCGGAGAGCTTGCCGGTATTGAGAACCAGCTCCTGCTGCTTTGCCATCTTGATCGATATCGGCTCGAATGAGGTGAGGAAGAGGCGGCAGCAAAGCTCCTTGCCGCAGAGCCCCAGCCCCCCGACCATCTTGGCCTTGTCGCGCACCCCGATCTGCCTCATCTCGATCCTCGTCCTGAACCGGGCAGCCAGATCCTTCACCAGTTCACGAAAGTCTATCCTGCCGTCCGCGGTGAAATAGAATATGATCCTCTTGCGGTCGAGGGTAACTTCCGAGCAGACGAGCTTCATGGGGAGACCGCGGGCCATGATGCGCTCCAGGCAGAAGGAACGGGCCTCTCTTTCGAACTGCTCGTTCTGCCGTTTCTGTTTAACGTCGTCTTCGGAGGCGAGGCGGAGCACCTTCTTCATATCCTTCTCAGGCCCCTCGGTTGTGCGCGGGCCGGCCACGACATTGCCGATACTCAGGCCAAACTCCGATTCGACGACGACCCGGTCACCCGGCTTCACCTCAAGGCCGTTGACCTCGAAATCGTAGATCTTTCCACAGGACTTGAATCGTATGCCGACGACCCCGGGCATCTAAACCGGCATCTCCTTCCTCAGAAGCGAAGAGGTATAGTTCCAGGTGACGGATTTATTGAGATTGAACATTGACATCCCTTTCAAAAAAGACAACTCCCTGTAAATATATATTATACCTTTTACCTCGATGGATTGTGCCAGCCTCTGCACCTCATCGGCGAGGTCGCCGTTGATGAGTCCCGTCCCCGACCCGGTCACCCGGAAGACCGTCATATCTCTGAGGAAGATCAGGAGCAGGTCAAGCCACCGTTCCATGTCATCCCGTGAAGACCAGGCATCCTTTTCTGCGCGGAGCATCCCGCCCAGGAGTTCGAGGAACCAGTCACGTTCAGCGATAAGGTCTGCTGACAGCGCCAGACCGGGTCTCCCCATGGAAAGACGGGTGATGACGTCCAGCGCCTGGTCAGGAACCCTGTCCTCCAGTACGCGCCTGCAGGCCTCGGAAGGCAAGGGGGAGAACAGTATCCGGGAACACCGGGACCGTATGGTAGCAGGCAGCAGTTCAGGGCGGGAGGAGACGAGAATAATCACGCTCGCCGCAGGAGGCTCCTCGAGGGTCTTCAGGAAGGCATTGGCCGCGGCAGGATTCATCATCTCCGCATCGTCCACGACAACCACCTTCATCCTCCCCTCAAACGGCTTGAAAGAGAGGGCCTCGTCGATCATGCGGATCTCCTCTATCCTGATCTGCCGCTCCTCGGGCGATATCATCAGGAAGTCCGGATGGGTCCCTGAGGCAAACTTGATACACGATGCACAGGCATCGCACGAATCCATGCCCGAGGCCCCTCCCGTGGCATTCGGGGATGTACTTTCCGGAGGGGGGAACATCTCAGATGCGAAAACCGAAGGCTCACCGCCCTGTTCTTCGCGATAATGTCCCGCAGACAGGCAGTTGATAGCCCGCGCAAAATTGACTGCAGTCATCTTCTTGCCGATGCCTGATTCGCCGCAGAAGAGATAGGAAGAGGCGAGACGCCCCTTTTGCAATATGCCCCGGAGCATGTCGACGGCCCGATCCTGTCCGATGACATCGCGGAGCGCCATGTTTACCGGCCACTTCTCTTGATAAAGTCGTCTGCCAGGACGGATATTCTCCGGTGTACTTCCTCCACGCCGGTGGAGCAGTCGACAATCCTGATCCTGTCCGGTTCGCCCGCCGCAATGCGGAGGAAACCTTTTCTTACCTCTTCGTGGAACCGAACGTCCTCCAGTTCCAGCCTGTCCCGCTTATTGATATGCCTGTTTCGCATCAGTCCTGTCTCCACGTCGATATCCAGCAGGATCGTGAGATCCGGCCGCAACCGGTTGGTGCCGATGGCGTCCAGGGAATCGATCAGCTTCAGGTCAATGCCTCTGCCGAAACCCTGATAGGCTACGGTAGAGTCGCTGAAACGGTCGGTGATCACTACGGCTCCACGCCCCAGGGCCGGGATGATCACCTCCCTGATGTGCTGAACCCGGGATGCATTGTACAGGAGCAGTTCAACGACGGAGTCCATGCCGGCGCTTTCCAGAGAGAGAAGCAGTTCGCGTATTTTGAGGCCGATGGGGGTCCCTCCCGGTTCCAGCGTCTGAACGACCGGCAGTCCCTGTCCCCGGAGATGTTCTGCCAGGAGGCCGGCCTGAGTGGATTTGCCCGTCCCCTCAATGCCCTCGATCGAGATGAACACGCCTTTCACGCAAACGACTCTTTCAGTCTGATGAGGAGCTGGAAGACTTTGAGCGTCTCCTCCACCGTCCGCGACCCGGTGCCGCATGATGGCGTAAGGATCATACCTTCCCGGAGGATGCGTTCAGGTATCTGCTCTGACAGGCGCGACAGACCGCGGTCGAATCGCAGCCGAAGAGACTCGGGTGAAACCCCCCCGATCGCATCGGACGTGGGCACGATGCCCCAGGCAAGGCGCCCGCCGCGTTCGAGAAAATCCGTAACAGCATCGGGATACAGGGCAAGGGTGTCAACGTAGTCAAAGGCATCGAAACTGATGATGTCAGCCCCTGTCCGGATTACGAAACTCCAGTCCGCATTGCCGCAGCAGTGAATGCCGGAGATGCATCCTGCCTCCCTGATACAGCCGGTCAGTTCCTGCAGGACCCTCAACGCCTCTGCCGAATCTACCCCGAGATAGCTGGACGTTCCCATCGCCGAGAGGATCGGCTCGTCGACAAAGATGATGATACCCTCTGCATGCGGCTTCAGGAGGTCGACCTGCCAGCGGATCTTCGCCTTCAGGAGCATGAGGGAAACCTCTCTCAGCTCCTCATCATAAAAGACCGGCTTGCCGGAGACGTCCCGCAAGCCAAGGCAAAATGTCAGCGGACCGGTAACGTGTCCCTTCAGGAGCCTGAACCTGCGGTTCTCGATCACCTTGAGGAAGGTGTGGAGCCCGATGGCATAGTCCTGAGAAATGGCTATACGGCTTTCTTCTGTCCATGCCTCGTAGAAGCGTTCGAGTTCGTCCGAAGCATTTCGTTCGACCCAGACCGTCTGTTTCTCCGGGTCCATCCTGAAGAAGGGCATACCTTCAGAATACTGAGGGACCATAAATTCCTTGAAGGAGATCCGGGGCAACTGCGGCCAGAAAGGGATATCAAAGGTATCAAGGATCAGCTTGCACGCCTCACGGGCGTCCCGGTGAGGAAGACTGCCGATCCCGGTGGTTGAGAGGGCTTGTATCATCTATGAATGATACCCTATCGACGCATTCTGTTTCAAAGGATTAACGGACAATCGGAACTGCTGACAGCCGCGGCCTGAAGACGACAGCCGCGACCGCAATATAAGGGCGTGCCGCACCTTCCACGCGGGGTACGTTCATGGGGACAGCACGAAGGTTATGGGTCAGAGACAGGAAAGTCCTTCAGGAAGGATCCGCTACAAGGCACGCTCCAGGGCGATCCGGTCTGGCCGGTAGTGTGATGATCGGCAGCACGATTATCCCTGGTTGCTGAAGCACGCTATTTATTCCTTCTTCTCTGGTGTTTGGTCTTTCTGAGCAGCTTCTTATGTTTGTGCTTGCTCATCTTCTTCTTTCTCCACTTTACAACGCTCCCCACAAATCCACCTCCTTTACATGACGATAATAAATGTACAAGGGGAAATAAGAGTCCGGACAAAACAGCCGACTCTCAACCCACTCTGACCTGTTTTCCCTGCTTTACGTATTCCTTAGCCTGATCCATGAAGGCCTCAAGCTGAATCTCCGTTGTCAGGGACTCGGTTCCGTCATACGGGATGCTCAGGCATGGCACACCGAAATCTGCATTCAGTCCGCGCATGAGGCCGCTCACGATGGTCCCGGGCATGCAGCCAAAGGGCATGGCATTGATAATCCCTGATGCGCCCTTGTTTATGAGGTCGATGCTCTTTCCGATACTGAGGATGGCCTCTCCTTCGAAGGAGGGATGGAGGTAGGGCTGCGCCTTCTCCATCAGCTCGCCAGTGTCAGGCTCGTCCAGCGACGTGAGAAATCCCTCAAAACGCCTTCCGTAGCCATGCTCAATCCTCTTTTGAAAAAACCTCTTAAACAGAAGATTAATGATACCAGACAAGTCTTTATTAATCAAGACCCTGCGGAGTCCCATGTAATTGACATAGTAAACCCATTCCTCAACAGGCGCAAGGTATACCTCTCCGCCCAGCGCCTCGACCTTCCTGACGAGGTCTTCGTTCGAGAACCGGTTCGAGCGCACGAATATCTCGCCCACGATGCCGATCAGAGGCCTCCTATGCCCGCCGGACCTGATGTCGCCGAAATCGGCCCGCGCCTTCTGCAGGAGATCGTTGAGGTCCCCGTCTGCCCCCCGGACAGACCGGTGGGCTCGAGCGAGATAATCGGCGTACAGGGCGTCAGAAGCGCCCCGTATCTTCTCATACGGTCTCGTCTCGTGGAGACACTTCAGGAGCAGCTCTATGGCGATGATACCCCTCCAGGAACGCATGCTGAAATCCTTGCCGACGATACCGAGATGCTCGTAGAAGTTCTCATTCTGGTTCGGCGCAAAAACCGGGACATCGCCGTACCCGCACTCCCGCAAGACGAGTTGGTGAAATACGTTATACTGGCCGAACCGGCAGGGACCGGATCCGGACGGCATAAAAAAGGCGGACCGAGCGGGGTCAAAACCGTGTTCCGATATCTTCCGGACCATATCTCCCGTCGTGACGGCGCAGGGATAGCACTCTTTTCCTGACACATGCTTCTTCCCCATGTCCACGGCATCCCTGCTTGATTCAGGCAAAACCTCGGCATCGACTCCGCAGTATTCGAATGCCCCGGCGAGTGCGTAGGCATGATCAGACATCCTCGGGATATAGACGGTCCTCCGCGATATGCCGATAGATCCGGCCGGATACCTGCTGGCGACACGCGGCCCGTCTGCAGCCCTCTTCTGATTTTCAACGCTGTCGAGGAACGCCTCGCACCGGGTAATAGCTCCCGCATCTGCACTGTGAGCGTCGATCTCAAGATGCAGATACGGCTTGCCCGCCATCTCCTCCTCAAAGAACTTGATGATAAAGGAGTCCGGGCCGCATGAAAAATTGCCGATATAGACAGCGTACAACAGGGGGTTGCCCCTGATGATGCGGGCAGCGCCCAGGATCCGCTGGCCGGCCCGCCAGTACATGTTCGGCCAGTCGTTTTTCAGCTCAGACGCATCAGATGGCAGAAAATCCATGGGTATCGACAAGACGCCGATATCAGCCAGCTTACCGGGGATGTTGAGGTTCATCCCCTTGTCAAAAGAATTATATGCCCTGCCGACAATAACCACCGTCCGCTTGTCGATGCCGGCAAGAACCTCCAGACCCTTTGCCCTTATCCCGGATACAAACGTCGCCTGTATCTCTTGGGCAGTCGCATAGGCCTTCTTGATGCGGGATGCGGCGATCCCAAAGGGCGCCAGCGCACGCCGCAGTTCTTTCCTGATGAACCCATCGCCTCGTCCGAGGTCTATCACCGGCGCAAGAATCTGCAGCTTCCGGAAAGCAACCCTTGCGGAATACGGTATTGTCTGTGTATAGGGGCAGGCAAAACCCCGATCAAAGGCATCATCGCCCTGGTTGAGATTGATGAAGCTCGGCAGAAGAACGGCCTGCACATCCTTATCCAGGAAATACCTGATATGACCATGGGCCGTCTTTACCGGGAAACAGGTCTCAGACAAGACACTTTCCTGTCCCAGATCCACGATGTGCCTGTCTGTCCTGGGGGATACGACTACCTCAAAGCCCAGCTCCCAGAGAAAGGTCGTCCAGAAGGGCAGGAAGTCGTGGAAATAAAAGACATAGGGAATGCCTATCTTCGGCAGCCCCGCTCCGCCTCTCTTGAGCAAAGGCGGCGCAGGAAAACTTTCCTTCTCCGACTTGGCGGCCGTTGAGCCGAATCTTTCGGAATACTCCAGATGGGCCTTCCAGAGCATCTCCTCCCTGAAGGCAAAAAGGTCGGGAGGCTCTTCGCCGGATTTCTGCCTCTTCACATCATATTTCTCGCACCTTCCGCCGTAGAAGAGAAAGCCCTTTTCCCCTTCGACCTTCACCCGGTTGATCTCGCAGACATTAGAACAGCCTTTGCATTCAAAAGACGACATCTCGTAGGGTCTCTTCGAGAGGTCGAACCCCTTGAATCGCGAAGGGGGCCGTTCAGCGGCCTTTCTTGCCGGCTCATCATCAGACCTGAGGCCGTTTATGAAGCGGCGGGCTATGAGGGCCATGCCTATCGCGCCGGTCACCTCGTGGTCGGGCGGGACGATGACCTGCCGTCCCACATACTTCTCAAAGGCGGCGACGACCGACTTATTAAAGGCAACCCCCCCCTGGAAGAATATCTTCTTGCCGATCGGCCGTTTTCCGACCACACGGTTGATATAGTTCTGGACTATGGAATAGGCGAGTCCGGCCAGGAGGTCATCCCTTGAGGCCCCCTTCTGGAGGTTGGCCATCAGGGAATTCTCCATGAAGACGGTACAGCGCTCTCCGAGCCTGCAGGGATTGCCGGAAGAGAAGGCCGATCTCGCAAACTCTTCACGGATCGAGATGCCGAGTTTCTCGGCCTGCTCTTCAAGAAACGATCCGGTCCCCGCAGCGCACGCCTTGTTCATCTCGAAGTCGACGATTACCCCTCCCCTGAGGGATATGTATTTGGAGTCCTGCCCGCCGATCTCAAAGATGGTATCAACACCCTTATCAATGAAGGCAGCGGCCGTCGCCTGCGCAGTGATCTCATTCTTGACGATATCGGCACCTACGTAGTCTGCGATCATGTACCGCCCTGATCCTGTTGTTGCCACCCCGGCGATTTCGACAGAGTCCCGCAATTCCTGTCCGATCTCGCCGAGACCCTGCATCACCGCATCTATCGGCCTTCCGGCGGTCATCAGGTAGCGCTTGGAGAGAAGACGGCAATCTTCGTCGATCACCACAAGATTGGTGCTGATTGACCCAATATCAATGCCAAGATATGCCGTTGTTTTAGAAGAAAGAGATATGGCCGATGATGGAATTTCGGCCGGGCTGCCGGGGGACGGTCGATCCACGCTGTGACGAGAATAGAAGTCTTCTCCAGCCAGCGCAAGGGGGGCATAGCCCTTCTCAGCGGTCTTTTCCGAAGCTATATATGATTCGAGTTCTGCTAAATCAAAGGTATGGGTCCTGCCTGCCTCCCTGTCCTTCAGGGCAGCGCCGATGGCTGCCATCAGGGCATATTCTCCAGGGACAAACAGATCAGCAATGCCTAACACTTCGGTAAATGCCCTTACCATGCCCTGGTTCGCGGCAACCCCGCCATGAAAGGATACCGGATATTCCAGCTCCCTGCCCCTGGCGATAGAGCCCCGGAAGTTCCTCGCCACGGCGAAGCATAGGCCAGCCACGATGTCTTCCACGGGGGTGGCGATCTGCTGAAGATGGATCATGTCTGATTTGGCAAAGACACTGCACCTGCCGGCTATGCGCGGAGGGTTCTTCGACCTAAGGCTCAATTCGCTGAATTCTTCTATGGAAAGACGGAGTCGCTCTGCCTGCTGGTCAAGAAAAGATCCTGTCCCAGCCGCACAGACCGAGTTCATCGAAAAATCCCTCGCTGTTCCGGAACCACCGCCTACGAAGATGAGCTTGGAATCCTCCCCGCCGAGTTCAATAACAGACCGGATATGCGGATAAAGATTGCTTGTGGCACACGCCTGGGCAACGACCTCATTGACGGGATCTATGTGGAGGATGGACCCGATGAATCTCCCGGCAGAGCCGGTTACAGAAAGGGAAAGCTCAGCGGCGGGGGAGAGGTGTCTCTCGACCGCCTCCTGAAGAAGCGCCAAGGCAACTTCCAGGGGACGGCCCCGATGCCGCACGTAGACGCTATGACCTCTGCCGCCCCCTTCATCCAGCAGGACCAGCTTAACGCTCACAGAGCCTGTGTCAAGTCCTATTCGGTACATTCGGCATTCGCGGGCATATATTGAAAATTGCTTGATTATACCACAGTCTTTTTAGCCCAACTCATTTATTTATATTGAGATAGATATTAAGCAGTCCAAACTGGCAATTTGTGCGCTGCCTCCTGACAAAAATTGTCATGAACTTGACATTTCTGACATTGGGCCGTATCTTATTCTTGTTATTTCAAGGCATTAGTGATGCATTAATGTATTGAGCCGTGGCATAGGAAGTGCTATAGTCAGTCATAATGCTTTCTGAAAAATGGTACTTCGGAAGGTGGTGATACTAGAGTACTTGTCTGCATTGATTGCTGATTCATGTTAGCAGCCGTTGGCTGCTCAAAGAACAAAGGAGGTATTTTTCATGTTCAAGGCAATAGACAACCTGAAGAATCAGAAGGGCTTCACCCTCATCGAACTCCTGATCGTTGTCGCCATCATCGGCATCCTCGCTGCGATCGCCATCCCCGGCTATCTCGGCGTGCAGGAGAGGTCAAGAAAGGGCGCTGTTGAGAGGGCCGCCGAATCCGCTGGTCCTGATCTGCAGTCATGGCTTACTGCGGCAAAGAATGGTATCAGCGGAAGGTATTCCGTTGATTCGAATTCGGATGGAAAGGTCGACAGTGCTGATATGGATAATTCAGCACTCGCAAATAGTCTGGCTACTATCAATGGGTTGTGCGACCAGTGGATAACGTCGAGGAACAGCGCCATGAACACGGAAAAGTCGCCCTGGACCCCGGCCAGCAATCTCTGGTCAACAGCAGCGAGCAGCGGCGGCACCCATACTGGACAGATTACCTGCAACCAGCCGGCAAACGGCAATATCATCGTCGAGGCATTCGACAAGAACGACAAGTCGATGTACAAAAAGATTATGGCGTCGGACTAACCAGAAAGCCTGTCTGAAAGAAAGCGGGGGGAGTTTTGCCCCCCGCTTTCTTTATCAGAGGAGATGATATGAGTTTTCAGCGTTGCTCCAGAGGATTTACCCTAACAGAACTTATTATTGTCGTAGCGATCATCGGTATTCTGGCGGCAATCGCGGTTCCCGCTTATTTGGGCCAGCAGAGAAATGCGGAGAGGACAGAGGCATATTCAAACCTTCAGAACCTCAGACTCCTGGAGGAGCAATTTTTTGCTGAAAACGGAAGATATACAAAAAACCTCGGCGAGCAGAACAAGGATAAGCCGACTAATATTACCTGCATCCAAAAAGGACGGACCGCATCTGCTGATGCCGATGACCCCGCCAACGCCCTCCCGGGATTCAACCCGGGCAACGATCTGAGCTTCAGTTACTGGACAGAGCAGAATATCAACCTCGCCGGCAATGCTCAAACCCCCTGTTTCAGGGCCTCGGCCCAGGGCAATACAGGCAGGCGCGTAAAGGACGAGATATTCCGCATAGATTGCAATAACAACAGATTCGGGTTCTGATCTCCCTCCCGATAAGGGTGCTGCCTCTCAGTCCGGGTTCTTCGATATGATGACCTGCAGAATCTGACGGGCCCTTCTATCGCTCGGCCTTATCCTTAAACCTGATTCGAATGCTCTCCTCGCACCAGCCACATCACCTGTCTTAAGAAAAATCAGCCCAAGATTGAAGTAGGCTTCCGCAAAGTCAGGTCTCAGCCTCACGGCTGCCTGATGCTGTTGTATAGCCATATCCAACCGGCCCTGGACGCCATATGCGACACCCAGATTATTGCGAATCTCGGGCTGATCAGGCCTGATCCGTAGTGCCATCTCATACTCCTGTATCGCCGCATCCATCTGTCCTTTATCCAGATATGCATGGCCAAGATTGCAGTGGGGCTCCGGGTCATCCGGCTTCAGCATCGCCGCAATGCGGTATTGGTCTATAGCTTCATCAGTCTGCCCCTTTTTCCTCAAAGCAACGCCCAGGTTATTATGCGCAACAGAAATCCTTCCGGGTTCTTTTTCAATAACATATTTCCAGAAGACAACCCCATTTTCCCAAATCAGGATATGTCGCGCGGTAAGAAATGACAGCAAAAGCACCACAGAAAAGGCGGCAATGGAGCCGGCCAGACTTGCAAGCAATCTCCAGCGTCTTCCGGAAACGATCCTTTCATAGATCCATGCGATTGCCAAGCCGGCTAAAAGAGAAGGCGCCATGCCCGGCAGATACGTATACCTGTCAGCCATCGCCTGCCCCCCCACCTGAACAATCCCGAGCACTGGAAAGAGCGTTATTACATAATACCCCCAGAGAGCCAACCATATTTTCTTCTTTACGACGACAGCACTGATAATTGTGATCCCGATTACAAAGAGAACCGGGAAGAGATCCTTCAATAATAATAGAGACACAACCTTCGGATAGGGATAATAAGGGACCAAATCAAGTGGGACTATCATCTTCCAGAGATAGCTGGTAAGAGATGAAGCGGCTACGACCAGCTTTGTCGATAATGGCAGGAGATTCTCCGGAGCTACAGCCCCGCCCGCCTGCTGAGCCTTCAGGGTCACTGCCGCCGACAAAAGACTCAATACAATAAACGGCAACTTTTCACTAAAGACATATCCTAGCGTCTTAGCCGATTTGACCCGCCCGAAGGGGTACCAGTCGAGGATCAACAGGACAAACGGCAGCGATACCGCCATCGGTTTGCTCAGCAGGGAAAAGACAAAGAATCCAAGCGCCAGGAGATAGTGTCTATCGCAGTACCGGTGACCCCATCCCGTTGTTGCGGACTCCGCGACACCAGAGGGAATAACTGACTGCCGCGCCCCGACATTTCTCATAACATAGGTCGCATAGCTCATCATGCTCAGCAGAAAGAAGAAGGCGCAGAGAAGGTCTTTTCTTTCCGCAATCCAGGCGACCGATTCCACGCGCAGGGGATGAATGCCGAACAACACCCCAGTCGCCGCCCCTGCGACAATCCTCTCCCTATCGCTCAGAAGCTGCTCCGACGGGCTATTGCAGGAAGAGGATATCCGCATGCCCTCCAACAAACGCACTGCAAGCAAGACTACCAGCATGGTATTCAGAGCATGGAGGATAACGTTGGTCAGATGATGACCCAGGGGATTCAGCCCCCATAGTGAGTAATCGATGGCGTGAGACAACCACGTGAGGGGATGCCAGTTGGATGAATGAAATTCAAGAAATGCCGCACGGAACAAATCTACATTGAATGAACGGACAAAGGTGTTCTCATAGACATATACATTGTCGTCCCAGTTTATAAAGTCATTACCCAAGGCAGGCAGAAAGACAATAAAGGCAGTAACCGCGGCCAGGAGGGCAATGATATGCTTGCTCATATCCCTCCCCATTTCAGATACAAAGGACCTCCGATAATGTCCGGGATCACAAAGCCCTGACCTCTATCGGGATGACCTTGACGGATCGTCCCCTTGCTAGAGATCCACGCGCGGAACGACTCAGACTTTTCTCCTCTTCAGCTGCAGGAGAGCCTCGAGATAAGAGGCGAAGACATTTCTTGGCTTGAGGTCAAGGGCATGTCTGATGAATTTTTCTGCGGCCTCCTCAGACCCGCCCTTCATCAGGAGCGCAAAGGCCAGACTGGAATAGACCTCCGAATGAAAGCTCCCCACTCTGGTCGCATTTTCCATGCCTATTTCGTCGTAAACTTGTTCCTTAGGAAGCTCGTAGCGGTCGATGATATCCCGGAACTTCGGGATGTCCTTGACAAAGATCAGAGCCCTTCCGTCCGAATACACGAGTTTCCATTCCTCGTCCCTGATCAGGGCTAGGGGAAGGACATACAGCTCGCCCGTAAAGCAATTAGAGGCCTCGTGAACAATGACTTCAATATCGTGGATCCGCAGGAGTACTCGCCATAGCGGCTTCTCGGGGAGATCCGCAGGTCTCGCTCCGGAAACTTCGATCCTGCCCAGATCTTCGGCTATTAGTTCATTGACAGTATCAAAGGCACTCACGACGTCTCCAGGCCACCGCCGCGCAACCGACAAATCCCCCGAATCTGCCATGGCTTGAACATTATAGCCCCTCGTATCGGTAAAGACCTTGAACTTCGGGTATAGGCGATAAAGTAGATAGGCTCCTAAATTATGAGAATTGAACATCCTCGATGCCGGGACCTCCTCCTCAAGAAAGCGGGCTGCCCGCACCGGATAATATCGCGATTCTTTCATTATGGACAGACGTTCTTTTCCTGGAACGTAATAGATCAGGTAGCCGGACAGGAAAACCACAGCTACAAGCAGTAATACGTTAACGAGTGTCCTTAGTCTACCAAGGATGGAGTCTTTGTCAGAAATAGATAATCCGATCCGATATTGTCCACTTACGATAAGACCGGTCATTATGAAAAAGGGCACGAACCGCACTGCCTGTAATGATATATAAAGGGTGAAGAACACCAAGCCCAAGTGGGTGATGTTCAGGCGACGCAGGTTCAGCGTCAGTATGATAAGACAATATCCGATAAGGGCCCAGTAGACGAAATCGATCCTGTTCACGAAAGGCCCCCATGTCTCCGTCAGGGGGGAGATATATTCTCTGATATTCTGGGAAGCGGAGGAGAAAACCCCTTCGACAGCAATAGTCAGGGCATAAGAAGAATTCGGGTTCACATAAGAAACAATGATAGCCATAAAGCCAATCGCGAGGAGCCAGAGCAGCTTGTTCCCTTCAAGAGGGGGAGAGGGCCTCCTGATGAAGAAATATTTTACCGTTTCGCATGCGCAGACAATCATGATGATGATATCACCTAAAATAAACCCGCCGTGGAGATTTGCCCAGAAAAGCATTGCAAGGGGAAGAATAAGGAGCCAATTCAAGGACTTGGACCTCAGGTAGTTTCCCAAGATGACCAAAACCACCGGTTCAAGAAGAAAACTGAACAACTGGGGTCTTTCCCCCGCATATCCTGCAAACATGATGACTACAAGGGAAAGGGCAAATGTCTTTACCAAGGCGGGGGCATTCATCATTGCCCATAGGATCGCCATTATGCCCGTAAAGAGAATACTTCTGAATACTACGATTCCGATCAACCCGAAATGAGAATAAATAACATAGAAAATGACCTGTGCCAGCCAGTACTGCGACAAGGAGAAATATTCGATCTTGCTTCCGGTGGAAGCGGTAGAAAAGGGGTCGGTCTGGGGTATCTCTCCATGCTGATAGATGTATTCACCAGTCTTCAGATGCCAGGGAAAGTCCACATCGCCAACGGGATACACAAAAGCGAAAACAAGGGCAATGAAGAAAAAGACGACTATGAACGTCTCCAGCCTTATCTTGAACATCGTGTTAGTATACCATCGCAACGTCGCGGTTTAAAAGATTGTCATCTCCTCTGATTTCCTTAGAGTCACTGGAAAGATAATACCCTGACGTGACCCGAAGAAGTCACTGCGCGCTGCAGGTGGTCACCTGTGCTAACCTCTGCTGCTTCCCCCTCGTAAACAGGCTCTTTTCCGTATGTTAAACTACAAAAATGCACTCTAAAGACCTGATCATCGAAGGGGCGAGGCAGAACAACCTCAAAAATATAAGCCTCTCCCTGCCTCACGACACCGTCATAGCCGTGACGGGTGTATCCGGTTCGGGAAAGTCTTCTCTCGCGTTTGACACCATCTTCGCCGAAGGCCAGTGGCGGTTCATCGAATCCCTCTCAACGTACGCGCGGCTCTTTCTCGAAAAGCTCGACCGTCCGGACGTCGATGCGATCAAAAACATCAGGCCCGCCATAGCCCTGGAGCAGAAGAACCCTGTCAGGGGCTCACGTTCGACTGTGGGGACCCTAACCGAACTGTATGAATTCTTTCGCCTCCTCTATGCAAAGATAGCCGTTCCCTATTGCCCCGGCTGCGGCAAAGAGGTCCGCAAATGGGACCCCTCCCAGATCGCTGCGGACCTCGTCGAAAAACATCTCTCCGAGCGGATCATCATCTGCTTCATGACCGATCAAACTCTTGCAGAGCTTGCGAGGCTGGGGTTTTCGAGGATCTGGATCAACGGCGAGATAATGGATATCGCTCAGATCCAGGCAGACACAGAAGAGGGCTCTCTGAATAGATCATCGACCATCAGCCGGAAGACATCATGGGACGTTGTCCTCGACAGGCTGGTCGTGAAAGACGAGCCGAGGCTCTCTGATTCGCTCGAAATCGCATGGAAGGAAGGCAAGGGGCATTTGCAGATTATCTTCATGCGCACGGGGACACCGCCTTTTGTCAGGGCGTTCTCCGCGGAGAACGCCTGCGAGGAGTGCGGCATCTCCCTTCCGGAGCCGTCCGCCATACTCTTTTCCTTTAATCATCCGGTAGGCGCCTGTCCTGAGTGCAAGGGGTTCGGCAACACCCTCCGCTATGACGAAGACCTTATCATTCCGGACAAGACCCTCTCTCTCAGCCAGGGTGCTATTGATCCATGGAATAAACCTGCCTATCGGTGGTGGAAAAAGCAGGCCCTTGCGAAAGGCAAGAATTCCGGCCTTGATGTCCATAAGCCCTTTAATACGTTCTCTCCGGAAGAGCGGGACTTGCTCTACAAGGGATCTGACGGGTTTTACGGCATAGACGATTTCTTTGAAGATCTCGAGGAAAGGCGCTACAAGCTCCACGTCCGTGTCTTTCTGAGCAGGTACCGCAGGGGGTTCACCTGCCCGGTCTGCGGCGGCAAGAGACTGAAGAAGGAGGCGCTTGCCTACAGAGTCTCCGGACTCGACATCGCCGGGCTTTGCGCCATCCCGATCTCGGAGGCCCTCCGGTTCTTCTCTGATCTGGATATGGGACCCTTCAGAAAGGAAGTCTCAAAGGAATTAGTGCGGCAGATAGTGATGAAACTTGGTTTCCTGACCAAGGTCGGGCTCGATTATCTTACCCTGGACCGCCACGGAAAAACCCTTTCCGGGGGAGAATACCAGCGCATCAACCTCTCGAACCAACTCGCCTCCCTTCTTACCGGCACCTTGTATGTCCTGGATGAACCAACCGTCGGACTCCATCCACGAGATACCGAGCGGATCGCCGCAATCATGAACCAGCTCTCCGCCCTGGGCAACACGGTGATCGTGGTCGAACACGACCGGGGCATCATCGAAAAGGCCCAATGGATCGTCGAGCTGGGCCCGGGGGGAGGGCATAAAGGCGGCGAAGTGGTATTTTCAGGGCCTTCCGAGGATTTCCTGAAGGCAGAGACCCTCACCTCCCGCTATATGAGGGGAATCGAGCGGGTAGAGATACCCCGGAAAGAGAAGTCTGCAGCGGGCAAGACCTTAAGACTCTACGGCGCACGAGGCAACAACCTGGCAGGGGTCGATCTTGCCATTCCTCTGGAGAGTCTTTGTCTTGTCACGGGCGTGTCGGGGTCCGGCAAGAGCAGTCTCGTCGTGGAAACCCTATATCGTGCCCTTGCAAAGTCATTCAGGACGGAGTCGGAGCCGTCCCTTCCCTATGACCGTATTGAGGGAGAAGAAATGATTGCAGGGGTGAAGCTCATCGACCAGTCACCCATCGGAAGGAGCCCCCGATCAAACCCGGTCACCTATCTTAAGATCTTCGACCATATACGGAAACTCTTCGCTGAACAGAGGGAGTCGAAGGCCTACGGCTACGGTCCAGGGTTCTTCTCGTTCAATGTGCCGGGCGGAAGGTGCGAGACCTGCAAGGGAGAAGGGTATGAACTGATGGAGATGTACTTCTTCGAGGACCTCTATATCCGTTGCGAGAAGTGCGATGGCAAGCGTTACCGTCCGGAGGCGCTGAGGGTAACGTACCGCGACAGGAGTATCCACGATATACTGACCATGACCGTCGAAGAGGCGTACAGCCTCTTCGATGACATCCCGGCCATAAGGTCCAGACTGGGGCTGATGATCGAAACAGGCCTGGGATACCTGCGGCTCGGCCAGCCTGCCACATCCCTCTCCGGCGGCGAGGCCCAGCGGCTGAAGATCTGTGCAGAGATGGGGCAGCCCCCTTCCCCCCCTGCTTCCGGGGGGGTGAATAGGCGGGGATACCTGTATATATTCGATGAACCGACGGTCGGGCTCCATTTTGTCGATATCCAGTCACTCCTGAACGTATTTCACCGGCTGATACAGGACGGCAATACGGTCCTCGTGATAGAACACAACCCCGATGTCATTAAGGCTGCCGACTGGATTATCGACCTCGGACCCGAGGGGGGTGACAAGGGAGGCGAGATTGTCTTTGAGGGAACACCGGGTCAGATCGTCAGATCGAGAAAATCCCATACAGGGAAATACCTCCGCCATTACCTTCAGTCGCAAGGAAACGGCCAGCATTCATTGCGCTGACGATCGGAACCTCGGCACTACTAGGGCTGAGGAACCTGCGCTGGAGAGGTGACAAGCTGCAGCCGCCGATATGCGGACTATGGATGTGGACGATAATTGAAAAAGGGGAAAAGCTTGGAGTATCCTTTTATAGATGAAGAAATCCCTTTTCTTTAGCCTGCTCCTGATGGTTGCTGTCTACGCCGGAGGCTGCACGGGTAGGCCGGAGACTCTCCCTCCTGTTACACCTGCTACCGCGAGCGGAGATCCCGCATATGGAGATTCCCTTGTGGAAGGTTCCATCGGTGAGCCGACCGTACTGATCCCTATGCTTGCCGGAGACAATGCATCACACGCCGTCGCCGGCCTTATCTTTAACGGCCTGGTGAAATACGGCACCGACCTGCGTATCATCGGAGATCTTGCCGAATCCTGGGATATATCGAGAGACGGACTTATCATCACCTTCCGCCTGCGAAAGGGCGTAAGGTGGGCCGATGGCGTCGCATTTACCGCACACGACGTAATGTTCGGATATAAGACGATCATCGACGAAAAAACACCCACGGCATACAGCGAGGATTTCAGGCAGGTCAAGAAGGCTGAAGTCCTTGACGACTACACCTTCAGGGTCACCTACCAGAAACCCTTCGCCCCTGCCCTTTCCTCATGGGGCGGGCTGGTGGTGCTGCCGAAGCATCTCCTGGAAGGTAAGGACATTACCAAAACCGAGTTTGCGCGCAACCCAATCGGCCTCGGACCTTTCAGACTGGTGAAGTGGTCGCCCGGACAGGAACTGATCCTCAACTCCTACAAGGACTACTTTGAAGGCAGGCCCTACCTCGACCATTACATCTTCCGGATAATACCCGACCGGGCCACGATGTTTCTCGAACTTCAGGCAGGCGGCGTGGACATTATGGACCTTACGCCTATCCAGTATACCAAGCAGACGGAGACCGGCTTTTTCCGCGATAATTTTCGCAAATTCCGTTATCCGCAGTTTGTTTACACCTATATGGGTTTCAACCTCAAACATCCCTTCTTTGTCGACAAGCGGGTCCGGCAGGCTATCGCCTGTGCGATAGACAAGAGCGAACTGATAGATGTCGTCCTCTTCGGCCTGGGAAATCCCGCTACCGGGCCTTATGTCCCGAATACGTGGCCGTACAATCCCGGGGTGAAGAAGTACGAATACAGCCCGGCGATGGCGAAGAAGCTCCTGAAGGAAGCAGGATGGGAAGATACCGACGGAGACGGGATCCTGGAGAAGGACGGCAGGCCTTTCAGGTTCACGATCCTCACCAACATGGGGAACAGTCTCAGGATGAATACCGCGACAATCATCCAGTGGCGCCTCGCCCAGGTCGGGATCAGGGTCGATATCAGGGCCCTCGAGTGGTCTACCTTCGTAAACCAGTTCATCGACAAGAGACGGTTCGAGGCGGTGATCCTCGGCTGGTCCATCGGCCTGGACCCGGACCAATACGACATCTGGCATTCTTCAAAGACAAAAGAGAAGGAGTTCAACTTCGTCACTTACAAGAATCCTGAGGTGGACGAACTTCTTGAGAGAGGCAGGCGGACCTTTGATGTTAAGGAAAGAAAGAAGACATATTTCCGAATCCAGGAGATCCTCGCCGATGAGCTGCCTTATATATTTCTGTACGTGCCTGATGCCACGCCTATTGTCCACGCCCGATTTGCGGGGATCAGGCCCTCGCCCATCGGCATAGAGTACAATCTGCCCAAGTGGTATGTGCCTGCCGGTCTGCAGCGCCACAGGATGGAGCCATAGATGTCGGTATACCTGTTGAAGCGACTGCTGGAAATGATCCCCACTCTGTTCGGCATCACTCTCATTTCGTTCTTTATCATCCATCTTGCTCCCGGCAAGCCGACGGATATATTCACGGAATTGAATCCGAAGATAACGCCTGAAGCCCGGGAAAAGCTTGAAAGATACTACGGTCTCGACAAGCCTATCGTGGTGCAGTACGGAATATGGCTCAAGCGGATCGTCAGACTCGACTTCGGTGAGTCTTTCTCTTCAGACCATCGGCCGGTCATGGACAAAATCTGGGACGCAAAGAAGCCCCTGATCGAGCGGAGGCTCTTCGTTACCTTTTTGATCAATGTGTTGTCGATGGCAGTCATCCTCGCGATTGCCATACCGCTCGGCATCTTCTCCGCAACACATCAAAATACACTGTACGACAAAATAACAACGACAGCCGTATTTATCGGTTTTGCGATGCCGTCTTTCTGGCTCGCCCTGCTCCTCATGATCCTCTTCGGCGTACACCTTCACTGGCTTCCGATATCGCAGCTGAAGTCGATGAATTACGGGTCGCTCTCTCTGCCGGGTCAGATCGGCGACCTGGCCAGACACCTGATCCTCCCGATCTTTGTCTCAGCCTTCACCGGGCTTGCGGCTGACTCTCGATTCATGCGGAGCAGCATGCTCGAGGTGATCAGGCAGGACTACGTGACCGTCGCCAGGGCAAAGGGCCTTCCCGAGAGGCTGGTAATATACCGACACGCCTTCAGAAACGCCCTGCTTCCCATCATCACCCTCGTGGGGCTCAGTGTCGGCAGTCTGGTTGGCGGAAGCGTCATCTTCGAGAACATCTTCGGCATACCGGGCATGGGGCAACTGTTCTATATGAGCGTCATGACGCGGGACTATCCGACGGTCATGGGGATACTGACGATCGGAGCGATATTAACACTCATGGGGAATCTGCTGGCTGACCTGGGATACATGCTGGCTGACCCAAGGATCAGGGCGCGGTAACGGTGGGAGATCAGACCCTGAGGGGCATATTCTGGAGACGGTTCAGCAGGAACAGCCTGGCGGTCGCCGGCGGGGTGATCGTGCTGCTGTTGTTCATTGTCGCCGTCCTTGCCCCGGTGGTATCCCCGTATGACCCAAACGCCATCGATCGGCACCACGTGCTCATGCCCCCGGACATCCATCATCCGCTCGGCACCGACGATCTGGGAAGGGATGTCCTGAGCAGGATGATATGGGGGGCCCGCATCTCTTTGGCCGTCGGGTTTGTGGCTGTGGGCATAGCAACGGCGATCGGCATGATGCTCGGTGCGCTCTCGGGCTACTACGGCAGCTGGACGGACAGGGTGATCATGAGGTTCATCGATATCATGCTGTCGATCCCCACTTTCTTTCTTATCCTCGCGGTCATCGCCTTCATCGGTTCGAGTATATGGAATATCATGGTCGTGATCGGTCTTACCCACTGGATGGGTGTCGCCCGGCTGGTGCGGGCCGAGTTCCTGTCTCTCAAGGAGCGCGAGTTCGTGCTGGCCGCGCGGGCGATCGGCGCAAGCGACCTGAGGATCATCTTCAGGCACGTCATGATAAACAGCATGGCCCCGGTGCTCGTCTCCGCGGTCCTCGGCATAGCGGGGGCGGTGCTCGTAGAATCGTCCCTGAGTTTTCTGGGCATCGGGGTGCAGCCGCCGACGCCCAGTTGGGGCAACATCCTGACCCTCGGCAAAGACAACATCGAAATCGCCTGGTGGCTTTCTGTCTTCCCCGGCCTCGCGATCCTCATTACGGTCCTCGGGTATAACCTGTTGGGCGAGGGCATCAGGGATTCGATTGATCCGCGGCTCTGGGACCGCGAGAGGGGATAGGAATTGACCCTGATCGATGCAGCTTTTCGGTCTTTTGTGTATCATGGTAGATGATGACAGACAAACAGATCAAGGCTGTCGCCGAGACGACACCTGACCCTGAGAGGGCCGAACTCAACCTCGTCTCTTTTCTCGAAGAAAACCCCTCGCGGGCTGACGAGTTGGCCGTCCACGCCAGAAGCGCCGCCCTTCTCTTCAGCAACAGCCAGTTTCTTGCGAACTTCAGCAGATCGCATCCTGACATCTTCTTCCAGGTACTCCGGGACCTGGATGCCCCGCCCGAGAGGGAACAGCTCACCCTGCACCTGAGAGAAAGGCTGGCTGCGCCGGCAGAGCCGTCAGACAGGACTCCAGCCGCATCTGTGCACGATGCACAAATGACCGCGGTGCGGTCGTTTAGGATGGAAGAGATCCTGAGGATAGCCCTCAGGGACATCCTCAGGAAGGCGGACCTCGTCGACGTGATGCTCGAGCTCAGCATGCTGGCTGAAGTGATCATCGGGCAGTCCCTCTCCGCCATCCGGAAGTCGATGAATGAGGTATACGGGCCGCCCGCTCAAGACGCCTTTTCTGTCATCAGCCTGGGGAAGCTGGGGGGCGAGGAACTGAACTTCAGTTCTGATGTTGATCTCATCTTCGTTTACGGAACTGAAGTTGGTGAAACGAGCGGCGTGACGACTGCGCAGGGCGTGACGAAAAACAGGTTAAGCAACCACGAGTATTACTGCAAACTCGGCGAGTCCCTGTCGCGGTTCCTCTCGCTCAATACTCCCGCGGGATTCGCCTACCGGGTCGACCTCCGCCTGAGGCCGGAGGGGCAGCGGGGAGACATCGCCCTTGCCCTGAGAGGCTATGAGATGTACTACGAGTCCTGGGGACGGGCATGGGAGAGGGCGATGCTCATCAGGGCACGGCCCGTTGCCGGAGAGGACCATCTGGGCAGGGAATTTTTCGAGATGATACAGCCTTTTGTCTATAGGAAATACCTTGACTACAGTTCGATCGACGAGATCCGGCGGCTGAAGACCCGGATAGACTCCACCTTCAAACAGGGAGACATCAAGCGGGGCTATGGAGGCATACGGGAGATCGAGTTCTTCGTGCAGGCACTTCAGCTGATCTACGGGGGAAGGGAACCGCACCTGAGGGAGCGGAGCATCCTGAAGGCCCTTCACCGTCTGCTACAGAAGTCCCTGATCGGCCATGAGGACTTTTCCTCCCTCTCCGACAACTACCGGTTCCTCAGGACGCTGGAGCACCGGCTGCAGCAGCTCAACGATATTCAGACCCATACCGTGCCCTCCGGAAAGAAGGAACTGCAGGTTCTCGGGAGGAAGATGGGCCTGCAGGATGACGAATCTTTCGTCCGGGACCTTGAAGGGAGAAGGGCGAAAGTCAGGGCGATATACGATTCCCTCTTCAGTGGCAAGACGGCGGAGCAGCCGGTGGGGGGGGTCTTCTTCGATGAGGAAATGTCTGATGCGGAACTCAGGGAATTCCTCCTCTCCGCGGGACTGAAGGAGCCTGACAAGGCGGTGCGCAATATCAGGGCGATCAAGGACAGTACCTACACCTTTCAGACACTGAGAGGGAGGAGGCTGCTGGAAGAGATCCTGCCGGTCTTTGTGGAGGCAGCCCTGAAGAGTAATGCCCCGGACACCGCCCTGAACCACGTTCAGTCCTTTGCCCAGTTGCTCAGCACGAATGAGTCATACCTTGAGATCTTCCGAAGGGACAAAGACCTCATACCCATGATCGTCCGCGTCTTTTCACAGTCCGAATATCTGTCGAAGCTGCTCATCAGCAGGCCCGAGCACCTCGAGATGATCGGCGGGGAAGGGTCTGTGACACGAAGCCTCTCGGTTCTCAGGAAGGAGATCTACGGCGCGGTTGCAGGAGGCCGCTCTGCAAACGACTCTGTCAGGTTTATCAAACAGACGGAGGAGATACGCCTGGGCCTCCTGTATCTCCAGAAGAAGATAGACGCCCGGGAGGTGATGCGCGGGCTCAGCAAGACCGCTGAAGCGGTCCTGGCCGTATGCATGGAATCCGTCGGCAGCGACGCCGGAGACCTGTTGATCGTCGGGTTCGGCAAGCTCGGTGCACGTGAGATAACCTTCAGCTCGGACCTTGACATCATCTTCGTCTCAGGGGGAGAGCCTTCCGCTCAGGCTACCAGGGCAGCGGAAAAAATCCTCCGGATGCTCATCTCCTATACGAAGGAAGGCATCGCCTACCATACCGACACGCGGCTTCGTCCTGAGGGATCAAAGGGACCGCTTGTAGCTTCCGTGGAGAGCCTGCGAAAGTACTATGCAGGCTCTGCTGCTCCGTGGGAACTGCAGGCTCTGCTCAAGGCCCGCCCTGTCGCCGGAGACGCGGGCACCGCACGTTCCTTCCTGCAGACGGCTGCTGCCGCCCTCAGCTCCCGAGGCAGAGAGGTCACCGCAGGAGGTATCAGGAAGATGAGGGAGAGGATCGTCAAAGAGCTCTCCCGGGAATCCGGCGGGTACGACATTAAACTCGGCCCGGGCGGGATCGAGGACCTCGAATTCATGATCCAGTATCTCCAGCTCGCCGGGTGTCACCGATATCCAGCGCTTCTCGTGCAGAGTTCGCTGCAGGCCCTTACGCGGCTGAAGGCACGGGGCATCATCTCCCAACAGGATGCACTCTTCATTGAAGATACCTATCTCTTCTACCGGGGTGTCGAAAGCCTGCTGAGACTCAGGGGCGAGGCGGTCCTGAAGAAGGGAGCGGACAAGATGATGATAGCTGCCGAGTATCTCGGGTTTGCGGATGCGGAGCATTTCAGAGACCATCTGAATGCGACAAGGGAAGAGGCCCTCCGGATGGTCGAATACTATCTGAAGTAACCGCGCTGCGTTTACTGACAGGACATTTCGCAGTATGGTTAAATAAGGTGGCATACCCGGACACGGTGCTGAAGCATCTGTATGTGTATACGGATATGTTTCCGGTCTATTTTCTCAAGGAGGATATGCATGTCAGACGCCGAGACGATATACGATGTTATTATCATAGGGGGCGGCCCTGCCGGATTTTCCGCGGCACAGTACGCCTCCCGCGCAAAACTAAAGACCATCATCCTGGATAAGTCATCGACAGCCGGCGCACTCGCCTATACCGGTCACATAGAGAATTATCCCGGTATAACGGCTCCGATGTCGGGAAAGGAACTTCTTGATATCTTCAGGAGACAGGCGGTCGGCTTCGGTGCCGAGTACGTGGAAACCCAAGTGGTCGGAGTGAGTCTCGAAGGCGAAGTGAAAGAGGTCTTTACTATGGGAAAAGCCTACAAGGGCAAGGCGGTGATCATCGCTACCGGTTCCATGGGCAGGAAGCCGACCATCAAAGGCGAGGCGGAGTTTCTCGGCCGCGGGGTAAGCTACTGCGCAGTCTGCGACGCCGCCTTCTACAAGGGCAGGACGGTCTGCGTGATAGGGAACTCGGAGGAGGCGGTCAAGGAGGCCGGATACCTGACACGTTTTGCCGCAACCGTCCACCTCATCTCCCCAACGCCAAAGCTGAAGGTAGAAGAGCACCCGGCCCTCGGCGCCGCTAATCTGAAGGTGGTGTTGGGCGCCACGGTAATCGGGATTGAGGGCGGGGAGACGGTCGAGAAGATACGGACCTCTGACCAGGACAAGAAGGAGTCCGAGTTGTCTGTGGACGGAGTCTTCGTCTATCTGCACGGGTCAAAGCCGGTGGTCGACTTTCTACAAGGCGCTGTCGAGCTGACGGAGAATGAATGTATCGAGATCAACAGGATGATGGAGACGCCCATACCGGGGGTTTTTGCGGCAGGGGACGTCACCTGCACCGAGGTGCGGCAGGTGGTAACCGCCGCTTCCAATGGATGTGTCGCAGCCCTGTCGGCTGAGAAGTTCATCCACCACAGGAGCCGCCGAAAGTCCGACTGGGGGAAATGATCCGGCAGCTGATGATCACACCCAGTATTCCGGATAGCGCCGGTTTCTGGAGATGTTGTTTACGATAAGCGCGACAGCCAGAAGTATCACCGCTCCCGCCGCCGCCGGCACCACAGCATACAGGTACCCAAGATCATGGATCTTTTTGCCGCCGATGACCGCTATCAGGGCAGTGGCCCCGCCGGGCGGATGAAGAGTCCTGGTAGTCAGCATCGCCATGATGGCCAAAGAGACCGCGAACGACGAGGCAACCCATACCGTCCCCCCGAAGAGCTGATAACACGTCACGCCGACAAGCGCTGAGATAACATGCCCCCCGACGAGGTTCCTGGGTTGGGCGAGCGGGCTCTTTATCGCTGCATACACAAGGACTGCGGAAGCGCCGAAGGACCCGATGATCAGGGTGATGTCCCGCGGTTCAAAGACCTTTGCCGAAAGATACGCGCACAGGGCGATGCCCGCTAGCGAGCCGATCCCTGACCAAAGGACCTCGGATAATCCCACCCCTGGCGGCCCCTGGGCACCGCCTTGCATCTTTGCCAGAAAGCGCATCAGCGGCTCCCCACCGCCCGGACAATGTCTGCCCGGGAAATCAGTCCGATGAGTTTCCCCCCGTCACCTATAACGGGAAGCCGCTTGATCCTCCGCTCATCCATGATGCGGGCAGCTTCTCCCATCTCGTCGTCAGGACCGATGGTTATGGCGGGGCTGGTCATCACTTCGCCTACCGTGCTGCCGGTCTTGCGGGGAACAGGCTCGCCAAGAAGATGCCTGATGATGTCGAGAAATGTATGTTCCCTCTTCATCCCCGCCAGGGCCAGGATATCCGCCTCTGTGATGACACCGAGCACCCGTCTGTCCTTGTCCGTAACCGGGAGGCCGCTGATTTTGTTGTCGGCGAGGAGCTGCGCAGCCTCATGTGCATCCGCCTGTGGACTGACCGTGATTACGGATACGGTCATCACATCCCGAACAGGGCCCCCAAAGACCGCGCGTTGGCGGGCGTGGACCAGGGCGAGGGCATAGATCTTCCTGAGGTCCTCTTCTGTAATATCAACGAAGGACTTCATCCCGCTGAGGGCCGCCCTCAGATCTTCGTCCGATAACTCCGTTTCGTTACGCCCTTCTTCCCTCATCACTCCACGGTAACAGCATACTATGAAGAAAGCTTGAAGAGTATGATACGGATCATAAGGCCCATGGAGGAAGGGAAAAAAGAAGGGCGATGCCTGAGCATCGCCCTTCGGGGGGAAAAGTGTCAAAAGGCTGAATTACATCTCGGTCAGGGTGACAGCTCCGCTTGAGCAGACGCTGGTGCAGGTCTGGCAGCCCTCGCAGTCGCCGGCGCGGGCGGCAGAGGCCTTCCCGTCAACCATGTCGAACACGGAAACCGGACAGTTATTGGCACACTCCTCGCAGCCTTCGCATTTTGCAACATCAACAGCAACAAGATACATGATTCGATCCTCCTTTACGTCATTGACCAGATAACATGGTCTTTTTAATTATAAATAAAACCCTCTAATAAATTCCAGCCATTATTTAATGATTATCAGGCATTCCGGCCGTCTCTTCTCTCACGGACACGGCCACCTTATACAGAACCGTCAGGACCAGGAACCCGACCGCCCATACGCCGAGCGTAATCATCGACTCCGGACCCGTCGGCCAGTATTCAGTCACTCCTTCGAACATGTTGGGGATAAAGCCGCCGATAATCAGACCAAATCCCTTATCGATCCAGAGAGAGATGAAGAGGGATATACAGGCAAAAGCCAGGATATTTTCGTTCCTGCGAAGTCCCGGGAAAACGAGCAATACCAGAGAAACAAGCGCCATGACGCTGGATGTCCACATGAGCGGGACCAGCTTGCCATGGCCTTCGAGCCCCGTATAGAGGTACTTGAAGGGATGCATGTGACCCGGTATGTTGCTGTAAAATGCGGTAAAGAACTCGAGTCCCAGCAGGAAGACATTGGCGAACATGGCATACGTCACAATCTTTCCAACCGCCTGGATCGCCTCCTGGCCCGGATCAAACTTGCTGAACCTCCGCACCAGCAGGGCGAGGATGATCAGAAGAGCAGGGCCTCCGGCAAAGGCAGATGCCAGGAACCGGGCCGCCATCACCGCCGTCAGCCAGAAGTGCCTGCCAGGGATACCCGCGTACAGGAATGCCGTCACCGTATGGATGCTCACCGCCCAGGGTATGGAAAGGTATATCAGGGGCTTTACCCACTGCGGGGGCCTAACGCCCTTGCGGTCAGCGGCCAGGGTCGTCCAGCCGATTACGATATTGAGGATAAGATAGCCGGACAGGACAATGAAGTCCCAGAACATAACCGAGTTGGGCGTTGGGTTCAGGACCACGTTCATAATCCTCGTGGGCTGGCCCATGTCGACGAAGATAAAGAGGATGCACATGATGACCGCCGAGACAGCGAGGAACTCGCCCAGGATCACGATCTTGCTGAACTTCTTGAAGTCATGGAGATAGTACGGAATCACGAGCATGACCGCCGAGGCGGCGACACCGACAAGAAAGGTGAACTGGCCGATGTAGAGTCCCCAGGAGACATCGCGGCTCAATCCCGTGAGTCCCAGTCCATAGCCGTACTGCCGGAGGTACTGGATGAAGGCAACGCCGATGATGGCGATCAACACCCCGAGCCACAGCCAATAGCGTTTACTGCCAACGAGTGCCTTCTCAAGCATGTTCAGTACCTCCTATTACATAGTAAATACTCGGCTGCGTTCCGAGTTCGGGCTTGCGCCGTATGGTGAAGGTCGATGAGATTACCTTCCGAACCTCCGAATTCGGGTCGTCCAGGTCACCAAACAGGATCGCCCCGTTGGAAGCCTCTGCGCAGGCGGGCTGTTGCCCTATCGCAAGCCGCTCATAGCACATGGTGCATTTTTCGACGACACCGATCATCCGGGTCGGGAACTGCGGGTTCTCCTTCCTGATGAAGGGCCGGCCGCTTGCGTCAACTCCCCTCGGGTCACGATAGTTGAAACTCCGGGCGCCGAAGGGGCAGGCAGCCATGCAAAACCTGCAGCCGATGCAGCGGTGCATGTCCTGCATCACGACACCGTCCTGCCTCTTGAACGTCGCCTTGGTCGGGCAGACCCTGACGCAGGCGGGCTGGGCGCAGTGGTTGCAGAAGAGAAGGAACTTCTTCTCCTTCAGCTCCTTGTTCATGTGCTCGTCTTCCGACGTCGTCGGGAACGTGCGCTCATAGGTGTCCTTCCAAATCCACTTGACCTCATCCTTCGGGTTGCCGATGTCCGGGACATTGTGGATGCCGTGGCAGGCGTCCACGCATTTCTGGTAATCTTCATCCGTCTTCAGCTTGCTCACGTCAACAACAAAGCCCCACCGTTTTGCCTTCAGGGCCCTGGGGTCAGGGGAAACCTGGGAGGCCTCCAGGCCTGTTCTTCTCAGGCCGGTAACAACCGTACCGCCGCCAATGCCCAGCACAGTAGAAACTCCAGCTATTTTCAGGAATTGTCTTCTATTCATACTCATGACTGTTTCTCCTTCGGTGCGATGTGGCAACCCCAGCAGTATGGTTTCACCCCGAGATAGTTGTGACACTTGTCGCAGAAATCCTTCTTATTGGAGTGGCAGTTCATACAGGTATTCTGAAAACTCATCGTAAAGCTCCTGCCCTGTGAATTGACGTAGACCCGGTCTGCATTGCGGACAACCGAATCGCGCCACTGGTTGAGCATCTGCATATGCTCGCCCCTCATGAATTCCTTCGGCTCGACGCACTCCTTCTTTCCGTTCACCTTTTCCCACTCGAGGATCGCCGGCGTGTCAAACTTGAGCTTGGGCGCCTCGTTCGCCTTACCGATATTGTAGTAGAACGGGAAACCGAAGAAGGCAACGAAGCCCACCACAACGACTATGACTATCGTTCCTGCATTTTTCATCTCAGTTGCCCTCCTTCCCGGGCAGGGGTTCGCCGCGCAAGTTAGTCTCCCGCTCTTTCTCTCCCTTCATGATAAGGGCGTTGGCCACCATTTCATGAACACCCGTGACCCGTACGCCAGGGACCCAATAATCCATGGAGGCGGACAGCGTCGCCCGGTCGATCGCACAGATATTGGCGAGCATATTTACACCATGACGGTCCTTGACGAACTTCACGGCATTCGCCCTCGGAAAGCCGCCTCTCATCCTGAGCTCCATGTTCTCACTCGCATTCAGTCCCGTCCCGCTGCCGCAGCAGAATGTCTGCTCCCTGATGGTGTTTTCGGGCATTTCATGGAAATGGTTGCAGACGTTCCGTATGATATAGCGCGGCTCATCGAGCAGTCCCATGCCCCGCGATGTATTGCAGGAGTCGTGGTACGTGACGATGAGGTCATCGTTCCTGCTCGGGTCGAGTTTCAGCTTCCCGTTCTTGATCAGGTCAGCGGTGAATTCGGTTATGTGGATCATCTTTGTCGACCGTGATGTGTCAAACCTCGTGCCCGTGATCGGGGAGACCGGCACCTCCAGAAAATCAGCCGGCCCGTTCCATGTATCCATGTACTGGGTCAGCACCCTCCACATGTGGCCGCATTCCCCGCCGATGATGTACTTTACGCCCAACCGCTTCGCCTCTGCGTAAATCTTCGAGTTGAGCCGTTTGGCCATCTCGTTGGACGTGAAGAAGCCAAAATTGCCGCCCTCGGAAGCGTAGGTGCTCCACGTGTAGTCGAGTCCCAGTTCATGGAAGAGCATGAGGTAGCCCATACAGGTGAACGTGCCGGGGTCAGCAAAGAGGTCGCCGGAGGGGGTGACAAAGAGTATCTCCGCACCCTTGCGGTTGAAGGACGGATTTATCCTGATTCCGGTGATGGTCTCTATGTCGTCGATCATGCCCTCGATGCTGTTCATGATGGCATGGGGCTCAAGGCCGAGATGGTTGCCCTTCATGTAGCAGTTGGCAACGGGCCCTGAAATCCAGTCGGTATTGAGTCCGAGCTGGTTCATCAGCTCCCTGCCCATAATCGTTATCTCTGCCGTATCGATGCCGTAGGGGCAGAAGAGAGAACAACGACGGCATTCAGTGCACTGATAGAAATAGTACCAGAGCTCCTTAAGTACGTCGATCGTCAAATCACGCGCACCCGCAGTCTTGCCCAACATCTTGCCCGACGTGGTAAAGTACCTCCGGTAAACCGACCTCAGGAGCTCCGCCCTGAGAACAGGCATGTTCTTGGGATCCCCGGAGCCGATAAAGAAGTGGCACTTGTCTGCGCAGGCTCCGCACCTGACGCAGATGTCCATGAATACTTTGAAGGACCGGTATTTATCAAGAAGGTTCTTCATCCCCGTTAGGAATATCTCCTGCCAGTTCTCCGGAAGCTTCCAGTCCTCCTCGGAGGGATTCCAGTCCCTGGCATTGGGGAACTCCACAATATTGAGGTTCTTCGCCTTTGCGCCCCAGCAGAAAGTGCCCGGCTTGATCTCTGTCGGTATATCCATCCATTGTTGCGCGGATGGCTTCAGATCTATAGATGTCACCAGTTCTGCTGGTTTTGGAGTAGTTACTTTTGCCATGATCACTCCTTCTCGACCGGCAGGCCGGCCTTTTTCATTTTTTCCCTGAACTCGTCTTCATATTCCTGATAGGTATGGACATGTACCGGGTAATTCCACGGGTTGATGTGGCGGACTTCCCTGCTGTTGTTCGCCATGTTCCTCGTGGGGCTGAGGAAGACACCTCCCATATGCATGAGCTTGCTCAAGGGGAAGTAGATGAGCAGGGCCGACACCAGGAACAGGTGGATATAGAAGACAGAGCCGATTCCCGCAGGAATGACAGGGCTGAAGGAGAGCAGTCCCATGACCAGCTCCTTGACTCCGACGATGTGCACCTTGGTGAAGTACCTCATCAGGATGCCCGACAGGGCGATGCCCAGGATGAGGAAGAGCGGAAAATAATCCGCGGGAAGAGATATGAACTTTATCTGCGGCATGACGACCCGCCTCAGGAAGAGGAAGGTCACCGCACCCACCAGGACAACATCTGTCAGGTAGAGAAGCGGCGCCCCGATCTGCAGAAAACTGTCAAGGCTCTCCATGATCTGGATGACCGTGGGGACGTCCTGCATAAAGAACCTGAAATGCCTCACGAAGATGATGAGGAAAGACCAGTGGAATGCCAGCCCGGCGAGCCAGAGAAATTTCTCGGAGCCATACACAAGCTTCGGGCCGTCGTGGAGTTCGGTCTTGGTATTCCTGAAGAGGGAGCGGAAGACCAGCACCTCAAGGGCCATCCTCGCGAACACGCCAAGCCGGCTTGAGGGGTTGTCGATCTTGTTTTGCTTGATCCACGGGGCAAAGGACTTCATCTGCCCTGCAGTCGTCGGGATGCGGAACGGTACCGGCGAACTCCCCCACCTGAACACCCTGACGATAAACCCGATGATAAAGATCGCCACGGCTGCGTACGGGATAACGATCCCGAAGAAGGCCTGGAGGTTCGCCTGCACACCCACAAAGGCAATCACGACAAGTGCTACAACGGCAAATAAGGGTAGCAAGATTTTCATTGAGTTACCTCTTTTTGTTGTGCGTTTTCACAGTTTCAGCCTGCGGGATCAGGCTTCTTTTCCTGATCCTCATCCATATCATTAACCCGCTGCAATAACCTGAAGGTCATCTTCCTCAGCTCGTTCGCCTTGATATCGTAGAGCTTCTCCCTGCACTGAACGAATATGTCGAAGGATAGCAGTGCCAGACGGTCGACCCTTGATTCAAAGGCGAGCAACTCATCATAAGGAAGGGGCTGATGCGATGCCGTGCGGAGCGCCTCACGGACAACTTCTTTTAGGGAAAAAATAAAGGAAAGGGCACGCTCGGGGGTCAGGTCCTGGACCGCCCGTATGCGGATGATATTGTCGAGAAATACGCCGATTTGCCCCGACGGTGTTTCCCTGACCAGTTCATCAAGGACATGACCCATTCCTTCCCGGATCGTATGGCCGACGGGATTGGCAAATGGATTGTCCTGTTTCTTGAGAAAAACTGCTGTATCAGGGGGGTACGTATCGAGAACTAAGTCAAACCATTTTGTAAGAATGGTGTCCTTCTGCTCGGACAGGAACTGTTCGATGCTCATACTCCGGCTGTGCCGCTTCCGATGACTACCCGGGAAAGGGGCTGATCCCCCGCGGTCTTTACTGCATTCCCTGTCGTCAATAAGCCCAGCACCTTAGTTCCCCTATCTGTTTGTTCGTTGCGGCGGAAAAACCGTCTCTTCGTCCTAAAACCTGATCTCTCGTGCAATCCCGGACAGCCGCCCCACGGCCATGCCGGGGGCGGCGTCCTAACATCAGCACAGGCTAATGGTTAAACGCACCCAGTGGGCTTCGGCAGTCCTGCATATCTGCATGCCTGTTTTGCAGGTCCGGCCGGATAGAGCTCATAAAGGTATTTGGTGTTCCCCTTCTCGGGTCCCATCGCCTTTCCGATTTCTTTGACAAGGATCTTGATCATCGGAGCGATCTGATACTGCTTGTAGTAGTCCCTCAGGAAGTTGATAACTTCCCAGTGGGCCTCGGTCAGCTCCATACTATCCTGCTTTGCAAGATGAACGGCCAGATCCTTGGTCCAGTCATCAAGGTTCATGAGGTAGCCATCGTCGTCCACCTCAATCTGTTTTCCCTGAAATTCAAGTGTCGCCATCTCTTTTCCCCCTTTCTATAAGGTTAATGTGAATTAAAAGTGTGCAGGGATGAAATCCCGACAGTCAAGGCACATATTGTAACTTGAATGATGCCAAAATTGGAATATACGTGAACTCTGTTATACCAATTATCAAATGAGTTATACAAAGTAATACAGATGCACACTCCGGGTCAAATAAAAAAAACTTATCAGCCAATCATTATTCGTTATTGTTTGAGGCAGGCACGGGGCCGTATCTTGCTCGGGGCTGAAAAGCGAGCTCATTTGACAGGGCTATTTCTCAAAGACTCCTTCAGCTTCACAAAAATATAACACGGGGTCCTTCCCCGGGGATTCGTTTTCATCATGTATTTGCTCTTTCTGATGTCATGGGTCTTCTCGATAACCTCGTAATCCACCTCGGGGGTGAGGCTCCAGGCCAGGTCCCAATCGCCCCCGCAGGCATAAGTCAGGGCATCAACATAGGCGTCGCCCATGTTATGCCCGGACTGGTCGTAGACATACACCGCCCCGCACTCGCACCTGCCACCGGTGAAGGTGTTGCCAAACCGCGTCCGGATCTCCTCGGTTTCTCCCACCGGCCGTGCACAAAAAGGGCAGGAAAGTATCTTCTCAGCTGGATCACCCTGTACCATTTCTATTCTTACCTTGACGCAACAGTATAACAGTTTCCCGGGCTATTTTTCCCAGGGCAAGGGTCCTGAAAGATCCGTCGAGGTAGAGCCGCACCTCGTTCCCGTCAGAGGCAAGGGCCTCGATTGCGGCAAGGCAGTCCGTAAACCTCAGGGCACGGGCAAGGAAGACGGCATAGGCCCTCACAAGGGGATCCGGGTCCTGGAGGTATTCCCGGCACAGGTAGTCCGATTGCCTGGCCAACTCCGGAGCGACCTCGGCTATCCTCAGGACCCCCCGCAGGACGCCCCTTCTGAGACCCTCCTCATCATGAAAAGACGCGAGAATCGGGGCTATATCGGAAAAGGCTTCAGGGGCGTTTCGGACAATTTCCCCGAGAATTTCAGGGGCAGAAGAGATGTTATTGCCTGACTCATCCCGCAACATCCAGAGCAGCCGCTGCACCAGGGTCCTCACCCTATCCGGAGAGACCTTTGACATCTCCCCGGCAACCGTACCGACAGCCTCGATCGCCCTCCAACAAACGAGGTCCTCCTTGTCAAAGGCGAGGGAAATGAGCACTCTGAAGAGTTGGGAGCCACTCCCCGCCTCCTCCGACAATGACTCAACCCGGCCCTCGGAGAGAAGCCGCCTGATGGATTCTTTATCCCGCACGGTTCACCTTTCTTCTTTTGTATGAAAATGCGCTCCGTACCATTCCGTCCGCCCACTCCGGCGCACCGTAGGCATGGAGGTGAGTGTACGTGGCCAAGACGTTTTTATAACAGATCCCGTCCTGCTTGTTCACGATCCCCTGGCCGCGCTCCATGGTAAAAGATAGGGTCAAGCCCTTTTTCTCTGCAAACCGGTCGACGCGCGAATAATGAAACTCATGCCCTTTGAGGACCGTTCCCTTCCGGTAATAAGGGCTTTTGGCGGAAACCTCGACAACGGTATATCCATGGGCTTGGGGCCTTCTTTCAAGGGAGAAGGTGAGAGGAAATATCCCGGCCATGGGATAGCGTTTGTCATCAATAAGAAGGGTCCTGCCAAGGTACATAAGCCCTCCGCATTCAGCATAGACCGGCAGCCCCTTCTCTACCTCATTCCTCAGCGACTTTCTGAACGAGGCGTTGGCAGCAAGGGCAACGGCGTTGGTCTCAGGGAACCCGCCGCCTATATACAGGGCGTCAACAGGCGGCAGACTCTTCTCGGTCAAGGCTGAAACCTCGCGCAGCACAGCCCCCCTTCTCTCGAGCTCTTCAAAATTTTCCGGGTAATAGAACTGGAAGGCCGAATCCCTGATGATGCCGATTGTCACCTCCCTGCGTAAAGTCTCCGCAAGCGGCTTCCGAGTCGACTCCAGGGGTTTCGTGTGCTGCGCCAGTTGCAGTATCCTTTCAAGATCGAGATATCGCATCGCCATGTCTCTGGCTGCATCAATAGCTCTTCCAACCCCAGGGTGCTCTTGGAAAGGGGTAAGGCCCATGTGCCTTTCGGACACCAGGTCTTCCCGCATCTTGGGAATCGCGCCCACGACAGGGACGCCACAATACCGCTCAATCACCTCCCTGATGATCCGCTCGTGCCTGCTGCCTGCTATCCGGTTGAGGACTACCCCCCTGATGTCCACTTTCTTATCGAACTGCTGCAGACCAAGGACCAGGGCACCCGCTGTGCGGGTCACCTTGGAGCAGTCGACAATAAGGATCACCGGAACTCGTAGAATCTTGGCAAGCTCTGCAGTGCTATACGTGCCTTCGGCGTCCATGCCGTCGTATAGCCCACGATTCCCTTCAATGACAGCACAGTCCGCGTCGCCGAAATGGTCAGTAAAGGAGGAGAGTATTCTTTCCCTCCCCACGAGGAAGGGATCAAGGTTGTAACAGAGACGACCCGCGGCGGAAGAAAGCCATCCGGCATCTATATAGTCAGGGCCTTTCTTGTATGGCGCGACCTTCACCCCCCGCTCTTTCCATGCAGCGATGAGGCCGAGGGAGAGAGTGGTCTTGCCTGAGCCGCCTTTATGCCCCGCGATGACGAGTCGTGGATATTTTCTCTTCATATCTGAAATCACCTTACCATGCCTGTTCTTCTCCAGTTTATAAAGCCCGAGAATGCCTTTTCATTATACCCCAAGCCGGATGGCAGGCAAGAATGGTAAGGAAACAATAAGTCTGCCCTGTGTGAAATCAGGCGGCCGGGAGAAGTGCTTTTCGCTGCATCATGCGCTCGGGAGAGCATCCCCTCTATGAGGGCGTACATCTTTTTCTTGGGATCACCGCTTTGTATAAGCCGGACCTCGATGGGGGGGATTCTTTCCGCCGTGGCTGGGTCGTTGTAGAGTGAATTGAAGTGTGCGACCTGGGTCCTATCGATGTGACTCTTGGGCTGGTGCCGGGGATGCAGATAATTGACAAATGGGAATACGCCTTCCTGGTGTCGCCTTCATTAACGCCTCCACTACTTGTTTAATAAACGGTGCAACATTAGTGCTGTCCGGTTAAGAAACAGGCGGACAATTAAAACTATATGACAGATAAGTATTTTTACGATATTTTGTTTGGTGTCGACTTGAATACAAATCGACTGATGGGCAATCCTTTTGGAACTGATATTTCCGGAGGTGCCGATGTATACCGGCAAAACGCTATTTGCCCAGATCATGGATTTTCTTCCCTGGAGCACATTTCATCGTATTGTCGCTCGTTATGGGGGCGACCATCGTATTCGCATCTTCCGTTGCACGGAGCAGTTTCGTATCCTGGCATTCGCCCAGTTGACGTATCGGGAGAGTCTTCGCGATATAGAGGCATGCCTGTCGGCTCAGGCATCGAAGCTCTACCATATGGGCATCAGCGGATCGATATCTCGATCGACTCTGGCCGACGCAAACGAATCCCGCGACTGGCGCATCTACGCCGATTTTGCACAGAGGCTGATTGCTCAAGCAAGAAGGCTCTACGCCGGCGAGGATCTTGGAGTCGACCTCTCCAACACGGTTTATGCGCTGGACTCCACGACTATCGATCTTTGTCTCTCTGTATTTCCATGGGCTCCGTTCCGCGAGGCCAAGGCAGCAGTCAAAGTTCATACACTTCTAAATTCAGTTTACCATCCCAAATAACTGTACTCAAAAACAAATAACGTCTGCAGCCGCGTCATCCAGGCGGGTAACTAGCTGATTTATCAGAAACTACGGCAGATCGTTGTTTTTAGGATCAGTTATCTCAGTGCTCCGAGGGTGAAATAAGTGTATTCAAAAACAACGGATACCAGCCAAGCCTGCCAACGGCAGAGAAGGTAAGGCCGGAGAATAGCGATTATTCCTAATTTTTGGAGTCGGGACAAATCATTGACTGAATCCAAAAACAAGGCCCAAACCCACATAATCCTACTCGAGAACGCCGCAAGTGCATGTTATTTCAGGATAAGGGAGACTTGTTTCTAAATTCAGTTTACCATCCAAATAACTGTACTCAAAAACAAATAACGTCTGCAGCCGCGTCAGCCAGGCGGGTAACTAGCTGATTTATCAGAAACTACGGCAGATCGTTGTTTTTAGGATCAGTTATCTCGGTGCTCCGAGGGTGAAATAAGTGTATTCAAAAACAACGGATACCAGCCAAGCCTGCCAACGGCGGAGATTAATAAGGCTCCGTGTCAGAAAGGTGAATTAAATCAGAATGTTAGCCAGTAGTAGATATCAATTGCCACCCGAGAGCCTTCTTTGCTTTTCAATTCAGTAAGAGTCGCCTCAATATCTCCTTAAATCTAAAGGATAATTGAGGGCGATAAAAAAATGCAGGGCAGAGGCAAGCCAGGACTTCCTGCCAGGGCCTTGCCGGAAGAATCCGGTGGCCGGGTTTGTTTGGACAGCCTGAAGCGTTTTATAAGTGGTAAGCTGCCTGTTCATGCTGCTACCTGCTTCTGAGGTAGTGTACCCCAGTAAACATCATCCGGGGTCCTTCGGTCAAGGC
>JAKAHR010000044.1 GCA_021825365.1 Nitrospirota bacterium | reverse complement strand
CCTTTTAAGGCGTGGGTCGTTGGTTCGAATCCAACGCGGCTCACCAAATGTCCCCATCGTCTAGCCCGGCCTAGGACATCGCCCTTTCAAGGCGGTAACGCGGGTTCGAATCCCGCTGGGGACGCCAACAAAATCAGGGGGCTGCGAAGGCAGCCCCTTACACATCTTCCCTTGGGCAACATCTCTTCCCGCATGACTATATGCAGCCAGTCATCCCCGAAATCATAGGTATATTCGGCTTTCGGCTTTTGCAGACTGAAAAGGTCGGCGATATTCTTCTTCCAACCCTCCGACACCCTGGGAGGCTTGTCTCCTGCAACTCTATCCTGAACTGATAAACGAGTCCCCGCATATCCTTGACCGCCCTCCCCTTTTGTGTTACACATCAGATGGGATGGCCGCTGCGACAAGCTAACCCGGTTCTTTTTGCCGACCATATCTCTTACCGAAAGAGGTGTATGACATGAGTACCCTGAAGATCCTTATTCTCTTCCTTCTGGTCTCCTTCTCTATGGTGTCTTTCCCTGCCATCGCCGCGGAACCCACGTCCGGGGTCTGCGAGAAATGCGACAGGCAGATGCGGGCCGCCGACATGCGGATCATGCTTGCTACGTTTACCGCCCTTGCAGAAGAGCAGATCATGGGGATACAGCGCAGCCTCAGGATCCTCTCTCTTACGCAAGAGGCGGCAAGCGGTGACTGGAATGTCATGAAGGATCTGCTTGCCGGATTCAATACGAGTGGAATACATCCGGCGGCAGTGTGGTACGCCCGTACCGATGGCCGCTACTATACCGTCGAAAAAGGACTGCAGGAGCAGGACATCAGCGACCGGCCCTATTTCTCCCGGCTCATGGCGGGTGAGGATGTGGCAGGAGACCTCGTCATCAGCAGGTCCACCGGAATGAGGGCTGCGGTGATCGCGGTGCCCATACGGAAGGGCGGCAAAGTTACCGGCGGGCTGGGAGTTTCGCTATCTGCAGATGAAGTGAGCAGGAAGCTCCAGGAGGTGATGGCCCTGCCGAAAGAGATGGTCATTTATGCCCTCGATGCGAAGGGGCAGACTTCACTCCACAGGGTATCAAGCCTGCTCTTTGCCTTTCCCTCTGACATGGGCAGCAGGACCCTGAAAGAGGCGGTACAGGAGATGCTCTCAAGGCAGGAGGGGGTCGTGAGATACGATTTCCATGGCGAAAAGACCGTATTCTATAAACGGTCGCCGGTGACCGGCTGGGTCTTTGCCATCGGAGTCGCTGAAGCCGCCTCTGCGGGAGCTGCCGCTGCCGGAGATACCATGCCGCTTATCCTTTCTGAACTGGAGAAAGAGGTTACCCTCAAACTGCAGCACACAGACGCCGGCCTCGCAAAGGCGGCAAAGAAGCTTTCAGAGACAGGCCTTCAGGGGCCGGGGGCGAGGAAGATCCTTCTCGATCTTTGCCGGTCCACCCCTTATGCGATAGATTGCGCCGCAGTCCACCGCTCCGGCAGGATGATCACCATCGAACCGGGGGAGTACCACAAATTCGAGGGCTCAGACATAAGCAAGCAGGAACAGGTGATCCGTCTTCGCGAGACGAAAAGACCGGTCTTCAGTAAGGTATTCAGGACCGTAGAGGGCTTTGATGCCGTTGATATCGAGCACCCTGTCTTTGCTGCTGAGGGGGAGTTCATGGGTGCTGTCAGCATCCTTATCAGGCCGGAGTCTCTTATATCAGGCGTTGCAACGCCGCTTGTTCGGGGGCTGCCGGTTGATATCTGGGCTATGCAAAAGGACGGCAGGATAATCTACGACCCTGACGAAGAAGAGGTCGGCAGGATGCTCTTCGATGACCCGATCTATACACCCTTCCCCAGCCTCCTTTCCCTGGGGATGACGATCTCCAAAGAAAGGAGCGGCTCAGGCAGGTATGAATACCTCGGAACAGGACTGAAAAAGCCGGTGCAAAAAGAGGCCTACTGGACAACAGCCGTCCTCCATGAAACGGAATGGCGACTTGTCGTGACGCACACACTGGCAGAAGACGGCTCTCATGCCAGGAGAGACCTTTCGGAACTCGGGATAAAGTCCTTTGAGGAGTCGCTGCGTGACTTGGCAGGAGACACCGGACTGAAGGAGGCGTTATCCGGAAACAACAAAGAGAAGATTCAGGGCATATTCAGGAAGTTCTATGCGGACCATAACGGGATATACGCAATCCAATGGGTCGACCAGCTGGGTATCAACCGCTACGGATGCCCCGAAGAAAACAGCCCGGTGAACTTTGACTTCCATTCCCTGAAGACGCCGTCCTCACCCTATATCCTGAAGGCGCTTGCAGAAAAAAAGGAGAGTTCCTTCGAGACCCCTCTTGCCGAGGGGAAGGAAGGCCTTTTCTTTATGGTCCCCGTGCATAAGGGGGATGCCTATCTCGGCATGGTATATATGATCAGGCTGAAGCCGTAAGGCACATATCATGGCTCAGCATGTCATTGAACTGATGCCGGTTCAGCCGGAGAGGGCATCGACGATCAATGCACTGGCATTGCCGTCTCCGTACAGGGAAGCGCAGGGAGGCAGGGGGGCATGAACGGCCTCTCGAAAGGCATGGACTATGCGGTCTTTCTCCGCGCCCACCACGACATTGACGTGGCAGTCGACCAGCTCGGTCCATTCGGTTTCCTCCCGCAGCGTAAGACATATCTTCCTGAAGAAATACGCCTCCTTCTGGAGGCCTCCGCTATCAGTCAGGACGATCGCCGTACGTTTCAGCAGCTCGATCATATCGAAATATCCAACCGGCGGGAGTATTATCAGACGATCGTCTCCCGATAGCCTGGGCCCCAGGGCCGCGGCCAATTTCTGCGTCCTCGGATGAAGAGGCATAACAACCGGCAGGTCGTTTCCGATCTCCAGGAGCGCGGAAAAGAGACCCTTCAGCCTGGCGGGATCATCCGTGTTCTCGGCCCGGTGGATGGTGCAGAGGGCGTATTCACGGTCCGCAAGCCTCAAATCCCGGATGATGGTGCTCTTATCGGCTGACCGGGCGCCGTAGTACAACGCCGCATCCTGCATCACGTCGCCTGTCCTGACGATGGAACACGGGAAGTTCCCGAACCCCTCTCTTCTCAGATTTTCGACGGCGGTTTCCGTGGGACAGCAGAGGATGTCGCTGATCCGGTCTGTCAGGATCCGGTTGATCTCCTCCGGCATACGCATATTGAAACTGCGCAGGCCCGCCTCTACGTGCACCACCCTGACGTGGAGCTTCCTGGCGGCAAGCGCCCCGGCCAGGGTCGAGTTGGTGTCCCCGTATACCATCAGGATGTCAGGTCTTTCCTGCAGAAGGACTTCCTCTATCTTTTCGATCATCCTGCCGGTCATCGCCCCATGGCCCAGGGAATTGACTTCAAGATGGTATGCGGGCCTCGGGATCTCCATCTCTTCGAAAAAGATCTCCGACATGTTGCGATCAAAATGCTGTCCCGTGTGGACGATGATCTCCCTGATCGCCGGACGCCTGGCTATCTCCCTGCTGACGGCGGCTGCCTTGATAAACTGGGGGCGTGCGCCTACAACGGTAATGATCTTCATCGGACAGGGGCCGGCCATCAGTGATCAGCCGGCTGCCTGACCTTTTTCCGCGACCTCCCCACAACCACCAGGAGCTTGTCCTTCATCACGTAACCAGAACCGCAGACGCCGCAGACCGCCTTGTCCCGGCGCAGCGCGAGCTTTTCGCCGCACCGGCAGATCCAGCCGGCCTGCCTCGCCGGGTTGCCCATTACAAGCGCATAATCAGGCACATCCTTCGTTACGACCGCCCCGGCGCCGATGAAGGCATACTGCCCGACGGTATTGCCGCACACGATGGTGGCGTTGGCGCCTATCGTGGCGCCTCTTCTCACGACGGTCTTCCTCATCTCCTTCATGCGGGGTATTTCGCTGCGCGGATTGTAGACATTCGTGAAGACCATGGAAGGACCGCAGAAGACGTGGTCCTCGAGCTCTACGCCTTCATAGACGGAGACATTGTTCTGTATCTTCACATGGTCGCCGACCAGGGCATTCGGCCCGATAACGACATTCTGGCCGATCGAGCAATCCCTGCCTATCCTGGACCCCTTCAGCACATGACTGAAGTGCCAGACCTTGCTCCCCCTTCCGACCGCAACACCCGGGTCGATGTACGCACTCTCGTGCACCGAGACGCCGGCCGCCGAAAGAGCACTGCCGGGGGCCTCACTGCCCCCTCTTCTTTCAGGTGTTCTGTTGAGGCACTTCTCGGCCCTGTCGAGGACCTTCAGCACCTGAAGACCCTCCCTCCCGTCTGTCCTCGGCTGCTCCCGGGTCTGTATGCAGTTGATGAAATGGCGCAATTCCTCCCGAAGAGGCTCCGCCGGCTCAAAGGGGACCACCTGGTGTTCGGCCTTATGCGCGATCGGTTTCCCCTCTTTCCACTCTATCGAGTGCGGGTACAGGAAGAGTTTCTCCCTGCTGACGTCATCGAAGACCGCCATACCCTTTGACCCGACGACAACGAGCTTCTGCTCCTTGAAGGGGTGGAGCCAGCTTACAAAGATGTGCCCCTTCACGCCGTTGGCAAATTCCAGCAGCGTAAGCGTGGTGTCGAATATCCCCCTGTTCAGGTAATCCCCCCCGCTTGCGGACACGGCGACCGGCTCTTCTCCGAGGAGCATCAGGATCGTCGAAATGTCGTGCGGCGCGAAGCTCCAGAGGATATTCTCTTCGGTCCTGAGCTTCCCGATATTGAGGCGGTTGGAGTAGATGTACTCTATCTTGCCGAGTGAACCGGACGAAATCAGCTCCCTGAGCCTGATGACGGCGGGATGATACTGGAGGATGTGGCCGACCATCAGTATCCTCTTCGTCTTTTCCGCAAGCTCGACCAGGGCCTGCCCCTCACCGACCCTGAGCGCGAGCGGCTTTTCGACATACACGTCCTTGCCGGATTCCAGCGCCTTTCTTACCATTTCGTAATGCATGCACGCCGGGGCCGCTATGGCGACCGCATCGATATCCGGATCGCCGAGGACCAACTCGTAGTCCGTATATGATTTTTTGTCACCATACGGCGACAGGTTCGGATTATGCGGGTCATTGTCGCAGACCGCATGCAGGGCGCCGAGTTCCTGGAAATTGCGCAGGAGGTTCTTCCCCCAATACCCTGCGCCCACAACCGCTATGTTTGTCATTGCCGTGAGTCCCCCTGTTCAGGAATCAACATTATTTCACGATCGCGCTATCATTCCTTCTGCAAAACCACGCCAGCGTCTCGGCCATTCCCCTGGGCACATCGAAGCCGGGCCCGTATCCCAGGAGCCTCTCCGCCTTCGCTATATCAGCGTGGGAATGCTGTATATCTCCCGGCCTGAACGGCCCGTAGAGAGGGACGATGTCCCTGACACGCGGCTGATGTTCCCCGAGCATATCCCTGATGATCCCGAAGAGTTCGTTCAGCGTCGTCCTGCCGCCGCCCGCGACGTTATATATCTGGTTCACCGCCTCCCGGTCGACCGTAAGGGCTGCGAGCAGATTCGCCTGGACGGTATTGTCGATGTAGCAGAAATCCCTGCTCGTCTCACCGTCACCGTTGATCGTCGGCCGTGTGCCGGCGAGCATCTCGCCGATCCACCGCGGGATCACCGCCGCATAGGCTCCGTTGGGGTCCTGACGCCTGCCGAAGACGTTGAAGTACCTCAGGCCGATGCACTCGATTCCATAGTTCTTCGCAAAGACCCCGGCATACAGTTCGTTGGCGCATTTCGTCACGGCATACGGGGACAGGGGCCTTCCCGTGACGTCCTCTTGCTTGGGCAGAGAGGGGTGGTCTCCATAGGTGGATGAAGACGAAGCATAGACGAAACGTTTGACATCCTCGTCCCGCGCGGAGAGTAACATGTTCAGAAAACCATCGATATTCGACTGGTGCGTCCTTATCGGATCGTCGATCGACCGGGGCACGCTACCGAGCGCTGCCTGATGGAGCACGAACTCAACACCCCTGCATGCCGTCCGGCAATCGGTGAGATTGCGGATATCGCCTTTAATAAAGGTGAATCTTTCCCAGGCCTCTGCCCCCACCTCCTGACGCACCTCCTCCAGATTGTGGCTGTGGCCCGTGGAGAGGTTGTCGAGACCGACAACCGTCTGGCCGAGACGGATAAGCTCTTCGAGCAGATTTGATCCGATAAAGCCTGCGACGCCGGTGACCAGCCATTTCTTCGGCGATGCCCGCAGATCGTCTTTCACCCTACTGATCGCTTCAGACATTCTTTTCCCTCTTACCTTCTACCGGTTACACGGTGTATTGTCAATAGGTTATGCAAATTGTTTGCCCGAAACTCAGGCGTGGCCCTTTATTTTTAGCAGGGAAGGGATATCCCAAACTCGCCCGTGGCGTTAGGGAAGATCAAGACGGGAAAGAAGGGGAGGCTGCCTGAAAGAGGCGTTGACATCGCTGCAGCAGCCGCTAGAAATCAAACGGCGGGGACCAGTAGTCCTGAAAGCTTCTGCATTTTATCCTGACACGGCATCTCTTGCAGACGCTGAGATATTTGTAGCACTCGAAGTGCCGGCACCATATCGCATCAGCGGGAGGCGTCGCATTCACTCCCTCATGGCACACCACGGCAGGAGAGGAGACCTTTTCCATATACGTACTATTATTACATTTATTTGTGCAGCCTGATCAAGACGACCGCATACTGCTCATCTTCTCCGCCCTGTGCCCCTGCCCCTCTTCATCGTGCGGAGTTATACTATAAGCAGGAGGGAGGTGAAGTATGAGGATCAGTTCGAGGAGAGGCTGTTCAAGCCGTTGTTGACAGAAGGAATGGTCACCTTCCCGTCCGTCACCCAGGCCGAGCCCGGGACGCTCGAGGCGGTCAAGACGGCGATCCCTGGTCACGGAGAACAGACCATCCTGCCCGACGACTGTCAGTTCGCGGACAACGACCTCTGCTATGCGGAGGCTTGACGTCCCGGACGAAGAGGCATGAAGACCGGAGAATAGACGAGGCTCATGCCCCTTTTTCTTTCCTCTTCGCTGCATGCCGCCGTAAAAAGCGAAACCCGCCGGGATCAGATCGCATCAGATGGAGACACCTGTTTTGCTCCCTGCGGACACAACCCGGAAGAGAACGCTGCTAAAATGTCATCGCTTTTGTATATACGGGGGTATTGAGGACGAGAGAATCTACGGTACGAACCTGAGTCCCACCTTGTAGAAATCCCCTGAATACGCCTTGACCCACTTGACTGTCGCCTTTTTGCACGCAACGGGCAGCCTCTTGTTTATCTCGATCGTCTCACCCTCAGCAAGGCGGTCAAAGGTATAAATACACATGCCGGATTCGCTTATATTGACGGCGGCGCCGAGGAATATCTTATCGTGAAAACGGTCGGTTACACGATATTCTATCGTATCGCTGAACGCCCGCCGGGCGTATTCTCTCTGCTTTCTTGCTGTGATCATATGCGGCATTGTATCCTCTCCCTGAATGTACGCTTATCGGCCACTCTTGTCAAGGATCATTATAAGGTTATCTATAGTTCTAATTATCATATTTTGTTTCGAAACGACCCTCCATTCTCCTGATTTATCCGATGGATTCAGACCTAATATCTTTGCAAATCAGGAAGATTCAGGCCAAGACCCATTCTAAAGAGGCACGCATCTTGCAAAATCCGACAGCATGAGATCCGCCCCCCTCGAGAACCACAGCCTTACCGTTGCTGAAGACATGCTGGCAAACATATCGCCACAGACCGTCTGGCAGGATATCGTCTCTCTCGTCGTCACCTCCCTCGATGCGGACACGGTCGCTCTCTTCAGGCGCAACAACGGCACCTGCACGGCTGTTGCCTCGGCAGGAACCTATAAGAAGGCGGTAGACGGGTTCGAATTTTCGACTGCCGGTCTCTCCTTCCATCAGGCCGGATATCCCTCCCCCCTGTCTGTCCGCAACTGCGGGGAGTTGAGGAAGGCGGGCATGCCGGAAGAACTCCGCACCGTTACCCTCTTTCCGATCACCTCCGGCCGCGGCTTCTTCGGATTTATCGCGATCTTCAATGCGGCCCTCGATGCACGGGCCGCGGACTTTGTACGACACGTCTGCAGACACGCCGGGCCGCTCTGCTGGCTACGGGGACGATGCGAAGATACCGAGCGCAAGGCGGCAACCGTGAGCCTGATCGCACTGAAGATCAGCACCCTCTTTTTCAAGCACAGCGACTGGAAGATCCTCTGTGATGCCATCGTCGATGAAGCGGCAAGCCTTGTTGATGCCGAGAATTGCTCGCTCATGCTGCCGGGCCAGGACGACGCCCTGACCGTCAGCGCGGCCAGGGGCAGGACAAGACCGGCCGTCGCCTGCGACAGCGTCAGGGCCGGCCAGGGTATCGCCGGGAGTGTCTACGAAAGCGGGGAGGCGCTCGTCATCACCACGGAGGAGCGGCTCAGGGAATATGTGCCCGCTGTCAAGCCGCACTTCAAGACAACCTCCTGCATCAGCATGCCCCTGAAGATCGCCGACAGGATACTCGGCATACTCAATGTCTCCGACAAGGCCACCGGAGCCGCCTTTACCCTGGAGGACCTCTCCGTCCTCACCCTGTTTTCACAGCAGGCGACGGTCCTGCTCGAACTCGCCCAGTGCCGGCAGGAGGCCCGACAGATGAGGGCCCTCTCCTTTACCGATCCCCTTACCGGCATATTCAACAGGAGGTATTTCGATGCCAGGCTCGAAGAAGAATACCAGAGGGCCCGCCGGTACGGCCACGACCTGTCGCTTGCCATGGTGGACATCGATGACTTCAAGCTCTTCAACGATTCTGAAGGGCATATCGCAGGGGACCGCATCATCAGGGAAATAGCGACGACCATGGCGAACATAATCAGGATACACGACGTCCTCACGCGCTTCGGAGGCGAGGAATTCACCATCATCATGCCCGGCACATCGGCAGCAGAGGCATACCACGTCGCCGAGCGGATCAGGGAGAGTATCAGGGAGCGCCTCGTCCCCGCCTGGAGGAAATTCCCGAAGGATGCGATCACGGTCAGCGTCGGGGTCGCCACCTACCCCGGCTGCGGCGACCCTCTCGACAACCTCATCCTCGATGCCGACAGGGCGTTGTACCGGGCCAAACGGCTCGGAAAAGACTGCACGGTGAGGGTATGACGGCGCTATCCGGAGCAGGACCGTCCGCGTGCGCGGTTGCCGCCTCCCGGCAGGGCGGAAGGGAGTAGACCGTTACGGCGATGCTTGGAAACGTGGCCCTGACAAAACAACCCGCAGGCAGCGAAGAGATGCTCTCGGTCATCGAACAGGTGACGGCCGCCGTCGCCCTCTCCGACAACATCCCGGCGATAGCCAACCTGATGCTCGACCTGGCTGTCACGTACGCCGGCGCGGAGAAGGGGTCCTTTCTCCTCCTGGATGAATCCGGCGAGCTGCGCGTCTGCGCTGCGCGGGGCATGGACTTTGCCTCAAGCAGGAATTACCGCATACAGGTCGGCGAGGGGATCGCGGGCAGGGTCGCCCTCCTGTGCGAGCCGGTGCTCGTCGATGACATCGACCGCGATGAGCGGTTCCGGGATCTGAAAAGAAACCGTTACCTCTCCCGGTCCTTCATCTCCTGCCCGGTCCTGAGCGGGAAGAAGCTCCTGGGGGTCCTGAACGTCAATGACAAGAGAAGCGGGTCCTTCAGTGACAACGAGTTCGCGCTGATCAGGACGATCGCCGGCCAGGCGGCCGTTGCGGTCGAAAACGCCTCCCTCGTGAAAAAGCTGCGGCTGGGCTCCGTCGCCCTCCGGGAGACCGGCAAAAAGCTCGTAGAGGACGAAATAGTCAGGACCGAATTCCTGATGCGCATGTCCCACGAACTGCGCACCCCTCTGAACTCGATCAACGGGGCGATATTCTACCTGAGAAAGACTCCCCATATCAGCCCCGTTGAACAGCATGAGTTCTGCTCCATCATCTCGACCGAGACGACGAAGCTGATCGGCATCGTCGAAAATCTGCTCACCTTCCTCAGGGCCGACGGCGAGAAGCACACGCCGAGGAGCGACTTCCTCAACATCGCCGCCCTGGTGAGAGACGTGACCTCGTCCGCCGCGCTGGCGGCACGGCTCCTGCCGCTGAATGCAGCAGTCGTCGTGGACGCGGACCAGCCGGTCGGCGATATCGTGGGGGACCGGATGCTCGTCGTCCATCTCCTGATCAACCTCCTCGAGGGGCTCCTGAGCTATGTGGAGCAGGGGGACACCGTGAAGATCGGCATACGGGAGACTGACTTCGTCTCCGTCTACATCACCCTTGCCCGGCGGCTGCCGGAGATCGACCTCTGCTATCTGTTTACGCCGAGCGACCAGGAGGAGAGGCTGAAACTGAATCTCGCCTGGAAGGCGGCTGAAAGCCTCGGCTGGGCGATCCGCGCCGAGAACACGGCCGATACCTGTCTTGTCTCCCTCATCATCCCGGGCAGTTCACGCCAAAAGAATGAGGCGATGGCGGACATGTTCCTCGACCATTACCTGGACTGCGTCTCGGAGATCCTCGATGTGGAGGCCTGCTCTGTCATGCTCGCAGACGAGATGACCGGAGAACTGGTCCTTCGCGCGGCAAAGGGACAAAACAGCGAGGCTATCAGGAGGGTGCGCATAAACGTCGGGGAGCGCATCGCCGGATGGGTCGCCCGGGAGGGCAAGCCGGTCATGATCGAAGACATCGAGAACGACCCCCTCTTCGGAGGACGTCGCTCTGCCCGCTACTCCACGAAGTCCCTGCTCTCCGTGCCGCTGAAGTCGCGCGGCAGGGTGATCGGGGTGCTCAACCTCAACCACAAGCGCTCCGCGCGGCCCTTCACCAGGCAGGATTTCCTCGTCGCATCGGTCCTCGCCGAGAGGCTCACGTCATTTCTCGCAGGCCTCGCGTTTGCGGAGATCCGCGGCGGCTTTTCCCGTCAGCACGCAGCGCCCTTCGAAGACCTCCTGCGGGCGCTCAGGAGATACCCCAAGAAGTCCGACAACATGACCGGGCTCGTGCTGGAGATCATGGAGCAGCTCGGGTCGGGTGATATAGAGAATATGAAGGCATGCTACGCGGCGCTGGTGTACGACCTCGGGCTCTCGGCCCTCGATGAGTCGGTCATGCAGAAAAAGACCCTTCTCCCCTCAGAGACGCTCTGTCTGAAGGCCCATCCCTACACCACCGTCAGCCTCCTGGAGGGCTTCGAATCGTCTGCTGACGTGAAGAGGGCGATCCTGCACCACCACGAGGCGTATGACGGGTCAGGCTACCCCTGCGGGCTGCGGGGTGAACAGATACCCCTCATCTCGCGCGTACTCGCCGTTGCCGACTCCTTCTGTGCGATGACAGCCGGCAGGCCGTACCGTCCGGAGCCCTTCACCCGGCTTGATGCTCTCGGCGAAATCAGGAAGAACTCCGGCAGCATGTACGACCCGAACATCGTGGCTGTCCTGGACCGTCTCGTAGGTGCATCCTGAGACAGCCCGGGCAAGGCTTGCAGCCGGTGGTCCGGAGATAAGGTGCCTGCGGGTGTGTCCATCGGGAACAATATCGGAACAGGCAGGTACAGGTGTAGCGAAAGGAAACACCCCCTATTGCCGGAGACGGACTTCGGGCAGACAATCTCCCCAGGTTTCCAGAGAAGAGGAGAGGCGTTCATGATAGGGGTATCCTTCTTTGTTCCGGGGTTCCCTTATCCGCCCTTTAGCGGTCTGATGCGCCGCCAGGGGGATAAAGAGCATTCGTGATAATGGCACACGCCTTGCACACATTATTACCATGGATATGCGCCATTCAACAGACGTTCTGGATACGCGGGAAGACCCGGGGGGTGAGACAATCGTGCCGATGCTGAGAAAGAAGATAACTATCCGGCTCATCATCAACAATGAGCTCGCCGAGACCCTGTTCTTCCTTTCGCTGTTCTTTCTCCTCCTGCTGACGTCGTGCGCCGGCAACAGCCAGCAGCGCGCCGCCAGCGTGATCCAGCAGGCCTCCCCCGCGGCACGGAGCAACGGGAATGTGATACCGACAAAGCCCGGCAAGCTCCAGTCACCGGCTGCGTCCGACTATACCATAGGCCCGGAGGACCTGTTGGAGATCTCCATATTCCGGGCTCCGGAGCTCAATGCGATCCTGCGGGTCAATGCCTCTGGTTATATAAGGCTTTCGCTCATCGACAAGGTGCAGGCAGGCGGCTTGACGGTCGCCCAGCTCGAAGGCCTCCTGGCCCGGAAACTCGAGAAATTTCTGACAGAACCAGTCGTGAGTGTCTTTGTGAAGGAATACCGCAGCCAGCAGATCACCGTTCTGGGTGCGGTCAAGACCCCCGGCGTCTACTACGTCTCCGGCCAGCGCAACCTGCTCGACCTCCTCTCCATGGCCGGAGGGACGACCAATGAGGCGGCCGATATCTGCATCGTCCAGCGCGAATCCAAAACAGGCGGCAGCAACGAAGCCGCAACGCTCGAAACCCTCGTCATCGACCTGAGCGAGATACTGGTAAAGGGACACACCGAGTTCAACATACAGCTCCTGTCCGGCGACAAGATACACGTGCCCCAGAGCGGCATCTTCTTTGTGGACGGGGCAATCAAAAGCCCCGGATCGTTTCCCCTCAAGGGAAGGATGACGCTCACCCAGGCGATCAGCATGGCGAAGGGGCTGGCGTACGAGGCACAGAGTGATGACATCAAGATCTACCGGGACAACGGAAAACCGGAAAGGGAGGTCCTGACCGTCAACTACGATGACTCCCTGAGCGGAAAAGGCGCGGACATCGAGCTCAAGGACAAGGATGTCATCATCGTGCCGTCAAGCGGCTTCAAGAATTTCGTCAAGGGAATCGCCGGCACGCTCAACTTCGGCTTCTTCAGCCTCGGCAAGTACGGGGGCTTGTAGGGAGGCTGCCATGGAAGGCGATAACAAAAAGGAAGATCAGACGGTCTATCCGGTACAGAGGTACGAGGCAAAGGTATATCCAGCCCCGCAGCGGCGTGATTCCCCGGATTTCGGGGCCGAAGAAGAGGCGCACCTGCGGGACTATGTCAGCATCGTCCTCAGGAGGAAAAAGGTCGTGGCCGCCTTTCTCTTTGCGGTCTTTATCCTCACGATGCTCATGTCCCTGATGATGACCCCGGTCTACAAATCGACCGTGATCATCAAGATCGACAAGGAGACATCAAGCGCCCTCACCGTGCAGGGGCTCGACATCGGCCAGCCCGGCGTCGATTACTACCAGACGCAGTATGAACTTCTCAAGAGCCGGGCTCTGGCTGAGCGCGTCGTCAAGAAACTCTCCCTCGGCAAGCGCAAGGACTTCCTTCCGGCCCCGAGCAAGTGGTCGGTACTGTCGGAGACGCTCCTCGGCCCGTTGAAGGCCTTCGCGTCTGTCTTCACCACAGAGCGGCGGGAGACCGCCTCTCAGGCGGCAGCAGCTCCTGCCACCGACGTTCCCCTGTACCTTTCGAATTCTCTTATCAGCCGTCTCACTGTTTCACCGATAAAGAACTCCCAGCTCGTCAAGGTGAGCTTTGAGGCAAACAGTTCCGAGGTTTCAGCGGCCGTTACCAATGCCGTTGCCGAGGCGTATATAGAGTACGACCTCGACAGCAGGATCCATGCGAGCAAGCAGGCCAGGGACTTCCTCGAAACACAGGTCGAAAGCACGAAGAAGAAGGTCGAGGACTCGGAGCGGATGCTGAACCAGTACGCAGCACGCAATGCGATCATCTTTGTAGATAGCGACAAGTTGAGCATCAACAATCAGAAACTCTCCGAGCTTTCGGCCTCCCTGAGCTCGGTTTCTTCCGAGCGGATCCAAAAGGAGGCGCTCTACCGGCAGATAAAGGAGTCGGGTCCCGAAAACCCGGTAGTCCTCAACAACCCCCTTATTCAGGGGCTCGCGCGGGAGCATGCGACCCTTGAGGCGGAATATTTCAATCTTTCCCGGACATACACGGCGGATTATCCGAAGATGAAGAGTCTCAGGAGCCAGATGGACTCCCTGAAGGACAGGATGGAAAAGGAGAAGGCGAGCATCACCACATCCCTGGAATCCGACTATCATGCCGCCCTCAGGAAGGAGGCCCATCTCAACCGGGTCGTCGAGGCCCAGAAGCAGAAGGTCCTCGATTTCCAGCAGAAGAGCGTCGAATACATGACGCTCAAGCGTGAAGTTGATGTGAACAAGGAGCTTCACAACACCCTCCTTCAGAAGCTGAACCAGATCGGCGTCTCCACCATGAGCACGGCGACCAATATTCAGGTGGTCGACAAGGCACTCTCACCGGCATTTCCCTATAAGCCCAACATCATCTTCAATCTCCTCCTGTCGATATTCCTGGGACTGGCGGGAGGCGTGGGACTCACCTTTGTGATTGAATACTTCGACAACACCGTCAAGGATACACGCGATCTCGAACGCTGGGTAAGGATCCCGACCCTCGGGCTCATCCCTCACATGGGTCTGCCCCCGGCGACATCGCCTTCAAAGATGCTGCCCGCATCCAGCGCGTCCGGCCATTCCCACCGGCCACTCGTAGCCTCGCCCGGCAGTAGCGGGCCGGTCGCAGAGGCGTTTCGCTCCCTGGGCACCTTCATCCTCCTGTCCTCCTCAGAGAAGCCGCCCAAAACGATCCTCTTTACAAGCTGTGAGGAGAAGGTCGGGAAAAGCACCGTCTCGATCAATACGGCGTCCGCGCTGACCGAATCGCTGGCAAAGGGGGTCCTCATCGACGCGGACCTGCGAAGGCCGCGGCTCCATCACGCCCTCGGCATAGACAACACGGTAGGACTTTCGACCCTCCTTTCGGGTAACATCGATTTTCCGTCGCTTCACACCAGCGTGATCAAACAGACCCGCATAAAGGGCCTGAGCATCATCACCTCAGGGCCGGTCCCGCCGAACCCGTCGGAACTGCTCGTTTCCGCCCGTATGCAGGACCTTCTCGATATCCTTTCCGGGACCTTCGATTTCATCGTGATCGACGCGGCCCCGATCATGGGACTTGCAGATCCCCTCTTCCTGAGCAGCATCGTCGACGGCACGGTCCTCGTTGCAAAATCCGGTTCGACGCCGCGCAAGGCGCTCGTCGAAGCGAGGAAGCTCTTCCACGACATCAATTCGAAACTCCTGGGGGTTGTCCTCAACGGGGTGAAGGGGCAGGACCTCAAGTACGGCTCCTATAACTATTACTACTCATCGTACTTCAAGGAGTAGGCGCCTGATAGTCTCATGATAAACGCCGCCGGCTCATAGAGAAACATACCCGTGCCCGGAGAATTCTTCGACATCCACTGCCACATACTCCCCGGGCTTGATGAAGGGGCCGCAACGACGGATGAGGCGCTGCGGATGATCGACGTTGCGGAGTCGGACGGCGTCGCGGGCATCGTCGCCACGCCCCATGTCATACGCGGAGTCTACGACAATTCTCGCGAAACAATCCGTCATGCGACGGCGTTGCTCAAGACATCGAGAGGTGGCTATCCGATTTACCCCGGCGCCGAGATCAGGATAAGCAGAGACTTGCTTGATACGGCTGGCCGTCAGTGCCTTCCCCTTCTCAACGATAAGACACACCTTCTCATCGAACTTCCGGCCCTCGGCATCCCGTCGATGGATACCCTTGAGCTGATCCTGAAGAACCTCCGCGCACAGGACGTCGTCCCGCTCTTCGCCCATCCCGAACGAAATGCCGCATTCCTCCGCGACATTTCTCTCATGAAGAGGCTCAGCCGGAGCGGGGCATGCTTTCAGGCAACTGCGATGAGCATAACAAACCATTTCGGGGAAGGCGTCCGGCGGAAGGTCTTCGAGATGATCAGGCAGGGGCTTATTCACGTCGTAGCATCGGATGCACACGACCCCCGGAACAGACCGCCCGTCCTTTCGGCCGCCTTCGCGGCCGTTGCCGCTGAGTTCGGGAAGCTCCGGGCGGAGGAACTCTTCTGCAAGACCCCGCTGAATATCATTAACGGGCAGGGAATATCCTGAGACAGGGACAAAAAAGGAGACAGCAGCCCGGTTTTTGACCCGGGCTGCTGTCTCCTTCCCGCTGCCCTGAAGCCGCAGGGGTAAAGAACAAGGTCGCCTTATTACATAATCTTGAACCTCAGGGCACCGTTCCAGGACATGGTCTCCTGCCCGGCGATCACATCCTTGCCGTCAAATGCATACTTGCCGGAGCCCCTGTCATACCAAACACCCGCCGCATTCGACAGGATAACCACTCCGTTGACGGTCACAGAACTCACGTAGAGGTTCCGGTCACCCTTGGTGGAACTATAGTAATCATTGATGAACACGACGTCCATGTTCTGAACCTTTGTATTTACCGATACCTGATAGTCCTTGTACGTCGCGCTGTCCACGGTCACCGTCTGGACCCTGCTGCCGTTGATCCAGATCTCCATCTTCGACCATACTCCGGCGATATAGTTCCCCTTTGCCTTCACAATGACATAACCGTTGACCCCAGTAGTCGTCGCGGAGACCTGTGTTGACTGTGCGGAGGTGTTGCCGGCCGCATCGTAGGCCGCCACCTTATACGCATATACCGTCGAGGCGGTCAACCCTGCGTCGGCATAACTTGTCGCCTGGGTGGTCGCTATCTGTACGCCGTTTCTGAACACCTTATACCCTGCAACACCGACGTTGTCCGTCGAGACGCTCCAGCTAAGGTTCACCTGCGTCGAAGAGACCACGCTTGCGCTCAATACCGGGGTCGAGGGGGCCTGGGTGTCAGGCGCAGCCTGGGTCGTCACCGTCACCTGTCCTGACTGTGCAGAGGTATTGCCGGCCGCATCGTAGGCCGATACCTTATATGCATACACCGTCGAGGGGGTAAGCGCTGCGTCGGCATAACTTGTCGCCTGGGTGGTCGCTATCTGTACGCCGTTTCTGAACACCTTATACCCTGCAACACCGACGTCGTCCGTCGAGGCGCTCCAGCTAAGGTTCACCTGCGTCGAGGAAACCGCCGTAGCGGTTATGCCCGCAGGGGTTGAGGGCGCTGTTGCATCGACCGCAGGAGAAGAAACCGGCAGGCCGGCATAGACGCCTTCGAGGGTCTTCCAGAGGCCGCCCTGCGCCTCATGGGTAACGCTGATACCCGTCTCCCTGTATATCCTGTCCTCCATCGGCCACGGCCACAGCGGCTCATTCGTCAGCACCC